>CAMDAF010000025.1 GCA_945888525.1 Chitinophaga pinensis
TGTTCTTGACGCTTTTGTATCTAATACAAAGTGAGTTTTTAACACGTGCTGGCGATTTACTTTCAACACTTCCAGGCAATTGCCATTGATTATCCCCGCCTCCAATATTGCTAGCTGTTTTTATTTGAACCTGAAACCGAATGATTTCACCAATTTTCACTTTCTTTTTTTGGCAGGTTTTGCCACTATCTAATAAAATTATAGCTTGATCTGCTTTACCTTCTGCCCATCCAGAATCAACTGATAACCAGAATAAACGTTTTGACTTTGCATACATTGTATAAGTAGTTACCACCGGACTACCTGCCACTCCACCATAAAAGGTTTGTTTTTCTGCCCGTATAAGCGTGAAATCAGCCGCTTGGCTGGATTTCTTTGCCACTGACATACATATTATGGTTAAAGTAATTAAAAAGAGGTAACGCATAGTTTACATGATTCAAATATAATACCACAGTTTCACCTGTCCATGCTATTGGATTTTTATTGGTTTATTTTAGGCCTTTTCCTGCTTTTCATTTTAGTCCAAAGTTGAATTGCTCTTATCTGCAAGTCAAACCATTGCTTGTTGCCACGCCGCCCAGTTTTGACAGCAGCTAATGCGCGTTCCAGCCTGCCTTTTTGGGGCCATCATTCTTATTTTTATGGCACGCCACAAAAATGCTCATGAGGAATACAAGTATTTCTATTGATTGAACACGGTGAATACCTTTTGTAGTTCTAATTTTTAATCAATTTTTGGAACTTATTGGTTTGATTTTTACTATCAATCAATTCAACGTAGTAAACACCTTTAGCCCATTGGCATAGATCAATCGTATAATTATCTCTTAAAGCATTTTGACTCGACACCATTTGACCTAAACTATTGTATACTGAAATGCTGTATGGGTTTTGAGAATAACTAATTGTTACAAAGTCACTGCTAGGGTTAGGATACAATTTAAATTCAGGCAGAATAGCACCATTGATGCTTAAGCCCCATACACTAAGTGTTGCTTCTTGCGTGGTATCGATTATACAATCACCTTTAATGATGCAGCGGAAGGTCTGTTTGTTATTTGCAGAACTAATATTATTTACTTTTAGAGAATCTGAGTTTGAACCTGTGTATTGTCCGACATCGCTTAGTTTGGTCCAACCCATACCAGAATTACTTTGCCACTGGTAAGTCAACAATGTATCATTTGAAGCACAAGTAAATAAGGCATTTCCACTAAACATGCCTTGATTAACAGGTTGTTGAGTAATTGATTTGCTACAATTTAAAAACAAGTACTTAATTTCTAACGGACTTAAAGCTCTATTCCAAAGTCCAATATCATCAATTCTACCTTTAAATTCACCAAAAAAAGGATCACCTTGACTGCGATGAACTCTTCCAAAATTTAACCAATGATTGTATACTGGAAGTTGTTTGTATCCTAAATTTTCTGAGGTAATTAAATTGCCATTTAAATACAATTTTATTAACCCATTTAAAAAAGTTGCTGAAACATGACACCATTGTCCAATTGGTACACTATTAACTGCAGATAAAACATCACCTTGATATAAATTTAAATTTGTATTATTATTAAAAGAAAAACTTAGCTCTCTATTAACTGATACTGAAAACTGAAATTGATTTCTTTCGCCATTTGGATTTCCAACAAAATCTCTTCTAGCCAATATAGTCCCACCCTCTAGTGCAGTTGGTGTGTCTTGTAAGAAAATCCAGGCACTAATTGTTGAAGAATCTTGAATTAAATTAAGAATAGGAGCTGGTGGTCTCTCCATATAATCATTTAGACCATTAAAACTGAATGATGCAGATTGATTATTGAATCTGTCAGTAGATAATTGAGGTCCAATTACAGTTTGATTCAAGTTATTCCCACTCTCATCATTAGCATTGCCATTAAATGGCCACCAACCTACTAAACCATTGCTTGGTAAATATGATGGTATTTGGCTAGATGCAGATCCACATCCACATACAGAAAGGATTACAAGTAAGAGGATTTGTTTTTTCATATGAATATTTTGTTAGTGTTTAAAATGATATTGAATTAACTATGTCTAATATTAAAAGGGTGTTTAAGTTAAAATAAATCTTTGCTGCTCCAAACAGCTAAATCAAGCTATAATTTGTAATGTTTTGGCGTAATGATTACTTTTAGTGTAGATTGTTACATTTCAATATCTTTTTTATAACTCTTACAAAAATATGATACAGGACATGTAAATCCTAATATTTGATAGGAAATTGTCTGGAGTTCGTTGTGTTGAAAATGTATAGAAGCAACTATCTATGTCTTATTAAACTTTGTGAGTCAGATTAAACACTACCGAAAGCTCAAAGGATTTACGCACGAACAGTTGAGTGCTAATTTAGATCATGCTGTGGTTAGCAGAAAGCGCATCAACACATTCACGTTCAGACCAATTGCTAAAATTCCAAACCTCTACATAATTAAGTCCATTAATTTTTTTAAATTTACCTGCTGCATAAATATTCCTTAGCGGATCTTACAAATGTTATAAATAAATTATTTGCTCTAAGGGCTTTGCCGCTTCCCAATATAGTCCAAGTGTTGCCATTCCACATCGCCAAATAACAATATCTACCATTTCAATCAGGGGCAAAATACCTTAAAAACAAAAGCCCCAACGTTTACCGTTGGGGCTTTTAAGAAATTGAAATTAACTATATTTTAGTTTGTAACTGTAATCTTGCTGGTGCTTGTAACACCATTGATTGTTACTTTAACTAAGTAGATACCTTTTGCATTGTTGTCTAAGTCAACAGCCAAACTACCTTCAGTGGTTGTTTTGGTGTAAACTTTTTCACCCAATACATTGTATATCTCAACTTTCATTGCATTACCTGCTGCATTGCTTACAGTGAAGCCTCCTGCGTTCGGATTCGGGTATATGCTAATGCCATTGTTGTTTGCTACATTGTTGATACTCGTTGTTGCAACTGCCTTTTTCATTATAGAATTAGAGCAACCTGCAGCATTGGTCGTTTTCAATGTTACATTGAAGTTTCCAGTGTACGTATATTGGTATGTAGGACTAACTGAATTAGAAGATCCACCTTCACCAAATAACCACTCATATTTGCTATAAGTTGTGTTGCTTGGGGTAAAGCTTACTTTCAATAAACCAAGGTCTTTAGATGTAAAGTTGCTCACTGGAGATTCGCTCACTGTGATGGTTTTTCTGATTGTATCGCTACAAGCACCTGGGTAAGATGCTACCAATGCCACCGTGTAGGTTGTAGTTGCTGTTGGCGTGTACAATCTGATTGGCGCTTGTTGTGTGCTGTATGTTCCGTTACCGAAATCCCAGCTGTATTGAATACCACCTTTATCGCCCTTAGACAAGTTAACGAAGGCAGCAGACTCACCTGAACAAATGTCTTGAACATTGAAATCAGCTTTTGGTTGAATCAATACTTCGAAGTCTTTGCTTAGGCTAGCAGAACAACCATTGCTGTAACTGGCTTTTAAAGTCGCAGTGAAAGGTCCTTCACGTGGCCAATTTTTGGTTACATTTTTCAAAGTTGAAGTAACACCATCGCTGAAACTCCAATTGTAAACTGGGCTAGGCAATTCCTCAAAAGTAGAGTTTGTAAATATTGTAGGGATTCTACCACAGAATTGGTTACCGCTAAATGCTGGATTTGGTGTTGCTTTGATTACCACATTTTTAGTGATAGAGTCTTTGCAATCAAATTCAGATACGGCTAGCAATTTAACTGCATAAGTTCCTGAAGCAGCATAGGCATGGTTGCCATCAAATTGAGTTGAAGAGCCGCCATCACCAAATACCCAGTATGCACCTTGGTTACCAAGAGCAATTGTAGAAGTGTTAGGCATCAATATATCTGACTTAGCACAAACTGGAGCAAGCGGCGCAGCAAAGTTTGCTACTGGTCTTGCAAAGCTGTATGCATTTTTAGTTATCGTGGCAACGCAACCGTTAGCAGAAGCTTTCAAAGTTACTTTGTAGCCACCTGGGTTTGCATAGTTATGAGTAGGGTTTGTTGCAGTGCTATTAGGAGTGTTGTCACCAAAATCCCAGTCGTAAGTTAATGCACCATTACCAACTGTTGTTTGGTTTTGGAAAGAAACCGCGATGCCTTGACATTTGTTGTTCGCTCTGAACTTAGCTTCAGGCAATTCACCTACTTCAACTTGGATTGTGGTATCGTGCAATACATTCCAAGGTGTGCTCTTCGCTATTAATTTTACTTGGTAAACACCAGGACTTAAGTATTCGTGAACTGGAGATTGTAAGTCTGAAGTATCACCATCTCCGAAATACCAGATGTATGAGGCATTTCCTGAAGATACTGTACTAATGTTGTCAAATAAGATGGCATCACCCAAACAAATAGATGAAGGGAATTTAAAGTTAACGAAAGGGGTTGGAGCAACCACCAAAGTTCTTTTTACTGTAGAGTCACAGAAATGTGGACCTAAGTCAGAGAAATTTACAGAGAATGTTATAAAGCTGTCTAGGTAAGTTGCTGTAGGTGCATATGTGATGCTTCCATTACCCGCACTTGAAGGCGCAACAACTGTGTAGTCGGTTGAAGGAACGATAGCACCAAATTTGGTTTTAGCAACCACATTGTTGATTACCCAAGTAGAACCTTGGTCTGCATTTGAATAACCAGTTGGTGGGCTTAATTCGTAAGTTACTGCTTTTCCTAAAACCGCAATATCAGGTGTTGTCATATCACCCACTCTGAACTGACCGTTAAATGGAGCACCTTTAACCACATCAGCGCCGATAGGACGAGGTTTAACTGTAACCACTAAAGGAGTTCTAGCGGTATTGATACAAGCTTTGCTGTAATCAACTATACAGTCAATGGTGTAATTAGGACCAAACTGGGTGGAACCAAACAAGCCATATGAATATTTGCCTCCTGTAATGTTTAAGTCAGCATTGCCTCTGTTAACACCACCTTGCATGTAAATGTCGTTACCGCCACCTGTTGAAGGGTCGATGGTGAAATAGAAACCATATGATTGGCCTGGGTTTATCAATAAACCTTTAGCAGAAACTTTGATGAAGTTTTGACCACCAGCTGAATATACTCTTCCACCACCACCGTTAACTGCTGTCCAAGCACTAGAATTGGTTTCAAAACCATTGTAGCTTCCAGCTTTGTAATACAATAAATAGTTAGTCGTTGATGTAAAGTTATAAATACGGAATGCCATACTATCGATGTTAATCGGACTTGTAGGCGTCATGTCAAAATAGTTGCCGTTGTATGCCGAATAGTTAAATGATACAACTATATAACCTGACAAGCCATTGTTAAAAGAGGACTTAGCGGCAAAACGAATGGCTTGTGCATAGAATGTTGTTGTTGCACTGATTGATGGGCCTGTTATGGTTGCTCCCATTCCAAATGGAGAGCCACCGGTTGGTGTTCTGTACCACATAATGGTATCGGTGCTTACACCAGTTGTTGCAGATAATCTTGGTCTTCCAATACCACACTGAATAAAGCTAGTGGTTGTTGGCGCTGGCGGATTGCCAAAGAATTTTAAAGTATATTTTAAAGTATCATTCGCTGCTACAGAGTCAACTGTGCCATTTGGGAAACTGGTCCAAAGTTTAAAATTGTAAGTTGTATTGTTGGTTAAGTTGTAAGCCGCATTCAATGGGATGACGGTGTCTTTCCCTCCTTTTAATTTAGAGGTAATGTATTTGCTCGTTTGAGGTGTGCCATTGATTGACCAATGTAGTCTAACACTGTCTAATGTTTTCTTTCCGTAGTTGAATACTCTAGCAGATAGCGCTTGTGTATTGCTACAAAAGTCTAATGCACCCATTGAAGCAACCCCTGCATCGTTGTTAACACTAGCACCGCTGATAATTTGAATTTCTCTCCAATTTGGATTTGAATTCTGACCAGTTGTAACCATTTTAACATCAGTGATTCTGATTTGAGTGGTTGTAATTGTAGGAAATGAAATGGAGTCAACACATTGTTGTCCAATTTGTGAACTAGACGTTGTATACCAAGTTACAAACGCAGAACCATTCCAATATTGAACAGTACAGCCAGTCATTGTGCGACCAGGGTTACTTGTTAGTGCATTGTAGAAAATGATTTTGCTAATACTTTTGGCCGAAGTCCACTCCCAATTCATATAATCGGTAGATGCTGGGGGGGACTGTGTCCATATAAAAGCTTCTTGGTTGCCGCAGTTAGAAATTGTTCCATTGTTAATTTGGTTCCAATTCCAACCACCACCTGATGTGGTACCACCACTTGTAGTGTTACAAGTAGCCGTTGCCGAAGGGGCTAAATTGGTCTGCGCCTGCAAGCTCAGAGTGAGCGAAAACAGCATGCCTAGACACAATAGTAAGGTTTTGTAGATTTTTTTCATATTACGATCTGTTAATTTCAAGCCTCAAAACTAATCAAATTCATCACAAAACCAAAAAAACTTACAAGTATTTTTACTAAAAATGACATAAGAATGACAAATTTAGCTATTAATTAAGGTCTATTGAATTAATTTTAAAGCAGTTATACCTGCTTCAAATCCTTTATTACCATGTTTTCCACCGCTGCGGTCCTGGGCCTGTTCGAGATCATTGGTTGTAAGAACACCAAACACAACAGGGATGCGGTGTCTGAGGCCTAAATCCATAATTCCATCGGCAACGGCTTGGCAAATGAAGTCAAAATGTCTGGTTTCTCCTTGGATCACACACCCTAAACTAATTACAGCATCTGGTTTTATGGAGTCAATTAACACTTGCGCTCCAAAAGGCAATTCAAAACTACCAGGGACGTATTTTATATGGACGTTTTTGGGCTGCACATTGGCCTTTTCTAAGGCTTCTAAAGCGCCATCTAACAGCGCAGTGGTGATTTCGCTATTCCATTCAGAAACAACAATGCCAAAGATTTTATCTTCGGCATTTTGTATATCTTCGGGGTTGTAAGTTGAGAGGTTTCTCAGTGTACTCGCCATAATTTGTTAATATTGATCGGTCTTGGCCTTAGCGCGGGTTATGAATTTATCGATTTCTTGGATACCATCATTTTCGCTGTAGTCTTTTTTTAATTTTTCGTAAATATCCAAGGCTTCTTTCCACTCATTTTTCTTTTCATAAACCCTTGCAGCTTTTTTATAAAACCAAACGGCAGAAAATTCGTTCTCAGCACCTTTTGCAGCTTTTAGATAGTTTTTTAAGCCTGCATCTAAGTCTTTGTTTTCAACTTGTGCATCGCCCAATAAACCAATGGCTTGGTATTTCATTATTTGATCGTCAAAGCTTACTTTATCAAGAAATAGAATAGCATTTTTGTAATCACCTGTATACAAATAAGAAGCTCCCGCGTAATAAGCCGCCAATTCTCCTGCCTTAGTTCCGCTAAATTTATCGGCTAGTTTTGGAGCCTCTTTAAGGACCAAACTAAAAGAATCGACATCAAACAATTCTTGGGTTTTGTAGATTGCAGACAAGCCTTCTTTTTCACGTGGCATTTGGTACAAAAACTGGTATCCAATATACCCAAGTAAGGCAACTATAACAGCGCCTATTCCATACACCAATGTTTTGTTTTGGGTGTTTAACCAAGTCTTTATTTTGTCAACCAATAGACTTAAACCTGACGGCGCTTTATCGCCACCACCTTGCTCTACATATTCGGTTTCGTTCTCAATGATTTCGTTGTTGCTCATCTGTAAATAATTTAAATAAAAGGTCTGCGAAAATAATACTTTTTATGATTAATCCATAATGTAGGGGTAATTTCCTTCATACACATCTGTAAATAGCTCAGATGCATCAGGATACGGGGAGTTTTCAGCAAACTCAACCGATTTATTAACCGTTTCTATAATGTCTTCTTCCATTTTTTCTAATTCCGCCTCTGTAGCGAATTTTTGTTTTAAAATGGTTTCTTTGGTGGTTTCAAGTGGGTCTAAAGTTTTGTAGTGGGCCACTTCGTCTTTGCTTCTATAGGTTGCTGGGTCGCTCATGCTATGGCCCCTATATCTGTAGGTTTTGATTTCTAAGAATGTCGGTCCGTCACCTCTTCTTGCACGCTCTGCAGCTTCAAAAATTGCATCATGAACGGTTTCGCATTTCATGCCATCTACTTGGAATGAGGGCATTTCATATGCTGATCCAATTTTGAATATGTCCAAAACATTGGTGGTTCTTTCAACTGAAGTTCCCATTGCATAATCGTTGTTCTCGCAAATAAAAATTACTGGCAACTTCCACAACATGGCCATATTAAAGGCCTCGTGCAAGGCGCCTTGTCTTACAGCGCCATCGCCCATAAAGCAAACGCATAGATTTTTAGTGCCTAAATATTGTTCTGCAAATGCAATGCCTGCGCCCATTGGGATTTGAGCTCCAACGATACCATGTCCGCCTAAAAAGTTGTGCTCTTTGCTAAACATGTGCATGCTTCCGCCTTTGCCTTTTGTGCAACCAGTCGCTTTGCCATACAATTCTGCCATCACAGCATTGGCACTTATGCCAAGCGCTAAAGCATGTCCGTGGTCGCGGTAGGCTGTAATAAACTTATCGTCTTTTGTTGTTGCGCTTATCATTCCGGCAACTATTGCCTCTTGTCCTATATATAGATGACAAAAACCTTTTATTTTTTGTTGTCCATACAATTGAGCCGATTTTTCTTCGAATCGTCTAACCAACAATATTATTTCGTACCATTTGAGGTAAGTTTCCTTATTAAAATTTATTTTTGCAGCCTTAGCCATAATTTTTTTCTTAATTAGGGGCAAAAGTAATCAAAAATAATTGATCATACAAAAAAGTGCGTATACAACATTTATCTCTATTCCAATTTAAAAACCACCAAAGTCTAAAACTTGATTTTGATGCTGATATCACTTGCATTACAGGTAATAATGGCAAAGGTAAAACCAATATTCTTGATGCAATTTACTTGTTGAGTACCTGCAAGAGTTATTTCAATTCTATAGATTATCAATTAATCCAACACCAAGAAACCACCGCTTCTGTCATTGCGCGTTTTATGAATGGCCAGCAAATTGATTTGCAACTCACCTTAGAGCAAGGCAAAAAGAAAAAGCTCAAAAAAAACGATAAGCAATACGATAAGTTAATTGACCATATTGGCTTGGTTAATGTTGTGATGATAACCCCAGATGACATCGAATTGGTTATTGGACACAGCGATGTTCGCAGAAAGTTTATTGATATTTGCATCGCCCAAATTGACAGGGTTTACCTTAATAGCTTGAGTGAATATCAAAAGATTTTAGAACAAAGAAACAGCCAACTGAAACTGTTTTCGAAACACAAACATTTTGATGAGATCATTATTGAAAGTTATGATCAAAAACTTGTTCCCTTGGCTAATTATATCTTTAAAAAGAGGGTGGAAGTTTTGGGTATACTAAATGCCTATTTCAGTGAATACTACAAAGAGTTTTCATCTGGGGATGAGGTGTTGACCTTTAATTATATAAGCGATTTACATGGCAACGATTATGCGGCATTACTGAAATCAAATATAGACAAAGACTTGGTTCTCGAGCGCACGAATACAGGTATACATAAAGATGATGTGGTCTTTGAAATAGACAATTTCCCATTAAAGAAATTTGGTTCGCAAGGCCAAAGTAAGGCCTTTATAATTGCTTTAAAATTGGCGCAATACAAATACCTTTCTGATGTTTTAGGTACGCAACCGATATTATTGCTCGACGATATGTTTGAAAAGATAGATGAACAGAGGGCTCAGAAATTAATAGACCTTTTGGCTTCCAATCAATTTGGGCAAATTCTAATCACAGACACCCATTCGGATAGGGTAAAGAAACATTTTGAGAATGGAAATAAAAGCATCAAATTTGTAGACTTATAAACAGCCATGGAGAAGAAGCAAAACCATCAATTTACTCTAGAAGAAGCCCTTCAAATGATGGTGTCAGATAAACGCATCAAGAAAGGCCTTAATGAAAGTGTAATCAAACAAGATTGGAGTAAAATTATGGGTGAAGCAATTGCAAAACACACCACGGGTTTGTATATGAAGGGAAGTGAGCTGACTGTTTATTTCAATTCGTCAATTGTGAAAAACGAATTCATTTACCACAAAGACAAAGCCATTGGATTGATTAACGAAGCCATGGGCTATGAAGCAGTAACAGATATAATTATTAAGTAAAATGGCGGTCAAATTTAGTCCACTTAATGCTGGTTGGATTCTGGTCTTGGTTTATGCAGTTGGACTTGCCGGTTTTTTCTTTCCACAAACAAACGCCATAATGAACCAATTGGTTTGGGTAAATTTGCTGTTTACACTAATTATTCTTTTGTTGTTTCATAAAAAATGGAATCAAGTCTTTGTCGCTTCAGTATTACTTATTGCTTGTATCGGTTTTTTGCTAGAGGTAGTGGGTGTAAAAACAGGGTATATATTTGGGTTTTATCAATATGGGCCAACCCTTGGTTTTAGTTATTGGGATACGCCACTAATGATGATGGTAACATGGGTAACCACTATCTACACCACCAGGCAAGTGGCTGAAATGGTTTCTAAAGAACCGTTTTTAACGAGCACACTAGCTGCATTAATGATGGTTTTTTTGGATTTTTTCATTGAACCATTTGCTATTCGCCACCAATTGTGGACATGGAATTCTATAGAGGTACCTCTGCACAATTACATAGGTTGGTTTGTTTCAGGGCTGATTATACAATACTGTTTTATTAAATCTGTAAAGTTTTCAGTCAATAAATTGTCTTTGCCAGTTTACCTTATTCAACTTGCGTTTTTTATCGCTTTGTTTCTTTTAAAGAAATAATCCCAAAACATCCAAATCCAATTTAAAAATAGAAGAACATTCAATCCGAAATTTAAAATAGGGAATTGAAGTCTATCCGCAATGCTTCCTATTGGCAAGATTAAAAACAACAAAAGCAATAGGTTCAGGGGGTTTAAAGACTCACCTTGCTTTTTTGCAATTAAGGTAAAAGCAATAAAGACCAAAGCATCGTAGATAAGGTGTTGTCCAAAACAAAGATTACTTATACTTAAGAACAATAAAATTTGTCCATCGCTTAAGGCTTTGTTTTTTAAAACCACCAATACGTAAGAGCATGCCAAAGCTATTCCCATACTTAGTTTGAGTGTGTTTAGCGGGATATTTAACTGGTATTTAAGCGCTACCGATAGATTGCTTGAAATAATATTTAATCCATTTAATGTATTGAATTGATGGGGGTAGGCCCAAAGTTTATTGATATTCCCAGACCAAGCCTGCAGCAATTCACTTGGATTGTTATGCAAAAGCAATGCAGAGAAGTTTAATAAAACCACCATACCCAAATAAAAAATAAGAGGCCGTTTGTTTTTGCCCAAAAACAGCAAGCAAATCATTGGAAGTAAAAGAGTGAATTTGAATGAAACAAGGGCCAATAAAAATGAGCAGAGCAAAGGACTTGATTTTGATTGGTACAAACTTAATGCCCATAAACAAATGGCAAATACCTGCAGCAAGGGTTGTCCGGTATCTAAGGCATACCAGGTACCCCTAAAGGCTAAAATTGAAAGAGCGATCAGGGCTGTTTTTAAATTTGGATTGGATTTTTTTATGCAGACTATTATCCAAAAGATTGACAATAGATTTAGTGCAAAATCCAAATATTTGGCAAACTTATAATCGAATAAATTATAGAGACCAAAATACCAAATAAACTGGGGCGCATAAACAGCCCCCGCATGGGGAAATCCGCCGGGATTGCTTAAATGAATGCTTGAAGAATCGCGGTATGCATGAAGCGATTTGATTTGTGCTTCATCGCTGTATGGATTGTCGCCTTTCCAATAGGCTTCTGAACTGAAATAATACGTCCTAAAGTCCAATGGTTTATATGGCTCTCTGACAAAATGATTCGCCCACTTCAGGCCATTAAATAGGGTGAATAACGTTAGAAGTATATAGAGTGCTTTTAGTCGAATGTTCAAAATTAATTCACAAATCAAATCAATAAATCTTACATTCGTGCAAAACATTTTAAATTTAACAATATGTCTATTCACATCGGAGATACCGCCCCAGATTTTACTTTATTCAATACTGAAAAACAAGCCATCAGTTTGTCGTCTTACCATGGGAAAAATGTAGTGGTTTTATTTTTCCCCTTAGCCTTTACATCAACCTGTACAGCTGAGTTGTGTGGCGTTCGAGATGACATTGGCAACTATGGGAAAATGGATGCAGAAGTTCTAGCAATATCTGTTGACTCTCTGTTCTCCTTGGGTAAATTTAAAGAAGAGCAAAGCTTGAATTTTAACTTATTGAGCGACTTTAACAAAACAGCTTCACAGGCATACGATTCTTTGTATGATACTTTTGTCTTGGAGATGAAAGGCGTTTCAAAACGTTCTGCATTTTTGATCGACCGCGAAGGTGTCATTCGATATGCAGAAGTTTTAGAAAGCGCTGGTGATGTTCCAAATTTGGACGCACTTAAAGAGATTCTAAAAACTTTATAAAATAAACTATGGTTACTGCCATCATTGTCATTCTGATTTTACTTGGCTTGATTTTAATCTTGCTTGAGTTATTTGTTACACCTGGTTTCATTACCGGCTTATTGGGTGGGGTTGCATGGACCTACGCGGTCTATAAAATCTACAACGATTATGGAACAACCTCTGGCCATTTGGCTCTTGGTGGGTTGATCCTTTTATTGATTGCCTGCATTTTTATCGCAGTAAAAAGTGGCGTTTGGGATAGGGTGTCTCTTCACCAGCAAATGGACAGTAAAGTTAACCTTTTGCCAGATGTTAAAATAGGGGATACTGGCTCAACCCTTAGTGCCTTGCGCCCAAGCGGGAAAATGCAATGGAATCAAATTAGCATTGAAGTGTGTACCATGGGCGAATTGGTTGAAACTGCTGCCTTCGTTGAAATTATAAAAATTGAAAACAATAAAATATACGTAAAACAAATTTCATTATGAATATACTAGAAATACCTCCATTTTTTTTAGGCATAGGCGGTCTTATTATGATCGTCATCGTCTTTTTTATCTTCTTGTATTACGTGCCTCTAGGACTTTGGTTCTCGGCCATTCTATCTAAAGTTAAAATTTCATTGCTTGACTTGATTTTTATGCGTTGGCGGAAAGTGCCGCCAGAAATCATTGTCAAAGGCTTGGTTAATGCAACCAAAGCTGGCTTGGTCATTAACAGTGATATGTTAGAGGCCCACTATTTGGCAGGAGGCAATGTGATGAAAGTTGTTGCCGCATTGATTAGTGCGGATAAAGCAAACATCCCTCTTGATTTCAAAGCAGCAACAGCCATCGACCTTGCTGGTCGTGATGTGTTTGATGCGGTTCAAATGAGTGTTAACCCACGCGTTATTGATACGCCTCCTGTTTCTGCTGTTGCAAAAGATGGCATCCAATTGATAGCAAAAGCCCGTGTGACGGTTCGTGCAAATATTGCGCAGTTGGTAGGTGGTGCTGGAGAAGAAACTGTTTTAGCCCGTGTTGGCGAAGGCATTATAACCACCATTGGTTCTGCGGCTAACCATAAAGAAGTTTTAGAAAATCCTGACCGCATTTCGAAAGGCGTGTTGGCAAAAGGTTTGGATGCTGGCACTGCATTTGAAATTTTATCAATAGACATTGCTGACATTGATATTGGAGAAAATATTGGCGCAAAATTGCAAATGGATCAAGCAGAAGCTGATAAAAACATTGCACAAGCCAAAGCAGAAGAGAGGCGCGCAATGGCCATTGCACTTGAACAAGAAATGAAAGCGAAAGCCCAAGAAGCCAGAGCAAAAGTGATTGAAGCCGAAGCTGAAATTCCGCGCTCGATAAGTGAAGCTTTTAGAAGTGGCAATTTGGGTATCATGGACTATTACCGCATGCAAAACATGAAGGCAGATACCGAAATGAGAGATGCTTTTGCTAAGCCACCTAAAAAAGACTAATTATAGATTAGCAAATAAATATAAAACATATTCGGCAAAGAAAAACAGCCAAAACCTTTTATAATAGGTTTTGGCTGTTTGTTTATTAAGCGTTTTTAAGCCCATTAAATTCAGGGCAAATAAAACCATTAATACAATATGGCCACTGAATAATATAAGGTAGCGTGAGGTGTTAAGAAGATCTACATATTTATAAATACTAAAAATATAAGCCAACAGTATCAGCGTGTTTCCTGCAATAATTGTAAACTTTGGACTGTATAAAATAGCCAAGGATTTAATTTTAAATTGTTCGTCACCTTCCATATCTGGCAAATCTTTAAACCATGCAATGACAATGCTAAATGCAACAATGAATACACTTAATACCATGATGTCTAACTCAAATGAATAGCGCTTGTTGATTAGGATATTAAAGACTAAGTAACCACCAATATTAACCATTAGACCTCTCACCAAGCTTATAGCCAAGGCCGCAGGTAAATGGTGTTTGCGCAGCGAAAAAGGCGGGCATGAATACGCCCAACCAATAAGCATTGAAATGCTAACTATCAGAAGAAGTATAGGGCTTAGGTATAAAGCCATTAATGCACTTAATACCATGCTCGAATAAACAATTGCTTTGGCTGTATTGATGCTTATTTCTCCTGATGCCAATGGCAAATAGGGTTTGTTTATTTTGTCCAATTCTATATCAACAATTTGATTAATGCCGACTATAAAAATATTGCAAGTCAAACCCGTGAGTATGGCTAAAAATAAAATTGAAAGATGTTCAAGTTCTGAATGCTGGCAAACCATTGCATATAAAGCTGCAATGCTTATGCAGGTTCCAATGATGGTGTGAGGTCGACTGAATTTTATGAACGAATTAATTGCTTTCATCGATTTGTATAACTAAAAGTGGCGCCAAGAAATGCTTGATTTCAAAAACATTTAACCCACTTAATTTCAATGTTTTTTGATATTGTTTTACGGTTTTAGATTTTAGAACAGAAATGATTCCATCAATGCTTATGGTTAAAATATTAACAGGGATGATGTATGTAAATAAAATTCTTTTCCAGGAAAAGGGTTTTATAAAAGGGCTTAAAATCAGTACGCCAACAGTAGTGGCAATAAGGGTTTTTAATAGGTGCAAGAAACTTGGAAACAATATTTCTACAAAATAAGCACTTGCATTTGCTTCTCTTATTTTAAAACAAATAGTTCTTTGCTCATCTTCACTAAAATGGTGAAAGGCATTGAACATTGTGTAGGTTTTACCCGCTTCAAAATCCATGTTCAAAACATCTTTGCTTTCTTTGATATACTCAACATCAGGGTATTCTGAACCGAAAGCATAAGGGAATTTGTCTGATAAACTTAGATGCTTAAAATTTTTAGATTGCCGGTAAATACTTAAGGCAGGCTGGCCACAACCAGAACACAAATCGTACATTAGGCCAGCTTTCTTTTCTTGAAAGATTTTGATAAATGGGCCGTAAATGTTAAAACGCGATACCACAAAACCAATGAATTCGGT
The DNA here is from genome assembly GCA_945888525.1 of Chitinophaga pinensis. Classification (GTDB taxonomy): domain Bacteria; phylum Bacteroidota; class Bacteroidia; order NS11-12g; family UBA955; genus JABMMZ01. The sequence continues at coordinate 15,511 of CAMDAF010000025.1, forward strand.
CTGAAAGTTTCTCAATGTATCGGGAAACCAACTTTGGTCTTCGAGTTCTTTCATTTACATTATTCTGAGAAGCCAGAGAATACACTGCCGAATAGATCTCTAAAGCTAATGGATTTCTCTAAAAGGTGTTTGCTTAACTTGCTGTTTTCGCTCAATCCAAACAGTACCAATTCCATCATTAAAAGCTTATCATTTGCCTTGGCTAGTGGGAAATGTGTATCTACAAATATCTTGAGCGCGGGAATTGATTCCAAGGTTTTTTGGTGTATTTTGTTCTTGCTCATATTCGCCAAATCAATATGTTGGCCTTCATCAAACCAAGCCGTAATGTCTTGGTAATGGTTTATGCCATCGCGCGATTTTTTACTTGCTTTTTCGAGTGGAGGGCAGGTTTCCAAAAAGACGGTTTTAATGGCTTTACCCAAAAGATTTTGAGCCACTTTTAGAGGACCTTCTTGTTCACCTTCATACACCATTTCTACTTTTCCTGTAATGGCTGGAATTATTCCTTGCAAATCAGAAATTCTCACTTCTGTGGTTTTGTCGCCACTCAAAAAGGCACGTCTTTCAGCGGCGCTTACCGCATTTTCGTATGCTGAAATACTTAGTCTTGCTGATACACCACTTTTAGCATCCACATATTCGCTGTTTCGCGCTTCAAAAACCACCTGCTCTATGATATTTTCTATTAACAAAGGAACATGCACCATGGCAATTTGTTCTGGTTTAAGTTTTGCTTCTTGCCTGGTTATATCCCGCGCAATGTCAATTGATTTGGGATAGTGCGTAATAATTTGACTGCCTATCCTGTCCTTTAGCGGCGTTACAATGCTTCCTCTGTTGGTGTAGTCTTCTGGATTGGCGGTAAACACAAATTGAATATCTAAGGGCAAACGCAATTTGAATCCACGGATTTGTATGTCGCCTTCTTGCAATATATTAAATAATGCTACTTGTATTCTAGCCTGTAAATCAGGCAATTCATTGATTACAAAAATGCAGCGGTTGCTGCGAGGAATCAACCCAAAGTGTATGGCCTTTTCATCCGAATAACTTAGCTTTTGGTTAATGGCTTTAACAGGATCTAAATCGCCTATTAAATCGGCAACCGAAACATCAGGGGTTGCGAGTTTCTCTACATAACGCTCACCGCGGTGTAGCCACGAAATAGGGGTTTTATCACCGAGCTCTTTTATAAGTTCCTTAGAGAAATTTGAAATGGGGTTTAGTGGGTCGTCATTGATCTCACTGCCTGTAATATAAGGGATGTATTCGTCAAGCAAATTGACCATTTGCCTTGCAATTTTTGTTTTCGCTTGTCCTCTTAATCCCAACATATTGATGCTATGTCCCGATAAAATTGCCCTTTCAATGTCAGGAATTACGGTGTCTTCATATCCCAATATTCCGGTGAATATCGCTTCACCTGACTGTAGCTTATTGATTAAATTTCTACGCAGTTCGTTTTTGATGCTCTCGCTTTTATAGCCACTTTTCTTTAGTGCGCCAATTGTGTTTATATTCTCTGTATTCATTCTGTTTCTAAATGTGCTTTCGCTTGTTGTTTTCAAAGTCTCTAAATATGTATTCACCTAATCCGTGCAAGCTTGTGTAAAAAGCTTTTCCTTTGTTGGTTTCTGTAAATTCTTCTACGAAGTTCTGCAGATAAGGATCTTGCGCAATCATAAAAGTAGTTATCGGTATTTTTAATCGTCTGCAAATGGCTGCTTCATTCAAAGTTTTGTTCACAATTTTTCTATCCAATCCGAAACTATTCATATAGTATCCGCCATTTTCTTTTAGACAACTTGGTTTACCATCTGTTATCATAAAAATTTGTTTGTTTTTGTTTTTTCTTCTACGCAAAATGTCTTGGGCAAGTTGAAGTCCTGCTACCGTATTGGTATGGAACGGACCGACTTTCAAATAGGGGAGTTCTTTGATGTCAATTTGCCAAGCATCGTCGCCAAAAACTAAAATATCTAAGGTGTCTTTAGGGTATTTTATTTTGATCAATTCAGCCAAGGCCATAGCCACTTTTTTGGCTGGTGTTATACGGTCTTCTCCATATAAGATCATTGAATGAGAAATGTCAATCATCAACACTGTGCTCGACTGCGACTTGAATTCTTTTTCGTTGATAATGAAATCGTCTTCCTTCATAATGCCTTGCGCATCGAGCATAATACTGTGGGCATTGCGCAAAGACTCTGTCATTGCAATTTGAGAAAGATCGTCGCCAAACTGAAAATTTCTTTGTTCTGCAGAGTATTCGTCGCCATTGCCGGTAAAGTTGCTTTGGTGTTCTCCTTTGCCTGATTTTTTAATTTGTCCAAATATTTCTTCCAAAGCACTTTTACGTATGCTTTGCTCCATTTTAGAACTCATCTCAAAAGACCCATTTTGAGTATTGTCTTTGATGTACCCTTTGTTTCTTAAATCTTGAATAAAATCACCCATTCCATAGGCATTATCTGTTATATGGTGTTCACGGTCGATTTCATTCATCCAGTCTATCGCGTCTGCAACATCACCAGAAGTATAAACCAGTATTTCCTTAAAAATGCGGAGTAATTTTTCGAATGGATCTTGATTGGCTTCTTCTTCTTGTTTTTGAAATCTATATCCGATCATTGATAGCTTAACAATTTTAGTCTTACAATGTTCGGTTTTTTTGTTGAATTTAATTCATTCTTTAAATTGATAGATGTATTGTCTGAGATTTAAACTTTCGAATTATAAGCGGTTACTGCCATTTATGTGTTACTAAAAATTTGCAAAAAGGAATCCTTTAAATTCGTAATTTTGCAAAATGTTCAGAACCCACGATTGCGGAGAATTAAGAATAGAAAACAACGGTCAGATGGTTACCCTTTCTGGCTGGGTTGCGAAGCGCAGAGATTTTGGTGCTTTGTCTTTTATCGATTTAAGAGACCGATATGGAATTACCCAATTGAGCTTTAACGAAGCGTACAACAAAGAATTATTGGATGAAGCCCGAAAAATGGGCAGGGAATTTGTTTTGCAAGTGCAAGGTAAAGTGACCGAGCGCAGCAATAAGAATCCCAAATTGTCAACAGGAGATGTTGAAGTTGTGGTCGAATCGATGCGTATTTTGAATCCTTCCTTAACACCACCTTTTACCATTGAAGACGATACCGACGGCGGAGATGAATTGCGCATGCAATACCGCTACCTCGATCTGCGCCGCGATGTGGTGCGTCAAAATTTGATTTTGCGTCACCAAGTTGCAAAGCAAGTTAGACAGTATTTAGACAATAAATTATTTATAGAAGTTGAAACCCCGGTATTGATCAAATCGACGCCTGAAGGGGCCCGCGATTTTGTGGTGCCTAGCCGCATGAATCCCGGTCAATTTTATGCTCTGCCTCAGAGTCCACAAACGTTCAAACAGCTTTTGATGGTTAGTGGATTTGACCGCTATTATCAAATTGTAAAATGTTTTAGAGACGAAGATTTACGCGCCGACCGTCAACCGGAATTTACCCAAATAGATTGCGAAATGAGCTTTGTTGAACAAGAGGATATCTTGAATTTATTTGAGGGCATGGTTCAGCATTTGTTTAAAGAAGTTAAAGGTTTTGATATTGGAACTTTGCCCCGCATGACCTACGATGAGGCAATGAGACGCTATGGGAATGACAAACCAGACATTCGTTTTGGTATGGAGTTCAATGAAATTAAACCATTAACTGAGGGGAAAGGTTTTCCTGTTTTTGATGCCGCCGAATCGGTCTTGGCAATTTCTGCCAGCGGATGCTCAGCATACACCAGAAAGCAATTGGATGAATTAACCGAATGGGTTAAACGCCCTCAAATTGGTGCAAAAGGTTTGGTGTATGTATTCTGCAATGAAGATGGTACTTTTAAATCTTCTGTCGATAAATTTTACAGCCAAGAAGACCTTGCTGCTTGGGCTAAATCATGTTCTGCAAATCCTGGAGATTTGTTGTTGTTGTTATGCGGAACAGTCAATGGTGTAAGAAAACAAATGTCTGAGTTGCGTTTAGAAATGGGGCAACGCTTGGGCTTGAGAGACAGAAATATATTCAAAGCACTATGGGTAATTGATTTTCCATTGTTGGAACACGATGAGGAATCAGGCCGTTGGCATGCCATGCACCATCCTTTTACCAGCCCTAAGCCAGAAGACATTACATTGTTAGAAACCGACCCGGGTGCTGTAAGGGCTAATGCTTACGATATGGTTATAAACGGTGTTGAAGTGGGTGGTGGCTCTATCCGTATACACGATAAAACCTTGCAGGCTTTGATGTTTAAACATTTAGGATTTACTGAAGATGAAGCAAGAAATCAGTTTGGTTTCTTAATGAATGCTTTTGAATATGGTGCACCTCCACATGGCGGAATTGCTTTGGGATTTGACCGTTTGTGCAGTCTGTTTGGTGGTGTTGACAGTATACGCGACTTTATAGCTTTCCCTAAAAACAACCAAGGCCGCGATTTGATGATAGATGCACCTTCAAGCATTGATCAAAAACAATTGGATGAGTTGAGCATTGCATTGAAAGGTTAGTATTAACTCAGTCCCTGCACATCTTTCAAGAACGCCTCTCTGTTATCAGGTGTCAAAACATAAGTCTTATCAGCGGTTTTAATCATAACCAGATTCACACGGTTGCCAGCTTGTAAATTATAGGTTTTTAATTTCGAATTGTTGAATTTGCCATAGTAACCAAACAAACCTCCGGAGCCCATTAAGCGGATGCTTCCTTTGATGTCGTCAGCCTCTAACAATCGGCTTTCGATGATTGTATCTCTCGGAATTACTATTGATTGCCACATTTTTCGAATGGTGATATTGGATGCATCGGTCTCAAATTGTTTGGGCGACCAAGCGTAAGACAAGCCCAAGGTTAATGCGAATAAAATCGATATTAGCACAGGGATTAACAAGCCGTCTTCGTCGAACCAAAATTTAATAATTATTGATAAAAGCAATAAACAGGTTAAACTTGAAACAACCTTTGTTGTTCTATCGAATGGGTTTTTGTAAATCATGATTTATTTTGCTAGTTGTATGAGGTTATTTACTTCTAAAATTTTCTTTTAGCTTCCATTCGCTCCTTTTGGTATGACTCTCACCTTTTCAGACTTGGGCTCAAATGTATAGGACTAGTTTTTTATTGGAAGCCTTTTTCGTTGAAATCAATTATTTGTCGTCTATTAATAAAAAAAGAGACAATTGAATATATTGTCTCTTTCAATGTTTATGTGAGTTTTCAATTAAGCTTTTTTCAAAAACTCAGTTTTCAATACCATCATAACTTTTTCTATTTTACATTCAATCTCAGCTTCATCATCAGTTAATCGGATGTTTTTGCCTACTGATCCTCTTTTTAAAACACTGGACGAACCTCTTACTTTAAGGTCTTTTATGAGTGTAACTGTATCCCCATCTTTAAGTTCATTTCCGTTGCTGTCTTTTGCCATAATTTTGAATGTTAGGCCACAAAGGTAAAAAAAAACGGGAAATTACAAAGTGCTTTTAATCAAATCTTTAGGTCTATTTTATTTTAATACAGACATTCCGCCGTCCAAATGAAGTATTTGTCCAGTCATCCAAGTAGATTTATCAGAAAGTAAAAAGCAAGCAAGATTTGAAATGTCTTCAGCTGTGCCGATGCGCTTTAGCGGGTGGCGTTGGGCATTGGCGAGTCTTTTTTCTTCTGTATTTAATAAGCTTCCTGCGAGTGGCGTATCGGTTAACGACGGTGCAATGCAATTGACTCTTATGCTTGGCGCGAATTCAGCAGCCAATGCCTTTGTTAATCCTTCTATAGCCCCTTTCGAACTTGCAACCAATGAATGGAAATTCAAGCCAGTTTGAACCGCTAAAGTAGAAAACAAAACAACGCTTCCGTTGCTAGATTCTTTTAATCGGGGTAAAACCGCTTGTATGGTTTTAATGGCACCTATGGTTTGAAGCTGATAATCGCTTAAGAAATCTTCTGCTTTAATCCGGTGAAATGGTTTAAGTACTATGCTGCCGGGGCAATATACGATACCATCAATTTTATCTGGCAGGAAACTCAAATCGTAATTTTCAGACAAAACATCTAAAGAATGATACTGTAAGTTTTCTTGACTGTTGCAAGCGTTCTTATTAAAGGTGCCATAAACTTGATGGCCAGCTTTGGCCAAGTCTTCAGCGATTGCTTTTCCTATTCCTGATGAGGCTCCGACAATTAAGTAGTTTGACATAATCAAAATAACAATGATGTCTTAAAAATGTTCTGACTTATAATTCTACAAAATTCCGAAAACTAAGATTGATGCGGGGTAGCTTGATTTTACTCGATTGTGGTAAGGCATGTTTCCAATATGTCTGCGTTTTTCCTTGCATAATAACCAAACTCCCATTTTCTAAAAGCAAATCTATTTTTTGTTTGCTTTCGTTATGCTTAAATGAAAATTTTCTAGCAGCACCCACACTCAATGAGGCAATTATAGGTTCTATCCCCATTGTTTTTTCATTGTCGCTGTGCCACGACATTCCTTCATTTCCATCTTTGTAATAATTGAGCAAACAGGAATTGAAATGTTGATTGACACGCACTTCAATTTGGTTTTTTATTTCAAGGATTAATGGCGTAAAGATTTCTGCCTTTTTAGTGATTCCAGAATAGGTGTATTCAAAATAATCTTCACCCATCCAAGCAGTTTGTCTTTTGCACTCAATGGTTTTGCCATACATTTTTACCACATCATTTTGCCAATTGATTTCCCGCTTCAATGCGTCTAAATATTGCAAAGCTTTTTCATTTGTGAATATTGGCCCATAACAATAAACCTCTCCATCATAAGGCAATAGATTGGTTTCGGGCTTGTATTGTTGGGTGAATAAATCCAAAGTCGAGTAGTTTGAAAACGGGTTAAAGGTTGCTTTAATTTGAGTGCAATTTAAACTTTTGAATAGGATAATTGAATACAAATTGAAGTTTTTAATTTTTGTTTCTTATGTTTTTCCAACTAATTTCGACAAGATCAAATTGCTTAACTAAGCACTTAATACCTCACTTAAGATACTGCGGCTTCTAAGTTCAAAATGCCCGGAAACATGGTATTGAAAATACCGTAGTAATTCCTCAATAACTTTTCCTCTTAAAGTTTTATCTTTGGATAGATGGGCGATGCCTTGGGTTAATATTTGAAATATTGCAGCCGAACTGTCTTTCTCTGCGATTGATTTTAAAGGCAATAAGGTTTCTATAAAGGTTCCGTTTTGTAGGTCTAGATAAGCGTCGTCCGTATACGATTCGCAGTTTGGAGAACACCCATAATGGAGAAGCACATTTAACATAGTAAATGGCAATTGCCAAAAATGGATTTCAGTGTTTAAGCCAGGTATTGCATCTTGGTATAAATAGTCAAATAGATTTTTATTCAACTCATTTTCTTTAAGCGTTTGTTGAATAAGTTCGCAAAAAACTTGGTAAAAGGCTTGTTGTGAAAATGTTTTGAATTCTGGAGATGATTGGCAAGTAATGTCGAGTATGCGTTGAAGGTTGCTGTTTTTTTTGTAATTCAAACTTAGTTCAACCGTACTTAAAGGCTGTAAATAAGACATTTTTACTTTTCCTTTGTTTTTATAAACACCCGGGATGTGAAAACCTACAAGGCCATATTGTTCGGTTAAAATATTGCAAATTGCAGAAGATTCGCCATATTTTATGGTTCTTATAACAATTCCTCTGGTCTTGTTTTCCAAGGCTTAATGTACAAATAAGATTTTGCCAACTCGAGATTCTGTTCCTTCAGTATTAATGCAAAAAACCAAGTATACGCCAGTAGAAACCCTTGAGCCATCAAAGTTCTTTCCATTCCATTTTGCCATGCTTCCATTCGAAAATGTTTGATACACCAAAGCGCCATTGATGTCGGTTATTTTTACCAAAGTGTTGTCAGGCATGCCGGTTATAGCAATATCACCCTCAAAATTCGGTTTGACAGGATTTGGGAATATCACCAAGTCATTAAATTCTTTTGACGCTTGAATGGCATCTGAACGGAATGATGCAATGCCTTGATCGGTTCCAAAGAATACCTCACCTGTTGCTTCCATTATTCCTATGCTCGTTACGTTGTCTGACATTAATGGAGAATTCTCTATCGTGAAATGCTGCAACAAGGTTTCCCCGTCGCTGTCGTATAACCATGCGCCTTTATTGGTTCCAAACCATCTTCTATCGCCGCCATCGACAACAATACAATTTACAACTTCAGATTCTAACAATTTACCACCCAAATTGCTGTTGGATTCAACCGAAACAATAATTGATTGCGCATCGTAATCACCACCCGTAAAGGCATTGTTTGGGTTTCTGATGCGCACAAACCCTTGATCGGTTCCAATTAATAATTCACCCGATTTTGTGAAAGCGATATCATTAACGGCATTGCTCGGTAAATTGCCAGTGCCTTTGGCTGTATTGATTAATATTGAAACATCGTCGCTTGCATTGCTAAGTGTTTTTTCGTTAAACGCCAATATACCACTGCTCTCTCCAGGCGTTAGTATCCATTTGTTGTTCTTGCTGTCTATTATTATTTTGCCAGTTTTGTTGACGGGCAATTTGAAACTAGTAAAGACGCCTGAGGGGCTCATGCGCAGTAAAGCACTGTCAACATTAAAATTGCTTATCCATAAATTGTCGCGGTTGTCGCTTGCTAAGCCGCGAATAATGGTGTAAAACACTTGTTTTTTAAGTGGTGAATTGGTTTCGTCGTATATTTTACTAGCAACACCATTGTTTAATTGTAAAATACCTCTGCCAAAGGTCCCGATATACAATCTGCCATTTGATTTTTGATAGGAGGCTGTAATGTAATCAAATAAAGGATAAGTGAAAGGATCGGTGGGCGAATTGCTCCATTCAAAATTATTGAAATAATAATATTTGTTGCCATTAAACGTTGGCGCATCTGTTGTTGGCATATAGCCGCCGGCCAAAGTAAATAAACTGCCATAGGCGTTGACAAAGGAAAATACATCGGTCGATCGCGGACCATTTGGGTAAAATACCTGCTCACCATTTGGATGCATAAGCACCAGTCCGTTTGATGGACTCGAATACCAAAATTGACCATCTGTATCAAGCATACTTCGATTTAAAACATTGATGCCTTTATTGATTTCGTTGCCATTTTTATCTATTGAATAAATACTGTCGGCAAATGAACCAATAATTAATTTGTTGTGCTGTACATCAATGTTTGAAATTATTCGTTTGCGCAAACTTGGTTTAAATACTTGCCATGTATTGCCCGATTTTTTCATCAATTGGCTGTCTAATTCGGCATAAATTGACTGATCAAATGACGCCAAGTTTTGTGATTTTATATTGGCAGATAGGCTAAGATGCCAATTGGTATAGTCGGCTAAATTAATGCTTGGGCTGATAAATCCAGAATAGATACCCGATTTGCTGCTGATGAACAAGCTGTCGCCAAAAACAGTTGATGCATATACATCAATTACAGTTCCTCCAGGACCTATGTTCAAATACGAATTTTTAATTTCATTCTTTTTGAAGTCAAATTCCAATAAGCCAAAAGAGGTACTTATATAAGCCATACCATTGCTGATTTGAATATGGTGTATGGTTTTTTCGCCAACAATAGTTTTGCGATAAATATCGTCGTTTTTTTCTATGGTTTTGTTTTTCACCATTTCAATGCGTGTGTCCGCATAAACAATGATTAAAGTGGATGATGCCCAATCGTAGGTCATGCATTTAACCTTATAGCCAGAAAAGCCATTGGCAGGCGACAATCTTTCAGTCATACCATCGGCTTTTGAATAGGAATACAGGCCATTAGCGGAGGCGCAATAAATTTTATCAGGGGTTTCACATAGGGCATTGACATTATTGTATGGCAGGTGCACCCGCCATTGGCCAAGAGCAACGGGCTGGTAGGCCTTTGCTTGATAAAGGCAGAAAATGCTTGTGAATAATATTAATATCTGTTTAATAGACATATTGTGTTTAACTGAATTTGATGTGCTATGGTATGTTTTTAATCAATAATGACACAGACATGACCAAGCCATTCGCAAAAATAAGAATTATCTAAACATTTTGTTCAATAAAATCTTGTGCGGATTGAGATTAGAAAACTTACTTTTGCATAAATTTAATATGTGTGCAGCAGTTTTTAAACTTGTTTTTATGGCAATCAAATTTCGAAACAATTTGTTTTTAATTTGAGCGTTGATTTTAAAAAGAGGTAAGCCCAAAACGAAAAGAAATTAAGCTGTCAGTATTTTTATTGTATATTTTATGAGCAAACAAACATTTAACAAAGAGGAAATTAATTTTTTAGAAGGGCCTCAATCTAGGGTTAAAGATTTTATCTTCACCGCTAAGGTAATGTTTGAATTTATTAAAGGTTTCAGGGTTCTGCATTTCGTAGGCCCTTGTATTACCATTTTTGGATCCGCCCGTTTTAAGGAAGACCATCCCCATTATGAAAGCGCTAGGACTTTGGCGGGTTTAATAGCAAAAAAAGGATTTACCATCATGACAGGGGGAGGTCCGGGCATTATGGAAGCGGCGAATCGAGGCGCTGTTGAAGTTGGCGGAAAGTCGGTTGGATGCAACATCGTGCTGCCTTTCGAACAAGACCCCAATCCTTACCTTCAAAAATTTACCAATATCCGATATTTCTTTGTTAGAAAAGTACTGTTATTGAAATACTCATACGGCCTAGTTGCCATGCCTGGTGGATTTGGAACCGTTGATGAATTGTTTGAAGTCTTGACCTTAATTCAGACCACCATGATAAAACGTTACCCAGTGGTTGTTTTTGGGCGCGAATACCATAAAAAACTACTTGAATATATGGATGATATGATAGAAAGTGGAACCATAAGCCCAGAAGACAAAAACCTTTTTATCGTTACAGACAGCGTTGAGGAGGCGGTTGAATTTATAACAAAAAACACCATCGTTCCATTTGGTTTAAAACCAAAAAAGAAGTTTAAATGGCTTTGGGAATAAAAATAATAAAAAAAATGAGCAACATCAAAAAACCAAAAGATTCATTCACCATTATGAATGAAATTGTACTTCCGAATGATACCAATACATTAAACAATTTAATGGGCGGAAAACTCTTGCACTGGATGGATATTGTGGCGGCAATTTCTGCGCAAAAGCACAGCAATAACATTGTTGTTACAGCCAGTGTTGATGGTGTTTCATTTAAAGAGCCAATTCGTTTAGGTGATGTTGTTACCCTCGAAGCCTATGTTACCCGTTCATTCAATACCAGTATGGAAGTGTATATTGAAGTGTACGCCCAAAATATCCCAAGAAATGAAAAGTACAAATGCAACGATGCGTATTATACATTTGTAGCTATTGACTCAAGAAACAAGCCAGTCATAGTGCCTACCATTGAACCAGAAACTGAAATGGAAAAGCTCAAATACGAAGGCGCCTTAAGACGAAGACAAATTCGTTTGGTTATGGCCGGTAAGTTGAAAAAAGATGAAGCCACAGAATTGTTGGCTTATCTAAATGCAGAATAATCTCTAGGTTTTTATTCCCTTAGTTTTCTTACTTTTGCGGCATGGAAATTATCAAACACGGCCTAGATATTTTATTGCATTTAAATGTTTATCTAAAAGATTGGATAGGCGAATATGGTATCTGGATTTACGGCATATTGTTTTTAATTATTTTTGTTGAAACTGGTTTGGTGGTAATGCCACTGTTGCCAGGCGATTCGTTGCTGTTTGCTGCAGGTGCTCTTGCAGCATCTGAGGGTAGTTTGAACATTGCCATACTCATTCCATTGTTGATGTTGGCCGCCTTATTAGGAGATAATACCAATTATGTTATTGGAAAGTATTTCGGCAAACTCATTAAGAGCAAAGAGAAAATACTGTTTTTGAAGCGAGAGCATATTGAAAAAACCGAAGCCTATTATCAAAAATATGGTGGTAAAACAGTGATCATTGCGCGTTTTATTCCAATCGTTAGAACGGTTGCTCCATTTGTTGCTGGTGCGGGTTCTATGGCCTACAAAAAGTACATTATCAATTGTGTTTTAGGTGCTGCTCTATGGGTTGGAGGTGTTACCACTTTGGGCTATTTATTGGGTAAAAATCAGTTTATTCAAGACAATTTTGAAATGGTTATTTTCGGTATTATTGGCATTTCTTTATTGCCAATAGTGGTCGAATTTGTGAAAGCAAAAATGTCGTCTAACAAAGCATAATATGCCTTTACTGGGACTGATTGGCTATCCGCTGGCGCACTCATTTTCGCCGGAGTATTTCAAAAATAAATTTATAGAAGAAAATCTAAGCGATTGGAATTATCAAGCTTTTCCTATTCCTGAAATCGATGCATTGCCTGAATTGATGGCTTCACATCCTAACTTGCTTGGTTTTAATGTTACCATCCCGCATAAAACAGAGGTGCTAAAGTATTGTTTTTTACAAAGCGAAGATGTAAAGGCAATAGGGGCGGCAAATTTTATTTTAATTGATCCTAAAACAAAATTATTAAGTGCCTTTAATACCGATTTTTGGGGCTTTACTCAAAGTTTATTGTCATGGTATAAAGGAAATGGTCGTGCCTTGGTACTTGGCAATGGAGGCTCATCCAAAGCCATTCAGTACGCCCTCCAAAGGCTAGATGTTTCTTTCGATGTTTGTACCAGAAATGGAGCGCTAAATTATGGCAATATCAATTTCGGAATTTACACTTTGATTGTTAATTGTACCCCTGTCGGCATGAGTGGAAATTCAAATGCTGAAGGCTGTTTAGACCTTCCATACGAGCAAATACACAGTGCTCATTATTTTTACGATTTGGTTTACAACCCCGAAAACACGCCAATGATGCAAAAGTTTACAGAGCATGGCGCTAAGGTGAAAAACGGTTTAGAAATGTTGCATTTGCAAGCAGACAAAGCATGGGAAATGGTAAAGGCCTAAAAGCCATTGACAAAATCCCGAAAATATTCTTCGGAACAACTTTCACCTGTTTTTGAGTGCTTAACGCTCAGGGGTGGAAAACACCTCTGAGACTGCATTTCATCTGTGAAAAGTTCTACCAAATTTGTTTAGTAAACGCCAAACTATTAACTAATAATTCATCCCTTAACGTGACGGAACGGAGTGAAGTCTCTGTTACAGGTATCAATTCATCAATTTATCGATTCATCAATTTATCTATCCCGTGGCGTGAATGGAGCGAAGCGGAGTTCTCTGCCACTGGGATCATTTTCTCCCCACTAATCCCTCAAATGCAACTCAACATCTTTGTTGTTGACGTTTACAATGACCCAAGCTTCATGGTTTTTTAGACGTAAAATTTTGCTTTTGTTTTCTTGGGTGGTATTGTTTGGTTTGAATACGATGTACAAATTGTCGTCGCTTAATTTCCAAGTTCCTTTTTCTGAATAGTCAAGCAAATTATAGGCTTTGTAATTTAGGCTGTAATTGTCGTCAGTTTTCAAATCCAATTTATAATTGACGAAAGCAGATTTGTAGGCATCGGTTTTATCGACACCCGCTTCATAGGCTTTGTCGATATACCACGAATTAACGACTCTCGCCTTTTTAGAGCGAAAACTCATTTTTGGTCCATCTTCGTAAATACATGAGGACATAAAAACCAATGCAGGGAAAATCAGTAAGTAGATGTTTTTTAATTTCATTTGTTACAAAAATAATTTTTTTACCCTTTCTAAACGCAAATTTTATAATTTTATTTTATTGAAGGTTTGTATCTACCTATCAATACTTTTGATATCATTTGGCTCCTTATGTGTCGTTCATTAAGTATGAAATCTTTAATTGCTCTATCCGTATTATTTGCTTTGCTCATCTGTTTGAGCAGCTGCAGTGGAAGTCGATGTTATGCTTCTCGAAAAAAACAATATTCTTGTGCGCATGCTTTTTGATTTTGGCGTTGATATTCTGAAAATTCAATGTACCTTTGTTCTATGATGAAACGTCTGTTTCTTTTTGCTTCGATTGCTTTGCTTTTAAGTGTAAGCAGTTGTAAAAGCGCCCGAATGGGTGGAGGAAATCAGAAAAAACATTGCAACTGTACTTTTTAATTTCATTTAATGTGAACTTGCTTTTGAAAATCTTAGCGACACTTACAGAGTGGTTTTATTGGATCTTGCTTTTGCTTTGTCCTTTTTTGATTGTTGGTGCCTTGGGTTTATTCCTAGGTTTGACAATAGATTACAGAATTTTTTACGCCTCTTTACCCATCGGCTTTATACTAGGCGTTTTTTTTGCCCAGCGCATTAAACGCAAATATGGCACCAGCAATTTTTACGGCCGTCTATTAAGAATGCCTGAATTGGATGACTCGAATTCTAAAGGTAAAATTTAACTAAAAATATTTTGGTTGTCCAGTATACTCAAGTAATTGTAGTATCTGCTGGCCGCCATTTCGCCACTTTCATAAGCTGCAATCACCGCGCAATCTGGTTCATTTAAATGCTTGCAGTTGTGAAAACGACAGGCCTGCATGTAATGTCTAATTTCAGGAAAGTAATGGCCAATTTCAGCTTCTTCAATATCAATAATGCCAAAATCTCTTATACCTGGGGTGTCAATGATGGCCGTGTGCTGATCGATGTTAAACATTTCTGCAAAGGTGGTGGTGTGTTTTCCTCTTTGATGCGACTCGCTTATTTTGTCAACCTTTTGAAATGCTGAAGGCAAAAGCGCATTTAACAAACTTGATTTTCCAACACCTGAATGGCCACTGATCAAAACAGTTTTATTTTTAATTGCCTCACTTAATTGTTTGCTGGGCAAGTATTCTTCCATGTAAATAGAACTTAAGATGCACGGATAGCCAAGGCTTTCATAGAGTTCTTTTAAATGGGCATGGTAGAGCTTTTCTTCCTCTGTGTATTGGTCGTATTTGTTAAAAACCAAAGTTACAGGTATATGGTAGGCCCCAGCCATAATCAAAAATCGGTCGATAAATCCCAAAGAGGTTTTGGGCGATGATAAGGTTACCAAAAGTAAGGCTTGGTCGATATTGGCCGCAATAATTTGACCTTGTTTGCTAAGCTTATTGCTCTTGCGAATAATATAATTGCTGCGTTTTTCGATGCCTCTGATAACGCCATAGGTTTCATCTCCACTGCTTTCATATTCATAGTCAACGCGGTCGCCAACCGCTACAGGATTGGTGGTATTTAGCTCTTTCAATCTTATTTTGCCTTTCATTCGGGCATCTAGGATTGAGAGGTCTTCTTGCTTGATTTTATACCAGCTGCCGGTCGATTTGATGACTATGCCTTTCAAAAGCGCTGTTTAAAATATTTTTTCGCAAATTTGTTTGGTGGCCCCGCTTTTCCCCATGGTGTAAAAATGCAAAACAGGAACTTTGGCCTCAATTAATTCTTGACATTGCTTGATTGCCCATTCAATACCAATTTCTTTAACTGCATCTGTTGTTTTAGCTTGTTCAATCTCATCTGTTAAAGCATCTGGTAAATCGATATGAAACAATTTCGGCAGTAGAGTGAGTTGTGATTTGGTCGTTAAGGGTTTGATGCCTGGAATAATTGGAACCATAATGCCATTCTCTCGACACTTGGCAACAAACTCAAAATATTTCTGGTTGTCGAAAAACATTTGTGTTACAATAAATTCTGCTCCACTTTCTATTTTACGTTTTAAAAACTTCATGTCTGTTTTTAAGTTTGGCGCATCGTGGTGTTTTTCTGGGTAGGCAGCCGCTCCAATGCAAAAATTGGTGATGTTTGCATTGGATAATTCTTCATCAATATAAATGCCACTGTTCATGTTTTTTATTTGGTGAATAAGGTCTAGTGAATTGGTATTGCCTCCGTCCTCTGGCGTAAAAATATTTTCGTTTTTCGCATTGTCACCTCTTAGCGCTAAGACATTGTCTATGCCCAAGAAATTTAAATCGATTAAGGCGTTTTCGGTGTCTTCGCGGGTAAAACCACCACAGATAATATGTGGTACCGTATCGATGTTGTATTTGTGCATCACTGCAGCACAAATGGCCACTGTGCCTGGTCTTTTCTTGGTGCTTACTTTTACAAATGAACCATCGCTACGTTTCTTTTCTACATAGTCTTCACGGTGGTAGGTAACATCAATAAAAGATGGATTGAATTCCATTAAAGGATCGATGCCGTGGTAAATACTTTCTATACTATCACCTTTTAGTGGGGGCAATATTTCGAATGAAAACAAGGTTTTGTTTGCATTCTTAATGTGTTCTGTAATTTTCATAATGAATTAAAAAGTAACCTGTAGTGTTTTTTCTTCTGAACCTCTTTTTACGAGCACGGAAATGGCATCGCCTTTTTTAAATTGACTTAAGGCTTTCATATAGTCTTGGATATTGCTGATAACGAAATCGCCCATTTTAGTAATAATGTCACCTTTCAACATGCCGGCTTTTTCACCAGGCTTGCCTAAGTTGACGCCATCAATGCGCAATCCCACACCATCAAATATATAATCGGGCATAATGCCCAAGCTAACTTTAAAAGCCATGCGGGCGCTTTCTTCACTCTTGGTTGCAGTAAATGGCATGTCTTTTATTTTTTTAAGCGACTTAATTATTTGCAAGGTGACATTGTATACCTGTTGCATGCCGTTGTAATTGATTAAACTTTCATCGTCAGATGGCATATGGTAATCTTGGTGCTGTCCGGTGAAGAAATGCAAAACAGGAATATTTGCATAGTAAAAGCTGGTGTGGTCAGAACTTCCTGTCCCACTTTCAGTGGTTTTGATTTTTATTTGAGTAGAATCTGTTTTCAAGTTGGCAATGCTTGTTTTCCATTGCGGGCAAGTGCCTACGCCATACACCATTAAGGTCTTTTTGCTGGAATCGAGACGGCCAACCATATCAAAGTTCAACATATATTGAACGGTCTTTACATCTATAACTGGGTGGTTTACAAAATAATTACTTCCCAATAGTCCTTGTTCTTCGCCGCTAAAAGCGATAAAAATGTAATTGTTATTTCTCAGTTTTTTAGACTTCTTTATTTTGCGCATCAACTCAAGCATCATGGCAACACCACTGGCATTGTCGTCGGCACCGTTGTGGATTTGACCACCTTTGGTATCCCTGCTTCCGCCAAATTCATTGTATCCAAGATGGTCTTGGTGCGCACCAATGATTATTGTTTTTGCTTTTTTGTTGTTGATGTAACCAACCACGTTGTGTGCTGTTGAGTTGATTTGTTTGATGTCCACTTTGAAGCTGATTTGTTTGGCATTCATCAATGAAGCTTGCATCGTATTCACAAATATAACAGGGATAGAGCGGGGCTTGATTTCACGGTCTAATTTGCCCTTAGGGTTTTCAATGCTGGTATCTATATTTATAAACACAACGCCTCTAGCACCAAATTTTATGGCTTGATCAACTTTGTAGTTTAAGCTTTCGTAGGCTGAATATTTGCTGTGATCGTTTGATGCTTCTGGGCTGCCCAATTTAATGATAAATACTTTACCTCTGATGCCATTGGTGTCTTGGTAATCGCTGTAATTGTTTTCAGGCGCTAAAATACCAAAGCCTGCAAAGAATGTTGGAACATTCTCAACGCTGTCAAGGTTGCAGCTTTGTGAAAGCGGATAAAATTCAGCACGGTCAGATTTTAGTCCACGCATAAATTCATACTTATCTGTCCACAACAAACTGCCTTTGTATTGAGAAATTCGCAAACGCACAATGCTGAAGGTTTGGAAATATGAACCAGAATCATTTCCCTTCGGGCTAACACCATTGATTCTAAATTGGTCGGCAATATGCAAAGAAGAACGCAGTTCACCTGATGATCCACTAAGACGACCTTCTAATTGATCGCTGGCTAGGTACGATATATCAGACTTCATTCGTGCTGTGATATCTTCTTTCTTTTGAGCTTTGAGAGAAATGAAGCTAGCGGATATGAATAGTATGGAAAGTATTAAGCGCATTTTACAAATTTTCTGCGAAGATAAAGGGAAATTATTAAATGTATGGTAGGGTGCTTGTCATGAATCGGTAAGTTTTTTTGAAGCAGGAATAGTATGTGAGCACATAGGCTATATGATGTCTTTTCTTTGTTGGATAATTGCCGACTGCAAGGATTGATGCTCTTAGACTTATCTCCAACACCTTGGAGGAACGCAAATATTGTTGATTTATTTATGGTATTGCTTAGTTGATCCACAAGGCATAACTTTGCACCCATGCAATTTAAAATCGCACCAAGTGTGTTATCAGCTGATTTTGGTAATTTAGAACGCGACATTCAAATGATTAACGAGAGCGAAGCAGATTGGTTTCACGTAGACATTATGGACGGGGTATTTGTTCCAAATATTTCTTTTGGTTTTCCTGTGATGAATACCTTGAAAAAACATGCTAAAAAGCCTTTAGATGTGCATTTAATGATTGTTGATCCTGACCGTTACATTACCCGTTTTGCTGAAGTTGGTGCAGCCGTATTGTCTGTGCATATCGAAGCTTGCAGCCATTTGCATCGAAGTTTGCAATCTATTCGCAGCGCAGGTATGAAGGCCGGTGTGGCGGTTAACCCGCATTCAAATGTGAGTTTGTTAGAAGATGTAGCGGGCGATATTGACTTAGTGTGTTTGATGAGTGTTAACCCAGGTTTCGGTGGTCAATCCTTTATTGAAAATACGTACCGTAAAATCGAACAATTGAAAAATATGCAAGCCAAATTGGGCGTAAGTTTCGATATCGAAATTGATGGTGGAGTAACACTTAGTAACTACAAAAAACTTGTTGATACCGGAGCAACCGTATTGGTGGCTGGAAATACTGTTTTTTCTGCTCCTGATCCGAAAGCCATGATTTCTCAACTAAAACAATAATACAAGCAGGTATTCGTTAATCAGCAAAACCGTTTTTGAAGTTAACAGCTCTGCTCATATCTCTTTTTTTTGTATCCGCTGCTTTTGGGCAGTCGTTTGTGCATGGTCGTGTTTTAAGTGATAGCGGCACCGCTATTTCGAATGCAGTGATCCACAATTCGGCAATTGATGGCATGTGGTATTCTGATAGTGACGGTAATTATAGAGTGCCTTACATCCGCAAAAAGAAAAATATTTTAAAGTTTGAGACACCCGGCATTAAACCATACCTAAGTGCGGTTCCTTTTTTATTTGAGGAAGAAGATTATAAACTCGACGTTACACTCAGCAATTCTATTACAACCTATAACCCCGGGGGCATCAGTGATAAAAGAGAGAGCCGAGGTGATATTGTGATGAAACCATTGAGCAGTAGACCGAGTGTTTCTGGCGATTTTTCTGATTTTATTAAAACCATGGCAGGGGTGAGTTCGAATAACGAACTCAGTTCTCAGTATAATGTAAGGGGAGGGAGTTACGACGAGAATTTAATCTATGTGAACGATCTTGAGATATACCGACCGCAATTGGTGCGCAGCGGACAGCAAGAAGGCCTGAGCTTTATTAATCCAGATTTGGTTAACAATGTGAATTTTTCTGCAGGTGGTTTTGAAGCCCGTTATGGCGATAAATTATCGTCGGTGCTAGATGTCAATTACCGCAGTCCGAAGGCCAATGCATCAGGTGTGCAAATTGGGATGTTGGGCGCTACTTTTTTTGTTGAAGGGGTTGCAAAGGCGCGTAAACGCGTCGGGCAAAGAGATTCTATAAGATTTACATATTTAACAGGCGCCCGTTATAGGGGGAATAAAAATTTACTCAACACCTTCGATGCAGAAGGTTTGTATAAGTCGAGGTTCGGCGATTTGCAATCACTGTTTTCTTGGCATTTTAACCGTTACAACCGTTTGGAATTGTTGCTTAACTATGCGCAAAACCGCTACCGTTTTGAGCCTGAACGTCAAGAAACAACTTTTGGAACACTGCAAAGTGCATTGAAATTAAGCATTGGAATGGATGGGCAAGAGATCGTTGACTACCGCTCTGGAATGGGTGGCTTGTCGTTTGTCCATTCTAAAAAAAGAATTGAATTAAAATTTATGGCCTCTGGTTTTGTTTCCTCAGAAATGGAGCATTATGATATCCAAGGGGCCTATGAGATTTCAGAAGTAGACAATAATTTAGGATCAAGTGGTTTTGGAAATGCAAAGTCATTGTTAGGCCGTGGTTATTTTATTAACCATGCGCGCAACGATTTGTATTTTTCTGTTTTTAATATGGCCCATCAAGGCGTGGTAAAATTTGCCGGAATTAAATCGGCTCAGAAAATAATGTACGAGCTCGATCAAATGCGCCATCCAGGAAAATTAATTTACGGCATCAAATACCAATTGGAAAGTATAAACGACCGTTTCAAAGAATGGAAATTTGCAGATTCCGGAGGCTATAATATAAGCAGCTTGCCAGGCAATGATTCTAGTATTTATTTGAATGACAACGTCAACTCTAGGTCGAGTATCAGCAACCAAAGGGTTTCTGGCTTTTTTCAATTTCATCAAGGTTTTGGTGCCGTTAACGAATTTACAGTTACAGCAGGAACAAGGTACTTATATTCTAGTTTAAATGGTCAATCATTGGTTTCTCCTCGTGTTCAAATGTATTATGAACCGAATAAGCATTATAATGCCCGCCACAAACGCGATTCTGTTCCACTGAAAAAGAACATTTTATTGAAAGCCGCATTTGGATACTATTACCAAGCTCCATTTTACAGAGAGATGCGCGATTTTGCCGGTCAGTTAAACACCAATTTAAAAGCGCAAAGAAGTATACATTATACAGCCGGTATGGAATTCGGATTTAAGTCTTTTGGAAGACCATTTAAATTTTCAGCCGAAATGTATTACAAAGACTTGAATTACTTGGTGCCTTATGTTTTGGATAATATCCGCATTAGATACTATGCCACCAATTCAGCACGCGGATATGCAACAGGTTTTGATGCCAGAATAAATGGAGAGTTTATTAAAGGCTTAGAAAGTTGGTTTTCTTTTAGTGTTTTAAAAACCGACGAACGCATTACCTACATCGACGTCAACAAGGAAGAAACTGAAACAGGCTTGTTGAGGCGGCCAACAGACCGCAGGGTAACTGCATCGGTGATGTTTCAGGATGAATTGAATTCAAACAAAGATTACCGCATGCATTTGATGATGAATTTTGGAACTGGGCTGCCTTATTATTTGGGTGGATCAGCAAGGTATAAAGAAGGTTATACCATTCCTGCATACAAAAGGGTTGATATCGGTTTTAGTAAAGTGCTAATAGGCGGTGAATCAACCAAGATAAAAAGCAAGCTGATTCGCAATATGTGGATAGGCGCTGATGTCTATAATTTATTGCAGATAAACAATGTAATTTCTTATTTATGGGTAAAAGATTTTAGCAACACGACCTACGGTATTCCCAATTATTTGACTGGAAGAAGGATTAATCTGCGCCTGGTTGCAGTATTTAAATAGCTAGGATCCCATTGACCTTCTATAAAAAAAATTTTAAAAAGACTATCTTCGCAGCATGTTTACTGGCATAGTTGAGTGTATGGGTGAAATTAAGGCCATACAAACAGAACAAAATAACATCCATTTTACAATTGAATCTTCAATTGGTTCAGAATTGAAAATTGACCAAAGCGTTGCACACAACGGTGTTTGTTTGACGGTTGTTGAAACAGCGGACAATACCCATGTGGTAACTGCCATTCACGAAACTTTAAATAAAACGGATTTAAAATCATGGGCCATTGGCAAGCATGTAAATTTGGAAAGATGCATGAAAGCAGATGGTCGATTTGATGGCCATATCGTTCAAGGCCATGTTGATTGCACGGCAACTTGTATTCAAAAATTAGATGAAGTTGGTAGTTGGCGTTTTACTTTCAAGTATCCTGATGGGATGGGTACGACCGTTGAGAAAGGTTCAATAACAGTTAATGGTACGAGCTTAACTGTTGTTGGCAGTATGGATAATGAATTTTCTGTTGCCATCATTCCATATACATACGAGCATACTGTGTTTGGCTTTTTAAATTTGGGTGACACCGTAAACCTAGAGTTTGATATCGTTGGAAAGTACATCCAAAAAATGCTGGCCAAGTCTATCTAATTTACAGGCTTACCAAATATAGGTATTGTTGTTTTACTTTTAAAGTAAAATACTATGGTTTAAAAGGGAATTGTAAAAACCAAGAATCAGCCGAAAAAAAGCATAAATTTCAATAATTTTTATAATTCACGAAGAAAATGGAGTGGGCACAGAGCGCTTATCGTCTTAAAAACGCCTCAAAAACCATTGATTTTAAAGGATTGTCGTCTGTGTGTGCATTCAAATTTCTTTTAATTTGCTTGAATTGAATCAAAACAGGGGTTTTAATTGGTTTTTTAACCATTTGATTTACAGTTACTTGTCCTTTAAATTTAGGATAAGTGAAAAAAGATTAGGGATAGTGGCAAATAATATTACCTTTGCACTCCCGTTCTGAAAAACACTGTAGAGAAATAAGAGACAAACTTTATAATAACAGCTAAGGAGTTAATTGCTTCGAGGCTTTAAAAATAGAGACTTTAGCTTGGAGTTGTCATTGAAGTATTTTAATGAAGATGGCA
>CAMDAF010000026.1 GCA_945888525.1 Chitinophaga pinensis
ATAAATAAAGAATCTATTTATTTTCATTGACACGAAAATAAAATAGTTTTTTCATTAAACCACAATTACCCAAAAATTGCAATTCAAATATTTCTGTTCAAGAATAGTTGATTAATCCCCTTAAAGGTCTTAATTCAGGATGTTATAATAAATATTTTCATCATTTATATTTGATAATATTGTAGTTTTGCCCCACAATATGAGCCAATCTATATACGTAATTGATGCCGTTAGAACCGCAATTGGAAAATATGCAGGAACCCTCTCTGCAACCAGACCGGATGACATGGGCGCCCATGTGATTAAGGCCTTGATCAACAGAAATCCCAATATCCCCTTTGAAGAAACCGAAGAAGTAATTTTAGGTGCAGCCAATCAAGCTGGAGAAGACAACAGGAATGTTGCGCGTATGTCTGCTTTGTTGTCGGGCCTTCCTACCAGCGTTTCTGGCTATACAGTCAATAGATTGTGTGCCAGTGGACTTCAAGCCATAGCCAACGCGTATATGGAAATCAATGCAGGCAATGGCGGATTGTATATTGCCGGCGGGGTTGAGAGCATGTCGAGGGCGCCATTTGTAATGGCCAAATCAGACACCGCTTTTGGCCGTGCTCCAGAAATTCATGATACCACCATAGGTTGGAGATTTACCAATCCTGCCCTATCAAAGCTATACCATCCATTTACCATGGGTGAAACGGCTGAAAATATTGCTGAACGCTGGGGAATTAGCCGTGAACAACAAGACCAATTTGCCTACGACTCTCAATTAAAATGGAAGCAGGCCCAAGATGCCGGGAAATTTAAAGAAGAAATAGTGGCATACGAAATCCCACAGAAAAAAGGCGAAAGCATACTATTCGATACCGATGAGCAAGCCCGCTTGAGCAGCATTGAAACATTAAACAATTTAAAACCGGCATTTAAAAAAGATGGCAGTGTAACGGCTGGAAATTCTAGTTCAGTTAACGATGGCGCCAGCGTTTTGGCTATTGCCTCTGAATCTTTTGTTAGAGCGCATGGTTTAAAACCAAAAGCTAGAATTGTTGCAACAGCCGCATCAGGTGTTGAGCCAGCCATTATGGGGATAGGACCGGTTGAGGCGGTGCGCAAAGCTTTAAAACGGGCTGGACTTAACATTGAAGACATTGGATTATTTGAATTAAACGAAGCATTTGCGTCTCAAAGTATTGCCTGCATTAAAGAGCTAGACATAGACATCAATAAAGTAAACGTAAATGGTGGTGCTATCGCTATTGGCCATCCATTGGGTTGCAGTGGTGCGCGTATCAGCAGCACGTTAATTCATGAAATGCAAAAAAGACCCGATGTAAAATATGGCGTAGCTACTATGTGCGTTGGCGTTGGTCAGGGAATGGCCATCGTTTATGAGAATATTTTATAATTGGTATAGTTTGGCACATTTTTCTCCTCTTTTTTAAAATAGTGTAACTTTACGGCACAACAAATTGAAATTTTTTTCAAGAATCATACTGAGCATTTGGATTATTTGTGGCCATGCATATGAATATCCGCTTTTGGCGTTTGTATTTCTGTTGGTAGGCTTGGATTTAATGGGTTTCCCTACTTCACCTACATTTATTGGCAAAGATTTAATTTTTAGCAAGATCAGTTCTTTTTAGCATTGTTTAATTCTCTCGCATTCATCACAGGTGGAATTGCAATTATCAGAATGTATGTCCGATTATTTTTAGGCTCACGCGTTAAAACCTACCACGAAACACCTTATCAATCATCATGAAAATTCAATTATTTAACCCATCAATCATTTTGTTGTGTTTAATGACCATATTAAGCACCGCAGCAAATGCCCAAGTAAAAACCCAAAACAATAATATTTGGGTACATTATGTCAGCAAAGTCAACTTCAGTAAGAAGCTATCATTTACTCTTGAGGCCACCAGACGAAATACAGAATGGGGACAAAAACCCCAACAGTGGTTTGTTCGCCCGTCTATCGACTACAACATCAATAAACTATTTACCGCTGGCATTGGCTACACATATTATGAAACATTTTCTTATGGCACACCTGCAATTTTCAAATCGCCAATTGAAGAAGACCATATTTGGATGCAGTTAAATGGAAAGTTTAGCATTAAATCATCAACCTTACAAACGCGATTAAGAGATGAGAATAGATTTATTGGGACAGATAGGATTTACAGAAACCGTTTGCGATTTATGGCACTATATGCGCATCCAATCATGAAAAAACAAGAGGCCAATTTGTTGAGTTTTGTCATTGGTGATGAAGTATTCTTTAATGTTGGTTCATACAGCGGAAAATCGTTAATGAATCAAAACCGCATTATCGCAGGCTTTGCATACAATTTCAACAAACACAATCAAATACAAATCAATTACATTCATCAAAATATTTGGAACTATTCTAATACCATTTTAGAAAGCAATCCAACAATCAGATTTTCATATTTCCAAACCATTAACATTAACAAATATGAGCCGTCAAAAAAATAATTTGCCGAAAGATGGCTTTACAGGATTAAAAGAAAACTTTGCGACAGATGCTTTATCGGGGTTTAGTATTTTTTTATTGGCGTTGAGTTAAGGTATTGCCAAAACTTCAGAATTTCCTCCTATTATGTTCCTATTAATTGGCAACATTATGCTAAGCCATGCTTAGAATTGGAAACAATATTGCTGTAAGTCCATTGAATTGATTCATTGAAAGGCTGTTTTCTAACAGAACAATTTTGTACCGAGCATAGGTTGCATTGTTTTGAAACACAACCATCGATGTGAATAAAAAATTCTACCCTGTCTTTAAAGTGCAGCCGCAACATATCTGTTAAAGCATCAAGCAAGGCATGGGCTTCGTTGACATTGATGTAGTAAGGCACGGTTAAGTGGCAATCAATATGGTAAAAGCCAGCATAATTGATTACACGCATATTGTGAACATCAATCCAATCAGACCTTCTATGCTCATTTAAAACCAACACAATTTCATTTATAATGGCTGTATCAGACTCGTCCATAATACCGGATATAGAACGTCTAATAATTTTATATCCAGTATAAATAATTACGAAAGCCATAATTAGAGCGGCAACGCTGTCTAACCACAAATAGTCCGTCATATAAATCAAAAATAGACCCAACAAAATTCCAAGGGTTGAATAGGTATCTGACTTAAGATGTTGGCCGCTAGCTAACAAAATTGGAGAAGCTTCTTTTTTTCCTTTTTGAATGCATAAATGTCCCATTATAAAATTCACAACTGCAGTAATTGCTATAAGTACCATACCGCTGTCTAATTTTTGCAAGGCATGTGGATGTATAAGATTATTTAAGGACTCGTAAACAATGAACAAACCAGCAATTGAAATAAGCAACCCTTCTAAAGCCGAAGACAAAAACTCAACTTTGCCATGGCCATAAGGATGCTCCTGGTCTTTTGGCTTGGCCGATAAAACGATGCTGTACAAACCGATAATACCGGCTACGACATTCACAGTGCTTTCTAAGGCATCGGTTAAAATAGCAACGGAACCCGTAAGGTACCAAGCGGTAATTTTTATAATAAAAAGCACAACGGAAACAACAAGCAAAGATTTTTGCATATTGACAGCACCATTACCCTTGCTTATTGCTACCATGATTCTAGTTTAATTTATTTAAGTTTAATTATTCAGCTGTATTCTTTGCCATCATCAGCAAATCATAAGACCCATTAACGACAACTTTAGCCCCTATTAATTGAGGGTTTTCTTCGATTTCCACCATGCCCTTGCTTCTAGACAATGCTTTAACCGTTACCATTTCAAAGTGCTTATTTGATTTTTCAATAAATACATACTCAACACCTTCATGAGACACTACGGAAGCTTCTGGTAATGCCAAAGCTAGTTTCGAATCCGATTCTAGTTCAGCATTCATATACATTCCAGGAATAAGAATATTGCTGTAGGTTTGAAAATGGCAATGCACTTGAACGAACCCTTCTTTTGAAACGTCCTGACCAATTAAAATCACATCGCAATCATATATTTTATCAGAATTGTTATTAGAGAAGGCCTTGACTTTGCTTCCAATATGTAAACTTTGTAAATCCTTTTCGTAGATGGTTAAATTTAAATGAATGTCATCAGGATTCACCAATTCAAACATCACGTCTGAAGGACTAATGTATCGACCTATATTTACATTGACTTTACTGACAAAACCATTAATTGGCGAATACACATTGATGCTTTTGGACATGTTATTTTCATTCAATTGAGCAGGATTAAGACCGATTAACTTTAGCTTTTCAGACAAGGCATTGATCAAAATCTTTTGGCTTTGGTAATCAGACTTAGCTTGTTCGAACATTTTATCACTGCTTGCCTTGCTTTGGTTTAATTCTGCTTGCCTTTGGTATTGGTTTTCAATGTAGGAAAATTGTGCTTTAGCAGTCAAATAATCTTGTTGTAGTTGAATGTATTGTTGGTCTTCCATTACAGCGATTATATCACCTTTATTCAAATGCATGCCCGGCAAAAGCTTAGTCTTAACTAAAAAACCACCCAAGGGTAAGCTAACGGATACCATATTTTGTGGCGGCACATCAATTACCCCATTTACTTTAATCGTTCCTGATAGTTTAACAATCTTGGCCGTATCGAAGCCAATGCTTGCATTTTGCATTTGCGCGTCGGTCAAGGTAATTTCCTTAACCCTTATTTCGTTTGTTTTTGTTTCGCTTTCAGCAGCTTTATTGCCGCAGGCCTGAAAAACTATCATAACAGATAGTATTAAAAGTCCTAAATTTATATGTTTCAACATTTCTTTATTTTAAATTTTATTTTCCCATCAAGTACATTAATTCTATTACGGCTTCGTTGTACAAACGAAGCATTTCCAAATAGTGGCTTTGGGCCGCAATCGATTGGTTGCTCAAGACCACCCAATCTGAGTAAGATATTTCACCCGCTTCCAATTGTCTGTTTGCCGACGCTTTTAAATTATTTGAATTTTCAAGTCCAATGCTGTCGTAGAAATCAACTATCGCTTTATAGTTCGAAACCTTTGTTGCAGCTTGTGTCCATTGTTGCGCAATGGTTCTTTGTCCGATGTCAAAACTATTGGCAGCAATTTCTTTGTCAATTTCAGCCGCTTTTACAACCGCTTTTTGCGCACCTATAAATATGGGGATCCCCACCCCAACTTGCATCGATTGGAACCTGGTATTGGAGGAATATAAATGGTTATCTGCTCCAACCCCTTTCATACTCATATTCGAGTATGACAATTGCAAATCAGGTAAAAACCTTGACTTTTCTAACATTGATTTCGATTGACTAATTTGTAAGTTCTGCTGCAAAACTGCTAGTTGAGGATGGGTTGTCAATAAATTCGAATCCAAAATAGGCATTTGAAGCATTAGCTCATCCGTATTAGGCAAGCAATCGTTTGTCGTATTTAACAGCCATTTTAATGACAATATTTTAAAAGCAATGTCTTGTTGCAACTCTGTTAATTGGATGGCAATTTGTTGTCTTTGCAAAGCGGCGGCAGACTTCTCCAAATTACCTGTTTCACCCAATTTGTATTTTGTTTCTGCTCTTGATAAGAAGGCTGAATACATTGAATCAGATTGCAGCAAAATATTTTCCTTAGCGAGCAAATACACCAGGCTGTAATAGTTTGAATACACTTGACGTTTCAACTCAAGTTCTGACAAATTGAGTTGCAACTGACTCGATTGCTGATAAGCCTCCAAGAGTTGTCTTTGTCTTTTGTAAACTTGAGGAAATTGTATGTTTTGAGACAAACCAAAACGCTGGTCAATATAAGCACTGTTAATTTGTCCATTTTCGAAATTCAGATTTGTTTTAGGTAAATTATTTGCCGTCTTCACCAAAGCTGAATTATAAGCTAGAGTTAAGCGATCGCTGCGCAAAACCAAATTATTTGCGATGGCTGAATCGACGGCAGCTTTAATGCTAATTTTATTTTGGGCATTACTATTGGACGCCAAAAACAGACACACAATTAAAGTTATTTTGGCGTTTGAAAATTTCATTTTGAATCCCTGTTCAGAAATTCCATAAATTATTGGCAGAACAAATAAAGTCAAGAAAGTCGCAATGAGCAAACCACCAATAACGACTGTAGCCAGTGGCCGTTGAACTTCCGCACCTGCACCATTGCTTAATGCCATAGGAAGAAATCCAAGAGATGCTACCAGAGCTGTCATAAGCACAGGACGCAAGCGTAAAGAAGTCCCTTTAATTACGATTTCACGTAAATCAGTAATTCCATCTGACTTCAGACGTTTGAATTCTGCAATTAAAACAATCCCATTCAATACAGCAACCCCGAACAAGGCAATAAAACCAACACCAGCACTGATACTAAAAGGCATGCCACGCATTGCAAGGGCTAGTATTCCACCTATTGCAGACAGAGGAATGGCTGTAAAAATCAATGCTGCTTGCTTGCTTGAATTAAACGCAAAAAACAAAAGCAGAAAAATCAAGAATAAGGCAATTGGAACAGCAACACCCAAGCGTTTTTTTGCAGCATTTAAATTCTCAAAAGCACCCCCATAGGTAATATAATATCCAGCAGGCAATTTAACTTTTTGAGCAATTTTAGTTTGTAGATCATCAACGATAGATTGAACATCCCTTCCGCGGGCATTAAAGCCCACCACGATTCGCCTTTTGGCATCTTCTCTTTGAATTTGATTAGGGCCATCTTTTATTTCCACATCAGCCAAATGGGATAAAGGCACATTAATTGAAGGACCAACAGGAATTAATAAATTTTGAACATCTGACAACTCTTGTCTCTGATTTTTATTTAACCGGACCACCAAATCGAATCTCTTTTCACCTTCATAGATCTTGCCAGCACTTCCACCTGCAAAGGCTTTATTAACCGCCCTATTGACATCGCTGATTTTGACACCATAACGGGCAATTAAATCGCGTTTGTAATTGATCACAATTTGAGGAATTCCTGCTACAGGTTCAACATAAACGTCTTGAGCACCGTCTACAACACTGGCAATTTTCCCAAGTTCAGCAGCGTAATGGGCCAAGGTATCAAGGTTTTCGCCAAAAATCTTACAAACTACATCTTGCCTCGCCCCCGTCATTAGTTCGTTAAACCTCATTTGCACAGGGTATTGAAAACCGAAAGTTACACCCGGTACATCCTTAAGTGCCTCGCCCATTTTCTCAGCCAATTCGTTAAATGTTTTAGCGCTTGTCCATTCTTTTTTATCTTTTAGAATAATCATTAAATCTTGTGCATCAATGGGCATAGGATCTGTAGGCACTTCGCCACTCCCAATTTTGGCAACAACTTTTTCTACCTCAGGAAACTTCGTCATCAAAATCGCAGATGCTTGCTTTGCAGCTTTTAAACTAACATTGAGATTGCTACCAGGTAATACCCTGGTTTCTAATGCAAAATCACCTTCTTCAAGAGTGGGAATGAATTCGCCACCCAATTGCATCAACACAATAATTGCTAGTGTAAACAGTGCCAATACTGAAGTTAAGACCATTTTTGGATAATTGAGTGTTTTATTCAATGTAGTTCTATAAACACCTTCGAGCTTTTCCATCATTTTATCGGATAGATTCTTTTTGGTGTGTATGGTCTTACTTAGGAACACACTACTCATCATTGGGATGTAGGTTAACGATAAAATAAATGCCCCCATTAAAGCAAAAGCAACAGTTTGTGCCATTGGTTTAAACATTTTGCCTTCAATGCCTTGCAGAGAGAATATCGGCAGGTATACAATTAAGATAATAATTTGGCCAAAAACGGCGCTGTTCATCATTTTACTGGCTGAATGCTTAACGGTTTCGTCCATTTTATTTTGCTCAAGCTTTAAGAATCCTATTTTAGAACTGTGGTTGGTAAGCGCGTGCATCACAGCTTCAACAATGATAACGGCACCATCGACAATAAGACCAAAATCGAGTGCCCCTAAACTCATTAAGTTGCCGCTGACGCCAAACGTGTTCATCATAATTACTGCGAACAACATTGAAAGTGGAATAACAGAGGCAACCAATAACCCTGCACGAACATTCCCAAGGAATAAGACCAAGACAAAGATGACGATTAAGGCACCTTCTAACAAATTGGTTTCAACTGTTCCAATGGCATTGTTTACCATTTTTGTCCTGTCTAAGAAAGGCTCAATAACAACGCCGTCTGGCAATGATTTTTGAATAAGATCAACTCTTTCTTTAACATCTTTAATTACCTCACTGCTGTTTCCACCCTTAAGCATCATAACAACAGCACCGGCCACTTCCCCAAGGGTATCGTAATGCATGGCTCCGTATCTAACTGCGGTTCCAAGTTTCACCTCTGCAATATCTCTTACCAATAAAGAAACACCATTTTTCAATACCTTGACAGGAATATTACCCAGATCAGAAATGCTGTTTACCAATCCTTCGGTTCTAATGTATAAAACAGTAGGACCTTTTTCAATATAGGCACCGCCTGTGTTTTCATTGTTGCTTTGTATGGCATTGAAAACGTCTTCAATGCTAATGTCCATAGATTGCAACTTATCAGGGTCAATGGCTATTTCATATTGTTTTAAATGACCGCCAAAACTACTAACATCCGCCACACCTTTAACACTCAACAATTGTCTTCGCACTATCCAATCTTGAATGGTCCGTAATTCAACACTGGTATATTTATGTTCATAGCCCTTTTTAGGTCTAATAACATATTGATATATTTCGCCTAAGCCAGTGGTTACAGGTCCTAGTTCAGGACTTGCAA
The DNA here is from genome assembly GCA_945888525.1 of Chitinophaga pinensis. Taxonomy (GTDB): domain Bacteria; phylum Bacteroidota; class Bacteroidia; order NS11-12g; family UBA955; genus JABMMZ01. Next base: position 8,797 of record CAMDAF010000026.1, read on the forward strand.
CGCCTGGAGGAATTAATGCCTTAGCAGACTGTAAGCGCTCAGATACTTGCTGTCTTGCCCAATATATATCGACACCTTCATCAAACACAATGGTCACCAAAGAAAGTCCGAATCGGGAAAAACTTCTAATTTCGTGTAGGCCAGGTATGTTGCTGTTGGCCTGTTCTACAGGAAAAGTAACCAAACGTTCAATATCCGTTGCACCTAAAGAAGGTGCAATAGTTATTACTTGCACTTGGTTGTTGGTAATATCAGGCACCGCGTCAATAGGTAAGCGGGTTAACTCGTATGCACCATATAAAATTAGACTTATTGTAAAAAGCCCAATGATTAATTTGTTTTTAATTGAAAATCCAATAATTGAATTTAGAAACATGTTGTTTGTTTTAATAAAAATTGAAATTGAGGCAAATAAGCCAAAGCATTATTTCTAAGGATCGAAAGCAAAAGCAAGAAATGAATGAAACTCTTTGTAAAACACAAAGAGGGTTAAGATCCTTATTTAACCCAACTGCGGAGGTTGCCAAATGGCACCCAAACTACTTGAAGTATAAAAAACCTCTTGGTAAGCAGCAGTTGTTATAGTCCCAGGGATTGATTTAAGGGGCGTAAACGAAGGGAAGTCGCATACCAATACCAATTGCAGCATATGCTGACAACCATGTGATTTAAAAGGCAATTCTTCGTGGGTCTGATCCGCTAAATCCATGCCATCACTGTAGTGAATAAAAATAAAATCTGTAAACGACAGTGAATTGTCTAAAGATTTGTGGTGCATAAAATGTTGAACCAATATAGGCAGTTTCATCAATTGATGAAACTCTGTATTGCTGATTAACAATACAGACAAAAGGCATATAGAAACTATTTTTTTCAACAATACAAAGGTATAGCATAAAAACAAAAAAGCAAACTTTTCGAGGGTTTGCTTTTTTAGTTTATTTAATATCAATATTATACACCAACGTCGTGGTGTGCACTTTCGTCAATGTATGGATGCTTAACCGGAACTAAACCTTTTTTACTTAAAGCAGTAAGTACCCAGTAGATAAACAACCCAGCGAAAGCTAAAGCCATTCCTACTTCAAGGAAACCAATGCCAGCTTGTTTGTCGATGGTGCCTGGCATCAACATTAAGTATAAGTCATTCCAGTGACCGATAAGAATAACGATTGCAACAAAGGTTAAAATCTTAGGATTTCGTTTGTTGTTTCTAGTCATTAATACCAAGAAAGGAATTAAGAAGTTTAAAATTAGATTCAAGAAGAAATGCAATTTGAACGGAGACTCCCAACGTTTGTAATAGTAAACGGTTTCTTCAGGAATGTTTGCATACCAAATTAAAATAAACTGAGCAAACCAGAGGTAAGTCCAGAATATAGAGAATGCGAACATAAATTTACCCAAATCATGTATGTGTTCATCGGTAACCAAATTCAAATAACCATTGCGTTTAAGGTATAGAACAAACAAGATAATAATAGCGATTGTACTAACCCAACCAGTGGCGAAATTATACAAAGAGAAGATGGTACTATACCAGTGCGCATCAACACTCATGTTAACTACCCAACTTAAGATAGACAAAGTAAAACCGAATACCAAAACAAAAGCAGCACCGAGACGGATAGATTTATTGAAGAAAGTTAAACCACCCTCAGCATCTTCTTTGTATGACAAACTTCTAAGTTTCATGCCGAACAAAATCCATGTTACAGGAATTGCGATTAGGAAACCAACAACTACTTTGCTGTTAAGGAACCATGATTTGCTGTCTAGTATCTTATCAAAACCAGCTTGGCCTTTGGTTAAATGCAATTTTTCGTATGCCAACCAATGGTAAATGTTTTCACCATCGATAAAGAAAACGGCAAGAATTACAATTGCTCCAATTGGCAAGAAGGTACTCATTGCTTGAGGAACCCTTAAAAGTACTGTAGCCCAACCAGCATTGGCAATGTATTGCAAGGCGAAGAAGAACAAGCCACAAACTGAAATTAAAAGAACAAAATATCCATTCAATAACAAGTTCATGAATACTCTGGTGGCAGCTGGTTTAGCATGCTCAGAAACAACAGGATACAATTGCTCATCAGCATGACCAACGTCAACACCATTGATGTTTTGTCCAGGATATTCGTGGGCTGTTGCAGCATGCTCAGTTGCATGTTCTGCTCCGTGTTCCGCAACAGACGTTGCAACTACCGGCGCTGCATGATGATGCTCTGTAACAGGTAAAGTAAAGATACCAATCACGGTAAAAAGAATACCGATTGCAAGTAAAGCTAAGCTCAAGGTTTTAGCTTTTCCTTTGAAAAGATAATTTTCTTGGTGGATATGGATTTCGTGTCCGTGGCTCATTTTGTTGTGAATTATTTTTAAGGTTCTTACTTTACGGTTTCATTTTTTTAATAGACTTACTGCTATCAATTACAGCAGCAGTTGTTGCAGTTTCAACAACACCAATGGCTTTAATGACAGGTAAATTACCTAGGCTATCCATCATACTTAAACGTTTAACATAGGTTGCAACACTCCATCTTTCTTTGGGCGTTAATGCATAGGCATAACTACCCATATTGTTTTTACCGTAGGTTAAAGTGTGGTATATTTTACCAATAGGCAATTCTTTTATGTATTTATCTTGGTAGTTGGGCCATGATGGCTTTAATGCAGCTTGTTTTGTTGAAACAGGCCCGTCGTTTCCGCCCATCATTCCATGGCATACTGAACAATAAATACCGAACAATCTTTCACCTTCTAATTGGTCTTTTTCAGACAAACTAATCTTCATACTCAAACCAGCACCTGCAGCTTCGTAGCCATCTGGTGTGTTGTCGTATGCATATTGGTAATCAAGTTGGCCTATGGCTACAGAACCTTTAACGGGCTCTCTCATACTCATAAAATAAGGATTATATCTGTATTTGTTGGTGTCAGAATATTGTGTCATTGGCTCATACCCTTTTGAATAATACATGTCTGGGGCATATTCAATACCTGGGTCATTTTCACCTGCTTTCCACCCGCAAGAAGAGAGGGAGATGACAGAGATAATACTTAGGATGATATTAATTGGTTTCTTCATTGTGATCCTTGATTGATTAATTTGCACTTTTGATTTCAACTTCCGTGAAATCTTCGTATCCGTTATTGGTTCTTTCTTTTACTAATACAGCACCACCGCTAAATAGCATGTTGCTTAATTCATTTTTGTCAACAGCGTTGTTGTCGGTTGCAATTGCAATAACCATTCTGTCGTCAGTTTGTCTAAAATCAATGCGTTCGCTTGGCATTTTACCGTGCAGCATTTTACTTCTAGTAAAGAACAATATTGCAAGGCCAAATGCGGTGAACAAAACAGTAGTTTCGAACAATACCGGCACATAACTCACCCCAATGGTTGGTTTGTTGCCAATAATCATAGGCCAATCAAAGTGCATGGTGTAAGATTCCAAAGCAGCTGCGGTTAAAAAACCTAGGCAACCACATATAAAAGCGCCAATTGGCAAAAGAGAACGCTTCAATCCCATTGCTTTATCAATTCCGTGCATAGGAAATGGTGTATAGCAATCGATGATTTGCGCACCTTTTTGGTGAACTTTAGAAACCGTATCTAAAAACTTATCAGGGTTTTCAAATATCCCGAACATTACGGTTTTGTTTTTATCTAAAAATAATTTACTGTCTATCATGTATGTACTAATTAAGAAAGATTATTCTCTATTTTTCAATATGCCTTTTACTTCTGCGATATTAATTACCGGTAAGAACTTGCTGAACAAGAAGAAACAAGTAAAGAACAATCCAAATGAACCTAAGAAGATTCCGATTTCAACCAAAGTTGGTGAATACATCACCCAACCTGAAGGCAAATATTCTCTATGTAGAGAGGTTACGATAATAACGAAACGCTCGAACCACATACCAACGTTTACAACGATTGACAACATAAAAATGAACCAAGGTGTTGTGCGGGCCCACTTAAACCAGAAGACTTGAGGGGCAACTAGGTTACATGTCATCATACTCCAATATGCCCACCAATAAGGTCCAGTCGCTCTGTTGATGAAAGCATATTGCTCGTATTCAACGCCTGAATAAGCCGCTACGAAGAACTCTGTAATGTAGGCTAAACCAACCATAGTACCGGTTAACATTACAACTTTACACATGGCTTCTAAGTGGCCAATGGTAATGTAATCTTGGTAGTTCATTACCTTTCTGGCGATAACCAATAAAGTTAACACCATACCGAAACCAGAGAAAATTGCACCTGCCACGAAATATGGAGGGAAAATTGTTGTGTGCCATCCAGGAACAACTGAAGTTGCAAAGTCCATAGATACAATTGTATGAACCGATAATACCAACGGAGTAGAAATACCAGCAAGTATTAAAGAAACCACTTCATATCTGTTCCAAGTTCTAACAGAACCTGTCCAACCCATTGAGAAGAAATTATACCAAAATTTTCTACCTGCTGTTGTAGCTCTATCTCTCACTGTTGCGATATCTGGAATTAATCCAAGGTACCAGAATACCAATGAAACTGAGAAGTAAGTAGAAATCGCGAATACGTCCCATAACAATGGTGAGTGGAAGTTAACCCATAATGAACCAAAGGCATTTGGCAATGGGAATACCCAGTAACCTCCAACCCAAATACGACCCATGTGGAATAAAGGAAAAATAGCCGCACACATTACCGCGAAAATAGTCATCGCTTCAGCAGAACGGTTGATTGACATTCTCCATTTTTGTCTGAACAACAACAAGATCGCAGAGATCAAAGTACCAGCATGACCAATACCAACCCAGAATACGAAATTGGTGATATCCCAACCCCATTGAACGGTTTTGTTTAGTCCCCAAGTACCGATACCCACATAAAGCGTGATGCCCAATGTTAGTAACAACAAGCCAAGGAAAATGGCTGAAATGGTAAATCCAACTTTCCAAGAAACCGACGGTTTGTTTTCGATTGGACGACAAATTTCTAATGTAACATCATGTAGGTTCTTATCGCCTGTTACAAGGTTTGGTCTTATGATTGAATCGTGAATCATTTTTTATGGCTTAATATTATGCTTGTTTTTCTGTATCTCTAACTTTCACTAGGTATTTAACCGCAGTCATGGTATTTAATTCCTCAAGAACTCTGTATGAACGTTCGTTCTTAAACAATTTACGTACTTCGCTGTTCTCGTCGTTTACATCACCAAACACAATTGCGTTTGCTGGGCAAGAACGTTGACATGCTGTTTTAATTTCGCCGTCAGCCAAGGTGCGTTTTTCGCGTTTTGCTTTGGTTTTTGCACCTTGTATGCTTTGAACACACATGCTGCATTTTTCCATAACACCCCTTGTTCTAACCGTTACATCAGGATTGATAACCATTTTGCCCAAATCGTTGTTGAAATGGAAGTCAAAACGGTCGTTGTCGTTGTATCTAAACCAATTGAAACGTCTTACTTTGTATGGACAGTTGTTTGCACAATATTTAGTACCGATACAACGGTTGTAAGTCATTTGGTTTAAACCCTCAGAACTGTGGGTAGTTGCCAATACTGGACAAACTGTTTCGCATGGTGCTTGACCACAATGTTGACACATCATTGGTTGGTGAACCACTTTTACATTTTCCCAATAGGTATATTCTGCGCCTTTCTTAGCTGATTCTAATTTATCCAATGCAGCTAATCCAGTTTCTTTGGTTACATTTTTACCTTCAAAATCTCTCGATAAGAACAATTCTTTGGTATAATCTGTATTGTTTACATTTTCAAAAGTAAAATAGCGGTCGATACGCATCCAGTGCATTTCTCTTCTTCTTCTAACCTCAGCTCTACCAACAACAGGAACGTTGTTTTCAATGCTGCAACTTACTACGCATGATCCGCAACCAGTACAAGCATTTAAGTCGATGGCCATAGCCCAGTGGTGATTTGGCGCGCCATCTTTCTTATAGTCTTTGGTTTCCCATAGAGTATATAAATGTGGAGCAGCAGCATCATTACCAGCTTTTGGATTGGTTTTGATTTCACCTAAGGTTGTCTCTCTAACAATATCTCTACCCTCAATTGAGTGGTGGGTTTGTGTTTGAGCCAATTCGTATGCACCAGCGATTTTTTCAATTTTAACGCCATTGGTAACTGTGCTGTATGTTCCGTTTTGTAAGGTTAAGAATGGGTATGCATTTTTACCGATTGCATCGAATACACCTTTTTCTCCAACCTTTCCTTGACGGCCATAACCAACAGCAACTCCTATGGTTCCATTGCTTTGGCCCGGTTGAACAAATACTGGCATACCTTTCATAGATATTGCTCCTAATGTAATGTTTACCATGTCACCGTTTTTTATGTCTTTACTTTCAGCCAATGCTTTAGGTAAAGAAATATAGTTGTCCCAAGTTACTTTACTCATTGGATCCGGAGTTTCTTGTAACCATGGGTTATTGCTTAGACTACCATCTTTAACCGAGATATTTTGATATAGTACTAAGTCAATTTCTTCTTTTTTCCCTACTGTTTTTTCTAAATCTGCAACTAAAGAGTTCAATGCGATAGCAAAGGCTGGAACGCTTGAAGGTTTCTTCTTATATTTATCAAAATTACCACCATCATGCAAAGCTGTGTTGAATGCTTCATCAGAAGCATCTTCTAATATAGCAGCCCATTTAGACTTGATGTACATGTAATAAACTGAAGCAGATAGTTTTTGGCTATAAATACCTTTATGTTCAAAAGGATCGTTGGCAGGCTTAGCCGCTAAACCAGCCCAGGTCAACAATGAAGTTTGTGCTTGACGGGTATCAAATACTTCTGAAATGGTAGGTTGTGTTAATTGGAATAAACCAGCTTTAGGCTCAGCATCATTCCAAGACTCTAGATAATGGTTATCTGGAGCAATGTATTGGCAATGCATTGCTGTTTCGTCTGCTGTACCAGCAAATGAAACTGACAATTTAGCCTTTTTCAAACCTGCGCTAATTTTCTCCGATAAAGGAGAAGTATAAACAGGATTAGAATTCATGAAAATAACGCCTTGGTATACACCAGAGTTCAATTCATTAGAGAATTGAATGAAGTCAGCGTCAAAGCCTTTATATTGGTTAGAATGGTTTTCTAAATCGATGGTCGTTCCATAGTTGTTTAACAAAAGGTTGATACCATTAACCACTGATTGAATTTTAGGGTCGTTAGAACCTGAAATAACCATAGAAGCACCTTTTTCTTTCCAAAGTGATTCAGCTGTTTGTTTGATCGCACCGCCGGCCAATTCACCTGTCTTAGTCATTGGCAATTGAGCCACACCCGCTAAGGTTGCAAGGTTATTGTACAATGCGACAATGTAAACAGCTTCTTGAGAAGTTTTCATTGGGAAACGGTAATCTGCATTGGTACCGGTTAATGAAAGATTGCTTTCAAAAATGATGGTTTTTAATACTTTTCCGTCAGCGCTAATTCCGTCAACTTTTCTCTTAGCAGACCAAGCCTTGGTATATTCAACTGGAGAAATCCAAGTGCCTAAGAAATCAGCACCGAAACTTACAACCACATTGGCTTTATCAAAATTGTATGATGGTATAAATCCTTTATCATCACCGAATGAAGCTTTATTAGCCATTAAAATACCGCTGTATCCCATTGCATCATAAGTGATGTGGGTGGTGTTGGTGTATTTGGTTTTGAAATCATTGATTACCGCTAAAGTAGAAGGCGAGTGAATGGTGCCAGAAACGATGGCCACTTTACCACCTGCAATTTGAATTGCATTTAGTTGAGCCGTTACGGCTGTATCCAAAGAAGCCCAATCGGTGCTTTCTAAATTTGAACCATTAACTTTTTTAGGACCATCAAGTCTTTCGGTATCGTATAAACTCAAAATTGACGCTTGACCAGTAGCACACAAACCGCCACCTGAAATAGGTGAGTTAACATTACCATCCACTTTAATTGGACGGCCTTCACGGGTTTTAACTGTTACACCACATGCAGATGAACAAGCACCGCAGGTTGAATTGTAATAGTTTGCTACGCCAGGGGTAATTTCTTCCGGTTTAACTAAATAAGGAACAATGTTTCTTACAGGCGCCTTGTTACAAGCTGCTAAAGAGACAGCAGCAACGCTGAATCCGAAAAATTTCAGAAAATCTCTTCTGTTTGAATTTAGTCCTAAATCATTTTCACTGAAAACTTCATCTAGAGGCAATGCTTCATTGAACTCGTTTTTTTGAGAAGCAAGGAATTCCTTGGATCTTAAAAGTTCCTCTTCGCCTTTCCAGTATAATTGTTTTTTTGCCATTGTTATGTTAGCCTTTATATTGTTGTATTAATAGTGACATTTTGAACATTCTAAAGCACCGTTTTGGGCAGGAGAGATATCGATCTTTCCGTCTTTGGTGAAGTATTTAGAATATGTTGAACTCTTGTTGTCTTTTTCTTGTTTGATTTTAGCGTGTAATTTTTCGTAGTAAGGGTTATTTTCTACATCAATTTTACGCTCCTTGTGACAATTGATACACCAAGCCATTTGCAAAGTTGAATATTGCTCTACAACTTCCATGGTTTGGATCGGACCGTGACAAGTTTGGCAGGTTACGCCTGCTCCTTTTACGTGCATGCTGTGGTTGAAGAAAGCGTGGTCAGGTAAGTTGTGAATTCTAATCCAACGAATTGGTTTAGGGTTGTTGCCATAAGTTTGATCTTCTGCATTGTAATCCATTGCAGCGTAAATCTTCTTGATTTCTGGCGAAATTTCACCTTCATATCTGTCGCGCAATTGCACCGCCTTGTGACAGTTCATACAGGTGTTAACACTTGGAACACTTGCTTGCTTTGATTTTTCAGCGGTCGAGTGGCAATATTTACAATCAATTTGCAATTCACCGGCATGGATTTTATGCGAATATTTAATTGGTTGTTCTGGACGGTAACCTTGCTGAACACCAACTTCTGTAACGCCAAAGTAAAAACCATAAGAAGCCAACAACAACAATATAATTATACCAACGCCTAGTTTGAATATGGTTGGGTTTGTGCGTTTTTTGTAGTAAGCAAGTTTTTCTTGAAAAGCACTTGGCTCAGCAATTTCTTTAACTTCACCTTCGATTTCTTTTAATGATTGCTTTAAAGAGTTCTTGGTTCTTCTTAAAATCAATAAAACGACCAGTAATATTACCATCAAGAAACCCAAAATATATAAAGTTGTTTCGCTGTAGAAATTAGCCTTTGGAGCAGTTTCTCCATCAGCAGGCTTTGCCTTCACCGGTGCGGTCCATTCCTTGAAATAGGTTACAATACTTTTTACTTGATCCTCAGAAAGGTTTTCAAATAAATTCATTGCTACCTTATTATTTTCATTGAAAACAGCAATAGCGTCTTTGTCTCCGCTTGCTCTTAATTTCTCATTGTTTCTTATCCATTTCACCAACCACTCTTCAGAACGTCTGGTGTGAACACCTTGCAGGGCAGGGCCTACTTGTTTGATGTCCATCGCGTGGCAGGAGGTACAGTTGGCTTTGAAAAGTTTCTCTCCTTCTGTTGCCTGCGCAGATAACTTTGCAGCTTCTGCAGCAAGACCAAGTTGGGCGTTGAACGAGAGGTTCAGTAAACATACAATTGAGAAGACAATTGATTTTACTTTCAGATGCTTTTTGATTAGGTGTTTAACCATGTGTTTTTGACTGAAAAATGACAATGCTAATAAGACCGCAAATATATTGCGTTATGTCCCAATGTAAAAAGTATTTATTAACAATTAATTCAATTTAGAATTATTCTACTTTAATTCTATAAATACCTAAATAACAATAAAATACATAATTAAATAGAATTGTAAATTCTATTATTTATAGACAGCTATTGTAGGAGGATTTTTTCTGTGAAAATTTGATTTCCCACTTCAATGTTTAAAATATACATTCCAGAAGCACATCCATTTATAGAATATTTGCCACTAATTATGTCAATTTTTAAATAATTTGAAATGTCTCTACCATTAATGTCCAGCAGTTTTAATTTGTATTCTTCACTGCATTGAACGGCAAATGTGTTTGCTCCTTGAGCGAAAGTATAAGGCAGAATATTTTCAGGGGTTACAGAGGTTCTCTTTGGTGTTAAAGTATACACTTGACCTCTACTTGGATAGCTCGAGATGCCGTTAAACGTGCCTGCGTTTATAACTCTCACCAAAACTGGGGCTTTAGCTGAACTATCAATTGACAAATATGGGCTGTTGTCATAATCTATAAGTCCTATATAAAAATAAGTGAAACTTGGATCCGTAATAATGGTTGATCCAAAATGGTACTCAATGATATTGCTTGCTTCATACAACCAAATTTGAGTATTTAAACTGTATTCTAAAGACAGGTCAACGGTTGACTCATTGATATTTTTGTACTGAATTTTCAAAATACGGTTTGGCGAACTGCCAGTTAAAAGATACGAAATAGGCGATTCTGTAGGAATATTTCCTTTGGGTTTGAAATTATCAGTACCATAAAAAATATAATCATCTCCAGTATCAGAAAAATAAAAACCGTCAAAGGTGATGTAAATATTGTTGTATTTTTGCCCAAAGTACTTGAATTCAAAGGGCAGGCTCATTGTATGAACAGAAGTCCAAGCATTTACGGAAACATCAGTAGATCCGCTTAATTCTGTGTAAGTCGAATTAGAATAAGTAAGCGCATAATCCAATTGCGCTTGAGCGCTCATGAAAATACTCAAAAAGATAAAAAGTAATTTTTTTTGCATAATAAGGTCTATTTTGTGTTGCAATTATAACCAAATCGCTCGACCTTAAAAAACTTTTATCAAGGCATGATGGTAACTGTGCCTTTTTGCGTGTAAAATTTATTGTTCCACCCCTTATAAGTAACAATCCAAATGAAGACATCATTCATTGCCGTTTTGCCTCTGGTAACGCCGTCCCATTGGGTTCCTTTAAAATCATTGTCCCATACTTTTTCACCCCAGCGGTTGTATACCATCATTCTATATTCACGAACAAAAGCATGAGAAACACCCCAAACATCATTGGTGTAATCGTCATTTGGAGAAAATGCATTGGGTACGTAAACCAAAGGCGGTTGTACGAGTCTAATTTCATTGGATAAACTTGTGGCAGAATAACCGTTTCCACTGTCGTTAAATCCTTCATAAGCTTTCACCACATAATAATACGCCCCCCACCACAAATCCAAATCATCGTCGTGAAACACCCTTAACAAATTGGTGTTTGTAATTTTCCTAAGTTCTCCAGTATCAACACGTCGTTGTAGCTCATAACTACCTACTCGTCCTACCCATTCGCGGTATGGCGACCAATCCAAATCGAAGGCCAAATGTGCGACACTTCCTTTTAAGACGATGTTACAAGCGTCGTTGCTCGGCTTACTGACATGGCCGCACTTGTCGTTTACACCGATTCTGTAACAATAACTTTTCTCTGCGACATTTACTTGATAATCTATAAAATTGGTGTCATTCAAGCTGTTTATGGTTTTAATTTTTCTATAGCCGACTGATTGCCCACCTATATTGTCAGCTCTGAAAACCTCATAGCTTCCAAAGTCAGGTTCTTTGCTCTTAAACCAATTGACCTTAATTGCTTTGTTTTCAAAAACCGTTGCATAATGCACGTAGGTAGAATCTATTGGTGTGTTAAATTCCTTCATTGTGTTAACACGCAAACCTGCATCATATGGCTTTCCACATATATTGTAACCTACCATATAGTATTGGTAGTTAACCGACTTCGGATCAAACGTTGGGAAATCCTTTATTTGTCCGCCAGTATTGCTAAATATGGTATCTAATATTTTTTTACTACCGTTCGGATTTTGTCTATACAAGAGCACATAATTAAAGAACTTGTTTTTAACAAATGGTTTCCAAGACAAGTTGATTGAACCATCTTCATTGAACAACATACAAATGGTTTCAGGTGTTATGGTTAATGGCGGGTCTTTAACCACGATTCTGATTATGGCTTGGTTGCTGTCTTGGGTAGGACAGCCTCTATCGTATACCTTAACTGTTAATTTTACCGTATCCAAACCGGCGTGTTTGCAGTTCGAGTACCACACAATTTTAGCTCTAATAGAATTTACCCCCGGCAATTTGACATAAGATACTATTTGCGGTAAGGGTTTAGGGAAGTTCGGGTCTTTAAAAATATCCCCGGATAAAACAATGCGCAAACTGTCGCTTTTGTCAGGATCAGAAACGGTGACATCAAAATTCAAGGTGTCATTTGCAAATACATTGTAAAGAGAATCTTTGGCTTGAGGCTTTCTATTTAAATTCTCAAAATCAAATTTGAACAAGGCATTGTTGCAATTCTTTGCTTCGTTTTTATTGCTCCAAGCGCCTGGCGTGGTTGGAAACAAGCTTTGACCACCACAACCAGCACAAACAGATTGGTACATAATGCCTTTTTTATCAAACCGACTGGTTCCTCCATCCACATGTTCATGCGCATCTGTACTTCCATTGCTCATGCCCCCAAAGTAAGTTGCGTATTGTAATTCTTCAAAATTCTTGCTGAATACCGCCAAATAAAAGTCATATGCGTCTGTGGTTTTTTGGTAGGCATCTGCAGTTAAAGGCATATTGGCAGTACCACCACCGGTAAAGCCTGTAGTAAAATTAATCCCGCCCCAACCCGATATAAATATCCGTTCGCATTGGTCCACCAAAAATGCTGTAGGCGACAAATCTGGTTTGGATTTATTTATGGCCCCAAAGGTGGTTTCAACTTCAATTCTATCGCAATTAAAATCAAGTTTCTTCAAAAACATTTTTGCATCCTTAACAGAGTAAACTCCGCTGCTAATTCCATTAATGCCCTCAGATTGGCCATAAATAAATGGCTTCCCATATTTATCGGTTTTAACAAAATAAGATTGATCGTACGAACTTGTACCTATAAAGGTGTATGCACTGACAGCGAAAGAATTTAAATCAACGCGCAGCAAATACCCATCTGCCCGTCCGCCGTTATTAATTTGTTTGAGTCCCGGGCAAGTGTAGCCAAAAGAACTGCTGTTGCTTCCACCTGTGATATATAAATCGCTGTAGAGTCCAAGATCTAATCCATAGCCAGCATCGTCAGAAACTCCCCCAATGTATGAACCAAAGACCATTGCACTTAGGTCGCTACTCAACTTAAATACACATCCATCTAAACGGCCATTGTAGCTTGGATCAAATGCATTTAAAGTTGGAAAATCGCTTGAAGTGGTGCTGCTGGCAACAAAGACATTGTCCAAATCATCCACTATAATTTCACCTCTAAAATCATCGGCATAATTGTAAAGCAAAGCGCTGGTGTTGTTGCTTGGTCTATCGCCATTCAAACCATCGTAGCCTGTGCCACCTACAAAAGTACCTGACAACAATTGAGAACCATCTTCGGAGAACTTTACAACGAAAATATCAGATAAGCCATTGTGGGAATCGTCAAACGCAGGGGCAATGCCAATTGGAAAGTCGCTCGACTTGGTGGTTCCCATAACCAGCAAGTTGTTTTTGCTATCAACAATCATACTATGGGGTTGCTCGTTGCTAATACTACCACCCAAATAGGTTGAAAAAAGTATCGACTTGCCATCTTTACTGTATTTTATTATTCCGCAGTCTCTATCGGTATATCCAATTGGGTTGGATTCAATATTGCCACCTGCAAAGGTCATTTGATAAGCCCCTGCGCTGCTGGGAAAACCAAAACTAAACACCGTTCCTCCTGAGTATCCGTGCCCTGCCGTATCGAAAGTTGCCGTATAACCAAAATTGTCTGCTTTTGAACCGCTATAGGTTGAAAAAACCAATATTGGATCGATCACTAAAGTTTGATTTAGATTTCTTTTTCCATTTAGTCTAAATGAAAGCACATTTTTATTCAAGGCGTAATTTGATGAAATGGTTTTTCCAACAAGATCTCCATCCATCTGATAAACCAATGGCTTTAGTTCATTGATTGCACCAAAAGTGTAATTCACCTGAATGGTCTCATTTTTTAGAAAAACACTGTCAGCGCCGTTGTATTGGATTTGAATGTCATTTGGATTCCCTCCAGGCAAAACGATAAAATTGTATTTTAACCGCCCCTTATCTTCAAACAATTCAAAGTCAATATTTTTATAAATGTCTTTGATATACAATTTGTGGTAACTTTTTACCTGCGATTTCCATTGATTTGGATTGTTGCCTCTGAAGTAGTTGCTATAATCGGAATAGGCCATTTGCCCGGCATATTGGGCTTGAGGGTTTGCGTTTAAGAATTTTACTTTAACAACATGGACCTGAACAGAATCTTTTTCTTTTGGGTTGTGCTCTATTTCTGAAATTTTAGCCCCGTCGTAAAAGAGATAACACAACTCCCCATTGGCAACAAACAATTTAGCAGAAACCAAGTCGGCCCTAAATTTTACTTCCGGCTGCCATTGTCCGAGGTTTTCTGTGATCCTAAATTGAGCATAAATATTTAACCCTGCAAGACAGAGAAAAGTCAATAAAATATTTTTAACTTGCCGTCTCAAATACAATTCGAATATAAATATTTTCTATTCATTTTACAAGTTAGACTAAAAAAGCGACAATAATGTTGCATCTTTTCGAAAATAAATGAAAACAAGGTTTAATTTTGCCCCATGCCATTGAAAGACAAATCAAGCCTTAGAATTATTTTTTTTGGCACCCCTGCTTTTGCTGCAACATCCCTTAAACTTATATTTGAAAAGGGTTATACTATTGTAGCCGTGGTAAGCGCGCCTGACAAACCTGCCGGAAGAGGTTATCAAGTTCAAGCATCTGCAGTTAAAGCTTGTGCGCTTGAATTGAATTTACCAATTTTACAACCCAGCAATTTGAAGTCGCCAGAATTTATAGAGACTTTAAAATCTTATCAAGCCGATATTCAAATTGTCATTGCATTCAGAATGTTACCAGAAATGGTTTGGAACATGCCGCCAATGGGTACTTTTAATTTACACGGAAGTTTTTTACCCGCCTACCGAGGTGCAGCGCCAATAAACCGAGCCATTATGAATGGGGAAACTGAGACTGGGGTAAGCACCTTCTTTTTAAAACATGAAATAGATACCGGCAGCATATTGTTGCAAGAAAAAATATCAATTTTACCCGATGACAATGCGGGTACATTGCACGACAAAATGATGGAGCATGGTGCAGAGTTGGTCTTAAAATCATTGGATCAAATCTGCACAGGTGAATTCATTTTGACCCAGCAAGCGGCAGGCGATTTTCCGCATGCTCCTAAAATATTTACCGAAGATTGCAAAATTGATTGGACCAAATCGGCAAATGAAATTCACAACCAGATTCGCGGTTTAGCACCCTACCCGACGGCTTTCACAGAATTTAAAGGCAAAAAATTAAAAGTGTTTACCAGTCAATTGTCTCAAGAAAAATCAGAAAATCCAGGTTTGATTGAAGCTATTGGAAAGGACAAATTATTTGCCCATTGCTCTGATTACAAATTAGAATTAACGGATCTGCAGTTGGAAGGGAAAAAACGCATGCCTGTTAGAGACTTTATCAACGGCATGCAAAGCCTTACTTAAGACAATTTGAAACCGCTTGAATGGTTTCTGTGTTATACCAATCTATTCCCTCTACCCTTTTCAATTTCTCCCTACCCTTTTTATCGATTAAAATGGTGGTTGGATATGCACTCACACCAAGATCTGTTTTCAATTTTGCATCGCTGTGGTAAAAGCTCAAATTGGATTGAAATTTTTCTTTGAATGCTTTAATTTTTGCAATGGGCTCATCGCTTACCATTAAGATTGTAAGGCTATCGCCAAAACGGTTTTGCAATTTCTGCAGTTCAGGTTGTTCCTTTACGCAATCGCCACACCAAGTTTGGAAATAAGAAACCACACAAACTTTACCTTTCAAAGATTTCATATCGTAAGCCTGGCTGTCCAAAGTTTTTAGCGCAGGAATTTTAGCATCCATTGGTTTTCTCATGCTTTTGATAAACACAAAAGAGGCAACACTTGCTAAAAGCAAAGACAAAATGATGTTTGTTTTTAATTTCACCATGCAAAGGTAAGTTAGAAATCCGAATGCGTAAATTGAAATTTCGATAGAAATGATCTTGGTACACATTAGAATCCGAAGAGAATGAAATTTTATCGAAAAAGCTTTAAAATAAGCATTCAAATAGGTAATTTGCCAAGCTTTAAAAGACATGAAACGTAACTTACCTATAACATTGCTCATCTGCTTAATTACAAGCAGCACGACGGCAGCTTTTGCCAAGAAAAAGAAGCCTGAACCACCAGCAGCACCTAAACCAGCAGCGACAATGACCATCGCTGAAAAGGTCAAAAAATGCAAAAAAATAGATGGTCTTTTTACATTATACAGAGACACCACCAATGGCTCATTGATGATGTTGATTAAAAAGACACAACTAAATAATGAATTTATTTATTTCAGTTATGTAGAAAACGGAAATACCACTACAGGACATAACAAAGGAACATTTAGAGACAATAAAATTTTCACCATTTCTAAATACTACAACCAAATAGAATTCATTACCCAAAACACATCTTTCTATTTTGACCCTAGCAACCCAATTTCAAAGGCTGCCGATGCAAACGTTACAAATGCGGTAATGGCAAGTGAAAAAATTGTGGTAGCAGACGAGGTAAAAGGAGAATACTTAATTGAAGCAGATAATCTTTTCTTGAGTGAAACCTTGTATCAAATAAAAAGAGCAAGCTCTGGACCAGGCTTTAACTTAGGTGGCTTGAGCAAAACAAAAACAAAATACCAATCGGTTAAAAACTATCCAGAGAATACTGATATCGTGGTTAAATATGTTTATGACGATCCAAATTCAAGAGGAAGCAGCAGTGAAGCTATTGCAGATGGGCGCTACGTTGACATCGTTTTGCAGCACAGTTTTATTGAAATGCCAAGAAACGACTACAAGCCAAGAATGGATGATCCGAGAATTGGTTATTTTTTAACAGAAATAAATGACATGACCACCACGGAGTCTATAAACTACAAAGACTTAATTCACCGTTGGAACTTGGTAAAAAAGGACCCAAGTGCGGCTTTATCTGAACCAGTTAAACCAATCACTTGGTGGATTGAAAACACAACCCCTAAAGATTTAAGACCAATCATCAAAGCAGCGATTCTGCAATGGAATATCGCTTTTGAAAAAGCCGGTTTTAAAAATGCAGTTCAAATATTTGAACAACCAGATGATGCCACTTGGGATGCTGGTGATATCCGATACAATGTGTTGAGATGGACCAGCAGTCCTGAGCCTCCATTTGGTGGTTACGGTCCAAGTTTTGTTAACCCAAGAACTGGCGAAATATTAGGTGCAGACATTATGTTTGAATGGGTATTTATCACCAACAGATTAAAATCACAAAAAGTATTTGACAAAGCGGGTATTGAATGGTTGATGAATGAAATAGAATCAGAAGAATCCCATCCAAGATTTAGCTGTGAGGCTGGCGAGCACATGCACATGCAAAATTTATTGGGCTTGCAGTTCCTAGCTTCGCAAAATGCGAGTGAAGATGAAGTAAATACCTTCTTAAAAGAGTCATTATACTATTTGGTGTTGCATGAAGTAGGCCATACCCTCGGATTAAACCACAACATGAAAGCCACCCAATTGCATGGTTTGAATGATTTATACGACATCAACAAAACCAGAAGCATGGGTTTAGCAGGCAGTGTTATGGATTACCCTGCGGTAAACTTTAGCAATAGAAAAGGTGTCAAATCGCAATTTTATACAGACAGACCAGGACCATACGATTTATGGGCAATTGAATTTGGTTACTACCAAGAATCAGACAGCAGCATAGATGCAAGTCGCCGCGACAACATATTGGCAAGAAGCACAGAGCCTGCTTTGTGTTTTGGAAACGATGCAGACGACATGCGCGCGCCGGGTAAAGCCATTGACCCAAGGGTAATGATCGGCGACATGAGTAGCGACGCCATCGGATATGCCAGAGAGCGTATTGGTTTAATTAAAACCCTACAAAGCAATTTATTGGCTGAATATGGAAAAGAAAACAGAAGTTACAACGAGTTGCGCAGCAACTATTTGGTATTAAGTAGCGAATGGGCAGTCCAAGCTGGTGTGGTTTCAAGATACATTGGTGGTGTTTATGTAGACAGAAGTTTTAGCAACCAAAATTCTACAATTAAGCCATTTACTGCCGTTCCATTGGAGACCCAAAAGAATGCAATGAAAACACTAAGCGAATTTGTTTTTGCACCCAATGCCATGGAATTACCCAATGAAATAGCAGCTTATATGCAACAGCAAAGAAGAGGTTATAATTTCTTTAGTTCAGGAGAAGATCCAAAATTGCACAGAAGGGTTTTAAATGTTCAAATGGCCGTATTAACCCACATCTTGCATCCTAGCACCTTACAAAGAATGCTTGACAGCAAATTGTATGGCAATCAATACGAAATTGGTGAAATGTTCAAAGATTTGAGCAACGCCATTTTCCAAGCAGATATGAATGGCAGCATCAACACCTACAGACAAAACCTTCAAATTACTTACATTGAATTCTTAAGCTATATTTACGAATCACCTCTATATGACCCAATTAGCAAAGCTAAAGCCCATGCTCAATTGACAAATATTCAGAAATTAATTAGCGCATCTTTGCCTTCGTCGATGGGAGATGCCAAAGAACACAAGAATTACATACTTTCGTCGATAAAAACCGCTTTAGAGCCAAAGTAAACTTTTTTTAAAAGCTTCGTTAAAAAGCCTTAACTATCTGAAATAATGATGGTTAAGGCTTTTTTTATTGAGGGTTCAAAAGTTAAATTTTGATATCTTGTTCTAATATTTAGATTTGTCTTGCATTAAAAAAAATCGCTTATTGAAATGAGAATTTACATTGGAAATTTAAACTACAGATTGCGTACAGAGGAGCTAAAGAACGTCTTTTTACCATACGGTGAAGTGATCGGGGCAAAGATTGTACGGGATTTAGAAACCAAACGCAGCAAAGGCTTCGGATTTGTCGAAATGGCAAATGAAGCGGATGGATTAAAGGCCATCGAGGAATTGAACGGTTTTGATTTAAGCGGAAGAAAAATGATCGTTACAATGGCAAAACCAAGAGAAATTGTTCCATTGGACAATCCGAATACAGACGCTTAAAATTTTCTATTTTTCTATTTTGAAAGGCAACATTCGTGTTGCCTTTTTTTTGATCAAAACCTTAAATAATAGATTTTGTTACCAAGAATTTTAGAAGTTCGATAAGGAAATTGTCAGATTTGAGCTGCACCGTAGAGAAACGCATATCCCTTTGAGTTAATAAATTCCATTGTATCAATTTATTTCCATTGCTTGAAGGCATTTTACTGGCAACACAAACCAAAGCACCGGTTGAATTAAAAATACTGTATTGAACAATTTTACCATTTGGCCCGTCCAATTCTTCTTCTTCACAACGACCCAAGAAAATTCCATCTTGGGATATTTCGATGTCTTCAATTTTTATTTCTGCGTTTTTGTTGCGCTCAACAATAAAAAGTTTCTCAGCATCTACTTTTTTTGTATTTTGATCAAGTATATTTCCATGAATCGTAGCAAACATTTCTGCTTTAAGGGTATCTAAGCCGGCTTTATTGATCAATAAATATTCACAAACAATCTCATTAACATTTTTGGACTGGATTTTTGGTTTATAATCCGCAGTCATTTGAATATTGGGAAACTCGAAATGAAAATACAATTGAGCTTGATTCGTGCTTGCCTTGGTATTTCGCATAGGCTTAACACTTAATAAGAGACTGGTGTCATTGATGTGGTAATAATAATAAGTAACAGAAGAATCATTTTTGGCATTTACCGTTATGATTGTGGCTATAGGTTTTTGGGCGCAAAACAAGGTGTCAAATTGCTTTGTCTTTTTCCTGTTTTTCTTAAGTGAAGATGTTGATTCACTAAGAGAATGAATATCCGCGGAAAGCGTATTCGAGTAAAAAGAAAAAACACCTAAAACTACAGATAAAACAAAGGTTCTAGGCAGGTTTGATTTGTATATTTGAGTTTGTAAATGCATATTCAATTGGGTTATTTCCAGCAATGATGACAATTTTGTTGTTGATATCATTCAAACAATTTTTGTACCAATCTTCACCCTTTGAATCCATATTTGAAAGTGGTTCATCCAGCAATAAAATTGGAGAATTGCTGCTTAAGCACAAGGCCGTTTTAAGTCTTTGCTGCATGCCTGAGGAAAACAACTTCACGGCTCTTTGGGCTTGCACTTTGCTAAAATCACTGAAAGCTAGGAATTCATCCAAATTGGCATTCATCTTCTGCGTCCGCTTGTACAAATCGTGTATTTCAATGAGGTTAAACTCCATTGGCAACTCTAGGTAAGGCGCACTTAAAGCGAAAACTTCATGGGGTTTGTAATTGGAATTGCCATTGAGTAACACCTCTCCTTCACTTGCCTGCACCAAGCCGTATACAATTTGCATAAAAGTCGATTTTCCGCTGCCATTGTGACCAGTAACAGACAAACTATCGCCCAATTTAAGCTCAAGATTGATGTTCCTGAACAACCATTGGTTTTGGTAGCGTTTGCCGATATTGTTTATTTGAAGTTGCAAGGGGTACAAACTTAATTTTTTTTCAGAGGCTAAACAATTGCTTTTATTTTTTTGGCCACGGTAATCTCTCGTTTACCAAAAGGACCCGGCGGACAAGCGATTTCAAATCCGAGTTCCTTTAAGTTGCGTTTAAATTGTCCTTGGGAACAATAGGTCACAAACAAAGCCTCCTCAGCCAACAGATTTGCAACAGTTCTTAAGGTTTCCAAAGACCACATCTCAGGTTGTTTTGAGGGTGCAAAGGCATCATAGTATACCAAATCAAAGTTCGGAAATTCTTGCTTTGAAACATTCAGGTCTTGCAATTTGGATTCTATTAATTTGAAATTAAAATGTTCATTGATCGTTTGCAAACCTTGGGCCTGAATCATTTTAGGCAAGTCTGCTAAACTCTTCGGTTTTTCAGAAAAACCATGGTAATATGTATTTAACAATTCTTCTGAAAGAGGAAATGCTTCAATGCTGTAATAATTAATTTTAGTATTGGGCGCTTGGTGGTCAATACTTAGCAAGGCATTTAAACCTGTACCAAAACCAATTTCTAAAATATTGATGGACTTTAATTGGGGAGAGAGGCGCTTCAGTCCATGGTTAATGTAAACATGCAAACTTTCGCCAAGTGCACCATGCACGGAATGGTAGGTTTCATCCAGCGTTTCATCAAACAAGGTATTGCTGCCATCAGAGGTGGCAATGATTTTCATAAGAATTACGCTTTTTGTCTTACCGTTCTTTGCTCAATGCGTTTTTCATAATTTGAACCTTGAAAAATGCGGTGAACATATATACCAGCGGTGTGAATTTGGTTGGGATTTAGGCTTCCTGCAGGCAGCAATTCTTCAACTTCGGCAATGGTTATTTTTCCAGCCATTGCCATTAAAGGATTGAAATTACGGGCTGATTCTTTAAAGATTAAATTACCGTGGGTATCGCCTTTCCATGCTTTAACAATCGCAAAGTCAGCGTCGAAAGCATATTCCATTAAATAGGTTTTGCCATTGAAGTCGCGGGTTTCTTTTCCTATTGCCACTTCAGTTCCAACACCAGCGGGGGTGTAAATTGCTGGCATGCCATAACCAGCAGCCATGCAACGGGTAGCCAAAGTGCCTTGGGGAATCAATTCCACTTCCAATTCACCAGACAACAACTGTCTTTCGAATTCTGCATTTTCACCAACATAGGAAGAAATCATTTTCTTAACCTGTTTGGTTTGAAGCATCAGCCCGATACCAAAATCGTCGACCCCAGCATTGTTAGAAATACAAGTTAATTCCTTGCTTCCTTTTTTTACCAAGGCTGTGATACAATTTTCAGGAATACCGCAAAGGCCAAAACCGCCAAGCATGATTACTGCTCCGTCGTTGATGTCTTTAATTGCTTCTTCTGCATTCGAAACCACTTTGTTCATGCTGCGAAGATAATTAAAAAGGCCAAAGGCGAAAAAAAATGAAGGGGTGAAATTTGGAGATATTTTTGCTTGAATACCAACCTTCTGAGATACTCGAACAAGTTTCTGAAGACGAGTTTAAAAAAATTTTAAATATTTTTTAAAAGCCATGCAACGAAGCGAGTAAGTCCTGTGTCTTAATCGCACACGTGTAATGGTTATTGCATGTTGTAAATATTTCTCACGATTCATTTAATGCGCAAAAACCCTGATGAACAATCAGGGTTTTTTGTTTTACCAAGTGCCTCGTATCCAATTGCCTAAAAAACCGCCCAGTTCCATAAGCCAAGCGATGCCCATATGCACCATAATGCCTCCATAAATACTGCGGCTGTGGAAAGCCAAGACCCCTAAAATGGTGCCGCCAAAAAACGAGCTAATGGCCTCTCCCATTGGCTTTCCATAATGTATAGACATATAAAAAACAGCCATAGGTAAAATGGCATGTGGTCCAAGGTAACGAATAAAGGCCATGACCATAAATCCTCTAAAGAAAAATTCAATAGATATAAAGTCCATCCCATAGAACAATTCATAGGTCAACATATTTAAAACGGTGCCATTGGCATTGTTGATTTTTCTAAGGCGCGGATAATAATCTAAAAAATCGCTGAGCATACTTGCCCCTGCAATGAGTGG
Source organism: Chitinophaga pinensis (assembly GCA_945888525.1). Classification (GTDB taxonomy): domain Bacteria; phylum Bacteroidota; class Bacteroidia; order NS11-12g; family UBA955; genus JABMMZ01. Next base: position 31,561 of record CAMDAF010000026.1, read on the forward strand.
CACCATGCACAAAAGCAGTATCCAATATACTTTTTGTTGATGCCCAATGCCACTGAAGCCATACATAGGCATTTCTTTTTTGTCTCTTAAAAACCAAATAAGGGCAACTGGAACAAACAAATATAAGAACCTGAAAATATCGTTGTAAACCAAATGGTTGATGTAACAATGCCATTCGACAGAAAAGTAATCGATAATTTTAAGGTGTTGCCAAGTTACCGCACGGAAGGCAAAAATCATAAAACCCAAAACCAAAATCAACCAAAATCCGGGTTTTCTGAAAAACGCAAAAGATTTGGAAACTAAGGCATACAATACGAAGGCAAACAAACTATGAATTGCATACAAGAGCACATAAGCTCCATATTCATTCCATCCTTGCATAGTATCCATGTAAGCTTGTAAACCCCAAGCATAATTTGCATAAACACTAATTGAACAAAAAGAAAGCAGAAATACCCAATACCAGATTGGATAATATTGTACATAAGACTTTAATTGATCTATGATTTTCTTCATACCAATAAATTACAACCACGCGTGTCGCTGTGGTCGATGCGGCCTAAAACTTCAAAAGTACCATCGCTGTATACTTTACCCAAATCGGAACTGGCAATAAATGAACAAGAATGTAAATTGGCCAAATCGATAATATTCAATGCTCCATGTTTATTTGCTATGGGCTTGCTCAGCGGATCGTTGATTTCGCGTGCACTTACACGCATCCAATTGGGTGCTCTGTATAAGCCATCTTTAAGCGCATAGGCTTGGCTCATCAACTCGGTCATTCCATATTCCCCTGCAACAGAAGAAATTGAAAAGGCTTGTTTCAAATGGCTGTGCATTTCTTCTCTGGTTATTTCTTTTCTTCGGCCTTTCATACCCCCCGTTTCCAGCACAATGGTGTGCTTGAGTGGGATTTGAAACTGTTCAATGAAATCGAGCAGAGCAAAACTCACACCCCATAAAAGTGTTGGCAGAGCTGCTGCTTCATTTTCTTTCAAGTGCTCAACAAGTGCGTTCACTTGGTGCAGGTAAAATGAAGAGCCCAAATGCTTGGTGTCTTCTATAAAACCACTGACTTGGTATACGAGCGAAGAATTCTGTCTTTCCAAATAAGAAGGCAATAAAGCCAAATGACAATAGTTTGTATGCGGGCCAAAGGCCAAATCAAAACTGGCTTTAAATGCTTGCTTGTATAAGTCTGAAGATTTTACAAAATGGCGGCTAATGCCTTTGCCCGTCGTACTGCTGCTCTCAAAAACAAGTTCTTCCTTAAATGAATTTGTTTTGACTTCAAATTGTTTAAAAAACTCGATTGGTAGGTATGGAATCTCTTCTAAATGGATTATCTTTGAAGCATCAACTTGTAGAAAACTGAGATAACGGCTATAAACCTCACAACTTTGGCTTTGGTTTTGGAATACCTGCATGGCAAAGTCATTGAATTGAGATTTATCCAAGGTAAAAACAGCCTGCTGCAGCTTGTCAAACTCCATGCTTCAAAAGTATATCAAAATATCGGTATTCGTATTACTAAGCGCCTGCAAATCGGAAGTTTTTAATTTCCCAGCAGAGCCGGTCTTAAGCATTAAAAAAACAGTAGAGCAGATTAAATTGAACGGCAAGGATTCTATTTTAAAAATAACTGTTCACTACACCGACGGCGATGGTGATATTGGCTTAGAACCCTCCGATACCTTGGCACCCTTTAACTATGGAGGAAAATATTTTTACAATTTATTGGTAAAAGTTTATGCCGTTGAAAATGGCATAGGGAAAAGAATCCCAATACCTTCGAGCACAGACACGGTAAACTTTAACGACCGCATTGCAAACATTACCCCAACAGGTAAAAACAAAGCAATTTACGGGGATTTAACAATAACATTAAGGTCGACTCCCTACCCTGGCATAAAACCAGATTCAATGTATTACACGGTACAAATTGCAGATAGAAGTTTACACTTCAGCAACATTGTAAAAACGCCTACTATGCGTTTCGAATTTTAGAATTTATTCTTCCACATCATGCTCTCAACAGGGCGAATGGTGCGGGTGTTGTATTTTGCATTCTTCTTTTTGTTGTACATGGTTTTAACATCGCCATTTACCACAAAATAGATTAACTGACCGATAGGCATTCCGTAATAAATCTTTACAGGTTGGGCCACGCTAATTTCTAAGGTCCAGGTATTGCAAAAACCAACATCACCTTTACCTGCAGTGGCGTGGATATCGATACCTAATCGACCGGTGCTGCTTTTGCCTTCTAGAAAAGGAACATGGCTGTGCGTTTCGGTATATTCTTCGGTAACGCCCAAATACAAAGTGCCAGGCTGCAAAACAAAACCATCCTGAGGAATTTCGAAATGGTCAATTTTATTGTGCGCTTTAGAATCCAAAACGCGGTCTTGATAGGTTGCAAGGTATCTTCCAAGGTGCACATCATAACTATTGGTTCCTAAACACTCAGGGCGATAAGGCTCAATTAAAATGGTTCCCTTTTCGATTTCTTCTAAAATTTGGTAGTCTGTTAATATCATTTTTGGTCTTGGATTTCGAAGCACATCAGCGTGCGGTCATCACTGCACGAAATAAAATTGTTTTTATCAAACCACAAAATTTTATTCACTGAACTTCGATGCGCGTTTTGCTTCGACAAATTTACAACTTTTAAAAGTTTGTTTTCCCTTACATCCCACAATTTTATTTCTTTGTCCATACTTCCACTCAAGAGTCTTGAATTTTCTTTGTTTACAGCCAAAGTGTGCACATGCAACAAATGGGCATTTAAAGTCTCTTTTTGTATCAAGTTGTCGTAAAAATTGATGCGCGCATCTTTTCCCCCGCTGAACAATTTGCCAGTATTTGGATCGTAAGCCAAAGAAAAAACACTACCCTCATGGGCCAGCAAAACGTCGTCAATTTCTAAATTGTAATCTAAAATTGTAATTTTTCCATCGGAACAAGCCAAAGCGAATCCAGTTTTATAAACAATTATTTGACGGATACTTTTATTTGAAACCTGCAGCGTTTTGATTAATTCAAAATCAAGGTTAAATCCCCTCATAAAACCATCGCCAGAAACAATAAAGATGCGCTCTTGATCGAACAAAATATCAAATATTGGAGAATCCGAAACTTTCAAAAATTTAAACAAATTAAATTTAAGGTCAAACACACTGAGGTTTCCTTTTTGGGTGCCTGCCAATATATAATCTTGGGTCGAACACAAAGCATAACATGCTGCATCTAACTTTGCACGCATTACGCCGTCTTCCTGATTCAAATTCCACTCAACCAAAAGGGTGTCGGCTCCTGCGCTAAAAAAACCGTTCCCATACGGATTTAAACACATTGCATATACTGCTTGTGTATGTCCTATAAACTCGCGTATTTTTACCACCTCAATTGCCATGCCTCTTGTATTTGAAAAACAAATTACGTCTGCAAAGAAACTCGCTGTTTGGGATATAACCGAGCCCTTTGATTTTTTTCTTGAAAAATTAAAAATCGAACGCATTCCAAACCGCAATGAGCAAAGGCAAGTTGAGCAAGCTGCCGCCATGCATTTATTAAATGTATTGTCTGGCAAAGACCTTCACTTGGCCTTGGAAAAAGACAAATTCGGAAAACCATATATTACAGACCAAGCTTGCTCGGTTTCTTTTAGCCACTCGAAAACCCTCGTGGCTTGTATGTATTGTGCCGAAGGATCAGCGGTTGGAGTTGACATTGAATACCAAAGAGAAAACATTCACTTATTGGCCAAGAAATTTTTATCAGAAAGTGATAAAACAGGTTACGAAGGAAGTCTTCACCAACAAATTTCTTGGGGCGCAAAGGAAGTATTGTATAAAATATATGGCATTAAGGAGCTTAACTTTATAAAACATTTGCATTTAAGTTTTGAGAGTAATTTGCTTTTTGGGAAAATTTCTAAGGAGAATTATACCGCTAAATTCCAATTGGAACACACAATGATCAACCACTCGGTTTTGGTTTGGAATGTTTGAGTTTTGGGGATATTTTTTAATCGCTCATTTTATTAAACAAAAAAGTAGCAATCAGTTAAATTTCAATTTATTAAGAACATCTAACCCCACACTTTTTTGCTTAAATAAATAAAAAACTTTACATTCAAGAGGCAAAAGGTTTGCACTTTAAAGCAAAAACACCTATTATTGTTCAAGATTTTTAAAACCTTCATACCACATTTTGATGGTTTTAAATGTCTAAATAAAAATGAAACATTTGAAACCGTCGATTCTCTTTATCCTGCTAATGCGTTTGAGCATGCTTAATGCCTGTGACGTAATCAATGGATCTGACATTATCTTCAGACACCTAGGAGGCTATAAATACCACGTAAAATTTGTTTTATACCACCAATGTGTTTGTAAACT
>CAMDAF010000027.1 GCA_945888525.1 Chitinophaga pinensis
TGCCAATGTATGGATGAATGCGTCGCGTAAGCTGAGCAAGCTGGTCAATTTCCAACTGAATATTTCCAAGAACTACAGCCACAACCCGATGGTGATTAACAATCAAAAGGCCTTTGGCAACAGCAGTTCTTTTACGCTCGGACCAGGCATCAACTTCAGCAAAGCAGACAGTTTAGAATTAACATTGGGAATGGATTGGAGCAAGAATAGTTACTTAAACACCTTGAACGAACGTTCGAATTACAAACAAAATATATTTACTTATAATTTTGAAGTGAGGACCATTTTAAAATTCGGAACTGAAATTAACAGCAGTTTAAATATAAGCGACCAAAGGAATGTGCCGGGTATTGGCAAAGTCGTTCCTGTATGGAATGCATACATACAACAGCCATTAGATAAGAACAATAAATATTACTTGAAGTTAACGGCTTATGACATATTAAAACAGAACACCAATATCAGCCGCACAGCAATGGACAACTTTGTTTACATTACCCAAAGCAATAGACTTCAACAATATTTTATGTTAACTTTGGTATACAAAATCAAAAAGATGGGTGGAGAAGAAGCCATGGATTATGTGTATTGATAGCTTGTAATTTTAAATTAACATAACAAAAGCCTTGTTTTAATATAGGCTTCTCGAATTTGAGGCTTTTCAGACGCACTCAAAACAAAACAATTTATTTACATTAAACTTTAAATTATGATATATAATTAAAAGCGAATTAATATAGGCTTAATATCGGAGGGGCAGATTTGTACCATCAAATTAATCAAAAAGAATATGAATTTAAATCTTTTAAAAATGAGTGCTTTAGCCATGGTTGCTATCACTGCATTTAGCTCTTGTGAAGAAAAAGTAATTGTTACACCTCCAGTTGAAGTTCCAACTTCAAATGTTGTTGAATTGATGGGTGTATTAAAAACTCAAACTTTAGACGCTACTAAAAAATACCTTATTAAAGGTGTGGTAACTATTCCGGATAGCGCGATTGTTACAATCCCTGCTGGAACAGTTTTAACTGGACAAAAATCTTCTAAAGGTACCCTTTTGGTTAAGCCAGGAGGAAAATTAGTTGCTGAAGGTACTGCCGCTAAACCTATCGTTTTTACAAGTAACCAAGCAATTGGTGAAAGAGAACAAGGTGACTGGGGTGGTATAGTTATGTTAGGCAAAGCAAACGTTAACCAAAACAACCCAGCTATCGAGGGTATCTCTCCAGCTGCTAACTATGGTACTTTCAACAGCACTGCTAACAATACTGACAATTCAGGTATATTGAAATATGTACGTATCGAATACGCTGGTATCGCTTTAACGCCAAACAATGAAACCAATGCTTTGACAATGGGTGCAATTGGTAGCGGAACTACAATTGATTACGTTCAAGTAACTTATGGTGGTGACGACGGATTCGAATGGTTCGGTGGTGTGGTTAACTGCTCACACTTAGTTTCTGTTGCTTCATGGGATGATGATTTTGATGCAGATTTCGGTTTCAGCGGCAATGTGCAATTCGCTGTATCAGTTCGTGATCCATTCAACGCTGACCAATCTGGTTCAAACGGATTTGAAGTTGACAACGATGCTTCTGGTTCAACTGCAACACCTAAAACTGCAGCTGTTTTCTCAAACATCACCATATTAGGTCCAGTATTTGACTCAACTAAAGCTTTAAGCAATAACTACCAACATGCTATGCACTTGAGAAGAAACTGTGAGGTTTCAATTTTCAACTCTGTATTTGCAGGTTTCCCAATTGGATTAAACATCGACGGTTCAGCTGCTGTAACAAACTTCACAACTGGCTTAGGTGTATTAGATAAAAACATATTGGTAGCAACTGGTGCCAACAAAAAGAATCCTAACCCATTTGTTAGTGGTACAACTGCTAGCGTTCCTGTTGCAACATATTGGAGCACAACCAAAACAAACGTAGTATTCACTAAAACAGCTCCAATGGCTGGTACTATCCCTGCTTCTAAATCTTTAGGAGATGCTGGTATCCCTGCTGAATTGTTTATGAACTACAACACAGTTGCAGGTGTAGCTGGAACATACCCAGTTGATCCTAGCTTCGCTACCTTCACAGGTTTAACTCAAACAGGTGCTGCTTTCACTGATGCTAAATTGGCTTCAGGTTTCACAGCAACTACATTTAAAGGTGCTTTCGGAAGTTCAGATTGGACTGACATGTGGAGCAACTTCAACCCACAAAACACAGCATACTAATTGCTCGTATTATTATTTTCATAACAACGAACCCTGCAGATTTCTGCAGGGTTTCTTTTTTTACATGAATTCCAAAAACTTTATTTAAGTTTGTTCTTTCATCAATTACTCATGAGCAATAGAAGAGACTTTATTAGAACTGGTTTGCTGGCTGCTGGGGCAATCGGGCTTGGAAATAGAAGCGTATTGGCAGCACCTTTGATTCCTCAAGACGCAAGGGCTGACGAAAACTATTGGAAATTGGTAAGGGCGCAATTCCCTTTAAGCCATTCAAAAATATTTTTAAACAATGGTACCATTGGTCCGTCTCCCTATTCGGTGCTCAACGAGGTGCAGCAAGAAATGCTTGAAATAGAGAGCAGCGGTCGTTATGGTGGATACGAAGACACGGCCATCAAATCATTGGCTCAATTCTTAAACACCAAAGATTCCGAAATCAGTTTAACCCGCAATGTCACTGAAGGCATTAATGTGGTTTGCTGGGGGCTCAACTTAAAAGAAGGCGATGAAGTTATAATGACCGGGCACGAGCATGTGGGACACGCCACACCCTGGTTGAACAGATCTAAACTTCATGGCATAAGTATAAAAATTTTAACTCTCGGTAAAACCGCAGAAGAGACAATAGAAAATTTAAAAAAAGTACTTACAAAAAAAACAAAAGTCATCAGTGTGCCCCATATTCCTTGCACCATAGGATATGTTTTGCCTGTAAAAGAAATTTGTAAAATTGCCAGGGAAAAGGGCATCATTAGTTTTTTAGATGGCGCACACCCACCTGGCATGTTGCAATTGGACCTTAAGGACATTAATTGCGATTTGTATGCAGGCTGCTGCCATAAGTGGATGCTAGGTCCAAAGGGTACAGGATTTTTATATGTTTCAGAAAATATGCGCAATCAAGTACAAGTGTATTATGGTGGCGGAGGCTTTGATACCGGTTGGGATATGTTAAGCAATCCGCCAAGTTTAAAGGGTTATGCAGACAATGGGCACCGCTACTATTATGGCACTCAAAATCCTGCACTTTTAAAAGGCATTTCAAAAGCAATAGAATTTCAAAATCAGATTGGACGCGACCGCATAGAAGCAAGGGTGAAGGAATTGGCAAATTATTTACAAGACCATCTTATGAACATGGCAAAGGACATCGAAATGTTAACCCCAACAGAACACATTTCCAAAGCTGCTCAAATTTCATTCAAAATAAAAGACAAAGACGTTCAAAAGTTGCAATCACAATGTGCCGAGAAAAAAATCATAGTCCGTTATGTGGCGGAAAACAACATCAATTGCTTGCGCATTTCAACCCATATTTACAACAGCTTTGAAGAAATTGATTTGTTTCTAAAAGAAGTTGATACCTTTTTAACTTTAAAATGAGTTTAGAGGAAGCCACTGATTTTTTGAGTGCTTGGGACCGAGGCGAAACGGTATTTAAAATACAAAGCTCTGGCAGCACAAGCGAACCAAAGACCATTGTACTTGAGCGAAAATGGATGGAATGGAGCGCCATGCAGACGGCTAAGTTCATGCATCCGCAGGGTCACGAAACTTTGGTTTGCTGTTTACCCTTAAATAAAGTAGGAGGTTTAATGGTCTTGGTGCGCGCAAAAGTTTGGGGTTTAAAATTCATTGTTGAAGAAGCTACAGGCAATCCATTGAAAGAATTTATAGATGCGGATATCATTTCTGTTACACCCTTCCAAATTCAGAATATATTGTCAACGGAGGAAAGTCGAAAAAATATAGAACGGTTTAGAGAAGTTTTAATTGGTGGAGCTGAGATACCCGAAGGATTGGAGCTTCAATTGCGCAGCATCGATTCTAAATGCCAAATACGTCAGAGCTATGGAATGAGTGAAACCTATTCGCATGTGGCGGTTAGAAATATTAATGGTTTAGACCAAAGCAAATGGTTTGCACCGCTAGAAAACATCGAAATAAGAAAAGACAGCGATGGATCGGCAATAATTTTCAGCCCTTTTAATCCAGAGGGCTTACACACGAATGATTTAATTGAATTGGATGAATTAGGGCGGTTTAAGGTTTTAGGCCGCAAAGATTTTGTGGTGAATTCAGGAGGAGTCAAATTACAGATAGAGGCCATTGAGAAAGCCATTCACGAAAAGCATCCTGAGATTTCGAAGTTTGCAATAAGTTCTATTAAAGATGATAAACTAGGAGAAAAAATGGTATTAGTATGCGAAAAAAAAGCCCTGATCGAAAATTACGACTTGAGCTTTTTAAAAGAGATTAACTTTTATGCAGTGCCTAAGGAAATTATTGAAATAAATTCTATCCCATACAATGAAGGAGGGAAAATAGACAGGATGCTAATTAAGCGTTTAATTAATAGTTAACAGATTCGATCAATTTGCCATTTTCATCAAATGATTTCCAATTGCCAACACGCGCACCGTTGTGGTAGTGCATTTCAGAACGCAAAACACCTTGAGCATCCCATACTTTCCACGTTCCGTGTTTCAAATCGTTTTTATAAAATGCCAGTGATTCTAAAACACCCTTATCATTATATGAACGCCATTCACCAACTTTAAGGCCATTGTTAAAAGACCCTATTTCTTTAGTTGTTCCGTTGATGTTGTAAACAATCATTTGACCATCTTTAATGCCATTTGAAACTTCATAAAAAGATTCTTTTTGGCCAGTAGCATAGAAAAACTCAAGACTGCCAGTTAAAAACTCTCCAGCAGAATTAACGTATTTTCCTTGTGTATTTAGCTGAACATCTGAATTTTGAGCGCTTAAATTAGCGGATGAGAACAGAAAAAGGGCGGCAATAATTAATGTAGTTTTCATGATGGCTTAACAATTTAGTAACAAAGGTACTAAAAAATTTACCTATTATCCAAAATAATTTTAGAATTTATTTCGTAAGTCTTTAAAAGGGTAGATTTGTAAGATACACAATCAATCTTCACAGATTGGCATTGCTTGTAGATTTGTATTGGAACATAACACTCACCTTTAGAATTGGTGTAGTATACCTTACCGGTTCCAATAAGTTCAACCTTTGCACCTGAGACCAGTTCGTTATTCTTGTCAGAAACCTGTATTAATTGCACAGCAGATTGGTCGTAAGCAAAAATATTTGCACTTACCAAAACGATTAACAACAATACAGCTTTCATTTAAACAAAATACGTCTGATAAGATTAAGGAAAACAAATGCCAATATTATCAAATTATTACCATTTAGGCAAAAGTCTTAAAATTGTAAATATCCTGAAAATATATTGGTAGCATTGGGATTATCCACGTATAGTCCAATTGACCATAGCGCAAGAATTCATCTTAGATTAAGATAAACTTAATATTGCAAGCCGTGTTTTGCATTATGAATAGGACCACACGAATTTTCATAATCACATTCGCTTTATTAATCTCAAAACTGTCGGTTGCTCAAACTTCCACTATCAAAGGCTTGCTTCAGGAGAGCTTGAAAAAAGAAGCCATTCAAGGTGCAACGATTACCTTAATTGGGGAGAACAAGGTTGAAATTTCAGGAACCAAAGGCGAATTTACAATTACTGGCTTAACGCCAGGGGTCTATTCAATTTCGATTAAACTGTATGGGTTCATGAACCGCCAGGTTGACAGCATTCGTGTTGGCTTAGGGGAAACTAAAAATATTGGCATTGTTTACCTGCAAGAAAAAACCGAAACCAAAAAAGGCGTTAAGGTAACTTATAGAAAGCCACAAACCACTGTTGCCGCAGGAATTAAAGATCAACAAAAATCTGAAACCATAACCAACGTTATTACCAGCGCCTCAATTGCAAAGAGCAATGATGGTGATGCCGCAAAAGTTGCTGCACGTGTTCCGGGGGTTACGTTAATGGAAAACAGATTCATTATGTTGCGTGGTTTGAGCCAACGCTACAACAGTGTGCAAATTAACAACATCAATGCCCCTAGCACCGAAGTTGACAAAAGAGCATTTTCATTTGATTTGGTTCCTTCTAATATGTTGGACAAAATGTCCATTTACAAATCGCCTTCATCTGACTTGGCTGGCGATTTTGCGGGTGGCGTTATCAAACTTTTAACCAAAAGTGAGATTGAGAAAAATTTTGTTTCTTACAGTGTAGGAATCGGGTTTAGATTGAATACAACCTTTAGCAGCCACCTCAACAACAATGTCAGCGCATCAGATTATTTCGGGTTTGACAATGGCAGCAGAGCTCTACCAAGTGCATTCCCGAGCAGTTTGTCTACAATGTCAAGTAGCCAAAACATTGCTTATGGTAAAATGTTTAACAACAATTATTCTTTGAGTAATTTCAGAAGCCCCTTAGATTTTGGCGCTGGATTTGGTTTTGGCCAAAGCATTAAATTCAAAAAGGAGAAATACAGCAGCAGGAGTTTATACACGGTAAATAACTTTTCATATTCTACCAGCTACCAGTTTTCGCAAATGAAACGTTACAGGTACCAAAACGATCCTAGCAATTATGTGCAGCAGATGTTCAATTACACAGATGACAATTTATCTATAGAATCTAAATTCAACCTATTGAGCAACTGGATTTATAGAGTGAACAGCAAAAGCACCTTTACCTTTAAAAACATTTACAATCAAATTGGAGAGAATGAGACTACCATAAGAACAGGCGTAACTCCAACAGAAAGACCAAATGATGAATGGAAAAACTACAGCTTTCATTACACCTCTAGAAGCTTATACTTTGGACAGTTTGAGGGCAACCACAAAATCGGCACTAATGACAAATTGGTATACACCCTTGGATACAGCAATGTAAAAAGAGACGAGCCTGATTTTAGACGTTTCAGAACCGTAAGGGCAGCCAACGCAAACAGTGTATTTACCTTAGTTGATCCTCCTAGTGCGAATTTGTTTGATGCGGCTAGGTTCTTTTCTAACTTAAAAGAAAACACACTGGCCGTTAACATTAACTACGAAACTAAATTTGCTTCGAAATTTGATTCTATAAATGGTATAACTTTGCGTTTTGGAACCTATGCAGAAAACAAATCCAGAACCTTCGCCGCAAGATGGTTTGGTTTTGTTTATTCAGGAAACCCAGCACTTAAAAACGATTTTTTACAAACACCAATCGATCAGATTTTCAGTCCTGAAAACATCAACAGCACTTCAGGGTTAAAACCAGCAGAGGGAACAAACCCTAGTGATAAATACACTGCTCAAAACCAGTTAATCAGTGCTTATGTAAATTCAAGTATTCCATTCAATAAGTTCAATGTAAATTTAGGTGTAAGAACAGAATACTTCCAGCAAGGTTTAAAAAGTGCCATTGGAGCAGCCCCGATTAACATCAATTTAACCAATCTTAATATTTTGCCTTCCTTTAATGCGGCATATTACTTTGACAAGAAGAAGAAAAACCAAATGCGTTTGGCATACGGAAAAACTGTTAACAGACCTGAATTTAGAGAACTTGCACCTTTCGTGTATTACGATTTCATGTATGATGTGAACATTGTCGGTAATCCAGATTTGAAAATTTGCACCATTGACAATTTAGATTTGCGTTTTGAAAACTATCCAAGTTCTTCTGAAACATTTAGTTTAGGTGTTTTCTACAAACGGTTTATTAATCCAATAGAAAACTTCGTTCAGCCAATTGGTTTGAGCCAGCAATTCCAGTTAAAGAATGCCATGAGTGCTACCAATATGGGGGCAGAATTAGAATTTAGAAAATCATTTGAGAACAGTACCCAAAACAAACAACTAAAAAGATTGTCTTTCTTAATCAATGCTTCTTACATCATAAGCAAAGTTGATTTAGGAAAAGACAGCACTTTAAGTCAAGCGCGCACCAGGCCCTTGCAAGGTCAATCTCCATATATCTTCAATGCGGCATTGCAGTACAAAACAGACAGTGGCCTGAGCATCAATGTAGCTTATAATATTTATGGAAAACGCATTGTCTATGTAGGAAACAACATTTTCCCTACAGTTTACGAAATGCCAAGACATTCTTTGGATTTAACCTTCACAAAAGAAGTCAGCAAAAGAGTAAGTATTAAGTTTGGCGTGAGTGATATTTTAAACTACAAAAACAGATTGTGGCAGGACACCAATGGCGACAATAAAATAGACTACAAGAAAGAGCGCACAGACCAAGAATTATTGTCGTACAGAAGAGGTCAAATGTTTAGTTTTAGTTTCTCATATAAAATTACTCAAAAATAAAAGGCATTAAATAATAAAAGTGAACTTCGGTTCGCTTTTTTTTTGAATTCTTTTTCTTCTGCACTCAAAAAAACAAAGAATTAGCAAACTGCTTCAAGGAATTGATGTTGACATTTAAATAAATGCAAGTAATTATTTTCTTGCATATCCGTACAATTGTGTAATTTATATCGACTTTTTATCAATAAAATACATAAAACCCATTGCTAGACTAAGGACTATAAAGTGGAATTAATTTAAATAAGCGCATTATAATAGGCGTCTAAAAAAAAATACTTTTTTTAAAAAAAAATTAAAAACATTAGTTCGGAGAATATATTTTTGCAGTGACAAGAATTCACACTGAATGGATAAAAAACGTAGAATAGTAGATTACAGCAACGTACCTGATGAAATTTTAAATCAATTAGGAGAATTGTATCCAAATGGATACGAACGCGACGTTATTAAATTCCCCAATGCAAAAGGAGAATTAATTTCAGCCGTAAGAGTAGAGACAGAGGACACCATCTTTTTGATAAAAGTTTCTTCACAGCTAAAGCAAATGTTCGACGATTTAGATATCGAAGAAATGGACTTTAGTAATGAAGAAAAGGACGAAGTTGACGGCGAAGAAGAGAGCGACGATCAATACAGCAAAGACAAGCCAGTAGATGACTACGAAGATTAAAAAAGATCGATAAGATCTTCCATCTTCATTCCCCTTGAGCCTTTAATCAAAACACTTAAACTTTCGTTTACATTTTCAGACACATATTGTCTGGCTTGCGATTTTGTTTCAAACAAATGAATCTTATTGGATTTTGTTTCAGTTTTGTAAAAGGCTGCTCCAATCAAAACAACACTTGAAAAATCAAGTTCTTCGCAGAGAGACAAAATGGCTTGGTGCTCTTGGGCTTCATGTTCGCCTAACTCGAACATATCACCAAGTAATACTATTTTATTGCCTTTCATTTGAGCGAAGGTTTTTAGTGCCATTTCTACACTGCTAGGATTTGCATTATAGGCATCTAACAAGATCTTATTGCCGTGTTTACCCTCTATCCATTGGGAGCGGTTGTTCTGTGGCACGTAGCTTTCAATGCCTAATTTAATTTGAGTGTCAGTTAAATGAAAAAACTCTGCCACAGCAATGCAGGCCAAAATATTTTGAACATTATGCAAACCCATTAAAGGAGAATGAATATATTGTTCTTTGTATTTAAATCTTATATCGGGAACAATCTCCAATTCGAACAATTTTGAACATTTCATTCCATATTCAGACTTATTGTTTAGCCTCTCACCCATTTCACTAATCCATACATCATCTATGTTTACAAAGGCATATCCTTCGCTTTCGACCACATAATTAAACAACTCGCCTTCCGCGGCTGCAACACCTTCAATATTGCCAAACCCCAACAAATGTTCTTTTCCTATATTGGTAATCAAGGCCAATTCTGGTTCTGCAATGGCACATAATTCACTGATATCTCCAGCCTTATTTGCGCCCATTTCAATTACTGCAATTTGATGTTCGATGCGCAATTGTAAGAGCGTCAAAGGCAATCCAATATGGTTGTTTAAATTTCCATGGGTGAAATGCACATTGTATTCGGTAGATAGAACAGAAACAAGCAATTCCTTGGTGCTGGTTTTTCCATTGCTCCCCCCTATTCCAATTACCCTCGTATTTAAAGTTTGCCTATGCAATCTTGCCAAATCTTGCATGCTCCTTAATGCATCCTCTACTTTAATTATTCTGCTGTTTTCAAAATCACCTTCATCAACCACGGCAAACGCCGCACCTTTTTCAAGCGCTTGCTCGGCAAACAAATTTCCGTTAAAATTATCGCCCTTCAAGGCGAAAAACAATTCTCCATTGCCGAGCTTACGGGTATCTGTTGATACATTCATGCCGCATTGAAGGTAGATTTGATAAAGGTCTGAAATTTGCATAATGTTATCCTACAAAAATAGGTTTTTGAAAATTTATATGCAGCGTTTTATTCGAATTTGTGTCTTATTGATTATATTTGAATGTATGAAAAGATTAAGTACTTGTTTTTTATTCTTAATAATTTGTGTGTCATCTTCATTTGCGCAAACAAAAAAACTGCAATATTATCTTTCTGATAGTTTGCAAATAGTAAACAGTAGCAATCAAGCACTTCAATATGCGTTTTCAGGGGGTTACCACTGCCCACAGTTCAGTCCTTGTGATGTTAATGGAGATGGTAAAAAAGATGTTGTCATTTACGACAAGTTAGATGGGAGCATATCAACCTACATTAATGTGGGCGGAGTTGGTGAAGCAAAATATACCTTAGACAACCGATACGCGGCGTATTTTCCAAAAATAAAAGCATTGGGTTGGATGCTTTTGCGCGACTACAACAACGATGGATATGAAGACATATTTACCAGCGGGCCTCAAGGCTATACGGTTTACAAAAACATCTCATTTACAGTTAGCGGAAGACCCGAATTTATTGAAATCCCGCCTTTAAAATACCGCAACATGAGTCCAACGGGCTCCTTCATTGAATACAATGCTTTGTCTACCCCATCAATACATTTACCAGGCATTTATGACATTGACAATGACGGCGATTTAGACATCATGAGCTATTCTAATATTGGTGGCGCTATCTATTTGTACATGAATTACCAAGTTGAAGACCAGCTACCGCCTGATTCCATGCGTTTCTACCATGTCGATTTGTGTTGGGGTTACTTCAATGACAACAATTGCAACAACTATCTTCTTAATACTTGCTCAAAAAACAGCGACAATAGACTATACGGGAAACGCCACACAAGTGGTTCTTCCATAACCTTATTCGATGCCAACAACGACAACGACATTGATTTGTTGATAGGCAATGAAGGATGCAGCCATATGACCATGCTGTACAATGCAAAACCTGCCAACCTCAATAAATACGATTCGTTTTACATGTACGATACCAATTATGTGAGTTCGAACAACCGTGCTAGCGTTTCTATTTATCCTGCGGCATATTTTATGGATGTAAACAACGATGGAAAACGCGATTTAATCTATGCCCCAAACTCTGTAAGTACCCAATACATCATTGAAGAGACCAAACAAATCCGTTGGTTTAAAAACACCAATACCGACAAATCGCCAACCTGGGCTCAACAAGAGCCCTTATTTACAAACGATATTCTTGACAATGGCAACAAAAGCAATTGGGCTTGCGCCGATTGGGACAAAGATGGTGATTTGGATTGCATTTCAGCCACCAATGCCGATGCATACATCAGCAAGGATACAGCCGACCGAATTTATTTATACGAAAACATAGGCACAGCAAAGCAAGCCAAATTTAAATTGGCAAACACCAATTTTGGGAATATTTTTAAAGATAAAATCAATAAAATAGCACCTGCCATTGCCGACATGGACAACGATGGAAAATTGGATTTGGTTTTAGGAAACGAAAGAGGTGAAATTATTTTTTACAAGAATACATCTTCAAGCGCAAACACACTCAGCCCTAGCTTTGCAAATTCAAATGGTTCATACCCCGGCTTCACCATTGATGTGGGTGGATTTAGTGCCCCTGCAGTGGCAGATATTGACCGCGACGGCCTGAAAGACTTGGTTATTGGGAGGAGTGACAGCATGCTTTCTTATTATAGAAATTCAGGCACACATACCCAGCCTAGCTTTGCAATAGTTACCAATAAATTTGGCAACATAAAGCCTATTGATTCTATTGGTTTTCAATATGTATACGATGATACCTTTGCCATTATTGGTTATTACCCAGTGTATGAAAAAAATGTCTATTCAAAGCCTGTGATTATGGATTTGGACGGCAACGACACCTTGGATATTATTGTAGGCAATTCGCTAGGAACTCTGAGAATGTATACCATCAATGGAAGCAAGCCAACATCTAGCTTTAAACAAACAGATTCGTTTTATTACCAAAAGGCCTTTCAAGGAACTAAATTTTATAAAACAGACTTAGGCAATTATATATCTCCATGTTTGGGCGATTTTAATGGCGATTCAGTGCCAGAAATCATTGTTTCTACAAACCGTGGGGGAATATTTTATTTGAAAAACAACTTCAACTACCGCCACAAAACATCCATTGGCAATTACGCCTTGAAAAACATTAATGCTTACCCTAATCCTGCCAATTCTCAAATTGAGTTTGACCTGGGTAAGGAGGCTATTTATACTGTAAGACTATACAATGCCCTAGGGCAAGAAATCCATTGCGAATTAAAAGCGAATGGAGAAATTTCTGTTTTAGATGTCAGCACCCTGAATTCCGGATTTTACATCATAAGTTTTCAGTTAAATGACCAAAGCATTTATACATCTAAATTCCAGGTAATACATTAATCTTAAGCCTTAATTGGCTTAAGCTACCAACAAATGATTAGGTCTGCCTAATGCATGCATCATTTTGAAATGCGATTTCAAAGCGATCCAAAACGAAGGAAACTCGTTGTGCTGAATGTCATATTTGTTAGCCAATTCAACAACAATTTTTCTAATAGCAGGATAATGAACGTGGCTTACTTTCGGAAATAAGTGGTGCTCAACTTGAAAATTTAATCCACCCAAAGACCAAGTCAAGAATTTATTGTCAGGACAAAAGTCAAAAGTCGTTTTCATTTGAAAAATGGCCCAATCTTCATCGATTGCAAGTATTCCAGTTTCTTGAGCGTTGGCGTACTCAACTCCTTCCACAACGTGGGCCAATTGAAACACTACAGACATCACAATACCCATCACAAAATTGAAGAAAAAGAAACCGAAGATAAATTTACTAAAGCCTAAAAAAATCAAAGGTGTAACAATATAAAAACCAATGTAAAAAAGTTTGGTGGCCCAAAAACTAATATGGTCTGCCATTTTCTTTTTAGGCAAATCGGTTGTGTGCACCTTGTCGGTGAAGTACTTTAAAGAATCCATCCAAAACACCCAGAACATGGTTGAAATACCATACAAAAACAACATATACCAACTTTGGTATTTGTGCAGAGGCAAGTAAGCTTGGTTGGGTGACATGCGCAAGAATGGTGGTTTGAAAATATCATCATCTACCCCATCAACATTGGTATACGTGTGGTGCAGTACATTGTGCTTTACTTTCCAAAAACGGCATTCAGCACCAAGAAAGTTCATGCTGTATCCAAACACATCGTTCACCTTGCTGTTGTTTGAAAAGGCCCCGTGGCAAGAATCGTGCATCACGTTAAACCCAATAAAGGCTAGGAATGTTCCGAATACAACAAGCAAGGCAATATTTAGCAAAACAGAACCCGGCTCAACGAATACTAGAACTGCATAACAAGAAAGCACAACTGCATACATAAAGAAGGCTTTGAAAAACAATTTGGCATTGCCCCTTTGGCTTATGTTTCTATCTTTAAAATATTGTTTAACACGATCATTTAATTCAATGTGAAAACTTCTATTGTTGCTAGCAAATGATATTTGTGGCATATTTAATAGGTGCAAAATTACACAAAGAAACTTGTATTTTAAAAGAACTGGGTAAAATCAGCCTATTGATTCTGTTGATAATTTGAATTTCATTAATTACCAATTAGATAGATTTTTAATTAAAAATAAATAACCTTTGCAGCATGCTACAAGTTATGTCTTTTACCTTCGGCCCTTTCAGTGAGAACACCTATGTTTTATCAAATGAGCACGGAGAATGCATCATTTTTGATCCGGGAATGTATCAATCGTCTGAAGAACAAGAATTGGAGCGTTATCTTACGGCGTCTAAACTAAAACCTGTTTTACTAATTAATACCCATTGCCACATCGACCACATCATGGGCAACACCTATTGTGCCGAGAAATATGGATTAAGTCTTCAGGCGCATGAATTGGAAAAACAAGTATTAGACATGGGAATGACCTCTGCCAATCTCTATGGATTGCATTACAACCCTTCTGTATCAATAAGCCACTATTTAAGCGAAAATGACAGCATCATTTTTGGTGAAGATCGATTGGATATTTTATTTACCCCAGGGCATTCGCCTGGCAGCTTGAGTTTTTATAATGCCAAACAAAATTTTGTTATAGCAGGCGATGTATTGTTTAGAAACAGCATTGGCCGTGCCGATTTACCCGGTGGCGATTATGATACCTTAATCAAGTCAATAAAAACAAAGTTGCTAGTATTACCTGGCAACACAACCGTATACAGCGGCCATGGCCCTAGTACGACCATAGAATTTGAAGCTGAGTCAAATCCCTTCTTAAATAACTAAGGATTACTTTTTGTTTTCTTCTAAGGCAGCATCCAAATCAAAGATCAGCGTAAAACGCAATTGATTTTGCAATGGATGTCTTTGAACAAATGGCACCAAGTAAGCGGCATCTAGTCCAAACACTTTGTAACGTATACCAAATCCGAAAGTCGCATATTTTCTGTTTCCTTTGGTTTTAGCCTCATTAAAGTAACCGGCTCTTAAAAAGAATTGCTTCGCGTAGATGTATTCCAAGCCTAGAGAGATGTTGTATTCTTTTAATTCTTCTTTTAATCCACCTGGCGCATCATAAAATGATTTCAAGGCTGAGGAGATAACTGGGTCATCACTTCTGGTCCTTTCAAATACTTTAACGCTGGTACCGTTATCATCAACCAGCGAATCGCTAAGTCCAGTGTAATCTTTTAAAACATTGATGCCAGGCGTCGGAACCATAAGTTTGTTAAAGTCCAACATCCCTGTAATCGAATTGTATTGGTCGATGTCGTAAGACCAAGCAGTACCAATTTTTAAATTTGCAGGAATGTATTCTTTATTGGTTTTATCTGAATAGGTAATTTTAGCCCCTAGGTTTTGCAAGTTGATGCCAACTGTGTAACGCAAATCTTTCTTTTCACCTTTAATTTTAGCTTTTAAAGTCCCTTTATACAGAGCAGAAATATCTCCAGCACCACTTCTGCCAACTTTTGGAGTGATACCATTTAAAGGACGGGTACCAGCCAAATTAGAGTTGACGTATTTTAAGGTTGTTCCAATCGCCCAGTGCTTACTTAATTGGGTTGCGTAGCAAATATCTACTGCGTATTCAGAGGGTTTGAAAGTTCCTAGAGGATTTCCAATATCGTCGGTAAAGTTAATTTCACCAAAGGTAAAGAAACGAAAAGAGCCTCCAATTACAGAACGTTGGTTGCTTCTGATTTTTGTATATCCAGCCAAATAGTTGTATGAAATTCCGGGAACCAAGGCGCGCAACCAAGGCGCATAAGATGTGGCGACACCAGCCTTTTTATCTGCGAATGCTAAGGAAGCAGCGTTCCAAAACACTGAATTGGCATCAGCTGAACTCGCAACACCAGCATCACCCATTCCAGCTCGGCGGCTGTCTGGTGTTATGGTCAAAAAAGGAACGGCCGTGGTAATAACGTTTTGCTGACCAGCAAGCATGCTTCTGCTGATAGTTGTTTGAGCATCTGCTTGAGAGACACCAATAAAAAAGCACAAATTGGCAACAAAACCAATTTTTAGGATGTTTAAAATAGACATTAACAATTAAAATTATTTGCGTAATTTTCTAATCAATAGAGGGCAAATATATCATTCTTTCGATAATTTTTAGTTTAATATCACTAATTTTTCTACTTTTTCGGCTTTTTGTCCATCCTCAGTGGTCACAACAATTCGGTAAATGTAAACACCCTTGGAAGGCTTGTCGTCAAAATCATCTCTACCATTCCAATGTATACCACTTATGTGTGCTTCCGCATTGCTAAAGTTTTCATCAATGGTCTTAATCACTTTTCCGCTAATGGTCATGACATTGATTACCACATGTAAATTTTCGCCTGAACGGTTGTGGTCGAATAAGAAACTGGTGCTGTTGTTAAACGGGTTGGGGTAATTATAAACATGTTCAATGGTGAATTGGGCATTGTTTTTAATTATAAATTCTATTGTCGCCTCACTCGAATTGTTGTATACATCCCAAACTTTAAGGGTGTAGGTATGTTTTCCATCGGCAATGCCATCCAATTGGTAACGGATATCGCCGCTGGTGTATGAATTGAGTTTGGCAGAGTAAAAACCATTTAAGACAAAACGCTTTTCTTGAGCGGTTCCTTTGTCAATAATTGCAATAATATCACGGCCTATACCTATTCCAGAAGTATTTATTCCATTTTCATCAAATACGCGCGCTAAAAGCAAAGGACTGTTATCCGTTAATCCTCCGCTTACGAAGGAGTAATCGTCTACAAACAATTCAATTTCTGGTCCTTTAACATCTTGAGCACTCGAATTGGAAGTACCACCTACCATGAAATCCAAAAAATGTCCACTTGCATCGGTTACTTGGTTCTCGGCGTATAAACTAATTTTCCCAAAACCATAATTGTAGTTGATGTCTTTAGGCACTACAAAAGAAAATCTATAGTTGCCATTTTGAACAGAGTTTTCACCCTTGTACAAGACACTGCTGTACAATTTAAAAGGAATTTCTTCATTTGGCAAATCGTTGCTCAGTGTTTTAAAAGTAGATTGTTTGTCGTAAACAATTGGGAATATGCTGCCATTAAAACCTGTTTGCTTTGATCCAAAGACATCTTCAATGTGACCGACAAAAGTTACCTTACTCAGGGCCTTAAGTGTATCCGATTGAGCATTGATGCCTGAATTGTTAATGCTGTCAATCAATACAACATGCTCCGGATAATTCATAACAAGCGCAGGATCTGCAAACAAGGTAAAACGCCTGTCATTAGAATTTTGACCACTCCAGTTTTTAAGTTTCTTATAGACCTCTCCAAGCGTTGGCCATTTGCCATTTTGTTTGACATAAGCACAGCTCGACCAGAAATAATTAGTCAAAGCAGCATTCGCTCCAGCGTAAACGATTCTAACGGTCGTAAACATGGCTACCGCGCCTCCATTGGCTTGGGTGATTGCATATTCACCCGCACTTTTGCGCAAGGCGTCATCGTAGCGGCTAAACTCGCAGGTGGCGGTAAAAAATACCGGTAAATTGTTGGTGTTTTTAAGCGAGGTAATGAGTGGAATATCAATTACCTTTTCTGTGGCTAGGTATTCTTCGCCACCGTGCCCAACATAGTTAAATATCAAAGTACCTTGTTCAAACTCCTTTTTAATGGCTGCTTGTGCCTCTGGATAGCGCTGAGAACCACTAAGATTTTCTTGCTTAAAGGCATCTAAATACACTTTTCTAACATTGAGATTCTTGAAGGTAGTGTCGATGTTTTTGGATATGGCTTCAAAATCTGTTACAAATTCTTTTTCCCAAGAAGCATCGGCATCATCGGCAGTTAAAGTTACCACATTGCGCCAGGCACCTAATGATTCTTTGTCTTTGTAATGCTTAATTTTATCGACAAGGATGTTTGCCTCACTTACACTTGCAACTGGAAGTCGGGTAACAGCTATCTCTAATTTTTGTTCATCCTCCCACTTGCCATCCAAAGGATCTAGATAACCGAAGAAATCGTCAGAACAATAATAGTCTTCATACAAAGGGATATTCATTTTTGAATCCGATTCATACACGGGAACAAAACTGCTTTTAAAGCCCAGTTTGTTTTTATAGTCGTAACTCGCATCGCCCATAAACATAGCATATCGGAGTTGGTTAAGCGGATTTGTATTTTTGTAATACAACAACTTAAAAAAATCGCGGATTGCTGAAATGTCTTGGGAGCCAGAGGAGAACTCATTGTAAATTTGTTGAGGCGTAAGCACCAAAACTTCCAAATTGTCGCGGGTTCTATGCCAAGCAGCCAAATCGTTTGCGGCATCTATAAATTCAGGCGCAGCAACTATTACAAATTGAAAATTACCCAGGCCATGAAGATCTTGGTTGAGCACTTGCTCTTCGAAAACAGGGCTTAAATAATTGCCGTCAGTAAGCACAAATTCTTTTATTTTTCCTGATGTTTGGTCTCTAAAAACCAATTCACCATTTGAAGAGAACATGTTTTGCAACTGAGGATTCAAAGGATCTGAAACATCAAAAACTTGAGCAGAATTAGGCAAATTACTCAAACGGTATTCTGCGTTTAAAGAAAACCGTGAATTTACATTTCTAAAACCCATAAACGATTCGCTGTAGCTAAGATTTCTAGCACAATGTATTTCATAATAATCCAACCATGCTTTAGAACTAGAAATGGGTTTGTTGTAAGAAAATAACAATTGCAAGTTTGTGGCCATTGGCACCTGCAAAGTTTTGACTCCAGATTCTACAAAACAAGCATCAGGGTTAAACAATGTAGACATAGATACAATATCGGTGGTGTTGGAATTTGCCTTCAAAACAATAGTGCTAGGCACAGCTGAAACTGAAGCAACTTGGTATTTAACAAGCAAAGGCGAATTGTTGCTAATATTTGGCAAGTTATGGTTAAAGGTATGGCTTAAAGTTTGGTCAAATTTCTCTCCTAAGAGGGTCCTGCCTTGGTGGCATATATTTTCTTTTTCATCCTCATGGTAATCGTAGTAATTAAACCAATTGAAACTAGAGTCAGCCACAAGATTGTTGCCATCCGATTTACTTGTAATTCGTTTTCCAGGAGCGCCATTGGCGGTAATGAAAAAATAGGTTTTATCGGAATAAATATTGGTCTTATGAGAGAAAGCAGCATTAGATGTGTTTGCAATCCATTTATGTGGCGCTTGCGCATAAAATAAAATATAATCGCCGGGACTAAAAACCCCATCATTCTCTCCTACCACAGCTATAGCGTTTTCAGGTAAATCATCGTAGCGAAATTCGCTATTGTCCTCAGGAAGCATTCCTCCTTGATGGCTGTAAACTTTCAAATTCTTGGGATTAACAGCATTCAAATCTAAGCCCGCATTTTGAAGAGCAGCGCCATCGATTTTATAAAAACCATCTTTGGTCACACTGAATTTAAACCATTTTCCAGAAGACAATGCAGAATTGGCAAGTGTTCTCTTCCTAGGAGCAAAGGTGGAAAGTGGAACAATAGGGCCAGCCTGAATTGTGTATTTAAAATCCACAAGCTTGTAAAATCTTCCAGCGTCTTCTTTGAAAGGACAGATGTAAAAACCGGAGAACAATTGACTGCCCTCGTATGAATACCAAACAACAGGCTCCTGAGAACCTTTTAGGTTTTTTAATTGGGTAAATTTATAATCTTCAAAGCCATCGAGTAATTCATATTTTAGATCTGAGAAAACAAAGGTTGAGCGAGAATCTGTTTTGAAATTTTGTGCAATTGCGGGCAATTTGATGCCATTAAACTGGTGTGACGAAATAGAATAATTGAAACACAGAGGCAGAGAATTGGGATTAGACTGCATCCAATCAATATGATTTATTGTTTCTGAGGCAACGTTTTGTGAAAAAACATTGTTTAGTACAAAACAGCTGAGCAACAAGAATATGGTCGATATTTTTGACATTTTTCGAAACAAAATTAAGATTTAATTAGCACTTGAACGAAGCCCAATAAAAAAAATTGCAGAAAAAATATGAAATTACCAAAAAATGACAATATCTTTGCTTCAAATCCGTTTTACGACAAAATGAATATGAAAAAAATCTACGTTTTAATCATAGGTCTTGCATGCGCATCGCAAGCATACGCACAGGACCCAGAATTCACGCAGTTCTATGCTGCCCCAGTCTATACCAATCCAGCGATGGCAGGTACAGCTTTTTGTGGCAGACAATCTGCGGGAAGAATGTCCATCAATTACCGAAACCAATGGCCAAGTTTGCCAGGTACTTTCCGTTCATTTAACGCAAGTTACGATCAGCACTACGATAAAATCGGTGGTGGTATTGGCTTAATGGCTACATATGACAGAGCTGGCGCAGGTTTATTAACCACAACTTCATTAAGTGGCGTTTATTCTTATGTGCTGCCAATCAACAAATATTTCTTTTTAAGAGGTGGTTTGCAGGCATCATTTGTAAACAAATCAATTGACCATAGCAAATTGAGATTCGGTGATCAAATCCACCCAACCCAAGGTTTCGTATTGCCAACGCAAGAGCCAACCGCTGATGCATCTGTTGTTTATCCAAACTTCGCTGCTGGTTTATTGGCCTATTCAGAAAGATTTTACGCTGGTTTTGCGATGCACAACATCACCCAACCAGTTCAATCTTTCTACAGCAACAACGACGGTATCGTTCCAAGAAGATACACTGTTCACGCTGGTGTTGTAATTCCATTGGATAGAAAAAAATTCTCACAAGCTACTTTTTCTCCAAATGCATTGTTTATGATGCAACAAAATTTCACTCAAATCAACTTTGGTTTTTATGTAAACAAAGGACCAATCGTTACCGGTTTATGGTATAGACAAACCCTAGGAACCTATGGCAACTCTGATGCCTTAATGGTGTTGCTAGGATTCAGAAAAGACAGATTCAAATTTGGTTACAGTTATGACATCACCGTATCATCAGCGCGTTCAGCTGCTCCTGGCAGCCATGAAATCAGCGCTACTGTTGACTGGTGTTTAAGAGACAGACCTTTAAGATTTAAACCTTTAAGATGTCCTGACTTTTGATAAATTTGGTAATCATACAATAAAATAACATATTTGCAGTTAATATAGTATCCAACACACAATAGATCAAATGAAAATAAGAAAAAATTTATTTGCCTTATCGACTGTTATCGCAGCTACTTTAATCCTTGCTCCATCATGTGGAAAGAAGGGTGGTTCACAAACCACAGGGTTTGGCTACAATAGCAAAAAATGGGGCGGATTTGAGAACCACAAATACAAAGGACAAGAAACAGGTCCAGGATTAGTCCTAGTTCCAGCTGGTGCATTTGTTATGGGTTCAGCAGAACAAGACGTATTATATGAATACAACAGTGTAGAAAGAAAAGTAACCGTTAACTCATTCTATATGGATGAAGCAGAAATAAGCAACTTACAATATGGTGAGTATGTTTATTGGTTGCAGAAGGTTTTCATTACCTACCCAGAAGTATACAAACAAGCTTTGCCAGATACCTTATGCTGGAGAAACAGATTGGCATTTAACGAGCCATACGTAGAATATTACTTCCGTCACCCTGCTTACAAAGACTATCCTGTAGTTGGTGTAAGTTGGTTGCAAGCAACTGCATTCGCAGATTGGAGAACTGACCGTGTAAACGAGATGATTCTTGACAGGGAAAAAATACACCCATACGTTGACAAACGTGTTGTAGATGCAGACAACTTTAACAGCAAAACATATTTGGCCAACCAATACGATCCTGCTACCCGCAAAAAGGGTAAAGGTATGATGAGGGATTACAGAACCAAAAAAGGCAAAAGAGATGTGGCTGTAAAAGATGGTATTTTATTGCCAGAATACAGACTTCCAACAGAAGCTGAATGGGAATATGCTGCTCAAGGTGCAATTGGTAATTCTCAATTTGAAAACACAGATGAGAAAAGAATATACGCTTGGAACGACTTGAGCGTTAGAATGTCTCATGGTAAAGAAAAAGATAGAGGTAAAATCATGGCCAACTTTAAAAGAGACAAGGGAGACCAAGGTGGTATAGCCTCTCAGTTAAACGATGCAGGTTTTATCACAACGCCTGTTTTCTCATACTGGCCTAACGATTACGGTTTATACAACATGGCTGGCAACGTTAGCGAGTGGGTAAAAGACGTATACCGTCCATTGTCTTTAGAAGATATGGATGATTTCAATACCTTCCGTGGCAACGTTTTCACTCAAGTTCAATTGGATGAGTATGGTGAAATATCTGAAAAAGACTCTTTAGGCCGTTTGGTATTCGAACCTGTAAAAGAATCTCAAAATATCAACAGAAGAAACTATAAAGTATCTGATAACATTGGTTACAAAGATGCGACCACATACAACAACGAAGAGCAACAGTATGAATATGGTGTAACAACTTTAATCAACGATAAAGCACGCGTGTACAAAGGTGGGTCTTGGAACGATAGAGCTTATTGGATGAGCCCTGGTACCCGCAGATGGTTGGATGAGAACCTATCTACTTCTACCATTGGTTTCCGTTGCGCTATGATTAGAATTGGTTCTCCAATTGGAAACAGCAGCAAACGAAACAAAGTACTTCCTTCAAGTGGTATTGGAAAGAAAAACAAAAAAATGAGATAATCTCAAAATAATATTTAAAAAGTCCCGAAGAAATTCGGGACTTTTTTTTTGCATATCCTTCCCCATTCCATTCTAGAAAGGAAAATTAAAACTTTAAGAATCTATTGAGTACTTTTGCAAAGCGATAAGCAGCAGCAAGCATGAGATTTGAACAATACGATTTCCTACCCCTTATAAAAGAAAATTTGGCCAGTTTAGGTTTTAAAAAACCTACAGATATCCAGTACAAAGCCATTGGTCCGATTATGAAAGGTGAAGATGTGCTTGCCATTGCTCAAACAGGTACAGGAAAAACCGCTGCATTCGCCATCCCTTTGATCGATTTTATAGCCAAACAAAAAAAGGTTGTGAAGTACAGTGGCATTAAGTGTTTGGTGATGGTGCCTACAAGAGAATTGGCCATTCAAATAGCAGAAGCATTTGATGCCATAGGAAAAGGAACCTCAGTTCATATTTTAAGTTTATATGGAGGCGTCGACCAAGACAATCAAATATTTAAACTAAAGCATGGTGTAGATATTTTAATCAGTACGCCAGGTAGAATGTTTGATTTGATTAGCCAAGGTTATGTGGATTTGAAAAATTTAGAAACATTGGTGGTTGATGAAGCCGACCATATGCTTGATTTAGGCTTTTTAAAAGACATTACAGACATTATGCGCCATATTCCTAGGGAAAGACAAACCTTGTTCTTTTCGGCAACAATTAATGAGCGCATTAAAAAATTGGCCTACAGTATTGTTAAAAATGCAATTCGTATCCAAATTTCACCAGATAATCCTGTCAATAAAAACATAGAACATGCTGTGGCTTTTATAGAAATGGATGACAAACGTTTTTTTATGGAGCGATTGGTCAATGAATTTCCTGGAAGCAAGATTATTATTTTTGTTCGAACCAAGGTAAGAGCTGAAAGGGTTTGTAAGGCTCTTGAACGCGCTGGGATTCATTCTCAGACCATTCACGGGGATAAGGAACAAACAGACCGCATGGACGTACTTAACGCCTTTAAACTGGGCAAAAACAACATCCTGGTTGCAACCGATGTGAGTTCTAGGGGTATCGACATTCCGAATGTCGACTATGTGGTTAACTACGATATACCTGAAGTACCCGAAAACTATGTGCACAGAGTTGGTCGCACAGGCCGCGGTGTTCAAAAAGGGCAAGCCGTTTCATTCTGCAGCATAGAAGAGAAGACACTGTTAAAAGACATAGAAGAATATATCGGAAGCCCTGTTGAAGTGATGAAAATCGGCAAAGGCTTGTACGAAGAGACCATTAGTTTTACGAATGACGAGACCCAAAATGATTGGCGCTCATTGCTAAAGGAGGAAGAGGAAAAATCAAAGAAAGTATACGTTGCTCCAGTTAAGGGAAGACCGAAAAAGAAACACAAGAAGTAATTAGTCCTTTTTAAAAACGCTTAACATTCTACTGCCTTTTATAAGGCATTCTTCGTACTCCTCTACAGGGCAAGAATCGTAGGTTATTGCGCTTCCAACATTGTAAGAAATTTCTTTTTGTTTGGCATTGTAAATTAAGGTTCTAATGCAAACATTAAAATCAAAATTGCCCTTTGGGTCGAGGTATCCAATGCAACCACTATAAAAACCGCGTTCTTGGTTTTCGTAATCTAATATGTGTTTCATCACTTCTATTTTGGGTGCACCGGTCATGCTGCCCATTGGAAACAAGGCATCAAAGGCATTTAAGCAGCTAATGTCGTCGATTAACTCAGATTCAACTGTAGACACCAAATGGTTTACTGATTTATACGCATAAGCGCCACAGAGCTCCTTCACTTTTACAGATCCAGGTTTGGAGATTTTTGACATATCGTTTCGCACCAAATCAACAATCATCACATTTTCAGCCCTTTCTTTTACAGAACTGGACAAAACATGCAACTGTTCAATATTTTGATCTCCTAAAAGGCGTTTATTGGTTCCTTTAATTGGCTGAGAAAGTAAAACCTGGGCATCCCTTTTAATAAACCGCTCAGGTGAGCTGCAGAGCATAGTTAAGCCAGAGTGTTTAACATAAGCCGCAAAAGGAGCCTGTGTTAAATTGTTAAGGTTTAAAAAACATGGCAATAAATTATCTGCATTTAGATTGGCTTTAAATTCGATGCAATAGTTCATTTCATAAAAAACCCCATTGTAAATATCCATTCGAATTTGCTCAACCTGTTTTATGTATTTTTCTTTTGAAGTATTGGCTAAAAAATTTGCACTGATATCAGAATTTACCGACTCTTTAGATGCTTCAAAATTTACAAAAGCATCGAATACGTTATCAAAACGGTCTTGGTCTATCCCATTGTTCATGACCTGGAGTACCTTGCTTCCTTTGAGAATGGAAAACACCAGCAAAGGTTCGAAAACAAGTGCAGAATTAATTTCTGAAACCTGTCCGTAAGGTATGGCTAAAAATTTCCAAAATAACGATTGTTCAGCTTGCTCCAGCTGTTTGCTTAAGCTACCTGAAAACTCTTTTTTAGAACCAAGGCCAAGCAAGAATTCATAAACATCCTCAGAACAAGCTGAATCTTTTTGGTTGCTATCGTAAACATGACAGACCTCGAATTGGTTGGCGAAGTGATACAAGCGCATTTTCAAGCCGCTTAGATTGTCAAACTCAATTGTTCTCATTGAAATGGAGGTAAACAGCTTTTGCCAATTTGGCACCAATAATATTAGATAATTCTTCCTCAGAGGCCTCTTTTATTTTCTTAACAGATTTGAATGCAGACAAAAGCATTTGACTGGTTTTTTCACCAACGCCGTCTACTTCTGTTAAAGTGGTTATTGTAAATCCTTTGCTGCGCCTATTTCTGTGGTGGGTGATACCAAAACGATGGGCTTCATCGCGCATTTGTTGAATAATTTTTAAGGTCTCCGATTTTTTATCCAAATACAAAGGCAAGGAATCGTTGGGATAATAGAGTTCTTCAAGTCTCTTAGCAATACCAATAACAGGAACTTTTCCATAAATACCCATGGACCTGAATGCCTCTACGGCAGAGCTCAATTGACCCTTGCCACCATCTACCACCACCAAGTCGGGCAAATCAGAACCTTCTTGTAACATGCGGGTATAGCGTCGGGTTAAAACTTCAATCATGCTTGCAAAGTCATTTGGGCCTTCAACGGTTTTAATGTTAAAATGTCTGTAATCGCTTTTGCTCGGCCTTCCATTTCTAAACACCACGCAGGCTGAAACGGGATTCGTTCCTTGTATATTAGAATTGTCAAAACATTCAATATGGCGGGGCAAGGTTGTTAAGCGCAAATCCTTTTGCATTTGGGTAAGCAAGCGATCTACTTTCAGCGTTGGGTCTAATTTATCGGCAGCCAATTGACGCTCCTGTTTGAGATAAAACGCATTTTTCATGCTTAGGTCGAGTAATTTCTTTTTATCGCCAGAAATAGGAACCGTCATAGGGATTTCAGACTCAATTTCCAGCTGAATGGGAACAATAAACTCCATACTCTCCCATTGGTTAGAATTTTTAAATTGTGCAATAGCATTCAACAAGATTTCCTCGTCACTTTCGTCAATTTTCTTTTTGATTTCAAGATTTTGAGATTGTATAATCATGCCATCTACCACCCTCAAATAGTTTATAAATGCGGAACTGCTAGAACTTATAATTCCAAATACATCCACATTGCTAATGCTGTTGTTAACGACAGTCGATTTTGATTGGTAAGACTCAAGTGAAATCAATTTTTCTTTATACTCTTGTGCTTCTTCAAAGGCTAAACGGGCAACTGCATCTTCAATTTGTGTCTTAATATGACGTTTCACCTCTGCCAAATTCCCCCTTAAAATATGCTTGATATTGGCAATGGTTTGTTTGTATGATTCTTCTAATTGAAGGCCTTGACAAGGGCCCTTACAATTTCCAATTTGGTATTCGAGGCAAACTTTAAAATTACCCGCGGCAATGGTCTTTGCATTTAAATTTAAATTACAATTTCGTGTGGGATACAATTTTTGAGTTAATTCAAGAATCGTGTGCATCATTTTACCACTGGCATAGGGACCAAAATATTCACTCCCATCTTTTACAGGATTGCGAACCGCATAAACTTTAGGGAAAGCCTCTTTGGTGATTTTAATAAGTGGGTAAGACTTATCGTCTTTTAAATTGATATTATACCGAGGTTGTAGCTCTTTTATTAGCGTGTTTTCAAGCAGCAAGGCATCAAATTCCGTATCAACAATGGTGTATTGGATGTTGCGAATTTTAGATACCAACACATTGGTCTTGTTGTTGTCGTGTTTTTTTACAAAGTAAGAATTGACACGCTTCTTTAAATTTTTTGCTTTCCCAACATAAATGATCTCCTGTTTTTCATCAAAATACTTATAAACCCCTGGCTGTTCAGGTAGATTAGAAATAATTTGCTTGATGTTAATTTGATCACCCATTGAAGGCTCAAAGATATAAATAAGTAATGAAAAGGAAATTTAGAATATTAAGGTTGGATTGCCTTTTTCTTCTCTTGCTTCCTGTGTGGGTCTTTGGGGAATAAACTGGTTTAATGAACTACAAAGTTTCAATTAAGACTTTGCTAATAAAATTCAAATTGCAGGGGAATTAATTACAAGAAATTCCCAAATAAGTGCTTAGTGTTTAAAATGGCGAATGCCAGTCAATACCATGGATTGACCGTTTATATTTGCCGCATCAATACTCTCTTGGTCTTTAATGCTACCGCCAGGTTGAGCAATTGCAACAATACCGGCTTGATGTGAAATGTCTACGCAATCAGGGAAAGGAAAAAATGCCTCTGATGCCATCACCGCGCCATTGGTATCAAAACCAAATGCTTTTGATTTTTTAACCGCCGATTCAAGCGCGTCAATTCTTGAAGTTTGACCACAACCCATTCCAATTAATTGTTTGTTTTTAACCAAAGCAATACCGTTAGACTTAAGGTGTTTTACGGCTTTAATTGCAAATTCTAAATCGCTTAATTGCTCAGGTGTCATTTGCTTTTCGGTTACAATTTTGAAATCATTTGATGATTCAGAACTCCAATCAACTTGTTGTTCAAGTACACCATTCAACAAACTCTTGAACATGGTTTTGTTGTTGCATGCCTTTTTTAAACGGATAATAATTCTATTCTTTTTTTGTTTGAGAACAGCTAAGGCTTCTTCGGTATATGAAGGAGCACTTAAAACTTCAAAAAACAAATTGTTGATTTCATTGGCTGTTTCTAAATCCACTTCTCTGTTGCAAGCTAGAACGCCTCCAAAGGCAGAGGTGGTATCACAAGCATAAGCCGCTTTGTATGCTTCCAAGAGCGTTGATCTGCTGGCAAGACCGCATGAGTTGGTGTGTTTAATAACGGCAAAACTAGGCTCTGAGAATTCAGCAATTAAGTTTAATGAAGCTTCAACATCCACTAGGTTGTTGTATGACAATTCTCTTCCGTTTAAAATTTCAAAAACTTCGTTTAAATCACCGTGAAAAGTTCCTGATTGGTGGGGGTTTTCTCCATAACGCAAGGCCTTAGAATCCATTACACTGTGCTTAAATGCCGGCAAGGTCAAATCCTGGTTGAAATAGTTAAATATGGCAGTGTCGTAATGTGAAGTATTCATAAAGGCTTTAGCTGCAAAAAGTTTGCGGTCGCTTAAATCTGTAGAACCAGATTTTTCTATCAATAAATTCAACAAATCCGTGTATTGATTTCTATTTGAAACAATCACCGTGTCATTAAAGTTTTTGGCTGCGGCACGAATTAAAGAAATACCACCGATATCAATTTTTTCAATTATTTCAGCTTCATCGTTGCTGTTTTTTACGGTTTCTTCAAATGGATAGAGATCAACAATAACCAAATCAATTAAATTGATTCCATGCTGACTTAATTCTTGCATGTCTTTAGAATTGTCTCTGCGGGCAAGAATACCACCAAAAATACTTGGGTGCAATGTTTTCACACGACCGTCTAAAATCTCAGGAAAACCTGTATATGCTTCAACCGCATTTACTGGTAGACCCAAATCTTTTATAAAACTCAAGGTTCCACCAGTTGAATAAATTTGAACACCGAATTGGCATAATTGTCTGACAATTGGTTCAAGATTGTCTTTGTGGTAGACAGAAATTAAAGCAGATTTGATTGTTTTTGATTGGCTTTGCATTGAGCCGCAAAAGTACAATTTTTATCCCCTTCTATTGTCTACCAATTTTACACAAAAGGAAAAACAATCTTATTTTTACTGAATAACAATGTTTCGCAGAAGCACTTGGCCATTCAATACCATTTTAAGCGCATATAAACCAGGGTTTAGATTGAGTGTATTGAGAACAATATTGTTTATCCCCATTTCACAACCATGGAAAGTTGTTTGCAAGAGTTGGCCATTAACATTATAAACCTCAATTTTTATTGGAGAAGCTGAACCAAGCTTAAGTCTGATGTTACAAATCCCATTTGAAGGGTTGGGATAAAGGGAAATCGTTTCAGCCATCACATTTTCTTGCTTTACTGAAACAAGATCCCAAAGCGGTGCGCTGGCCGCGTTAATAATTGGGCGGTTAAACACATCGTTTTCATCATATTCTTCAACAAAACCAATTAAGTTAATATTTGCCGGAATGTGAATACCCTCATTTTGACCGATGGCGTCGATGGTGCTGCAAAAATCTGAATTGTAATCGCTGTTATAAGACACAAAACTTGCGGCCGGCAAGGTATAGGAGAAGTCGGCAAAGTACTCTGAATTGGGTGCTACAAGTTGAGGAATCAAATTAGAAATCCCCCACACACCCGAAGGGTTTGCTTTTTGAACATGCTGATGCCAATAGCCATCTACCACCAGACTTTCATTATACAATGGGTGCGAGATTCCACCAGCTGGCCCGCTGGGATTGCCTTTGCTGTAATAATTATTTTGACTCCAAATAAATGGATTGGCCATGCCTCGAACTTTATCCTCTGTTACAGCGCTTCCAATGCGGAGAACGCCATACCAATAGTCTACAAACTTAACCCGAACACGGTAACTAATAACTCTAGACTGCGGGTTGAAAACTTTATTTTGGATGCTAACTTCTACCGGCGCTTTTACATTGATGCGCGAAGTTATTTCAGCCAACCAGGTATTGTTGCTACCCAATAAAATTTTACGGTCAATGATGGCATCTGGGTAGCTGTTGATGTATTGACTTAGAAATAAATTTCCGTCATCGGTACCCATGCTGTCATCAAAATGGTAAGAAATAGGTATTACCCGCCTACCATATTGTTTGTATGCAGAATTGATAATCAAATTGGCGCCTGGGCAATAACCGCACCAAGCACCAGTGCCCTCTTCAACAAGTATGTTCCGATCTGCTAAATTGGTGTTGTTATTTCTTAACACGGTTTTGCGAAAATGGCTATTATCAGCTACCCCATCTATCCCATTATTAGGATCAGACAACCATATATTCACATCATTTAAGCTTCCTAAGGCCCCGCTAAGCCATGAAATCGGGTGGTTAAAAGACATATTGCCTTCGCCGTTGGGCATTAGATTTAGTTGATCCATTAAATATGAAATGGTATCACCTGCGTTTATCGAATAGTTTACGGTGTAAGAATTAACAATATTTTTGCCCCAATTGGACATTTTACCCTTAAAATTAACAACTGAATTAAAAGGGTAAATTTTTTCAACTTTAAGATCTTTAAATGCAAGATCGAATGCCGATTGAGACCCGTAATGAAATTGGTAAACGATGAAATCATTTAAATTAAATGAAAATTGATAAGGCAGATACACCAATGAGTCTTTGAATAAGGTTGATGACGTATTAGATGCAGACGCGCAGCCAATACTTCCCTTTGAAAATTTATTGCCATAAGGGGAATAAACAAGATCAAATCGACCCTCAGGGCCCTCGTGAAGAATGATTGCGAAAGCAAATATACTTGAATTGTTAATGGGAGAATTGAGCGAATCATTGGCCAAACTTGCTCCATAATATTGAATAATATGGCTACGCTTGGGAGCCTTCCCTACTGTATAGGAATATACTTGTGTGCCCACCCCTTCATTTGGTGCAGGCAATTTTTGCAGTTTAAAATCTTTGCCAAATACAACAATACTATGATCAGGCAGGGCTGTATCTGGAACAACAGAATTTGAAGCATTTGGGTTAAATGTTATATAACCATTATCGGAAGCTTTGTAATAGCTTACAGGTGTATTGTAGAAATAAAAATCAAAAGGGATTTGGTCTTGCGAAGAAAGCACTTGGTTGGACGGCTGGTTGAGCAAAATGGTTTTATCTGCATCATAAATTTTATCTAAGAAATAACCTTGAGGAAGCGCACCGTCATTTCTAACTGCAAAATAAGACTGACCAAAACCAGGGACAGCGCAAATCAATACGATAAGTTTTAAACTTAATACCCTCATTTGAAAACAATAATAC
Organism: Chitinophaga pinensis; assembly: GCA_945888525.1. Lineage (GTDB taxonomy): Bacteria > Bacteroidota > Bacteroidia > NS11-12g > UBA955 > JABMMZ01. The sequence goes on from CAMDAF010000027.1 coordinate 31,010, forward strand.
CAAAAAAAAAGCAAAAAAAAAAGTCCTGAATTAATTCAGAACTTTTTAAAGTTGTAAAACTTTTAATTAGTTTTTGTGCAAGTGCGCATTTACGAAATCCCATTGGGTTCCGTTCTTTTTCCAAAGCAAAGTAGCGATCTCAACATTAGCCATGTTCCATGCAGCATCTTTTGTGATGGTGATGGTTTTGTCAAATTGAGTTCCAGAAGCTACAGAACCGCTGCTTACCATTGTACCCCAGTCTCCGTTTGAAGAACGCAATACTTTGTGGTGAGAAGCGTTTGCTCCACCGTTAGGTCCAGATTGGTTAGCGATAACTTTATCTTCTAATACGATTACAGAGATGTTGTATTCACCTGAGGCTGCTTGGAAGAATTTGGTTCTGGTATTAACAACAATGTTGTTGCCTTCTACTGTATAAGTCAAACCACTGTTTGCAACTACTGCAGCAGCTTTGTGCTCGCTGATTTTGGTTTCAATATTGGCAGTCATCGCTTGTAAAGTTGAAGCGTTGGTCCAAGCATCGTAGAAGTTAGCAGAGAAAGTTGGGTAACCTGCTTTAACTGGTAAACGTTTGTCCATTGCAGTTGCAAAAGAGTTGATCAACAATTGAGCAAAAGAGTTTTGGCTGTATGAACCAATACATACTGCATCAACACCGTGGTGGGCGTCAATTAAACCAGTAAACATTGGCCAACCCCAGTCACCACAATAGTAACAGTTTGTACCAGTAAATTTATTGATAATTGATGTGTTTTTTTCTTCTACAACGATACCTTGAGCAGCTGCAGGTCCTTCAGTAGTCTTTTTGCAAGACACAAATACAACTGAGGCAAATGCAAAAGCTGTAAATAAGATGGCTAATTTTTTCATTTTAAATTTTTTATTGAAGCAAATGTAGGAAATAATTTTTAAAAACAAAAAAGTCCCGAATTAAATTCGGGACTTTTGAAAAAATTTTACAATTAAATGTATAAGTTATTGAACATCAATTTCAATAGCATTCAAAACATTGGTTTGTCCCTGAGCGACAAATGCAACTACCTTTAAATTATCTATGATAACAGCACCACCACCTTCAACAGTAGTTCCATGGTAATCGGCAGGCACAGTATATTTATATATTTTACTCACTTTGGTTCCAACAGACCTTGAACCTGCAATAACTTCACCCCACTGACCAGTGATAAAATCTCTAACAACATGGTTTTGCTCATAATTGTTTGCGTCTGGGGTTCCACCTGATTGTCTAGAGAATAGGCCGTCTTGCAACAAAACAACGTTTATATTGTTTTGAGCTGTTTCTTCAGACGTGTAGTATAAATCAACTTTAACAGTTAAAACTCTACTACCTGCATCAAAAGTTGCTTTAGCACCAATGTTAACTGGGGCAGGCATTGCTATAACTTTATTGGCTGCAGCGGCCCAAGATCCACGACTCATTGCATAACCACCTGTAATTTGGGGTGTTACAGCAAGGTCAGAGCACAACATTCTACTAACTGTACCAGCTGGAAAACCTGATACTTTTGCTTGGGTTACCAAAGCATTGCCAAAAGCAGTTGTAAAATCAGCCCATCCGGTAGCCGGTGTTGCATAAGAACCTGCATGCACAGCCATAATAATAAATTTTCCAGGATTCGCATCTGCTACAGCCTTTGCCCTTACATGACCATCTGGGCAATAGCCGCATCTAACGCCAGTAAAATCTTCAAGGATTGCAACCCTGTTTTGTGGAGTTGTAGATGCAAGAAACTCAGTATTTGCGTCATCTGTTTTCGTTTCTTCCTTTTTACAGGCTGTGAATATCATGCTTAAAGCAAGAAAGCCTGAGATTAAATAAGTAATTTTTCTCATAATGATTAATTGATAGATTGAGCAAATATAAGAAAAAGAATCACAAAAAAAAGCCCGAAATAAATTTCGGGCTTTTTGCAATATCAATAAAATTATTGGATGATGAATTTCTCCATTGAAGAGAAACCATTGCCTTCAATTTTAACGGTGTAAACACCTTTAGCGAAAGACTCAGTGTTTAAAGTGATGCTGTTAGAACCTTGTACTAAATCGTTAGCATCAATACTTAATACCACTTGACCTAATGTGTTGTATACATTTACTTTTACTTGCTCCGTGCTGTTCAAGTTAAAGATTAAGTTGGTAGAACCCGCAGCACTTGGGTTAGGATAAACTCTGATACCAGAAGTTTCGTTGTTAACATCGTCAACTGACAAAATGGTTCCAACAGAATTGGCTGCTTGGAATACTTCTTTAGTCGCTAAATCTTGAATAAACACAACCACTTCGCAGTCTTGTAATTCTTCGAAACTATTTTCAGTTGCAAGGTTTATAATGTTTGCAGTTTGACCATCTAAAGGCAATCTAACCACACCAGGAACAATGTATGTCATTGTAGGAAATACTTTAGCAGTTCCTTTAGTAACGGCACCTAAAGCAGTTCCGCTTGCATCAGGAAGCATTTTTTTCAATACATGGTGGAATTCAGTTTCTCCGTTTGATTTAACGTTTTTAACTGTTTTCTTTTCAAGTATAGCAACAAACACCTTCATGTTAGGGTTGTTAAAATTAGACAATGGAGTTACTTTAACATCAACAATTACTTTCTTAAAATTGATGGTGTGGGTTGCTTGGATTTTAATGTAAGCTGGCTTGTTTGAAAATTGGTCAAACAAAGCAGTTGTATATGAAGACGCATTGCTGTTCCAAGCACCATCTACTTGCATATTTGGAATTGAATTAACGGCATATAAAGTTCTTCTAACATTTCCTTCAGCAGTAGTGTATGGGTCACCGGTTCCAGGCCAGCTCATTTGGTATTTAATTACCGCGTATTGGCTAGGATCGTATTTAGGGAAAATGTTTTCGTCTGTATTTCTGTTACCAGCAACACAAGGTCCGCAAGTTGAAGAAGTGAAAACTTCATGTAAAGCTACTCTTTGAACGAAGTCAGCTAAAACAGTAACAGTTTTTTTCACACTGTCGTTAGCACCTTCTCCATCAGGATTTCCATTGATGTTGCTCAACCAAGCAGTAACTTTATAAACACCTACTGCAGATGGAGTCCAATTGCTGGTAGTAGATACAGTTGCATTGGCATTTTGAGCGATGTTAACAGTAACTGGTGTTGAAACAGCAGGACCGTTGTTGATTGAATAATTAAAGTTACAAGTTGTGATTGCAGAAGTGCCTATGTTTCTAAATATGCCTTTAACAACAAAAGGAGCTTGGGTCAATGCTAAGAAATCAGGCACTGCAGTATTCCAACCTTCAGCATTGTATGCTGGTTGTGAACCTTGAGCAAAAGTATAGTAAGAGTTGTCTGCAGAACTAAATAGATTTTCAGTAATGCTTTGAGCCCCTAAAGATGGCGAACCAGCAATTGTGTATGCATCGGCAGCATCAATTTGGATACCAGCAGACATTTTCACGTTAGAGGTACATAATTGACCCGCAGAAGTAACACATAAAGTCTTCATATCGACGATATGAATTTTGTTGCTACCTTCTTCTAGTACGATTGACCAATACGTCCAACCACTTTGGACATTTGCTTCTGCGAAGAAGTTAAATTGAATCCAATATTGTCTGTTTGGTGCTGTTCCAAAAGTTTTTGTTACAATATTTGAAGGGTATGTAGTGTTTGAGTTTGGCTTCATTCCCAAAACACATACTGATTTATCAGGGATAAATGCACTTGGCAAACTAAGATTAGAAAAAGAAGTTGGAATGGTTGTTGAGGCAACATCGAAAGTAATAAAACCTGCATTACACGCTTTTAAAGATGTTACTGCGCTGCCATTGAAATTAAAGGCAAAAGGAATTGTTTGAGTCGCACTATATGCAACTGCAGAAGATGATGGACCAGTCCATATAGAAGACCATCCGGTCAATAGTGAAGCTGGGTTTTCGCCCTCGGTGTTTACACCGCCTGGGTTCTTTCCTGCCTTAGTGTAAGGTACGTAATAGTACTGTGCGGAAACAGCACTTAAAACAAGAAATGAAATTAAGGTTAGTATGAGTTTCTTCATAAAATAATTATTTGATTGGTCAAATGTAAAGATTCTAAGTTATTGAATTCACAAAAAATTTACAATTTTTTCATCTCGGTTTCCACAATTCCCACAACTGTCTGAAAAATAGAATTTTGCAAACAATAGACCATGTCTTCGTCGTGGTGCAAATGGGAAAGCCTTTTGTAATGGGATGACTTTTTCAAATAATCCATCAGATTCCCCTTGGCTAAACTGTATAAATCAATAGACATTAATGCTGCATCACAATCAATCAAACAAGACGTTTTATCCGACAACATACTTGC
>CAMDAF010000028.1 GCA_945888525.1 Chitinophaga pinensis
ATTAAAGACTGTGGCATTCCAACCCTTTACATTATGGGGGCCGAAGACCACATGTTCTTGCCGTCTATCAGCAAATTGGTTAAAAACCATTTGTCTTCACAACTATACGTAATCCCTGCCTGCGGGCATGTGGTGAATGTGGAACAGCCACTAATCTTTAACGAAGAGGTTATCCGTTTTATCAAACAAGATACTTTATAGAGCCTTAGTTATAATTGAATCTATTTATTCAAATAAGCCTCACAGGCTTTTAAAACAATGTCTTTGATGGGCTGCAACGTATAACCCTTTGAAACAATTTTTTGGCTGTTGTAGCGGTGCACTTTTACTGAGGTTCTGAGGGTCTCAGGACTTAGGTTGGTGTTCTTAAATAATAAGCCATTGATTTTAAACAAAACCGTAGCCCAAGGCAAATAGCTTGCTTTCATTTCTATACTTGGAGCTTTAACGCCCAAGCCTTCAGCCATGGTATCGAATAATTCTTTGTAGGTAAGGTTTTCTGCCACCATCACAAAACGTTCGTTTTTAACATCAGAAAACGCAAGTGAAACCATAATATCGGCCAGATTTTCAACCCCTATAAAACCATTGACGCCATTGGTGTAAAACTTCAAGCCTTTGTAAATATTTTCAAACAAACGGCAAGAGCCTTTTTTCCATGCACCTGCACCCAGTATAATTCCAGGATTGACCACCACTGCATCTAGGCCCTCTTCTACCCCACGCCATACTTCAAATTCTGCCAAATGCTTACTTTCTGCATACATGGTATTGTTTAAGTCATCTACCCATTGGGTTTCTTCGTCAATTAAACCAATGCCATCAACACGACCTAAGGCTGCAGTACTGCTGGCGTATATCAATTTTTTAACCCCTGCTTTTAAACAGGCATTGACCACATTGGCAGTGCCTTCGCCGTTTACTTTAAACAGTTCAACTCTATTGCCATTGAAACTCACTTTGGCTGCCGCGTGAAAAACCATTTCGGCACCTTCAAACAACTGATCTAAACGCAAGACATCCAACAAATCTGCATCCTCCCATACCAGGTTGCTTAACAAAGATGTTTTGGTCTCTGAAAGGACCAAATTAGAGATGTAATTAAACTCATCTAAGCTAGAGCTGCTGCGCTTTAAAGCCATAACCCTATGGCCTTGTTTAAGCAGGGCACACACTAGATAAGAACCTAAAAAACCATTGGCACCAGTTACGATCAGCATGTTGAAAGATTGATGTGGCAATATTCGGTTTTTTATCTCAATATTGAAGCATCATGTTAGAGGCATTTTTTACCCCCGTTCAAAAATCAATTACCAAACAATACGCCAAAGCCAGCGGTGTGTTGGGTTCTGAATTGAAAATTTATTCAAACAAGTTCCCAAGCACCAAAAACATTGACATTGCCATCATCGGATTGGGTAAAAACGCAGACTTGTGCCGCAAAGAATTGTACGCTTTACACTACCATTTTTCAGGTGTTGAAGTGGCCGATTTCGGGAATTTAAACCACGATGGCAGTGACAAAAATTTACTCGACGGCATGCGAGAATGCATTTTTGCCCTGCGTGAAGAAAATATTATTCCAATTTTTATTGGGGAAAACAGCAACTACAGTGAGGCTTTGTTCAAAAGCATCAATTACCAAAAAACGGATATCGCTATGGTATCGCCTTACATTGCCTACAACCCAGATGAGTTGGCTTGGAAACTCGAGCAAAAAAGCAAACTGTTCCACGCATCATTTATTGGTATACAAAACTTCCTGAATTCGCATACCACCATACAACTCTCGAGCGATATCTTTTCAGAACAAATCCGTTTGGGCGACTTGCGTTCCAATACCGCACAAGTGGAGCCATTGTTAAGACAAGCCGATTTATTTGAATTCGATTTGCGCGGCATTAAATACAGCAATTTCAATTCGGCCACTGCACATTTACCCAGTGGATTGAACAACCAAGAAGCCTGTGCCATTTGCCGTTATGCCGGCATTTCTAACACCATAGGATTGTATCTGTTCAACCATTTCGAACTCAACGAAACCCATGCAAGCGATGCCCAACAAATTGCACAAATGATATGGTACACCATTGATGGTATAGCGGGAAGGTTTAACGACATGCCTATGCTAAACAACCGCAACTTTACGGTTTACAAATGCCATGCCCACAGCGGTGAAGACATGTTGTTTTTGTACAGCGAATTAAGTGGCAGATGGTGGATGCAGGTACCGCAATTAGACAAGAAGAAAAAAACTGCACCTAAATTTATCGGCTGCTCGGAGAACGACCACCAGGTTGCCGAACAAGGTGAAGTACCTGAAAAATGGTACAGAGCAAGTGGATACTAGGGTTTAGGGGTTAGGGTATTCACCTTCGTTTCACTGCGGTGAACAAAGTAGGGTTTAGTGTTTTCGAAAATGACTCATCTTAAAGTAAGTGAAATATGTTGTTGGTATCACCACCAACAACGCTATAAAAAAATGATGTCGTGGTTGTTTACGGGGATTCTAAGTCAAAATGAAACTCTCATACTTCTATAAAAGAATTCAATGTGAATGAATACCACATCCGCTCTCACTCTCACTCCCACTCTCCCTTCCCCGTCCGCCCCTGATGGTAGCGACAGCCTTATGCATACAAATTGCTTTTATTGCACTTAGGGCTAGGCGACGCGGCAGCAAGCCATAGCACAAGTAGCAAAAAACAAATTTGTAAAATAAGCTAAAGCGGACAGCAGGAAATGGGCCCAAATCCAAAACCAGTGTGAATGTGAATGTGAATGTGAGTCCGAATGTGACGATCACTTCAACAATCTGGGGCAGGAGCGCAATCGCTCTCACTTACATTTGTCTATTCGAAGCAACCCACCCGTTGATGTACGAAACAATATCAACTGTAGAAGTGCCTGGGGCGAACAAACGGGCTACGCCTTGTGCATTGAGGCTTAGCATGTCATCGTCAGGTATAATACCACCGCCAATAAGCAATACATCTTTCAATTCTTTTTCCTTCATCACCTGAATGATTTTTGGAAACACGGTGTTGTGTGCACCAGACAATATGCTAACACCAATGACGTCAACGTCCTCTTGCAAGGCTGCGTTTACAACCATTTCAGGGGTTTGTCTGAGTCCTGTGTAAATAACTTCCATACCAGCGTCTCTTAAGGCTGTGGCAATAACTTTTGCGCCGCGGTCGTGACCGTCGAGTCCGACTTTTGCGATTAATACACGAATTGGTCTATTGATAGTACTCATTATTGAATGCGTTTAAATTTTATGGCAGCTCGGCGTTTCATGAATTTCTCACAATACGCTTTAAATGCTTGGTTGTCCATGGTGTATTCACCACTTTCTTTTCCTGTTAATTCTAGGCCTGCGCGTTTCATACGCTTAACACTTTTCTTGGTCAACACCAATTTGTAAACATACAAATTGTTGAGGTCGAACTCGAAAGGGTAAACAAACCATGCGTGCTTGCCCAGGCTGTCGGTGTGGTGCACGTTGATGTAGTAAAAGTCGCCCAAATGACTCAAGGTATTGTTGCTGTCGTTTTGAGCCAATATGCCCGACACCAAAGGATCATTGCTGATAACACCATTGGCCCCGATAGAGACCACATGGGTGTCATTGTAGCCTTGGTGTTTTTCAATGAACTGGTATTTGCCGTAAATGCTTTCTGGAAATGTTTTAATAATAACTCCTGGACGGGCGGTAAAGCTCGCCATTTGACAGGCACTGAGTAAAACTATAAAAACAAAGTAGGCAAAACCTTTTTTCATATTATGCAGTTTGTGAAATTTTTTGAATAGCCGTTTTGATACGCTCTGCTGATGCTTGAAGACCAATCAGCACAAGCATTTCGTACAAAGGCGGTCCACCTGCTTCGCCGCTCAAACATACCCTTAACGGTTGCATCAAAGAACCAGGGTTAATGCCTTGCTCGGTGGCCATTTGCTTCATTGCGGTTTCAACTTCTGTAGCGCTTGCATCCTGCATTTTCGCTAAACTATCTGCAAAAGCATCTAAAAACGCAGCCACTTGTGGGTTCCATTTTTTAGCCACTACCTGCTCGTCGTATACTTTAGGCAATTCAAAAAAGAATGCAGACTTTTCTATTATCTCGTGTTTGAAATTTACTTTCTCACGGATCAGTTGCACCACTTGGGTTAAATAATCCAATGTGGTTTCGTAACCTTTCTCAGCAACATCAAACAAAATACTCTCAGCAATTTCTCTAGGATCTTTTAGCATAAGGTGTTGGTGGTTAAACCACTTCGCTTTGTCAGGGTCAAATTTTGCCCCGTTCTTGCTTATCTTTTCTATGCTGAACAATTGTATCAACTCGTCCATACTAAACAACTCGCGGTTGTCTGAAGTATGCCAACCCAATAGGGCCAACATGTTCACCACAGCCTCAGATTCATAGCCTTTTTCTTTGTAACCACTGCTGATGTCTCCAGTTGTTGGGTCGGTCCATTCCAATGGGAACACCGGGAAGCCCAAACGGTCGCCATCGCGTTTGCTTAATTTGCCATTGCCATCCGGTTTAAGGATCAAAGGAAGGTGAGCGAATTTAGGCATCACGTCTTCCCAACCGAAAAATTTGTACAACATCACATGCAAAGGTGCCGAAGGCAGCCACTCTTCACCACGGATAACGTGGGTGATTTTCATGGTGTAATCGTCAACTACATTGGCCAAATGGTAAGTAGGCATGCCGTCGCTCTTAAACAAAACTTTATCATCCATGGCAGCGGTTTGCACCAGCACCCAACCGCGAATTAAATCGTGGAATCTTACTTCTTCTTTTCTTGGTAACTTAATGCGGATAACATAAGGTTCGCCAGCGTCCAAAAGTCTTTTCACTTCGTCTTCACCCAGCGTCAAAGAGTTTTTCATGTTCATGCGGCTAACAGCATCGTATTGAGGAGCCATTCCACCAGCCTTTAACTTCTCGCGCATTTCGTCCAAGTCTTCTGTGGTATCGAATGCGTAGTAGGCATTGCCGGCTTCAAGCAATTGGTCGGCATATTGACGGTACATGGCTTTTCTATCGCTTTGGCGGTATGGCTCAAAAGGACCGCCCACGTGGGTTCCTTCATCAAATTTAATCCCAGCCCAGGTCAAGGAATCAATTATGTATTGCTCAGCACCAGGAACAAAACGGCCTTGATCGGTATCTTCTACCCTCAAAATCATGTCTCCTCCTTGTTGTTTTGCAAACAAATAATTGAACAATGCGGTTCTAACACCCCCAATGTGTAAGGGTCCTGTTGGACTGGGCGCGAATCTTACTCTGACTTTCGACATAAAGGTGCGAAATTAAAGAAAAAATAGGAGAAAGTTATAGCGATAAAATACGGGTGAAAATTGCTTTAAATCAAGATGAAAATAGAAGTAATATCTCTATGTTTTTAGCGGCTGTTTAAGCAGCCTTTCAATTCAGAAAAGAGTCCAGGGCCAGAAGGCCATTTAGCATCTATGAAGAAGACCAAGGCATTCACTTTTTCTTTTTCAATTTACTCAACCATTCTGGAGTTATGCCCATGAATTCTGCAATATATTTTGATGGAACAACCTTAATCACTTGAGGGCAATTGGTAATTAAATATTTATATAGATTTTCAGATGATTCAGAAATCACTTTGTTTTTCAAATTGATTTCAACGGCCAAGGTTTCATAAATCAAATTATAGACAAATTGAAAAAGCAGGCGGTCGTTAAGGTAGAGACTATCTAAATCACTTTTCTTTATTTCAATAACTCGGGAATCAACTAAAGCGATAATTTCATAGTTGGTTTTTTTACCCGTAAAAAAGCTGTCGTTACAGGTAAATGTATTTTGAAAATCTTCTAAAAAAAAGTTGATTGTCTTTCGTATCGCGTTATCCTCATCAATATATTTGCACACAAATGCGCCTTCAATTAAAAAATAATTTTTATCGCAAATTATCTTAGATTTAAGCAATATTTCTTTTTTGTTTATTATCTTTAACTGGCAAATGCTTATCATTTTTTCTATTTGATCATGAGATAATTTAGCCAAATGTAATTGGTCAATGAATTTCTGCATGTTCTAAAGTAAAAGAGAGTTTAGTGAAGCGATTTTTAGAACTATTCGATAGCAAAAATTGGAACAAGCTTCAAAATATTGAAGAAGAGAATACTCTAAATTAAAAACAGTTGAATGCTTGCTAATATATTCTATCATTATTATTTCCCCTATCTAATAATACATTTAAAACAAACTCAAACTAACGCATGCTTCTGCGTTTTTTGTACCAATCGGACTCTATGGAACTTGACCCATTAGAAGCCTGAGACGACGCAACTTTATTTGAAAAAGCATAAGAGGCAATTAATCCTAAAGCTTCTTCTAAGGTTTGGTCTTCTTTTGACTGCAAATATTCAGGTTTGAAATAATTGTCGATAAATTTGGTGTCAAAATTACCGTTAATAAAATGCTCATTTTCCATAACCCAGTGTCCAAATTGCAAGGTATTGGCTACTCCAGAAATTCTGTATTCTGTGATGGCGCGTTTCATTTTATCAATTGCATTGTCGCGGGTATCGGCCCAAATAATAAGCTTAGCCACCATATTGTCGTAATGGATCGGAATTTCCATTCCTTCTTCCATGCAATCATCAACCCTGATGCCCGGTCCTTGCGGCACTCGGTAAGTACTCAAAGTACCAATATCTGGCAAGAAGTTATTCATTGGATCTTCGGCGCACACCCTTAGTTCTAAAGCATGTCCATTAATTTTTAAATCTTCTTGGGTAAAACTCAAAGGATGTCCTTCAGCCACACGAATTTGTTCCTTAACCAAATCCAAACCTGTTATCAATTCGGTTACTGGATGCTCAACTTGCAAACGGGTATTCATTTCTAGAAAATAGAAATTCAAATTCTCATCCAATAAAAACTCAACCGTTCCTGCTCCACTGTAATTTGCCGCTTTGGCAACGTTTACCGCCGCCTCTCCCATTTGCTTGCGCAATTCTGGAGTCAACACCGCACTCGGCGCTTCTTCAACCAATTTTTGATGTCTTCTTTGAATGCTACAATCGCGCTCAAATAAATAACATACATTGCCATGGTTGTCGGCCATTAATTGTATTTCAATATGCCTAGGAGCAGCCACATATTTTTCTATAAATACGCTGTCGTCGCCAAACGAACTCAAAGCTTCACTTTGGGCCATGTGCATTTGTGGTTCAAACTCGTCGATACCATTGACAATTCTCATACCCTTTCCGCCACCGCCAGCACTGGCTTTGATTAATACGGGGAAACCGATTTGTACCGCAACTAGCTTAGCTGCTTCTATGTCTGTGATGGCTTCTTTTAGTCCTGGAACCAAAGGCACACCAAATTTTTCAACGGCTTGCTTGCTGGCAATTTTACTTCCCATCAAATCCATACTCTCAGCAGATGGACCTACGAAAATGATGCCTGCTTCGGCCAATTTAATGGCAAATTCAGACCGTTCACTTAAAAACCCGTATCCAGGGTGCACAGCATCTACGTTATGGGTTTTGCAAATTTCAATAATTTTATCGGCCAATAAATAACTTTCGCGCGAAGGCGGTGGACCAAGTCTGTAGGCCTCATCAGCATAACGAACATGCAGCGCATTGCGGTCGGCATCGCTATAAACAGCCACTGTTTTTATACCCAACTCACGGCAAGTGCGCATTACACGAATGGCAATTTCTCCGCGGTTAGCCACCAATAGTTTTTTAATTGAACGAATCATGGTTTATGTTGCAAACTTAATGAAAAATTAAAGTTTAGAAAGGGTAAAAAAAGTTTAGAATGAAAAAAGCCGTAGAATTGAATACATTTCGAATGTTCATTCTACATATAAACCGAAATAATTCACATTAAAAGACAATTAAACACGAACAAAGTAAATTTTGTAGTACAAAACAATACAAATAATTGATTATTAATAAATTAATTTTAATATTATCCATACAAAAATAGTACTAATTAGAGGAATAAGCAAGGATAACTCAAAAAAAAACAGCGACCTAATCGTCTAAATTTGCACCCAATTAGTATGTCTATTATTGTCTATTTCCTATTTTCAGCGTTTATGTTTTTTGCTGGGTTCAGCATTTTTTTTCAGGCAGAGGGCAAAAGCTATCAGAACAGATATTTGGGCTTGGCTATTTTATTGAAAAGTGTAATCCAAATTTCTTTCATTTTGGTTGTTCTCTTCAACCAAGTACCTTACCTAAAAACAATCCTAAAAATCACTACTCCACTTTATTTTGTGGTTCCACCACTAGCCTTTTTTTATTTCAGAAACACGCTGGGTAATTCGAACAAAAAACAACGTTATGATTGGATTCATTTTATTCCTTTTATGCTTGTAGTTGCAGTCCTTATTTTTGAATTCATGGGTTATAAAAATGCAATTACGTTCAATGAGACAAACATGTCATTTAACGAATTTTTTATACTGCAGTCAATCTCTTCGAAGAATTTAGCACTCATACAGCCCTTATTTATATTGGCGTATCTAAGTTTTGTATACTTCAAATATCTGAACAAAAACTTACTTAGAAATTTCAGATCAACTTCCGACAATATCCGCTTGTTAATTGTCATTTGGTTTGTCTTATTTTGCACGCAAATTGCTAAATTGATGAAACTCTGTTTCGGTGATTTTATCTTAAATAATATAGGTGATATCTTATTTTCTTTCCTGAATATTTTTATTATCTTCTTGATTTACAAACTCATTGGCATTATTTCCAAAGTAACGGAAAATATTATATCATTCCATAACTTCGGAAAATCCCGTTCCGGCAAATAAACCAAGGGCTTGGCCTTTTGGGAATAAGACTTAAATAAAAAATTAATTACTAGCCCTCGCTTAAGGCTTCGCTCAACAACTCCAAGAATTCCTTTTGAGGTATTTCCTTGGCCCCAAATTGCAACAAATGCTCGTTGATAAACTGACAATCGAGCAAGATAAAGCCGTGCAACTTTAACCAATCGACTAAATAGACCAAAGCAATTTTGCTGGCATTGGTGGCGGTGTGAAACATGCTTTCGCCAAAAAATACTTTCCCCATGGCTATGCCGTACAAACCACCAACCATTTCTCCATCCAACCAAGCTTCAAAACTAAATCCAAACCCCATTTTATTCAAGCCAGAATACACCTCAACAATTTCTTCTGAAATCCATGTTTCGTCGCGCTTTGAGCAATTCTCCATGCACAATCGAAAATTGCTGTTAATGCGCAATTCAAATGGATGTTTTAAATACAGTTTTTTAAGGTTTTTAGGTATGTGAAATTCATCGGGCAAAATAATGCCACGCATGGTCGGCTCATACCAATAAATTGCATCGCCTTCATCCGGATCAGCCATAGGGAAAATCCCCTGCGTGTATCCATCTAAAACCTGATGCGCCGTGAGCATAAATTTAGTCTGTTAAAAAATCGACATAAGACAAGCGGCGAAAATCGCTCACCCTATCCCTTAATTTATTGGCGTCAATGTCCAATATATTCTCAGTTCCGAATTTCTCAACACAGAAACTGGCCAAAGCGCTGCCATAAATAAGGGCGCGTTTCATGTTTTCAAAACTGATATCATCGGTGCTGGCTATCCATCCAATAAATCCCCCCGCAAACGTATCGCCTGCTCCTGTTGGATCGAAAACGTCTTCCAAGAGCATAGCCGGTGCGAAATAAACTTCCTCCTCAAAAAACAACAAGGCACCATGCTCCCCCTTTTTAATGATTAAATATTTAGGGCCCATGGCCAATATTTTTCGTGCTGCTTTTCTCAAACTGTATTCACCTGATAATTGCCTAGCTTCTTCGTCATTAATGGTTAAAACATCCACCATGCTAATGGTCTTCATTAAATCGTCCATCGCAATATCCATCCAAAAGTTCATGGTGTCCATTACAATCAATTTAGGCCTGTTTTTAAGTCTTGAAATTAAAGTACTTTGAACAATTGGCGCCAAATTTCCCAACATCAAATAGTCTGGACTTTCTAATCCTTCTGGTACTATCGGATCAAAATCAGCCAATACATTTAATTCAGTTATTAAAGTCTCTCTGCTGTTCATGTCATTGAAATAACGGCCACTCCAGAAAAACGATTTTTCGCCAGCCTTAACTTGCAAACCTTTGGTGTTAATTCCTTTGTTGTTTAACAAGTCAATGTATTCTTGAGGAAAGTCATCGCCCACCACTGCAACAAGCGCAACATCTTTGGTAAAATAAGAGGCTGCCAAACTAACATAGGTAGCTGCTCCACCAATAATTTTATCGGTTTTCCCAAACGGGGTTTCAATGGCATCGAAGGCTACTGTGCCTGTAACTAATAAACTCATAATAAGGTGCAAAAATGGACTTATTTCTTTAATTAAAAAAACAGAATATCCCATTAAACATAATGACCACGCTCAGTGAATAATTATTTAAATTGAACTTCAAATACCTTGGTTATTTGCCCAACTGCTGCACCATAAGCATTGGGAACATTGCCTTTTAAAAGTGTTGGCTGAGAAAATGGGTCGTTTTGATAAAACAAATGCTCATTAACTGAGGTATAAAAATTGTACCCGCTCTCAGAGTGGCTTGATACAAATAAGATTAATTTTACCGTTTTTAAATTGGTCTTATCGCTAAGTGAAGTACCAAATTTAAATTCCTGCTTACTGCCCCTAAAGTATTGATCGGTAAACAAAAGATGTTTTTTCGAAAACCGCGATTGAGAATTCTCGGTTAAAATAAAATCAACGCTGTTGATGTCACTCCATTCCTCAACAAGTATGGTGTCGGTGCCCTGGACCTTCTTTGATATTTTCTTAAGTCTGAAGCTGAAAAAATTATCTTTGAATACATCATTGCTAAGATCCAATCTGAATTGAAAAAAGTTGTTTTGACCTTGAAAAATAACTCTTGAAGTATCTACAATATTGAGGTCAAATGTATCCGGAATCATTTCGTCAATCCAGTAGACTTTATTCTGTTGTGAAATTTTAAAAAGATAATTCTTGGCAGCCCGCGGTTTAACGACAGCTGATTTATAAACCCCATTTCCTTGAGAGGTTAAAACATCTAATATCGTGGTGTCTTTGCTAAATACTTCAATAACCGCATCGTCTACTTTCTTCTGGTCGGTATTGTCTGTAATTTTCTGAGTCATTGAAAGGTTTATTTCTACAAAACTATCGCATAGCAAGTCTGCATTTACAACCAACATTACAGGCCTATCGACAATATTGACTGCAATTTCTTTCTTGCAAGAAACCATCAAAACAAAAGCGGTATAGATGACTAATTTTCTCAAAAAATAATTTTATAATTTATACTCGGCAAGACGGGAAACAAACTTACAGCTTCGAACACACGTTTGCCGTCTGAATTGTATGCGAGATTGACATAAAATGGATTCTGACGGTTGTAGGCATTGTATACACCAAGGCTCAAAATTCTGGTATAATTCTTTTTGAACTTTTTAAAATTAAACCCAAAATCTAAGCGGTGGTATGAAGGGAATTTATAATTGTTCCGATCGCCATACACATAAATAGCATTGCCTTTTTGCAAGCCTGAGTTTACAAAATAAACCTGTTCGGGCAAAGTGTAGTTAGCGCCTGTGCTGTACACCCAAGTGAGAGAGGCATCTAGCCGAGGGGTGAACTCATGGTTAAGCAATACCGCCAAATTATTGCGTCTGTCATACTTATAAGGAAACTCTTTGCCTCCATTTATTTTGTCAAACTGACGGTAATTCCAACTCAAGGTATAACTCACCCAACCTTTGGTTTTTCCATTTCTCTTTTCAGCTAAAAATTCGTACCCATAAGAGCGGCCGCTGCCCACGGTTACTTTTTCTTCCCAATTATTGTCTGAACCAATATAATTTGCCTGCTCTTTATAGTCGATAACGTTAGACATCTCCTTGTGAAATGCTTCTGCATTAAAAGCATACCCCCCTTTAGAACAGCTTATTCCACCGCTGTAGGTATTGGCTGTCTCTGGCCTTGCAAAACTGGTAGAAGGCAGCCACAAATCAATAGGAATACCAATGGTATTGCTGGTGAGCAAATGTAAAAATTGAGCAGTGCGTTGAAATGCTGCGTGCAAGAGTATGTTTTTAATCGGTTTATAATTGAAAGAAAAGCGTGGCTGCGTAAAATTAAATTGCTTACCGCTTATCCGGTATTGCACACAATGCAAACCTGTATTGATGCTTATATTTCTTCTCAAGTTCCATGCTGCATCAACATACGAATTATATTCCATTGCATAATACTGGCTAGTATTAACCAGTTCTTTTTGCACGATGCTGTCGGAAGTGTTAATCTCCCTTTGAAATACATGGTAAACCATGCCTACGCCAGCCTTAAGCGTTAAACTACCCGCAGGCTTGTATTCAAAGTTATAAGACAAAATACTGTTGTTGATTCGAGAAACAAATCGATAATTGTATGCGTTAAAAGTTTTTGAGCTATCGGTAAACTCATTGTACTCATAGCTCGATTCGTTTCCAAAATTATAGGTGGTAAACGAAGCGTTTACCCATGCCGACAATTTGGGATTGTATACATGGTGGTCGCGCAAGGATAGCACCGTGTTGCCCCAAAACACATTTTGCTTGTCGCGCTCGCTTATGGTCTTGCCAGGATCCTTTGCAGAAAATGAATTCTTAATAAAGGTGTTGTCTTGCCCGGTATAAAACGAAAAAGAAATTTGATGCTTTTGACTAAAGCTGTGCTTAAGCTTGCCATTGGCATCATAGAAATAATATGAAGTCCTAAGGGGTGAGTTTGAATTAGGTGTCCAAATTTGCTGAGCTGCATTGCTTAGCAGATCCAGATAAGAACGACGCGCCGCCAATAAAAATGTGGTCTTCCCGTTTTTAAAAATCGGACCATCTATGGCGATTTTAGAAGAAAGTAAACCTAAGCTTGTTTGGAATTTGAGTTTTTTATTGTTCCCATCTAAAGTCCTAACATCAATAACGCTGCTAAGCCTGCCGCTATAACGCGCGTTTATTCCGCCCTTAAGCAATTTAACATCTTTAACGACATCTGAATTGAACACGCTAAAGAATCCATAAATATGCGAAGGGTTGTATATGGGTACATCATCCAATAAAACCAAATTTTGATCAGGTCCACCACCCCTTATATTCAAGCCAATGGTGCCATCATTCCCAGAACTTACACCCGGCAATAATTGCAATCCTTTCATCACGTCACTTTCGCCAAATAAAACTGGAAGTTGCTTTAAAGTCTTTCCGTTGAAATGAAATTCATCTGGCTTGTAATTTGGCCTCTCGTCTATTTTAGACGAAAGCGTATACTGAAGTTCTGAAATTCCATCTTTTAACTCCACATTAAAAACCGTATTTTCACTTAATTTCAATAACAATGCTTCCGTTCGGTATCCTGGCATTTCAAACACCAACTGTATGCTGTCGGCCAACATTGTCATCGAATAAAATCCATCTTGATTGCTTATGCAGCTTTCTATTCCTTTACGGCTATGAATACTCACGCCTATGAGTTTTTCACCGCTACCCTCGTCGTTTACATAACCTGAAATGGTGTATTTACTTATTTTCTTGGCCTGTTTACTGATAACAATATTTTTACCATATAAAATGGAAAAACCGAGTCTGTGGGGCTTCAAAAGCTGAACCAAAACATTGCTCAATTCTTCATCTTTGACATTTATACTAAACCGACCTTCGGGTATAATTTTAGAATTATAATTGAAGGTAACACCGGCTTTAATCTCAATGGCGTTGAGTATCTCAACCATTGTTTGCTTTTTTATTTTTATGCTTATCCGGGTATTTAATACATCACTTTGGGCATCAACCTTAAGAAAAGTCAATGAAAAAAGGACGATTAAACTTGCAGCTTTAAACATACACTGCAAAGTACGATAAAAAATAGCTAATTGACCCTTAGAAATTTACGGCCAAATACCAGTTTTCGTTAAACGGTTAAATTGAAAAGGAATTTGTCTATTGTATAGACACGCTGCTGTTAAGGGTTTTACCTAATAATTCAGCTGCTTGCTCAGCATTTAAGCCAGCAAAAGTGATGGTTAATTTTTCGTTGGATAAAGATTCGTCGTACTTAAACTTAACCTTATATGTTTCTTCAAGAACCTTAACCATTTCCGACAAAAGGGTATTGTCAAAGCTCAAGTTTCCATCCATCCAAACACCTGCTCTGCTGTCAGAAATACGGGTAACAGTAAATTCACCAATACCCGTTTCTTGAAGATAATCTCCTGGATTTAATGAGACAATTTTATTGTTGGTTTCAAACTGTATACTGCCTTTTTTAAGATAAATGGAAAATACTTCATTCGGATTGTTTTTAACATCAAACTCAGTACCCGTTACAGTAACAATTCCCTTATCGGTAATGACTTTAAAAGGCACATCGTTGTGAACAACAGAGAAGAAAACTTCGCCTGTTTTCAATTCCAAAACCCTCGACTGATTGCTCAAAGACTTAATTTCCAAAACAGTTCCTTTGTTTAATAGAACCTCTGTACCATCTGTCAATTTCTTTTTAAGCAAGTTTGCCTTGCTTTGCAAGACCATTATTGCATTGTTTTGATTGGGGTTCTTGTAATGCCAAAAGCCCAAGCCGATGGTTAAAATCACTACAGCCGCAGCAACCCATCTGAACATGCCAAACTTTCGTGGCCGTTTGCTGACTTGCATAGTCACCCCAATATTTGAGGTAAACTTTAGCCATTGCTGATCAACATTTGTTTGGGGGTATTTAAAAGAACTTGCAGCATCCAATAAACGCTCAATGTCTTGAATCTCGCGATCAGACATAGCGGCATCTTGCCCATTCTCATGGACAATAAAATCAGGGACGCGGAATGTTCTTTTTGAATCCATTAAATTATTTTTGTGTTCTAACAGATTGAGGAATGCTTTGTTGAACAAATCCTAAAAACATTTGGTTGGCAGGGTTGCTTTTTAACCAGTTTTTTAAGAATTTTTCTTCCTCATTGCTGCACATACCAGCCAAATACTTGGTAAATAGATTGGCTTGCAATTGTTCTTTCATAACCTCTAATACAATTTATTAAAGCCTAGCCCCCAAAAAACATTGAAATAAACACAGATAATCATATAAAGAACTAGAAAACAGAAGTTTATTTTTTTATTGTTTTTAAATAATTGACGGCATCTACACCTTCATTGAACAACAAATCGAGAATACTTAGATGTTCAATAAACCCTAAGTCTTGGGCAAAAACTTGGTAATATGGAATTGGTTTGGGCTCAAAACACAGGTCATCAGCAATAAATTCTCCCTGTTCTATTTCTACAGGAAGCTCAATTTTCAGACACTTTAAAATCAAATTGAAAAGTTCGAAATTAAAATCCCATAAATATTGATGTTCCTTTTTAATTGCTTCTACAAAACGGTAATCGTAATATTCATAAAACGGGCTTTTCCCATACGAAGTTCTCAAAGCATTAAGCAGTTGATTTTGCCAATGTTCTTGGTACGACAATTCAACCATTCTATAATTGGCTTTGCGGCTTGAGGCTTTTAGGGGAATGCTAAAAATCTGCTTTCCTGAAACGCCAGCAAACTCAATTCGATTTCTGTACCCGGCATGCTGAGGAAACTGCCTTTCATCAATTAAAACAATTTTATCTTGTTCTAAAAATGGCAGGAAAGTTTGAATTGGTCCGGCGCAGTATAAAGGCATTTGCATATTGTTTATTTCCATCGTTTAACTTCCAGTTGATCGGCACAAATTAACAACAATTCATTTATGGTTTGATGCAAGACAGGGTGCTTGAATTTTGGAATAATGTCTGAACAAGGTTGCAAAACAAACCTTCTATTTTGAATTTCTGGATGCGGTAAAACCAACAATTGATTGCTCAAGCGCTTATTGCCATAAAACAACATATCCATATCTAAAGTTCGGGGGCCGTATTTAACCTCTCTTCTGCGGCCAAAAATCTTCTCAATATCTAAAAGTTTTTTCATAATAATTCCCGCCGGAAAAACACTTTTTATCTTCACCGCTATATTTAAAAAATCTCCCTGAGGTATTGGCCCCCAGGCTTTGGTTTGGTATATATGGGAGACAGAAACGATTGGACCTATCTCTTTTTCGATTAAGGCAAGCGACACTGCTAAAGTTTTCGACACATCCCCTTGATTTCCGCCCAACAATAAAATTACACTTTTTATTTTCAATGTTAAATGCTAAGTTTGTTATAGATTTTGAGCCACGAAATTAAAATATTATTATACATTATTATTGGGATAGCCTATTTATTTTCTAGGATGTATAAAAAAGAATTAAAAAAGCAAAACGAAAAGAAAATCAATAAAAGACCCGTTAGCAGTAAAACAGCTAAAGATATTTTCAGAGACCTCCAAAAAACCTTAAATCTCCCAAGTGAAGAATCGCTTAAGCCCTCCGTAGGTCAAACAGTTAAAGAACGAAAGATTGACGACAAATTAAGCCGTGCACAAAAGATTTTCGTTTCTGCATCAGAATCAAAACTGAAACATTACAAACCTATACAAGCCTCAAAGCTTAAAAAGAAAGATGATGCCGAAACATTCCACCACCAAACGGTTGTTGAAGAAGAATACGGCCCTAAAATTGATTTTGAGCCTAGAAAGGCGATGATTTTTTCGGAAATTCTTAAGAAACCTCAATATTAGTATCGTCTTTGGGATCTAAATTCGCGGTTCTAAACACCAAGAATTTCTGACCTAAAAAATTGATCACAGCACTTACGACAGTGGCAAAGAAAAAGGCTAAAAACTTATGCCCCTTTACTGAAAAAATTGGCTTTACAGCATCTGCCAAGGTCCCCTTAAATGTTACAACCGTTAAGTTGATGTCAAATTCAGGAATCAATTTAAGCCCATATTTATTGATCAAAATATTGAAAACAAATGAAACGGCGTAAACCATTCCAAATTTCACCAACATGCCCTTATTGCTTCTTTCGGTGTATTTCCAAGTCCACAGTTTGTTGAGATAATAGGTGTAAACTGTGCCAACCAAAAAGCCCATGCCCTTAGATAAATCAAGGTTTTGGCCCATTAAATCCGATAAAAGATAATAGATAACAAAGTCAACCAATACAGCAGAAACGCCGATGATGAAAAATTTAGTGATTTGTTTTACGACTAATTTCACGGGTTGGCAAAGGTAAGCATTCCATCTTTAAAATCAGCAGATACGCCAAAAGGAATGGCAATATTTTGCAAGTGATGCCCTGAATTTAAATCAAAAATGATTGGATAATTATATTCTGAACAATGCTGGGTGATGATATCTTTCGCTGAGTAGCCAAAAGGAATGGTGTGGTCGTGCATGGACATAAAGCTGCCTACCAAAACAGCTTTCAATCCTTTGAGTTTCCCCGCCCTTTTTAAGGCCAATAGCATACGGTCAATATGGTAATAATATTCATCTAAATCTTCTAAAAATAAAATCTTACCGGTCCAATCCATTTCTGAATTTGAACCTATAATGCTGTATAAAACAGATAAATTGCCACCTACAATCTCACCTGAAAAATTTTTTAAATTGATTGAAGGATTTTCTCTTAGATCGAAGTTAGTGTGTTTCCCTCTGAGCGATGCATATAAACTTTTAAAAGCCATTTGTACATCATCAAAATCTTGCCCAGCCTTCTCATTCATAAACACGGGCATAGAACTGTGCAATGTCGACATGTTGCAAACCTTTGCAATGTGGCTTAACAAAACTGTTACATCGCTAAATCCTGCTATCCATTTTGGGTGTTTTTTAAGCAAATCAAAATCAAGCAAATCGACCATGCGAGCACTTCCATAACCGCCTCGTGCACACCAAATCGCTTTTACATCTTTATTGGCTAAGAGCCTATTGAACAATGCAGCGCGGTGCTTTTCGCTTCCCGCAAATTGATGCTCAACCGCATAAAGTTCTGGGTCCAAATAAACCTTTAAACCTTTGGCTTGCATAAATTCAACTGCAGCTTGAATTTGACTGTATTGAACAGATCGTGCAGGCGCAGCAATTGCAATTGTGTCGCCTTTTTCAAGATAGGGAGGTATGATGCTGTTCATGTTTTCGTTGTGCAAAATACATGTTCCTCTTCAATTTCCTAATGACTTATAAAAAAGTTTTCCAAAAAAACCCACGATTTTTCAAATAGAGATTACTTGCGTGATCTCCAGAGGGGGTGGCTTCAATTTGAATCGCAACCCAATACGCTTCGCGTGTGAAATTGAAATTCTAATATAAACTGAGATTACTTGCGTGATCTCTAGGGGGGGGGCTTCAATTTGAAACGCAACCCAATAAGCTTCGCCTGTGAAATTGAAATTCTAATATAAACTGAGATTACTTGCGTGATCTCTAGGGGGGCTTCAATTTGAATCGCAACCCAATACGCTTCGCAGCATATTCAAATCCTTAAAAGAATAGAGATTACTTGCGTGATCTCCAAAGGGGGTGGCTTCAATTTAAATCGCAACCCAATACGCTTCGCGTCTTGTTTTTTAACGCCTGCTGAAATTCACTCAAGCGCAGAGCCGCTTGGTGAATTTCTTGGGCGTTAAAAAACCCATAAACCTTCGGTTTATGGGTTGCGTTTCAAATTGGCGGAGAGTGAGAGATTCGAACTCTCGATACCTTGCGATATACACGCTTTCCAAGCGTGCTCCTTAAGCCACTCGGACAACTCTCCGTTTTCAAAGTGGGATGCAAAATAAATGTATTTTTATCATTTTGTCATTACTCAATTACATTTCTATCTTTAATTTCGAAATCATACAAATCTGTTCAATCAAAAATCAATCTTTATTCTTCCTTTTTCAAGTTATATTTGCAAAATGAAGTTTTCTGACCCAAAAAACATTCAATTGCCAATTGTTGATGTTCGTGTTCCCGATATTTTTGAACGTGGTTTTATTCCTAAAAGCATTAACGTTGGATTGAATGGTCCTTTCGAAGAGCGTTTCTCAGCGCTATTTCCTGATAAAAACCAAGCCCTTTTAATTGTCTGTGACAAAAACGAAGAAGCCAATACAAGACTAACAGATATAGGCTATAAAAACTTAGAATTTTTACCCAATGGCTTTAAATCCTACCAGGATTTCGAACTTCCAATTGATATTGTTATTAGCATAACACCTGAAGAATTTGAACTTGACCTTAACTTTAATGAGGAAATGGTT
This sequence comes from Chitinophaga pinensis, assembly GCA_945888525.1. Taxonomy (GTDB): domain Bacteria; phylum Bacteroidota; class Bacteroidia; order NS11-12g; family UBA955; genus JABMMZ01. The sequence goes on from CAMDAF010000028.1 coordinate 19,245, forward strand.
ATTGATGTGCGCGACGATGAAAAATACCGCGCGGGCCACGTGCTGGATGCACTCAGTTTTCCTGTAACTGAACTTGAAGCAAAGCTAGACAGTATTCCGAAAGACCGTGTATGCTATGTATACTGTGGCGGCGGATACAGCAGCATGATTGCTTCAAGTATTTTGCGCAAAAACGGCTATCTATTGGTGAAAAACGTGTATGGTGGAATCGCCAAAATTAGCGAAACCCGCGTGCCAATTATTCCGAGTAAATAGTTGAAAAAAGAACCTCTATACAAGCTTTTGTTTTTTGCTATCATATGGATAGCATTTTCATCTGCCAGTGGGGTGTTTCAACATTTTCATAAATTACCAATGGGCGTGCACCAAAGCGCGCAATGCGATCGGGCTTCTTTGGCGCAAAATTATTACTACGGTGGCCTGCGTTTTTTTTACCCTGAGGTAAACGAGAACAGGTGCATAGATGGCATTGTTTCCTGCGAGCTTCCTTTAGCCTCATTTCTTGCCGCTTGTAGCTATAAACTATTTGGATTCGACGAATTTTATTTCAGACTTATTACATTTTTGTTTTATAGTTTTGGCATGTTTGCCTTGTTTTTGTTGTTTAATACCAGAATGAACAAAACCATGTCAATGGCTCTGCTGTTAATATTGCAATTGTCGCCAATCCTCTTATTCTATGGCGCTAATTTTATTCCAGATGTGTGTTCATTAGGTCTTGCATTTCTTGCTTGGTATTGCTTTTTTAAACTCTACATCCACCACCCTTTTGAACCAAATACAAAAGCCATAGGGATGCACATACTTTTTGTCATGTCCTTAGGTTTGTCTGTTGCCATTAAAACCACTTCCCTTATTCAATTTATAAGCATCCTTGGTCTTTTGGTCTTTTCTTATCTTCCTTTTTTGAAAATCAAAATTCCCCAAAGGAGAACTTTAAGCATTTCCCTCATGCTTGCATTTACAATTCCTTTGTCTTGGTATTTATGGAGCAAGTACCTTTCACTTACCCATAACAGCCAATATTTCATGATGAGCCTGCCACATTCAGAATCATGGGATAAATATTTTGAAGCTTGGGCGGTGTATCTTGCCAATTGGCCTCCACAAGCCCTATCGTATCCCATTATTTACATTGCAGCATCCTTGTTAATCCTGCTTGTTTTTTTAAAGAAATTTATCCAAACAGAATTGTATTTTTTATCCATTTTAAATTCAACAGGAAGTATCCTTTTTCTATTTTTAATGATAGAACAATTTAAGTACCACGACTACTACTTCATTTGTCTATTTCCAGTTTTTGCACTCAATTGGCTAGCGCTTTCAGATGCTGTTAAAAAATTGCCTCATAATTTCTGGTGGATTAAAATTGCCATCTTCATTGGTGTTTTAATTTCTTTGAACTTTCAATTTTACACAGGAAGAAAAAATCTTGAAGAACGCTATACTGAAGGCAATTATTGGGAGCAATCTCACCACCGTTCTGTAGACATAGACAGCTTTCGATTGAAAATAAAAACCTTAGGCATCAACCGCAACAATTGTGTGTTAGTTGGTTTTGACCCATCCCCCAACAACCTACTTTATCTTTTGCATTTAAGAGGGCACAGATTGTCCAAAGACCACGACCAAGACAGAATAAACGATGTATTAAACAGCTCTCATCCTCAGTATTTTATTAGCAACGATTCTACCCTCACCCAAAAGCTAAAAACCAGTGCTGTTCAAACAAAATTTTTACTCAAATACAAATACCTAGAATTGTATAAAATTGAATACGACTCTTTGCCATAAAAAAAGGTCAATGTAAAAACACTGACCTTTTTAATTTTCTAATATTAATATTTACTCCCTTATAATTCTCAAAACTATATTGCCATTTATTAATAGGCTGTATACGCCTTTAGGTAAATTATTAATTTGATAAACATTATCAGAAACAATTGTTGGATTGCATTCAATCACTGCTCCTTTTAAATCAAATACCACCATGCTATTTATTGCCTCATCAGAACAAACGGTAACTACACCTTCACTAGGAACAGGGTATGCTTTATAATGGTTGACCATCTTTTCAGCTTGAACATTACTTGCTTTTTCTATGGTAAAAAACCAGCTTCCTGTATCAACACCTGCATAGTATTTCCCAAAGGTATCCAACAATGCATTTGCTGGTAATTTGATGCCAATTCTTGAACTCTTGCTAAAATCATTCTTTGCTCTAAAACTCAATTCAGTTCCAATAAAATGAACGCTGGTATCAGACAATGAAATAGTCTCTTTAAGCGTCTTGTTTTCATACACTAAGATATTTTTAACGCTGTCTAATTTTAGAACGCGGTCAAATGTAACACGCAGACTTGTGTTGGCCTTGATGTTGCTGGCGTTCTTACTTGGTGTGTAATTTACCACACTTGGATATTGGTAAGTTCTAAAATACCAATCTGCGTAATTTAAATTGGCTGAAATGGTTCCGAAGGTGTCAATAAAACAAGAATCCATTGCAACTGAAATTAGGGTGTTGGGACTCCATTGAACAATTGGCGTAATGCGCACTATATTGTTTGTAACTGATATGCGGCTTGATGCGATGGGAATAATTTCTTTTATAATTCCATTCTCATACAGGGTAATATTGCCCGTATTGCGTTTGTAAATCTTCTCATTGTAAACCAATTGAGGAACGACATTCAATGCCACCATATTGGTTTGATGTACTGGAAAAATGGAGGTAATTTTAGGGGCAATTGGAATGGTATTGAAATGCCAAACAGCACTATCTATGCCTTTCTTCAAAAGATTATTGGAAGAATCTGAAACCAGACCGATAGGCACTACAACAGCGATTCTAGAGTTTACTGGAAAGGGCTTAAGGTGTGAGACAAACATTGAATCATGCTTAATTTTAATCAAATCGCTACTGATACTAATGCTTTCTAAAAACACATTGTTGCTGTATATGGTAATACTGCTGTTGCGCTTCAATACAGCCTCACTGAACTTAATCATCAAAGCGGTATTTTGCTTAACTTGGATCTCATTTGTGTTTGGCGAAAATGATTTTACCACAGGGGCTATACTTTCATAAATACAAGAATAAGGGTATGAACTGCGCTCGACCGTTCCAAATGAACTTAAATTCCTGTTCTTAAATGCTGGGTGATTGCTTGCATAAAATGAACACCTAAAAACAGAATTATTTCCAGCCACTTGCCCATCAGCTTGTATGCTTGTTGCATTCACAGGATTTCGATATTGCCACACCAATTGCTTATTTGCCGTCACTTCAAAGAAACGCCCCTGAACACCACTGCAAATCAAAACATTTCCATTTGACAGCATTTGAGCGCCCGAAATAATTTGAGAATAAAATTTAGTTTTTATAGAATCGGTATACCTCCAAGCTGCATTTGCAGGACCATATGGTGCATTGTAAACATATGAACCGTTAGACAATACAGGTGTTCTTATGATGTCTACTGACGAATAGGCTGTGTCTCTACCCCAGCCATTGTTAAAGAGCATGATACTCCCTGAATCGCGCATGCCACCTGGAATCCAGTGGGCATTGTGCTGTTTAAATAATTTTCGATCTGAATTAGACCCTTTTCTATACGCTTGTGGATTACCCCAACGGTATAAGAAGTCGCCACCCTTGTTGTAAGTTCCACCTGCATGGCTTGCGGCCTCGGCCAATGTGGTGCTGTGGTCGATAATCCAAATCTCTGAAATATTGTGGGCACTGATAACAATTTGGTCTAATTTAGCATTGTAATCCAATGAGTTTGCATGAATCCAATCGTTGGTTTGTAGGTTCAAGGCATAGTTCATATCCATTCGCTCAGGGTGCATATCCACTTGGCCGTAATGGATTAAAGTAGAATCTAAATCTTGAATGGTGTGGTCTAATAAGTCCCATTGCCATACCACTTCTGCACTGTCTTTGCCAATAGGTTTTAATTCAATAATGCGCTCTGACCATAGGTCTGTTTGACTTATACTGAAATTGTTAATTGACCTACCATAAGACATGGCTTTATTTTTAGAAATACTGTGCCAAGCCAATACCAAAATATTGCCATTGGGCAAAGGTCTGATATCGTGGTGTTGGCATAAAGAATCGTTAAATACCTTGTACGACCAAACCATATTGCCATCCCAATCGTATTCCTCTACCATACCACCTCGGCCGCCGGCAAATCCGAAAACCGTATCGGTGTAGGTACCCGCTTTCAATAAATGTCCATTGTCCTTAAGATAAAGTGAAAGACCTGGCGTGTATTGCGTTTTCCAAGTATGGACTTTTTGGCCACACTTGTTAATAAGATAAGTAGTGTCAACTCCAATTGGAGAAAACAGAACATAGCCACTTTCTAAATTACCAGATATCTTTTTGGTTAAACCTAAAGTTTTGGTCTGTGAAAAAAGTGATAGACAGGATACTAAAAGAACGATGGCAATTGAATACTTTCGCAAACAATGACCTAATTGGGAAACTAACATACGGAGATATAAAATATATTGTTCTACAAATATAAGAAATTGTTTAGTAAATAACTTACAACCCAGAGCCTATGTAAAATTAGACTTTTTGAATTAAATGTGGAAATCATCAAAGCAAGCAAAAAACTGTCATTTTATTGTCAGAAAAGTGCCAAACAAAATTAATAAAATATAGACTTTGTGTTAGACAACCTCATATTTTGAGCGTAAATAAAGAAAGTTAGAATGTGAAAAACTATTGAATAGTATACCTCAATTTGACCCCAAAATTAGTCAATGCTGTTGGGAATGCATTAGACGCATGCGGTTTAGATGCACGGCGTTCATAGTAAATATTTAAGTTTACATTCTTGTTGACCATGTAGTTGATGTTTGGCTGTATCATAACAACCCTCTGACCACTTTGAATGGTGTTTGAGTTCAAATCAACCTGCCTGATTACAGTAAAATTATTCTGAATACTAATGCGCATGTCCATCAACAAGTCATTTTCCAAGTATATTTTCTTGCCATTTACTTTGATAGGAATTTTAACCCCACTGGTTCTATAACTTAAATTAAATGAAAAGTCCTTTGACGTTAGCTCCGTTAAAATCGCATTTGGAACAGACAATGAAACATTTCTAGAACGGTTGATTTTAAACCCGCCTGTAATGCCCGATTTGGTGGTAACGTCTATACCAATTAATGGACTAAACTGCTCTCTGATATTGACATTGTTGATGTTATACTGACTCACCAAGTCCTTGCCACCTCTTGCCGTATCGTTTGGATTGTAATACAAGTTGCTGGTGTATCCACCAATATTGTAGGTTCCAGAATAACGGTGTTGCAGGGTTATATTGGTAAATATTTTGCCCAAGGCTTTAATCTTACTTAAGCCATTGTAATTGATGTTCCAGTTTGGCAATGGAAGACTTCTAAATGGGCTCAAAGAAACCTTCGATTGATTGATGCCAGTATAAGCAGCAAAGAAAGCCGGAATCAAAGTGTTTTGTGCCTTCGCGCCATATCCATAATAGTATTTGCCACCATTGGTTTTGTCAATACCCTTAAGCGCAACCCTTCCATCTTCATTGGCTTGCCTTTGTGATACCACAAATCTAAAGTTTTCGAAATTTTGGTAATTTGTACTTTCCCAATTATTCTTTGCACTTGCTTTGTCGTTGGCAGTTTGGATAAAAATACCAGTCATTGTAAAGTTTCCAGTTTCCCTCAACGACAAGTCTCTCCATTGACCAGCAATGTTCTTGTATTCTCCGGTGGTGTCATATCTAAACAACGTTTGCAAGGTGTTTGATCGACTTAAGTTAAAATTCATTTGAATTCTAAAGTCTTTCATCGGCTCTAAAGTTGCACTACCCTGAATGGTCTTGATGTGGTTTTGAGAATAGAAATTATTAACCCGCACATCATTGGTCAAAGCGCCCATCTGCGCTAAATTGTATCGAATGTCTTCATTCTGACTGCCGAGTATAAACGGTATACCTGGCACAGAATGCGCAAAGTTCTGTCCAAAATAGTCAATTTGGTGGACGAATCCTGGCAACATGATTCCATCTCTTAAGGTATAATTGACATTGGCATTTCTCACCATCATCAAGGCCCTTAAGAACCCAGTTCCAAAGGCTTGTTTTTCTTTCTTGTTTTTTTCTGTTGCTGCTGATCCTTTGTCATCAGCGGCAGGCCCTCCAGCCTTGGCTTTCTTTGTGCCTTGGTTGATGCGGCGCAACAATGGAATTTTATTGTACAGGGACACAAAATTAAACTGAGTATTTAAAGTTAACTCACGGCTATTTTGAATGGTATTTCCTAAGCTTGAGTATGCTGGTGGTGCCTGGGTCCAACCATAATTAGCCCCATATCTAACTGTTGAGGTTATCCAATTTAAAATACCAACTTTATCAAATGGTAAGGAGTAGTTGAAGTTAGCAATTTGGTTAAAATCTCTCATCCTACCCAAAGCCCAAAAGTCGTTGCGGACAGAGTCTTTCTTTTCTTGGGTGTTCAATTGGCCAAATGGCTCTTGAATACGCGAATTAACGGTGGCCGAATAGTCTAATTTCAAATTTTTAGTAATTGGATAATTGACATTGTAAACCCTTTGAATGGTAAAATTCTTATCGAACAATCGCGGCGTTAATTGCTTAAACAAATCATTGTTCCTGGCCAACATTTCAGAGTAGTAACGGTCGACATCCATACGGATTGAAATGTTTTGAGGCAGTGCACGGACATTAAAGTCTCTGATCAAAGCCAAATGCTTGCTCTTTATAAACTTAAATGGCTCCCATGGTTTTGATTTAGGGCTGTACATATACCCCAAACTGCCATGGTAAGTTTTGCTGTACTGCTGCTCAACTTGAATGTTGCGTTTTTGAAGGTAAATATACGAATAGGTAAAGTTAAAATTCGAAATACTCCAAGGCATAATTTTACCTGAACCCGTTTGGTTTTTTCTAACGTTTGTAAAGTTTACACTATACCTGGTATTGTAATCTTCTGCATTGCGCAAAACTTGCTTTTTCTGATCGTCTGGCAAGCGCTCAACAGCCGTTTTTAACTCAATGTCTGGATTTAATGGATTAAACTTAGGTCTTACAATGGTTCCACTGTAGCCAACAAACATCGGTATGTTATAACCTGACTTTTGTGGGAAGAATTTCCCTAATTCAAAACTAGATGCCAAGTCAAATTGATAATTGTCTGCCAAGTTTCTTTCGTTAAGTCTTTTATCTATTCCACCAAATCCAATGGTTGAAATATTTCCAGAAGCAGACAATGTTGCAAAGTCAGCCATTTGTGCAACCACTCTGCTGGTTGCAGCCCAACCGCCTTTGTTGGTAATGTCGGTAACGCGCAACTCGTTAAACCAAACCTCGCCACATTTTGACTGGTCTGTATTGTTTCTAACCCCTAGCATAATGGTGCGCACATTACTCAAATCGGGCAGGCCTAATACGGTAATCTTATGCCCTTTGTCGTTGTAATAAAAGAAAGGTCTTGTGAGTTGCACATTGCTTTCACTTCTCTTGTTCTTGGCATTGAACAAATCGGACAATTCAAAATCAAATGCGTTTTCAGATTTCCAAATTTGGTCTTCTGAATACGTGCCATCTGGGGTCATCTTTAACGGAATTTCATACTCGTAATAGTTTCCTACCAAATCAGTTCCCAAACGGATAAATGCTGAAATATCGCCGTCTTTCAAATCTGTACCTTCAGCATGCACAAACATTTTTAGGTTTTTGTAGTTCCGGATATCAAAGTTGGATGTTTTATAGGCTCCTCTTGAATCTCCTGGCTTTAAATTACAAACTCTAAGTGACAATGACTGCTCATTTTGTTGCACCACATTTTGAGATGCTGGGTCGCGCACCCTATCTATCCCCGGAGGTTCAACATAGCGGATTGGCTGGCGTTTTCCGTTTTCTTCAATGTTAACTGTAGAAACCACAAAGGTTGTATTGTCTGTAGGGTCTAATGGAACCACTGCACCTGGTTTGGTTAGTGAATTCAAATACCGTCTCCAATCGGCGCGAACCAATTGCATTTGCGCAAACCTCAAAGTGGTGCTGTCTGAAAACCCTTTCATGTACATGCGCATAAAACGAATAGACTTGAAGTCAGATATGTTACCAACTGATTTGGTGTATTCTCTTACTGGAATTTTAATTTGTATCCACCTAACTTTTTCTTTTTTGCCATTCTTTAAGGTCTTTTCAATTTCAGAAATATCGGTTACAAACCCCTTGCCTATTTCAAGGTCTTGCGGACTCAAACTAATTTCATAATTGAAATAGTCCTCCGTTTGGTTCATGGTAAAATCGCTGTTGATGTCTTCGTTATCTGGAATGGTAGATGCACTTTTTGGCGTGCCATCGTCTAATTTATCTAAAGTAGAATTGCCTTGTAAACTGTTGTAGGCTTTATACCTCGAAACAACCGACGCTTTAACATCATTGTATTCAGGACTTCTATTGTGTTTGTAATTGTCGTTAGAAGGATCATTCAGAGCTTTTATATAGATATCTGAATTTGCACCAAACAATGACTGCAAATTGCTTAAGTATTGCGCATAAAAACTGCGCTCATCATCGTCGTTCATGCCATCCAAACCAACGTCTTGTAATGGCCTTGCCGCCGGTTCATTGTCGAAGGCACTGTTTAATTGTGGCAATACTGGAACACGACCAAAGCTAGAAGTATCTAGGTCATCCAATTTGCCTTGTGGATTAAATCCATTTTCAAAAACCTTGCGTCTATCTGGCAAAATATCTTCACTTACGTTACCAAGATCAATGTATAATTTTCCTTTGTTCGTGGTGTTTTGATCGTATATGAATGGATCCATCATCCAAATTTCTATGTAATCAATATTCGCCGCTTCAAAGTCGTTGCTCTCTATTCGGCGCATAATACCACCCCAAGCTTTAACGGGTTCCTTAAAGAATCCGTTGCTGGTAAAGTCGTTGGTGGCATTGTAGTTGTACTGGCCTCTTTCTCTAGGATAAAATGCCAAGTCTAAAGTTGGTAAAATATTTGGTGCGCCTTGTTGGATTTGTTTGTTAGGAAAAACCTCATTCACAGAAATCTCACGCATAAAATGGTTGCTCTGCATTTCGACATCTACGGCAATATGCTCAGGTGTATACTTATCTTTTCTGTAAAAGGTTGGGTCAATATTATACCAAGCGATCTTTCCACGGTTATTGCCCCAAGATTTTTTATCTGTTACAGACAGATTCCATTCAGGGAATAAAACCGGTTGGTATTGAGGCAAACTTGCCAATTTCCAACTGGAAACCAATCTTAAGTCGAAGGTCGTTTCTGCACCTTCAAAGTCGTCCAAATAACTTACGCCTCTGGTTTCGTTTTGTCCACGTGCTTGTCCTGGAAATATACGTGCATACTCCCACTGGCTGCTCAAACGGCTTTCTGCTTTGGTTTGAATAAATGGCAAACGGTCTACCAATTTGGTTAAAAACAAGGATGGCGTTGAATAGCTGCCATCAAAACCGATGATGGTATTTAAAAGCGGTTCATCACCAATATTGGTCTTAGGGGTTAAAGCCCTTTCGTACATATGGAGAATGGTTCCACCCAAGATTAATTTCTTGCTTGCAGCATAATCAAAACGTGCACCCAACAACGTTTTTTGTTGGATATTAAACATGCTGTTGCTTTCTGCAGATACTTTTATAACCGCCCCTGATTGCAATATGCCTTGGTTGATAATGCTCACTTTACCGGCATTGTAATCGACAATAAAATCGACGTTTTCTGTTAGTTTCGTCCCGTTGGCTGTTACCACCACAGAACCTTGAGGAACGTTTAAAGCATTTAAGGAAATCTCATTTGAACTTGTTCCTTTGTAACTGCCTTTTAAGAAAAACTTATTGTGCGTTACATCTTGCTCGGCCAGCCACTTGGTGCTATCGTACAAGGCATCGTAAACATATTTGTTGGCTACCAAGGAGTCGCCGTTAAACTTGCGTCTTAAATGGTTGCCGAAAGGCTCTCTGACAGGAAAAATTACACGTCCGTTTTTCGATTGGAAGCTTACGTCTTCTATGGCATCAAACACACCGTCAGGCTTTGCTTCACCTTGTCTGTTGATGCGGTCCATATTCATAACGCGGATCAATGGTGTGCCTCCGCTTAGTTCTGGATAAGCATTCACCGGCATGTAATTCAAATCAGCTCCCGAAGGGTCATCGTTGTAAATTACATTAAAGTTCAGGTCGTTTGCATTGATGTTAAATGAACCTAAAGAGTAGATATTTTTCATCATCAATTCCCACATTGGAATTTTTGTTCTGATGATATTGTTCTTCAACATTTTAACCATCAAGACTTTTGAATCTTCCCTGGTGCTGGAAATTTCAGAAGCAAATTCCCCAACCTTGTAAGGTATTCCATTGTAGGTGTATTCAAATGCAACACCTAAAATCTCGTCGTTATTTAACGCTGTATTTAAAGAAATGTAACCCAGTTTTTGATTGATGGTAAAATCATTTTCTCCCAATTGTTTTGCATAAGTGAGCAATTCGTAATCGAAGCCTTGTTTCAAATTAGGGAAACCCAGATTTAATGCATCAATGGATGTTTTTGATTGTCTAATTAGATCCTTGGATGCGGCATTGGTCAAATCGGCGTACTGGCTATTTGAGAAATTATCTGCAACAGGATTTAGTGAACCGTTTATTAAAGTTTTGTTGTAAGGTGCTTTTTCTCCAATATCCATCAAGGCCAATACGTCGCGGGTATTGTCATAACTGCCGCCACGGTTGGTTACCCATACCTCAACACGGTTGATCACGATGCCCGAATTAATTAATGGCAAGGTAGACATCGCCCCATCAAATTGATCTTTGAAAAACTCAGACAAGAAATAGTGTCTATTTTGGTCGTAGTTGTGGGCTTGGATATTGAAGTTTGTTATTTGAGCGCCCCCATTAACGGTTGTTTCTGTGCGTTGACCTTTGTTTTGCGTCGCAATAACCGTCATTTTAAGTTTGCCAAATTGCCAAGACGTTTTGATACCAAATAGTGATTGTCCTGCTTGAATTAAACTTCCATTTAGCGGAAGGCTAACATTACCCAATTCGACAGACTTTAACATTTGGTCTTCTTTGCCAACCCAATTCAATTTGGTTTGGTTGTCAAAATCAAAGGTCGCATCGGTATCGTATTTAATACCCAAGTTAAGGGCATTGCCAATTTTACCCTGTACGTTTAATTGAATTTTTTGATCAAAATCAAACTGACCCGTTCTTTGCATACGGGCGCTGTACATTGGGTTTCGAACGGTATTAAAAATACCGCCAAAAGTTAACTCCGCAGATCCACTTGGTTGAATATCGATTAGGCCGCCTCTAAACAATTTGTCTAATACCTCTGGTGTTTTGACAAGCGTTGGCGATTTGTTGTTGTTAAATCCACTTTGACCGGCATTGCTTTTAGATTTTTGATCAAAATACCGCTTGCGTTCCTCTTTTGCACTTTCGGCCATGTATTCATCGCGGGTCATCTCACGCAGCAAGGTTTTTTTACCTGCTACCTCCTTGTATTCTTCATACATCTTGGTTTCGGTATTGTATTCTATGTAGGTTTTAACAGAGGGGTCGTTGAGGTCTATATTGTTCTTATACTTAGAATCTTCACGGCCTTTGTTGTCTTTAACTGGGTACAACAAATCATCTTTTTTACTGCTGTCCTTCCCTGCTTTTTTGCTTTTAGAGGTGTCGGCAGGCGCTGAATCAAATTCTTTTAGGCTAAGATTTTTGTCTGATTCAAATATTTTTGCGCCAAATTCTTCTTCGATACCTTCTATCGAAAGCGCTAATATTGGAGGAATTTCCATCCAAGCTGAGGCAGATCGAGAAAGCGTAATTAGTGGCAGTCCAGCAATACTGAACAACAACCACAACCCTCCCTTTGACCAAAGCTTATTTAAAGACTGCGTTGGTTTCACAAGTAACGAAAAATACTAAAATTTATCAAAAATAAGTTAATTGGTAGCGTCTTTTCTATAGGCTTTTGAGGGTATTAATGTGCGAATATAACGAAGTTCTTTAAAAAAAAATGCGGTTTTAAAAATTTTATGACCTTAAAATTACAATTGAGCAATACTATTTTCTAGTATTTTTGCAAGGTGACCAACAAACGCCTACTTATCGCTTTTTGTATTTTGCCTTTATTGCTAAATGCACAAAAATACCAGGGCCTTCAGGTAAATTTTTTGCCTGGCTTTCTTATTGCCCATAGAGAATACATGGCAAATATGGAAGCCCACACATTTGGATTGGAACTTAATTACAGCAGCAATTATACGGGTTGGTCTCAAGCAGACCAAGGATACAAGCATTTCCGCTGGGGCACAGGCCTTAGCTATTTCAATATGGGAAACCGCAATTTGAATGGCAATGTTTTGGCTTGGCATATCCATGTTGAAGCAAATCTCAAAAAACGCGAAAAATTTCAAGCGGTTTTAAAATTTGGTTCAGGCATCGGTTACCTCGACCGTCCTTACAATTTGGAGTCGAACAAGAAAAACAAAGCCATTGGGTCTAAACTTAATGGGAACATGCAAGTAATGTATAAGGCTTACTTTGATTTAAACAAAAAGACATCTTTGGTTTTAGGCGCTGGCGTTACGCATTACAGCAATGGAAATTTTAAACGCCCCAATCTTGGTATTAATATGATGCACTTGGATTTTGGTCTATTGCAAAAAATAAAAATTTCAGAAGACAAAAAACCTAAAAGCCTTCCAATCCTTTTCCCTAGCTCAGGCTTTGAAATTATGGCTGGATATGCCCGCAAACAAATAGCTGTGGCTGACACCCGCTTTTTTAACATCTATTCTTCTAGTCTTTTGTACTATTTCAGGCACAACAACAATAGAAACTGGCGCATGGGAACAGAAGTGTTTTTTGATAAAACTTATCCATATACCCTATTCAACGAGGCTTCTTTAAAAGGTGTAAAAGCCAAAGACATTACTGAAGTGGCGCTTAAAGTAGGGCATGAATTTATGTTTGGCCGCTTGGCCATTGTAACCGATTTGGGCACTTATCTTTACCGACCAAGCGACTATAAAAAACGCGTATATTTTGCCATAGGTTTTAACTACTGCTTTGGAAAAGGTATTATTGCCCAAACCCGCTTAAAAACGCATATGGCCGTAGCGGATTACTTTTACTGGGGGGCAGCTTACCGATTTAATCCACTAAACAATAAAGTGTCATCTCCTAATCAAAATTGGCAATGAAAAATTTAAACGTATACTTTTCACTTATCGTCTTCAGTTTATTTTTCTCAAACTGCAAACACGCGGACGATCTGGTGACCTCTTATGGAGATGAAACTACTGAAACCCGAAAGGTCGAAAGCTTTGACAAAATTTTGGCCGGCGAAAAATTTGACATTGAATTGGTGCAAGATTCAGCCAAAGCTGGAACCATTGAAATAACGGCCGGTTCCAATGTAATTAAAGGATATACCACAAAAGTGAACAATGGCGAACTTATTATTGCCAACGACAACAAATACAATTGGGTGCGCAAGCTGAAAGTACGCCAAAAAGTTGTGGTGTACTTTGAAACTTTAAATAAGATTCAAATCAATGGTTCTGCTAAATTTACTTGCCGAGATTCCATCATCAACAAAGGCACCTTAGAAATCAAGCATGGTGGATTGGAAGATGCTGATTTATTGGTGAAAGGTGATTATGTTTTTGTTGACTGCACCAATACGGGTGGCGTGAACTTAGAAGGCAGCTGTTTTTTACTTTCTGCATCTATTGATGACATTAGCTTTGTTAATTCATATAAGTTAAATGCTGAAAAAACGTATATCAGCAGTTTTAGCAAAGATGACAGTTATATTTTCGGAAGAAACATCATAGACATCAAACTATGGGGCACTGGAAATATCCATTACAGAGACAGCAGCAACACCAGTGTAAATATTATTGACAC
>CAMDAF010000029.1 GCA_945888525.1 Chitinophaga pinensis
ACCTTAAAATTGAATTGTTAGAAAAGAAAGAATTGGCCCATAGGCAAACTGCATCCTCTTGGTTAAAAAAACTTACAGATGCAGCTATTCTAAAACCTCAAAAAATTGGCAGGACAACCTATTACATTAATTACAAATTGATGGAAATATTGGCTGCTAATTAATTTTTGTATTTCAATGTTGAAAAGCTATGAATAAGAGAAATTATATAGTGCGCAATTTGCTGCGCAGTTGAAACCCAACTAACTGATAATCAATAGTAAAATACCCTATAACTAGTGTGGTCCAAAGTGTATTCTTAACTAGAAATCTGCTATTTGCGCTTTGTTTTCTTTGCTTTCTTTTTTTCAAAAAATGATTCATAATCTGCAAGGCGTTTTTCCCAAATCTTTTGGTAAGTTTTTGTGTGTTCCTCCTCAGCCGGATTCAGTTTATAATCCAATAAGAACCCAATTTCTGTTTCTGTCTCGCCGGGTTTAATGGCCAATTTTTGCACCCCGGCTTTGCTCTTACTAGACATAACACTGGCTTATTCTGCCTTGAACCTGAATTGAATAAACTGCCACCGTGCAATAAGATGTTTTCATAAATAAAAAGCAACTATGCCAAAGTAAACATCAGAAAGGGAAATGATTTTAAGGTACTTTAATGGGAATAATTACTTGAACAGAACTTTATACACCTGCATAAGCTTGCAATTCTGTAAACTACAAGATTACTTGGTATTGTTAATGAGCTGATACAGTTCTTTAAGTGTTTTAATTTTCAGTTTAATCCTTGTTCTATAGATGCAAACCCTCACAGATTCTTTAGAAATGCCCAACATACTGGATATGGTGGCTTGGTTTTGTGTTGTTTTTAAAAGGATCATCATTCTCAATTCAGCTTTTGATAAAACATTGCCGTATTTAATGTGGATTTGAGAGTAATAATTGGTGTGGATCTCTCTAAATATTGTTTTGTACCTAATCCAATCATCCTCCGTCAGTATTTTTAAATTTTCTAGCGGGGCATCGTGTGAAATGATTTGAGCACTATCGAAATTGTAAATGGCATTATTGAGTTGATCAATCTTCGAAATCAATTCCAATATTTTCCCTGATAATTTTTCAATTTTCTCAGCGTTTATCAATTCTTTATCGTTTTTTTGAATATTCATTTTTTGTATCTTACAGATACATGGTTAAGGGTATAATCTTAGCTCGGCTATTTGGTGCTATTCGGATTAAAAGGCTCTAAATTAATTGGTCTTTCGTTCTGTTGGATTTTGTTGTCGTCTTTTGTAACATGGATAATGACAGCAAACAAAAATGATACAAGGATAATTACGAATATTGTTTGTATAAATAATGAGGAACCTTTTTGTTCTGTGATGCTCATAAAATTGCTCTGTTTAATTGGGTAAAATGGCTTCTAATTGCTTGTTGCTTGTTAGGCTATTAAGATCATAACTGAACATCTCATCATTGATAAGAATGTTTTGAAACCTGTATTTTTTATCTAGCCGGTTACTGATTCTTTTTTCAATGGCAAATTGGTCTAATAAATCAACGAAATTATTGCTTATGGCTTTGCCAGAGAGCGAGAGCATGAAGAACTCAAAATTTCGGAATGGTATTGATTTGTAGATAATACCTGCGGTGTTGTGTTTGTTAAAAACGCTAAAGTCTAAGTCTTTTACTGAATGAACGGTAGGGATTAATTTAATGCTGTTGTTTTTAAGACTCAAGGTCTTGTACAAGGCACTAAATTCGGGGGTTTCTACGCTTGCAAAATCACATAATACCACATCAACTTTTACCGTAATATCTGCTTTTGAACACTGCCCAGGACTTAAAATAATTATTGATTGTACGGTATTTATTTTTTTCAAGAATGATTGCATTCCTGAAATATAAATTTCGCTGCTGTCGATCAATAATACGGTCATTTAAAACACAAATTTATGTCAGTTTCTGCGTTCTAATTCTATTGCAACTATTTGTAACATAAATTGATACATGTAACATCAATTCAAATGAAAATATATTATTTTCAAGCAAATAAATTATTCAAATTAATTAAAAAGCGTTTAGATATGTTACAATTTGTTACAAAATGATTTTGCGTTTTTCTTAAAGGATTAATGTCCTTATTTTCGTAACATATTTAGTTTTAAATAACTATAAAGATCTTTTGTGTATTTGTGTAAAAAAAGGGTAAGCGAAAGTTTGCCCTTTTGTGTTTTTAAGCTCTGGATTAAAATGGTTTTTGTCGGATGGGGTAAAACCTTAGAACAAGGATTTTTTAATGCAAACTAAACGCTAAGGGCCTTGGGCTTCAGCCCACTACAGAGGTTTTTAATCCCTCTCCAAACCCTCAAATTCTGTTTCTCCCTCACTTTTTGAAATAACCAAGGTAGCAACACCATTGCCGATCAGGTTGGTGATGGCGCGGGCTTCGCTCATAAATTTGTCGACGCCCAATAAAAAGGCTAGACCTTCGACAGGTATGCGGTGAAGCGCCGTGAGGGTAGAGGCGAGCACAATAAAGCCGCTGCCTGTAACCCCTGCTGCCCCTTTTGAGGTAATCATTAGAATGCCTATAATGCTGAGCAGCTCAAACACACCAAGCTCTACTTTGTACAGTTGGGCAATGAACAATACCGACATGGATAAATATATGGAGGTGCCATCTAAGTTAAAAGAGTAGCCCGTTGGAATGACAAGGCCAACAACGGGTTTGCTGCAGCCCATTTTTTCCATTTTTTTCATAATCGATGGAAGCGCGGCTTCTGACGAAGAGGTTGCCAATACGATGAGTATTTCTTCTTTTATTTTCTTTAAAAATTTAGTCAGACTGAGCTTGTAGTAGCGCATAATACTGCCCAATACCAAGAAAATAAACAAGGCCATTGTAAGGTAGACACAAAGCATCAGTTTGCCCAGTGGTATAAGGGTGCTGAGTCCGAACTTTCCTATGGCGAAGGCCATTCCTCCGAATGCGCCAATGGGTGCCAGGTACATGACATATTTTAAACCTTTGAAAACAACAAAGGCTGTTTTGTCTAAAAAGCGAATTGCCTTCTCTTTTTGTTTTAAATAGGTGAGGGCTATTCCGGTAAGCAGCGCCAAGAGCAATACCTGAAGGGTAAAGTTGGAGAGGAAAAATCCTTTCCACGAGAATGGTTTGGCGCCTTTGGTGAACGTTGAGGCATCGGCTGCGCTTAAGCCGCTCATGTCGATGTTGCCGGGTTCGAAAATATAGGCCACCAAAACGCCAAGAATTAAAGCAAAGGTGGTAACCACTTCAAAATAGAGCAAAGACTTAACACCAATGCGACCCACTTTTTTCATGCTGCCAACGCGGCTAATGCCTAAAACAATGGTGAGAAAAATAATTGGGCCAATAAAAACCTTGATGATGTCGACAAATGTTTTGCCAATAATCTCCATTTTGACCGCTGTCTTTGGGTAGAAATGGCCAAGGTAAATACCTGCTATAATTGCAACCAATACATGGAAGGCGGTATTGCTGAGTAGGCGGTATGAAAACGGTTTTTTTTCTTCCATTTAATCGCTGGGCAAGATAACTGAAATTTGCGCATTAAATAGGCATGTTGATTAAAAAACCATCTTGTCAATTTTTAAATTTAGGGTGAATGTGCGTCAGGACCAAATGCCTACCCCAAGCAGCAGCGTGAGCCCCATGTTTTGTTGCGCTTTGGTTTTGCTTGTGCTTGTTGGCGGAGCAGCGCAAGCTCAACAGGCACATTTGTAAAACAAGCAAAACAAATATGGGCAATAGCGGATGCTTGGAAATGGGTTGCTACAGCTTAATCTTTTCTAAAGTTTCACACAGCTTAGCGATGTCTTCTTGGCTTTGTTCGAGGTGAAACACGAAGCGCAGCAATTGTCCGCCCATGCTGATGGCTTTAATGCCTGCCTCTTCCAGTTTTTGAATTAGGCTTGAGGGGGCAAATTGTGGGTGCACCTGAAAAATGACAATATTGGTTTCTACAGGGTAAACTTTTTCAATCCAATTGGCCTGGTTTAATACCTGTTCAACTTGTTGTGCATTGCGGTGGTCTTGGGCCAAGCGTTCTATATTGTTTTGCAAGGCATACAAACCAGCGGCGGCTATAAATCCGGCTTGTCGCATGCCTCCACCCATTGCTTTGCGAATTCTGCGTGCTTTGTAGAGGTGTTCTTTGCTGCCTAATAACAATGACCCTACTGGGGCGCCCAGTCCTTTGCTCAAGCAAATTGAAATGGTGTCAAACAGCCCGCCGTATTGTTTTGCTGTTTCGTTTTTTGCTACCAGGGCGTTAAACAAACGTGCCCCATCGAGGTGAAAAGCCAATTTGTTTTCTGTGCAAACGGCTTTGATGGCTTTAAGTTCTTCAAAGTCCCAGCAAGCGCCGCCACCTTTATTGACTGTGTTTTCGATGCTTACCAAGCGGGAAGCTGGATAGTGTACATTGTCGTCGTTGATATTTTTTCGCACATCCTGGGCAGTAAAACGGCCGTAATGCCCTTGAAGAAGCCTCACCGAAGCGCCGCTGTTTGAGGCAATGCCGCCACCTTCGTACAAATAGATGTGTGAAAGTGCATCGCATATTACCTCATCGCCTGGCTGGGTATGAACTTTGATGGCAATCTGATTGGTTTGGGTGCCACTGCTGCAAAAAAGTGCGGCTTCCATGCCAAATAAATTGGCTGCGTATTCTTGCAGTGCATTGATGCTCGGGTCTTCGCCAAATACATCGTCACCAACAGGTGCATGCACCATGGCTTCTAACATTGCTGGCGTAGGGCGTGTAACGGTGTCGCTGCGCAGGTCGATTGGGTTTTGTGGCATGGGGATTGAGTCGGGAAAATTAAACAATTATTCAAACAATATGTCTGGCAAGGCAATCAATTTGTTGGAAAAACCCGATAGTGAGCTTGTTCATTCAAAACCTCGTGAATTGCAAAAAT
Source organism: Chitinophaga pinensis (assembly GCA_945888525.1). GTDB lineage: Bacteria > Bacteroidota > Bacteroidia > NS11-12g > UBA955 > JABMMZ01. The sequence goes on from CAMDAF010000029.1 coordinate 4,959, forward strand.
AAGAGGCTTTTATTAACCCTTTAGTCTTCTTGCAAAAAGGCTGCCTTTTAAACGCTTGCTGCTTAGATGCAGGGCCCAAAACAAGGGAACTAAAGCGGCGATAAAAAGCGCCATTTTAATTCTAAGCACAAAACCAATTGGATCGGTCAATACCGTGCTTGGAAACATCGCTTGAATGTTGTCAACTTGGCTTGGCAACAAAATCATTACCGTAATAAAACTGCCAAACAGAGCGTAAAGTGAGATTTCTAAAGAAAGGGTTAAGCCTGCATGGGTTTGTGCATCCATGCTGCGCGGGCCGAACAAGGCGTCTAATTCAATTCCACGTTGAGAATGCAGAAAAACAGAATTGGCTTTTATCGCTTGTTTGTTTGTTTGTGAATTCATTTTCAGAAGCTATTTATATTTATGACGTTGATTCCCATAAAAGGTTGCCTTTGGAATCGATTAATTCTACAAATATATGTAGTAAAATAGGTATGGGTTCGATTTTTTACTACATTTTTTGTTGATAAACCCATTTATTTGGGTTTCGATGCCTGCATAGCTTTTCGATTCGGGTTTCGAATTCGTTTTGGATTACAAGTAAAATAGAAGGATGTTCTTGTTTTTAAAAGCCACACTAGTAGGGTTTCTACAAAAATAGACTTTTGTGGAAAAGAGCCAGTCTTTTGCTGTTTTGATGGCAGACCGGCACAGTCTGTATTTTCCCAGACCAAGGTTTTTAAGTGTTAAGGAATTGGGTGCTTCATAAATTTAATTGGCTTATTTATACTCTTTTGTAAAATATAAGAAAATTATTTGCAGCAAAATGAAGCTGGGTTTTGTCAAAGAATTTAGAAAACTGTTATCAAATGTTCATGCTGTGTTTTACGATTGTGTTTGTGTTGATCAAGTTCATTATAGGGCGGGATATGTGTGTTTTTTTATTCAATAAAGTATTGTTATTTTGCCTTTTATTAAATGCCCGCCCTACAATGAATTCTAATTCGGAATCAATTTTAGTCATTGATGATTTTCATCCCTGTTTTGTTCAGAATCTGCTGGATCAAGGTCTGAGCGTCAATTATAAGCCCGACTTCAATATAAGCGCCGATTTTAAGCATTTACAATCTGCCGAAATTGTGGCAGTTCGAAGTAAAATTAATTTTACCTCAACCCTTTTGGCGGATTTGCCCAATTTGAAATGCATCGCTAGGGGTGGAGCTGGGATGGACAACATCGATGAGGTTTTTGCTGCTGCGCAACACATCACCCTGCTCAATGCGCCAGAAGGAAATAGAGATGCCGTTGCAGAGCATGCCATAGGCCTGTTGTTGAATCTGAACCATAAAATTAGCCAATCGTTTGATGAAGTTAAAAATGGACACTGGAATCGGGAAGCCAACAGAGGTTCGGAAATTGGGTCAAAAACCATTGGTATCATTGGGTTTGGAAATGCCGGTTCTGCTTTTGCAAAGAAACTCTCAGGTTTTGATGCCAATGTTGTGGCTTACGATAAATACAAAGTTGTGGAGTCGCCAAATGCGAAGGCCATTGCTTTGGATCAATTGCTCCAAACCGCTGACATCATTAGCTTTCATGTGCCACTTACCCAGGAAACTAAAGCCATGGTGAACAAGGATTTGATTGCTAAAATGAAAACTGGAGTATGCATTCTGAATACAGCCCGTGGCGGTATTTGCAGCTTGGAAGATGTGCATCTTGGTATAATTAGTGGAAAAATAAAAAGCTTCGGAACGGATGTCTTGGAGAACGAAAATTTGGCGTCTTGGACGGATAATGAACGGGTTTTGTTTGCCAATTTAACAGCTAGTAATCAGGTTGTTATAACGCCGCATGTTGCTGGATGGACGACGGAAAGTTACAAGAAGATTGCAGATGTCCTGGCCCACAAAATCATAGAATATACGACGAAAGCAAAAATTATTTAGATGAATGTTGATTTATAAAAAAAAAATAGTGAAATTGCCTCACTTTTCGACCCTATAATATTGAAATAAAAGTTGTTATTGTAAAAAAATAAATATGAATATAAAGTTTACACTTAAGTCCGCGTTGCTAGCCTTTTTGGCATTTGGGTCGTTCCTTGCAGGATACGCTCAATCCAACACTGGCTTTATCCGTGGAACCGTCTACAGAGACAATCGTCCGATTGCAAACGTTCCAATCATTTTGAGAGACGAAAACGAAGATTCTATCAGAATGGTTAAGTCTGAGATCAATGGTGAATACTCTTTCAGTAACTTGCCTGTTGGATTGTACTCAATTACGGTTAAGGCCGTTCCAATTGCAGAAGGCAGAGGTTATGCAGGCTACGAATCTGAGTCGATGAATATTTCGATTGAGGGTCAGGTCTTAAACATCAGTTTGGTAACCAAAGTTCAAGACAAGGGTAATGTTATAGTTGGTGGAACCAAGACCAAAGTTTCTGACGGTGGAACAACAACAACCAAAAAATTATCTGACGCTCAAAAAACGGGTATCAGAAATATGGGTGGTTTTGCTGCCTTGAGTGGTGGTGTTAACAGTGGCCCAAGTGGTTTGTCAAATAGAGGTTCTAGAACAGATGGCAACGCAACGTATATCGATGGTGTTCGTGTTCAAAACGCATCATTGTCGCAAGCTTTTGGTAGCCAAGTGGATATTATGCAAGCGGGTATCCCTGCTCAGTATGGTGACTTTACCGGTTTGGGTATTTCAATTACCACCAAAGGGGGATCTATATCCACCAGAAAAGCGGCCAGTATTGAAGTAAGAAGCAGCAGCATGTTTAATCCTTACCACAACAATTTGATCGAAGGATTCTATGCCGCACCTATTCTATTTAAGACAAATCCAGATTACAAGACGGGTAAAAGTAAAATTAAAAAAATTCCAATTGCCGCAATGAACATTGCCGGTAACTTCTCATACGTTCGTGAGCCAAATCCATCTTACGTTGGTTATTATGTAATCAAAGACGATGTGTTGGCCAATATCGAAAAGAATCCTTTGTTAATCAATACGGATGGTGGTTTTGTGCACTCAGCAAACTACTTAACTGAAAACGATTACAACAAAGTAAAAGTGAGACCAAATGTTTACCAAATGAACGCATCTGCTCAAGCAAAGTTCGACTTCAGACTCAGTCAATATGCAACGTTAACGGCTTTTGGTAACTTTGCTTATGGCAATGCAGTAAATGGTGGCAACAACATCATGGCATACAAAAACAATCCAATGTCAACCAGTACTTATGCTTTGGGTTACATCAAATACACCCAATCATTCAAAGGTCCTGACTCTTTAGCTAAGGCCAGCAAAACAACCTTAAACAATACCTTCTTTACCTTGCGTTTTGACTACCAATCAACTTGGGGTAAGTCACAAGACAGAGACCACAGAGAAAATTTGTTCGACTATGGTTACATTGGTCAATTCAAACACTATCCTACCAACTTCTACAGTTATTATGGCAATTTGAACAACCCAACGGGTCAATCAAGAAGATTTGTAGATCAAAACGGTGACACAGTTTTCTTAAGAAACTTCTGGGAACAAACAGGTTTCAGAGACACCGCCATTCGCTTTACGCAGGCTGACATCAACACGGTGAGAGGCAACTACACGCAGTCTTTATACGATAAGTATTCTGACTTCGGTGCCAACATCACAAACGATGCACAAATTTTACAAGGTTTAGGTTTGTTAAACGGTTACAGTCCAAACAATATCTACTCTTTATGGAACACACCAGGTACGCCATTGGCAGGTTACAGCAAATCTCAAAATGAAAGATACACCTTATTCGCTATGGGCGAAACGGAGGTAAAAGGTCCTTTGAGCTCAGCTAAAAAATCATCTTCTGGCCATAAGCTTCAATTCGGTTTGTCTTACGAACAATCGGTATCAAGAGGCTATAGTGTAGGTGCTACAAACCTTTGGCGTTTAATGTACCAATATGCAAACAGCCATATTGCCGAGTTAGACAAATCCAATCCAATCTTGTCTTATGATGCCAACGGTGTATTCCAAGACACCATCCGCTACAACCGTTTGGTTAATACTTCAAAGCAATCGACTTTCGATAAAAACTTCAGAAACAAATTAATTGCTGAAGGTGCTACCGATGTATACGGCAAAAAGATATCAGCTACAACCTTTTTAGATGTTAACTCTTACAAGCCATCTGATTTCAACATCAATATGTTCAGTGCAGATGAGTTGTTAAACAACGGTAGTGCAATTGTTGCTTACCAAGGTTACGACCACCTAGGCAACAAATTACGTGGCCGTCCGGATGTAAACGATTTCTTACAAGACAAAACAAAGCGCAGCATTGGCGCGTTCATGCCGATATATACTGCTGCATGGTTCCAAGACCAATTCTTCTTTAAAGATCTAGAATTTAGATTGGGCTTGCGTATTGAGCGTTATGATGCCAACCAATTGGTGTTAAAAGATGCTTACTCTTTATATCCAATCAAACAAGCTGGTGAGGTAACTGAAATCGAAGGCAACCGTGTGGCTCATCCTTCAAACATCGGTTCTGATTATGCAGTTTATGTTGACGATGTTAAAAACCCTAGAAAGATTTTGGGTTACAGAAAAGACAATACTTGGTACGATGAAAATGGTACCCAATTGTCTTCTCCAGATTTAATTGCAAACAGAACCTCTAATGGTAAAATTGCACCTTACTTGGTAGATCCTAACCAAACGGAGGTAACTGCAAATTCATTTACAGACTATAAGCCAAAAGTAAACATCCTTCCACGTATTTTCTTTAAATTCCCTTTAAATAAAACCAGTTTGTTCTACGCTTCATACGACGTATTGGCTCAAAGACCATCTGCTAACAACACCACCATTGATGACTATGTGTTCTTAACACAAAAATCAACCAATGCAATCAACAACCCAGCAATGACCTCAAGATTGACAACCGATTACCAAATTGGTTTCAAACAAGAGTTAAGCAAGAATGCTCAATTCAACATCATCTCTTACTATAGAGAGACTAAAAATGACATCTCTGCTTTCCAATACAACAATGCTTACCCTATTACGTACATCTCATACAACAACCTAGATTTTAGTACAGTAAAAGGTTTGATCATGGAGTTGAACTACAAATCAGAAGACAACATCTCATTGTCTGGTAACTATACCTTACAGTTTGCTGATGGTACAGGTTCTAACATCAACTCACAACGCGCCTTGATTGCAAGTAACCAACCAAACTTAAGATCTCTGTTCCCATTGGGTGATTTGGATATCCGCCACCAATTTAAAGCAATCTTTAACTGGGAATTCTTCGACGGCAAAGGCATTGGTAAGGACAAAGCCAAAAGGGCTTACAAAGGTCCAATCGTTGGAAAAACAAAGATCTTCTCTAACACCAACTTCAACACAGTATTTACGGCAACCTCTGGCTTGCCATACACAGCAACTTCACAACCAGTTCAATTAGGTTCTGTTGATAGAGCGCCAATTAAAGGTACGCCATTCGGATCGCGCTTGCCTTGGCAATTAAACGTGAATTTAAACATTCAAAAAGACATTGCTTTAAGCTGGAAAACCAAAGATGGCAAAGACAAAACGGGCTATGTTCAGGTATACTACTATGTAACCAACTTGTTTAACACCAGAATTGTTTATGCAGTTAACCCATACACAGGTGCAACAGACGATGATGGATTCTTGAATTCACCAAAAGGTCAACAAGCCCTGGCCAACCAACTAAGCGCTGAGGCTTATAGTTTCTACTACAAGACAGCTGTAAACAGTCCATTTAATTATCAAACTCCAAGACTTATGTACTTAGGTGCTAAGTTCTTCTTCTAATAACCCATGTATAAAAAATTAATGTTCAAGAATATGAAAAGTGTTTATCAAAAATTAGGCTTGTTCCTTGCAATTATTGGTATTGCTTCAGCTGCTCAAGCTGCTGAAATAAAGAACCTAAGTGGCAAAAACACAGGCAATACAGGTTCAGGTTCTGGCCTTGCAGAATTTGCCAGTACGTGTAAGTCGGCGACTCAAAGTGCCGACTTAGATATCAATAACGTTCGTACCCGTATTTTAAACGGGGGTGACATGTGGTGGGATCTAAACAACCCTAGATATGAAATACCTAAGGTAACCGATGCCAACAGTGTAAGAAAACACTCATTGTTTGCAGGCGCCCTTTGGATAGGTGGTCTTGGTCGTGGCGATGGCAACTTGCGTATGGCTGCGATGACCTACCGTCAGCGTGGTAACGACTTTTGGCCTGGTACCCTAGACATGAACGATGTGAGCACCGACCAATCCCGTTGTGAAAGTTGGGATAAAATGTTCAAAGTAACCAGAGAAGAATTGTTGAGACAACAAACCTCAGGTAACGTCGACTTAGCAAAAAATATTTTGGATTGGCCTGCTTATGGCAACAACAGTGTGCCATTTGGCAGCAACCAAACCAACGACTTAGCGCCGTATTTTGACGCAGACAGCGTGCCAGGTTATAACCCTTATGCTGGCGATTATCCAATTTTGGATCCTACCCGCAGCGCAGACAAAAACTTACCAAAAGACCAACCCGATCAAATGATTTGGTTTGTTTACAACGACCGTGGAAATGTGCACGCTGAAACAGGTGGTATTCCGATTGGTTTAGAATTACAAACCACAGCGTTTGCATTCCAAACAAACGATGAGGTTAACAACATGACCTTCTACCGCACAAAAATTGTGAACAGAGGTTTTGAAGCTTTAGACCAAACCTATTTTGGAGAATGGGTGGATGCCGATTTGGGTAACTACTCCGACGACTACGTTGGTTGTGATGTTGGAAGAAGCTTAGGCTATTGCTACAATGGTGACGACAACGACGAAGGTGTTTTAGGTTACGGCCAAAACCCTCCATCTATAGGTGTTGACTTTTTCCAAGGCCCATTGGATACCAGTGGTCTTGAATTGGGAATGGGCGCTTTTGTATACTACAACAACGACAACAATCCAGTAAACGGTAACCCCGACAATGCCATCGACTTTTACAACTTATTACAAGGTAAATGGATGAATGGTGTTTGTATGAAATATGGAGGTAACGGTGTAAACGGAACGGTGTGTACAAAGTACATGTTTGATGATGGTACCAATCCGGCCACCATTAGCTCTCCTAAGTGGACAGAAAAAACTGCAGGTAACCAACCTGGCGATAGACGTTTCTTGCAAACTGCTGGGCCTTTCACTTTGATGCCAGGTGCCGTTAACAATGTTACGGTAGGTGTGGTTTGGGCTAAAACCACTTCAGGTGGTGCAACTGGTTCATTAAGCTTGTTGAAATTGGCGAGTGACAAGGCTCAAAAATTGTTTAACAACAAATTTGACTTACCTGATGGTCCTGAGCCTCCAACGGTGGAATACCAAGAATTAGAAAACGAAGTGGTGTTGAAGTTTTTAGATACCGATATCACCGAAAAATATAGAGAAGACATCAAAAACGAAATGAATCAAATTATTCAATACCGTTTCCAAGGTTATTTGGTTTACCAACTTAAAGATGGTACCGTATCTAACAGTGAATTAAACGATATTGAAAAAGCCAGATTGGTTTTGCAATGTGATGTGAAAGACAACATCAATACCATGATTAATTATGAGTATGATCCAGATGTTTCTGCCAACGTGCCCAAATTAAAAGTAGATGGAGCAAACAGCGGTATTTTGCATACCTTTAGCATGAAAGATGATGCCTTTGCCTCTGGTTCAAACAAGCGTTTGGTTAACTTTAAAACTTACCACTACTTGGTATTTGCTTATGGCTTCCCTGCAAACGATTTGCTGAAGTTAGAGCCAGTGCAATACTTAGCAGGAAGAAATACGGTTAAATTCAGTGCTTACCCCCACAACTCTAAGCCAGAATATTTTGGCAGTGAATTGGGTGCTGCGTATGGTGATGGTCCAATTTTAAAGCAAGTTGCTGGTAAAGGCAATGGTGGTCAAATCTTGGAATTCTCTAAGGAGACTATCAACGAAATTATGGCCAACAATTTCACTGCCGCTCCGGTTTACTTAGGTGGCAGCGGTCCAGTTAAAATTAAAGTTGTAGATCCATTATTGGTTCCAAATGCCAACTTTGAATTTAGATTCATTGAGCCAGATAGTTTTAAAGTGAATGCTAAAGGATCGGGTACCAATAAATTCCAAGATTCAATCTCAGCCAAATCACATTGGGTAATTACCAATTTGACTTCTGGTGAGTCTGTATATGCCGATGGTACCATCGAAAATAAAATCGAGACCGTTCAAGGTAAAGTTAAATTTAAAGGAGCAACCAAAACAGTTAATAACCTAAGAGATTGGGGTCTTGCAGTTGAAATTCAACAAGTGCCAGCACCTGGCAGAAATCCTTACGGTGAAACCAGCAATGGTTTCCTTGGCTACACAGTTAAGTATGCCGACGACAACAAACGTTGGTTAACAGCCGTTCCTGATAATGATGGTGATTTTAGCTCATTCAACTGGATCCGTTCAGGTACATCTGGTTTGGGAAGCTCAACCTTTGAGGCCTACAGCCATGACTTTTACGCAGACTTTGACCCTAACCACACCGGTAACGATTCTTACGATCCATACGAAGTGTTTGAGAAAATTTGGGACAGAAGAATTGCTCCATACGCATTGTGCGCAAGAGCAGAAGGTCCTGCTGCTTCCAACGGTGCAGTAATATACGGTCCAGCTTGGAAAGGTTCTCAAGTAACTGACAATCCAATATCAGAATTGGCAAGCATCAAATTGGTGTTGACACCAGATTGCAGATTATGGACAAAATGTGTGGTTGTCGAAATGGGCGAAGACAAAACCTTAACCCAAGGCAATATGGAGAAATTCAACATGCGTTACCACAGCAGCATTAAGCCGGTTTACAACAATTCTGATGGAAGCTTTATCCGTTGGGAAGACGATGCATCTGAAATGGGAAGATCTTATTTCCCTGGTTATGCCATTAACTTGGAAACAGGTGAACGCATGAACATCATGTTTGGAGAGGACTCATACTTGCCAGAACCTGAAGGTGGTAATGACATGATATGGAATCCAACAAGCAAATTTAGCGATGGTACTTACAACTACTTCGGTGGTAAGCACAACATCTATGTAATGGGAAGTTATGTGGGTATGTCATCTAGAATTTACAAAGGACCAATCTACGATATGGGTGCAGCATACAAAACTTTGTTAAATGTTGCAGGTCCTGGGGTTTCTCCAAACAACACAGACAAACGTAAAGTGTACTCTCAAGCAATGTGGGTATTGCCAGCAATGGCGGCTCCTGGTTTTACCTTAAAAAATGGCGTTCCTCCAACTGAAGTGCAAATTACTTTGAACATGCGCAAACCTTTCACCAAATCGGTTCCAGGTGGAGATTCTACCGCATTGCCTAAATTTACATTCTCAACCGAAAGTGTACAAAACAATAAGAATGCTGAAACAGGCAAGAAGGCGATTGATTTGATCAATGTTGTGCCAAACCCTTATTATGCAGCATCTGGCTACGAATCAAGTGCCATCGATACCAAAGTGAAGATTACAAACTTGCCGCCAAAAGCAGTGATTTCAGTGTACACACTTAATGGCACCTTGGTTAGAAGAATAGAAAAAGACGATGTTGAAACGTATGTTAATTGGGATTTGAAAAACAATGGTAAAGTTCCAGTTGCCAGCGGATTCTACATCATTCACGTAGATTGTGGAGACTTAGGAGAGAAAATTTTGAAATGGTACGGTGTGATGCGTCAATTAGACTTAGACACTTATTAATTAATTAGAAAAAATCGAGTATGAATAAAATATATAGTTTAGCGCTTGCATTGACTGTGATGGTTAGCGGGTTTGCTCAAAGCATTCAAGCACCAGCAAGAACAGGACAATATGGATTTACGCAACTTTTAGTCAATGGTTGGGCACAATCAAGCGGTATGGGTAATTCCAACTCTGCGGGTGTTCAAGGTGTAGAATCATTTTTCTGGAACATTGCAGGTTTAGGTAAAATAGAAGGAACCGAATTAGCATTCAGCAGGTCTTCGTGGCTTGGTGGAACCGGTATCAATATCAACAGCTTTGGCTTTGGTCAAACAGTTGGTGATGGGGTATTGGGATTAAGTGTTACCTCGTTCTCTATTGGTCAAATTCCAATTACCACTTACGACCAACCAGACGGAGGTATCGGTACCTACAAACCATCAATCTCAAACATCAATCTTGGTTATGCGTATAACTTTACCACTAGGATTGCTGCAGGTATAAATGTGAAATTGGCAAGTGAATCAACTCCAGATGTGCGCACAAGTGCATTGGGTATTGATGCTGGCTTGCAGTATTCAGATTTAATGAGCAACAAAGAAGTTAAATACCGCGATCCAGACAAGAATCCAGCTGCAGGTAGAAATGCAGACATACGTTTTGGCGTTAGCATCAAAAACTTAGGAACTGATGCAAAGTATTCTGGCGATGGTTTGGCTGCAAAATCAAATATTGATGGCAAGTCATACACCCAAACAACTTCTCAAAGATCTGATAAAACACCTTTGCCTTCTTTGATTAACATCGGTGTGTCTTATGATATCCGTTTGGATAAAGATGCAAGAATGTACTGGCACAGATTAACTACTGCAATGAGTTTTACAAGCAATACAGCGACAAGCAATCAAACTGCTTTTGGCTTAGAGTATGCTTACAAAGAATTGTTGTTGTTAAGGGCTGGTTACAATTACGAGAAAGGGATTTTTAAATACGAGACTAGGAACAATGCTTACACCGGTGTTAACATGGGTGCAAGTGTACAAATTCCTGTTTTGAATAAAGAATCTAAATTGAAGAGCAGTCAAGTTTCAATCGACTATTCATTCAGACAAACAAGACCATTTTCAGGTACCCATACTTTTGGGTTAAGAGTGAGTCTGTTTTAAATAAAAATTTTAATTAACTTTGCGCAAGTGCTTTCTGTTTTTGAAGGCACTTGTTTTTTTTAGCAAAACACACAACATGAGCGACATCGTATATTTAACCAAGGTAGGTTACGAAAATTTAAAAAAGGAAATTGAACACATGCAAAAAGTTCTAAGACCAGCAATCAGCGCGCAAATTGCTGAGGCAAGAGACAAGGGCGATCTTTCTGAAAATGCAGAATATGATGCAGCCAAAGAAGCTCAAGGTTTGTTAGAAGCCAAAATTGCAGGGCTTAACGACATGTATGCCAGAGCGCGTGTTATCGATGAAAGTAAATTGGATGTTTCTAAAGTTAACCTCTTGAGCAAAGTAAAAGTTAAAAACTTAAATGCCAACAGAGAAATGGTTTATATGATTGTTTCTGAAAAAGAAGCGGATATGAAATTGGGTAAAATTTCGAGTAAGTCTGCCATCGGCGCAGGGCTTATAGGCAAGGCACCTGGCGACGTGGTTGAAATTACGGTGCCTGCGGGTGTTGTTAAATTAGAAATAATCTCTATTTCTTTATAGTATGTCAACTGTTTTCTCTAAAATTATAAGTGGCGAAATACCTGCTTATAAAGTGGCTGAGAATGATCATTTTTTAGCATTTTTGGATGTGAATCCACTCTGTGCTGGGCATACACTTGTAATACCGAAGCAAGAAGTTGATTGGATTTTTGACCTAGAAGATCAAATGTTTTCTGATTTACATCTTTTTGCAAAAAAAGTCGCTCTTGCTATCAAAGCAACTGTTCCATGCATAAAAGTTGGTGTTGCGGTGATTGGCTTAGAAGTTCCCCATGCACACATTCACTTGGTGCCAATGAATGCCATAGCTGATTTGAACTTTGCAGGACCTCGCGCTCAATTGAGCCCAGAAGAATTTAGTTTATTGGCCGAAAGAATAGCCGCTAAAATCGTTTTTTAATTTTTTAATTTCGAATTTAGGTTTTCATCTAGTGCTAATAGGGGTCTGTAGAAAGTAATTTGATATTTCAAAACATTTGTATTTAAATTGCGTTAAGACACTCCAAGCATCTATTGATCCACAAAAAAATATACTATTTATTTGCTTTCCTATTTATTCAATTAGGTCTTCAGGCTCAGTTTTACACCATTTCGGGCACAGTTAGGAACTCTTCAATGGAGCCTATTCCTTTGGTGGAGGTGTCGGTTCAAAACAATGCTGTGCTTAACACCAAAACAGATTACAAAGGCCAATACAGCATTAAGATTGCTGAAGGCACTTATGAATTGGTTTTTAATTTACAAGGGTTTAAGACCCTCAAAATGCCCGTTACAGTGTCTTATGCCAATGTGGTTCAAAATTGTATTTTAGAACCACTTGAAAAAGACATTAAGGGGTATAAAGTTTCGGCAAAGAAAGTAGACCGCTCTGAAGAAATTATTCAAAATGTAATTGATGGGAAGGCTAGGTTTATGAACCCTTCTGCATTTTCTGTTGAGGCCTACATAAAAGCGGGAGAGACCGAAACACGCAAGAAACCTAAAAGTGACACCACGCCCATCAAGTCAAACCAATTAAATGTAGCGGAGGTTTATTTAACGTATCATTTTTCGCCTCCAAATAAAATGAAGGAAGAGCGAAATGGAGTTGATATTAGAGGTCAAAAAGAAGGTTTGTTTTTCTTGACCCACACCGATGGGCAATTTAACTTTTACAAAAACTTATTGGAAGTGCCTGCGCTGAGTGAATCGCCAATTCTTTCGCCTATTAGCAACAGTGGCTTTATTGCTTACAAGTACAAGATGCTAAAAATTTACGTTGAAAATGGCATTCGATACTACAGAATTAAAGTCACACCAAGTTTAATGGGCAATGCCTTGGTAACAGGTGAATTGGTCATCCAAGACAGCATTTGGGCCATTAAATCATTAAAACTTTCTCTTCCAAAATATCAAATGGCAGAGTACGATTTCTTTGAAGTGAGCCAGACCTATCAAATTGCCGATAGCTCTTACTTGTTGGAGAAAATGGAGTTCCAATACAATGCAAAATATAACAAAGCCAAACGCAGTGGAAGAACAGCTGTGTTCTACAGCAACTACCAATTAAACAAGGTGTTTCCAAAGAAGTTTTTTAACAACGAGTTAAGCGCTACAGCCCAAGAGGCCTATGAGCGCGACACATCGTATTGGGCGCAAATTAGAAAAGAACCATTCAGCAAAGAAGAACTTACCTATATCCGCAAAACAGATAGTTTTAAAGCTGTTTTTGCTCAAAAGTCCTGGCAAGATTCGAGCGATAGTGTATTCAATAAAATAACGTTTTATAAATTGCTTTTTACTGGCCAAGGATTTTACAAACGAAGCGAGGAGCGAACCATTTTCTTCAAACCTTTGATTTTTTTATACACGCCTTTTTATGTGGCAGGACCTAGGTTTAGGTATTGGATTAATTATTATAAGACCTATAAAAATAAAAAGTTTTTTAGAATTGTTCCTACAGCGAATTACGGCGTTTTAAACAATGATTTAAAAGGATCTTTAAATTTTAACCGGCTCTACAATCCGTTTAATCAAGGGAGTTTCAATGTGAGTATTGGTAGTGATTTTGATCCCATCAATCGTTATAATTCTTTGATAAGAGGATTTTCAAGGTCGAATTTTTATGCCCACGATTACGCAAATATTTTTAATAGACTAGAATTGTTTAATGGGTTTTATGTTGGCATGGGCGCTGAATATTCCAATAGGCGTTCAATTGCCGCCTTGAAGTTTGACCCCCGAGGTGATAGTTTATGGGGTGGCAATACTCAAACCATAGGATTTTCGCCCTATAAGGCTTTTTACGCCACTTTTGGGCTGTATTATGTGCCTTTCCAAAAGTATATCAGAGAACCCTATCAGAAACTGATATTGGGCAGTAAGTGGCCCGAAATTTCGGCCCGTTACCGCAAAGGAATAAAAGGGATGGGCAGTGTTATTGATTTTGATTATTTAGAGTTTGTAGCCGAACAGGAGTTGAAAATCGGTTTGGCCGGTGTGAGCAAATACCGTGTGGTGTCTGGAGCGTTTTTAAATGCCCGTGATTTGCGTTTGATCGATTATAAATTCCATAGGGCAATTGGCCCTCTTTTCTTCGCAAATCCTTTGTATTCATTCCAAAGTTTAGACAGTTCCTTTGCCACTTTAAAACGTTTCTATGAAGCACATTATTTGCACCGATTTAATGGGGCTTTGATCAATAAAATCCCAATTCTTAAAAAGATAAACATTAGCGAATGCATAGGTGGCGGATTTTTATTGACCAAAGAAAGAAACTTGAAGTTTTTTGAAGTCTATGTTGGCGTCGAGAAAATAATACGTTTATGGAGCGAGAGAATTAGGGTCGGGGTCTTTTATGTAGCTAATATAAACAACCAGTTTTCAGTTCAGCCTCAATTTAAATTCACCTTTGAGTTTTACGACAAATTTGAGAACCGCTGGCCTTATTAATGAATCATATTAGAGCATAAAAAATGCGCCTATCAAGAAGATGGGCGCATCAATTATGTGTTTAATGGTATTTAAAATTCAAAGCATTTCATCTTGCCATTGACTCTGTTTCTTGGCCTGCCTTTATTGCTGTAGCCACCGCTATTGGCACCTGAACCTAAAGTATAATTGTAGGCGAATGAGAAAAAGAAAAAATTGTCATTGTTTTTTGGATCACCTCGTATTGATCCCGGGCTGCTAAAGCCAGGAATATCAGAGATGCTTCTGTCTGCTAATGCTGCCGAGGTAGGGCCCTTAGCCGCAATGAGAAGGTTTGGGTCAACAAAACGTGTGCTTACATCGTCGATATAGTCTGTTCTGGTTTTCCGCGCATTAACTTCAACAGTAAAATACGAACGTTTGTTCAGAATAAACTTGCTTCCAAAGCCCATAGGGAAGCAAATAGAGTTCAGGCTGTACGGCGATTTTCCGGAAATGGCGTATTGACCCTCAGTACCGTATTCGCGAAGCGTATAAACCGTGCCGTTCAATTTTGTTTTTGGGTTAAATGCGAAGTAACCAACACCGCCGAATACATAGAAAATCTTGTTCTTATCAGCTGTTTTGTAAATGTTCATTTCCACTACGGCATCTGCTTCCAAAATTTGGGTAAAGAAGTTTAAGTTCCTGCCCTGTCTTTCTCTGTTGCGGGTATATTTATCGTTACCCGATAAACGGGCGTACCATAGATTGGTGCGCAGTGCGAAGACCTTTCCCATATTGAAACGCATTCCAGCGGTAAGCGCATAGCGTGTAGATAAAATATCTAAATCTTGAAGGTCATTGGTCCCTAAAAAAGGTTTTCCGCCTAAGTCGCCCAAGAAATGGCTGCTAGAAGCCCCAAGAATTAGGTCAAAATACTGCGCTTTCAGTGGTTTGTTGAAAGTAAGCAATCCGAGCAGTAGGATTAAATAATTACGCTTCATTTTAGTTCTGCTTTTACTTGGTTTTTAGACTTGTGTTATGAGTTTTAATACCCGATGTGTATTAATACTTAGGAACAAACATTTCTATTAATACGAATATATAGAAACGTTTCTACAAAAAAAAGCAAAAACGTAAAAAAACTAAATAGTGATATTAGTTAATTGATTTATAATTAACTAAATTTAAACTTGTCCTAGTATTTTAGGGTTTTAAACGGTAAAATTCTAGTTTTTGATGGTGTGTCACCGCCACCAAATCAAAATGAATCAGCTTAGCTAGGCTGTATATAACCCTGTTTTTCTTGATGTTTATTCGGTTCACAATATCTTGTAAAGAAAGGGGCTTTTCTTGTTGCAAGGCCTTAAGAATTTCTGATTCAATAAAGCTGTAGCTGCTTATTTCTGCATTGGCTCTATTCTGTTTTCTTATCACTTGAAACATCACCGCACTGGCTTGCAAACTTTGGTCATTTACACGGTGGTAAACCCACCATTTGCCGTCCTTGTCTTTTGCATAATACGGTTTATCCGCTCCAACAAGTATTTTGGCCTCTATGACGGTTTTATGGTCAATCTCATATTCTGTATAGGTGACATTTATTTTAGGCTCGCAATAAAAAGTACCAGCGAGTTCCAACATGTATTTTTCGTCTTCCGAACGGATGCCACTGATGCTTCCGTTGTCTCTAACGCCAATTAATAGAGTGCCGCCTTTATTGTTGGCAAACGCCACCAAGGTTTTGGCTATTTTAGATGCATCGGAAATGGTTTGTTTGAAGTCGAGCGTTTCGCTCTCGCCCCCTGCAATCAGTCTTGTTATTTTGTGTAACATTTTCAGCTTGCTAATTATCCTTCGGATACATATGCAAGATAGCTCAATTTGTCAAAATCAAAGATTTCGTTTGCGATTTCCTGTAATTCGTCTGCGTCTACTTGGTTTATTTTGTGAATAACCTCGTTGAGGGTTTCCATGCTAAAACCTTGGACTAAATTTTTGCCTAACATAAGCATAATATTCAGGCGGTTTTCTTCTGACAATGCAATTTGTCCATTGAACTGTGTCTTTGCATGGTGCAGCTGAATGGCGCTCAGTTTTTGTTCCTTTAAGCGCTTTAATTCTTTGTACACCAAATCAACAGCTTTGTTTAAATTCTTTTTTTCTGTGCTCAAATAGCAATGGAACAAACCGGTATCAATAAATCCAGTGTATCCGCTTTCTATATTGTAGGTGTATCCGTATTTCTCTCGAACACTAAGGTTCAGCCGCGAGTTCATTCCTGGGCCTCCAAGTATGTTGTTAAGCAGCAACATTTGCAAACGCTTCGGATGGCTGTGCGCATAGCAGGTATTACCTAAAATGGCATGGCATTGAACGTGCTCAGTTGTTTTCTTTTCCGATTTTTGAGCGTATAAATTAAAGGACGGTCGCTTGCTGGCTGTGAATGAATTTTGAATAACGGAACAATGTTTTTCTGCCCATTTAACAAACTTTTTTAAGGGAATTCCAGAACTGATGCTCAAAACAATGTTTTCTGGATGGTAATATTTTTTATGAAATAAGCGTAGGTCTTTCGAGGTCAATTTTTCTAAGCTCTGAGGTGTGCCTAAGATGTTTGGCGCAAGAGAGTGGCCAGAAAAAATCATTTCTTGAAATTCATCAAATATGTTCTCCTCTGGGGTGTCCAAATACATATTGATTTCTTCTGCAATGACTTTCTTTTCCTTTTCTAGTTCCTTGTCTGGGAAGGTTGAGTTAAAGGTTAAATCAGCCAATAATTCAAGTGCCCTTTCGGCATAATCATTGATAACGGATGCATATAAAACAGTAATTTCCTTGGTTGTAAATGCATTCATTTCGCCGCCAACTGTTTCAAGTCTGTTGATGATATGCCAAGAGTTTCTTTTGTGCGTGCCTTTAAACAGCATGTGCTCAAAACAGTGCGCTGTGCCTGGCAAATTGCTGTCATCGCGCGAGCCTGCGTAGATGTTAAATCCGACATGCGTGACGGATGTATTCGGGGCTTCTTTATAAATGATGCGAAGGCCGTTGTCTAGGGTGTGTATGGTATGGTCTTCCAAATTTATAGTGTAGTAAAATGTTGAATGCTTTCGTTGTATTGGCGGATTAAATTGGCCATGATGTCTTTTGCCGGCAGAATTGTTTTTATGGTGGCTGCAATTTGACCTATTTCCAATTCACCTTCCACCATGTCGCCTTCAAACATGCCTTTTTTTGCCCTTCCTCTACCCAACAAAGTGCTTAGTTCTTCGGTGCTTGCGCCATTTGTCTCGGCTGATTTTACTTTTTGGTAAAATTCATTTTTAATTAAGCGCACAGGGGTAAGTTGTTTTAATGACAACTCGGTATCACCATCATTTAAGGTGGTTATTTTTTCTTTGAAGTTTTGATGGGCGCTGCTCTCTTGGCTTGCGGCGAACAATGAGCCAATTTGTACACCATCAGCACCGAGTGCCATACAAGCCGCAATGGCTTGGCCTGAGCCAATTCCGCCAGCCGCGATTAGTGGCAATGAGCACACTTCTTTTATCATTGGTATGAGGCAAAGGGTGGTGGTCTCTTCTCGGCCATTGTGACCACCTGCTTCAAATCCTTCGGCAACGATGGCGTCAACACCCGCTTCTTCGCATTTTTTTGCAAATTTTGTATTGGCCACCACATGGACAACTGTTATGCCGTGCGACTTTAAATGCTTGGTCCATGTATTGGGATTGCCAGCTGAGGTAAAAACTATTTTGACACCTTCTTCAACAATAATGGCCATGTGCTTGTCAATATCAGGGTATAAAAGAGGGACATTTACCGCAAAAGGTTTATTGCTCGCTTGTTTAAATTTTTGAATGTGTTCTCTTAAGACTTCGGGGTACATACTGCCAGAACCTATAACGCCCAAGCCACCAGCATTTGAAACAGCTGCAGCAAGTCTCCATCCACTGCACCATATCATTCCAGCTTGAATTATTGGGTATTGGATATTAAATAGTTTGCTTATTCTTTGGCCACTCATTGCAGGCAAATTTAGTTAAAAAGAATGGATTTGGATTCTTAAGCTGAGATTATTCGTTTGCTTTATATTTGGTATAATTTGCCTCTATATCTACTACTGAATTTTCTATAATTTTTTACAAGCAATGGACTTAAGCATTCTCGATTTATTTTCGTAGGTTTGTAGCTTAAAATTATTCTTAACCCATGAGTCATACCCCATACCTAGAAGCAAACAAAGAGCGTTTTTTGAACGAATTATTAGATTTACTGCGTATTCCATCTGTTAGTGCAGACAGCAAATATGCGGGAGATGTTAAGAAAACAGCTGATTTTGTTGCTGAAAAATTAAAAGCAGCTGGTGCCGACAATGTAGAGGTTTGTGCTACGGCTGGTCATCCAATTGTTTATGGAGAAAAAATATTTGATGCCAATTTGCCAACCATATTGGTATATGGCCACTACGATGTGCAACCTGCAGATCCAGTTGAATTGTGGCACTCACCACCATTTGAACCTGTAATTAAAATAACAGAGGAGCATCCAGAAGGCGCTATTTATGCAAGAGGTGCTTGCGACGACAAAGGTCAAATGTACATGCATGTTAAAGCTTTCGAGGCCATGATGCAAACAAATACCTTGGCTTGCAATGTAAAGTTCATGATAGAAGGCGAAGAAGAAGTTGGTTCTGCAAACCTTGGAACATTTATCAAAGCCAACAAAGCAAAATTAAAGGCGGATGTTGTTTTGGTGAGCGATACCAGCATCATTGCGAATGATACACCAAGTATTGACGTTGGATTGCGTGGCTTGGCTTACATGGAAGTTGCAGTTACTGGTCCTAACCGCGACCTACACAGCGGTGTTTATGGCGGAGCAGTTGCAAACCCTGCAACAATCTTATGTCAAATGATTGCTTCAATGCACGATGAAAACAACCACATCACCATTCCTGGTTTTTACGATGATGTTATTGTGGTAAGCGAATCTGACCGCGCTGAAATGGCAAAAGCACCATTCAGTTTGGATGCCTACAAAAAAGACTTAAATGTCGATGAGGTATGGGGCGAAAAAGGATACAGCACAGTTGAGCGCACCAGCATCAGACCTACTTTAGAAGTAAATGGTATTTGGGGTGGATACACCGGCGAAGGGTCTAAAACGGTATTGCCTAGCAAGGCATTTGCTAAAATCAGTATGCGTTTGGTTCCAGGTCAAAGCTCTCATAAAATTTCTCAATTGTTTAAAA
The DNA here is from genome assembly GCA_945888525.1 of Chitinophaga pinensis. Classification (GTDB taxonomy): domain Bacteria; phylum Bacteroidota; class Bacteroidia; order NS11-12g; family UBA955; genus JABMMZ01. The sequence continues at coordinate 24,595 of CAMDAF010000029.1, forward strand.
GCCATTTTGAGTCAATGGCACCTGCTTGTGTTAAAGTTACTGTAACCGAACACCATGGTGGAGAGCCAGTGTTGACGCCAACAGACAGCATCGAATTTGGCGCTGCATCAAAAGCAATGGAAACTACCTATGGTAAAAAACCAATTCCTACAAGAGGTGGCGGAAGCATTCCAATTATTGCGTTGTTCGAAGCTGAATTGGGTATTAAATCCATGTTGATGGGCTTTGGTTTGGACAGCGATGCCTTGCACTCACCAAACGAGAAATACGGTTTGTTCAATTACTACAAAGGCATTGAAACCATACCTTATTTCTACAAGTTCTACGCTGAAATGAAGAAGTAATTGTCACCAATTTAAAAAATAACTTAATTTATATGTTTGTAAAAAATTTAATTTTATCATCATTTCTTGGGTCGGTATTGTTTTTTTCAGCCTGCAAAGAAAATGGTTTAGAGCCTCCTACCGACAAATGTTCTGCAAAAAACCTAAAGCTTAGCGCTTCTGTAGTGAATGCGGCCTCTTGTTCTTCAAATGGATCATTGATTGTGCGTGCATCTGGCTCTAACGGATTTACTTTCAAGTTAGGATCGGGCGCATTTCAATCTGATTCTGTTTTTGCAGGCCTAGCAGCTGGTTCGTATACAATTACTGCTCAAGACTTTGAAGGGTGTAACAAAACAGAAACCTTTGTTGTTGGAGTTAATGCCACCAAGGGTGCTTTGTTTACAGCGGTATCATCTTTAATTGCCACCAAATGCAACCAAACCTGCCACACCTCAGGATCGGGTGGAGCACCTAGAGGTATTTTTGCTACCGATTGCGGTATTGTGTCTTTAAAGTCTATGATTGTTGTAAAATCTGTAAACAGCAGCATGGGCAATTTAAGCAACACCGAAAAGACTAAAATAACCGATTGGATAGCCGCAGGCGGAACCATTAACAATTAATTTATTCAGAAAGGCAGCTAAAAAAGCTGCCTTTTTTATTACCATGAGATACCTTTTAGAACTCGCCTACAATGGCAGCAATTACCAAGGTTGGCAAATTCAACCCAATGGCAGCACTGTTCAGGAAGTTTTGAACAATGCCATATCGGTTATTACCCGCAAGCAAATTGAAACGGTTGGCTGTGGGCGCACGGATACCGGTGTGCATGCCAGGCAGTATTTTGCCCATTTCGATATTGATATCGAATTGCCGCCAATGTTTTTGAAAAGTTTGAATGGTATTTTACCCCACGACATCGCCGTGCATGATGCCCGTTTGGTAAGCAACGATTTTAACGCACGGTTTAATGCGATATCTAGGACTTACGAATACCATATTATTTTTGAAAAAGACCCTTTTCTCGACCACCTTGCGGTTCGTTGGTTTCACGATTTAAATGTGGATGCCATGAACCAAGCGTGTTTGGATTTAATTGGCGAAAAGGATTTTGCTTGTTTTAGCAAAGTGAACACCGATGTCAAACATTACAATTGCAATTTAAAGGCTGCAAGATGGTATTACCGCGACAATATTTTAGTGTTTGAAGTTACGGCCAATCGCTTTTTACGCAACATGGTTCGTGCCATGGTTGGCACCTTGATTCAATTGGGTGAAGGCAAGTTTAGCTTCGAACGTTTTAGAGAAATATTGGAAAGCAAAGACCGCAAAATGGCTGGTACTTCTGTGCCTGCCCATGGTCTGTATCTTAGCAGCATTGAGTATTAATTGAATTTAGTTAATGAAGATTCTTCTCCTCCCTTTTTCATTGGTGTATGGCTTGATTGCATGGCTGAGAAATGTATGCTATGATTTGAAAATACTTAAGTCGTACAATTCTAAACTCAAAACCATAGTTATAGGCAATTTACAGGTTGGTGGTTCAGGTAAAACGCCTATGACAGCCTATTTGTATTGGATGTTATCTTCTAAATACAACACTGCAGTTTTGTCGCGTGGCTATGGCCGCAAAACCAAAGGCCTAATGGCTGCAGATGCACAAGCAAATGCCGAGTCGATCGGAGATGAGCCATTGTGGTATTTTCAAACCCTGCCAGGGGCTCAGGTTGTGGTAGCAGAAAGCAGAGAAAATGGACTTAAGCATTTGGAAAAGACAGACGCAGAGCTGGTGCTATTAGACGATGCTTTTCAGCACCGTGCCGTAAAATGCGGAGTTCAAATTCTATTGTCCGATTATAAAAAACCGTATTACAAAGATTTTCCTATGCCTTATGGACGTTTGCGCGAATGCTCTTCGGGGGCAAAAAGAGCAGATATCATCATCATCAGCAAATGTCCTGAAGTATTAAGTTTAGAACAAAAGGAGAATTTTCTAAAATCCATCAAGGCACATGCCAAGCAGGATGTATTTTTTTCCACTTTGCAAATTGGTAATCCAAGAAAAGTAAAAGGGAATTTATCTATAGATAAAAGACCATTTAAAAAGATAATTGCCTTAAGTGGCATTGCCAATCCTGATTCATTTAAAGAAATTTGCCTGCGTATTTCTCCAAACTGTGTTTCTTTAAGTTATAAAGACCACCACCATTACACGGCAAACGATATGACGCAAATCTTGTCCAAATTGGATGACGACACCATTGTGTTTACCACCGAAAAGGATGCTGTGAAATTAAGTGCAGAGGGTATTTATAATTTAATTCCAATAAATCAGTTTTACATACTGCCGGTTCAAGTTCAGTTTTTATTTGATGATGAAAGCCGTTTTGATGCTTTAATTAAAGAAAAGCTGTTAACTTAAAATTTGAATAAATACCTAAAACTTTATATTTGCTGACATGCTAGCTGCCATTAAATCGGGTCTAAAAAGAGTAGATTTTTATTACGTTTTAATCTTCATCTATGTCTTGTGGCTTTTCTCTCTCAAGAACAGACAAACCGGAGGAATGGACGACTTTGATGTTTTCTTCCATTCCGGTGAACGCTTGCTAAATGGCGAGAATATTTATGGCCCACCCCACTACTACAACTTAAAATATTTTTACAGTGTTTTGTTCGCTGGCATCATGGGCAGTATACAAGCGTTAGGAATCAATACCGTAAAGTGGATTTGGTTTGTAATCAATACGGCTCTTTTTGTGCGCGTTTTCATCTTGTTGAGAATCCATGTTTTTAAAACGGAAAAAAGTTCTGTGCTCATCTTTTTCTTTCTACTGCTTTTGTTTGGAAAAATTGTTTTGGTTAATTACACCTTTAACCAAATAAGTGTTTTGATTTTATGGACCATGTTTGAGGCCTACCATTTGTTGAAAAAGGAACATTGGGTTTGGGCAATTTTGATTTTGTGTTTGGGTATCAACATCAAAATTATGCCCATCGTTTTGGCGCCGTATATCATTGTGATGGGCAAAAAGCCATTTCAAATTATCGGACTAGGCCTTTCGGCTTTGCTGTTCTTCTTATATATTCCAGCTTTGTTTATCGGTTTTGAAACCAATCAATTTCTTATAGGAGAATGGTTAAAAACTTTAAACCCAGTAAGCGACATACATGTTATGCAGACATACGAGTATGGATTCACGGATTTGTCATCCATGGTAACTAAATTTTTGTCTGCTGAACCTGTTTATTTGGAGCCGCAGGTAAATATAGCAGACCTTTCAAAGCCGAGTTTGTTTCTTATAACCAACGCCATTCGTGCGGCACTTTTAGGCTCGGTGGTTTATTTGGCATTTAAAGCCAAGCATGCCGTTTATGGCGTGGACAAGGGCTTTGTAATCGCTGCTGGATTTATGGCTTTAATACCTTTATGCTTTCCCCATCAAAGAGAGTATAGTTTTATGTTTAGCATGCCAATGTTTGCCGTTTTAATGTTGATGTTAGCAAAATTGAAAAGCGTTAGCCACTATATTTTATTTATGGTTTTTATTGCTTTGACAGGCAACTTGGTGTGGGTCGATTTTGCTGGGCAAACAGCGGTATATGTTTTTAAAATCTACCGTTTAATTACCATGGGTATGTTGGCCATATTCCTTATGTATATTTATTTGGCTGCAAAATTAAGTAGCCAAAATTTACCGATAAAAAATTAGTCCTTTATTACTTGGCCTTCGCCAGTGTCAATAATATTTACACTGGTGTTGCTGCTGTCTCTGTAATGGATATTTCCAGTGCCCCATAGTTTGATGTCTATGATGTTTCTTCCGAAAATATAACTGTCATCTTTGCTAAAACTGCTGATATACGTTTTTTCAGCATTTAACTT
>CAMDAF010000030.1 GCA_945888525.1 Chitinophaga pinensis
GGTGGTCTCGAGCAGAATCGAACTGCTATCAAATGTTTAGGAAACATCTATTCTATCCGTTGAACTACGAAACCATTTATTACATCTATTCTATCCATTGAACTACAGGGCCAAGTTTAGGGATGCAAAACTATACTTTTTATCCTAATTTTTAATATAAAAATAGCAATGAACAAATCATACTATGAATACGAAGAGCTTTGCTTGCTTTGCTTACTTGTTAAGCAATTTTTGAACCTGCTGAAATCAAATTTTCTGGAGACATCAAATGTAATTTACCATCGGCATCTTCAGCCATCAAAATCATGCCTTTTGATTCAATACCTTTAATGGTTCTTGCTTCTAAATTGGCTAAAACACAAACTTGTTTTCCGATTAAAATTTCGGTTTCAAAATGCAAAGCAATGCCTGAAACGATGGTTCGGGTTTCAAAACCCAAGTCAACTTGCAGCATTAATAATTTGTCTGCTTTTTTAACTTTTTCTGCACTCAAAATAGTTCCCACTCTTAGGTCCATTTTACTAAAGTCATCAAATTGAATACTTGCTTTGGCTGCTTCAGCGTCTTTCTTTTCAGACTTATTTAAAGTCTCAGCGCTCGCAATGGCATTTTTAGTGGCCATCAATTTATCCAATTGCACTTGAATTACATCATCTTCAATGTTGCTAAACAAATGTATCGCTTCACCTAGTTGGTGTTTAACTGGAACCTGCTCAAAATTGCCGAATGTATAATTATCCTTATTGAAATTTAATATTTCGCATAATTTGCTTGCACTAAATGGTATAAATGGATTCATCCACCAAGACAAATGAGCACATACTTGTATTGCGTGGAACATAATTGTGGCCGTATGGTCAGCATCGGTTTTTACAGTCTTCCAAGGCTCGTTGTCTGCTAGGTATTTATTGCCCGCTCTAGCCATATTCATCAATTCAAATAAGGCTTCTCTGAATTTAAAATCTCTGATGTTGGCTTCAATAGCAATTTGACATCTTTCTATTTCCGCTATTAAATCCTTCTCTTTTTGATTTGGTTTAATATTTTCAGGCACTTCTCCATTGTAGAATTTATGAGAAAGCACCATAACCCTATTTACAAAATTTCCCAAAATTGCAACCAACTCGCTGTTGTTACGCGTTTGAAAATCTTTCCAACTAAAATCAGCATCCTTAGTTTCAGGTGCGATAGAAGTCAGCATATACCTTAGGACATCCTCTTTTCCAGGAAAGGATTCGAAATAGTCGACCATTTCAACACTCCATTTCCTGCTGGTGCTCATTTTATCTCCCTCTAAATTCAAAAATTCATTTGCAGGAACATTGTCTGGAACAATATATTCGCCCTCTGCATGCAGCATAACTGGAAATATGATGCAATGAAAAACAATATTATCCTTTCCTATGAAATGCAATAAACGGGTGCTTTTGTCTTGCCACCATTTTTTCCAATCATCTGCAGCACCTGATTTTATGACAGAATTCTCAGGGTAAGAAAAATCAAACTTTTGAGATTCAAGCTCTTCAAAAAATTTCTTTGTTGCCGAAATATAACCAATTGGCGCATCAAACCAAACGTAAAGAACTTTGCCCTCAGCATTTTCTAATGGAACTTTAACGCCCCATTCTAAATCACGGGTCATTGCTCTTGGTGACAAACCACCATCTATCCAACTCTTACTTTGCCCGTAAACATTGGTTTTCCAATCGCCCTTGTGTTCTTCTAGCAACCATTGTTTTAACCAAGGCTCATAATTTTGCAAAGGCAAATACCAATGCTTTGTGCTTTTTAAAACAGGTGGTTTGTCGCTTAAAGTTGAAACAGGGTTAATCAATTCGTTTGGACTTAAAGATTTTCCGCATTTTTCACATTGATCGCCAAAAGCATTTGGAAAACTGCAATTAGGGCAAGTGCCTTTAATGTATCTATCAGCCAAAAATGTTTGTTTTTCTTCGTCAAAAAATTGATCAGTGGTATCTTCGGTGAATAAACCCTTTTCATGCATTTTTAAGAAAAACTCAGAAGCGGTTTCATGGTGTGTTTTATCGCTTGTGCGGTGATACACGTCAAATGCAATTCCAAATTTCTCAAAATTTGATTTTAAAAGTGCATGGTAACGGTCAATAATGGCTTGCGGATTGGTGTTTTCTTTCTGCGCTTCAATGGGTATTGCGGTGCCATGTTCGTCACTTCCGCAGACAAAAAGCACCTCCTCACCCCTATTTCTAAGGAATCTGGTGTAAATATCTGCTGGCAGATAGGCGCCAGCCAAATGACCTATGTGTTTTGGGCCATTGGCATATGGAAGAGCTGCTGTTACGAGAGTTCTGTTAAATTTTTTCATAAACAAAGTTTGGAAAACGATGCAAAGATAACGGGGTAAATAGACTCGATAAACATTTTTTTGAAGCTTCTTTGATATTTTTTTGGTAAAAACAAAATCTAATTTTACTTTTGCAGTCCTTTTGAAAGATTGCCCGATCGTCTAATGGCAGGACTAGTGTTTTTGGTGCACTGTATGTTGGTTCGAATCCAGCTCGGGCAACTTATAAAAGAAATTTAAACCCACACACCGTGTCAATTCTAAACAAAGTCAAAATTTTTAGCGGTTCAGCATCTTATTCTTTAGCATCTAAAATAGCTGAATATTATGGTACTGGCCTTGGTGACATGACTTTAAATAAATTTAGTGACGGCGAAATGCAGCCTAGTTTTAATGAGTCAATCAGAGGCTGTGACTTGTTTTTAGTTCAATCAACCAACCCTCCAGGGGACAATCTTTTGGAATTATTGTTAATGATAGATGCGGCTAAACGTGCATCTGCAAATACAATCACTGTAGTTATTCCTTATTATGGCTACGCAAGACAAGACAGAAAAGACAAACCAAGGGTTTCAATTGGAAGCAAAATGATTGCCGACGTGCTAAGCGCTGCTGGTGCAAGTAGAGTAATTACTATGGATTTACATGCTCCTCAAATCCAAGGTTTTTTCAACGTGCCTGTTGACCACTTAGATTCTTCTGTGGTGTTTATTCCATATATTAAATCTTTGAATCTAGAAAAACTTGTTATTGCTGCACCAGATGTAGGCGCTAGCAATAGAAACAGAGAATATGCTAAGGTTCTAGGTGTTAGCATGGTAATATGCGACAAAGAAAGACGCAAAGCCAATGAAATCGCGAGTATGACCATAATTGGTGATGTTACCGATATGGATGTCGTTTTGGTTGATGATTTATGTGATACCGCTGGAACATTATCCAAAGCAGCAAAATTAATCAAAGACAGCGGCGCAAGGTCAGTGAGAGCAGTGTGTACCCACCCAGTATTGAGTGGTAATGCGTATGAAAACATTGAAAACAGCGTATTAGAGGAATTGATTGTATGTGACACAATTCCAATGTTGCGCACCAGTCCAAAAATAAAAGTCTTATCAGTGGCACCTTTGATGAGCAAAGCAATTAGAAACATCCATGAACATGGTTCAATAAGTTCCTTGTTCAAACTTGATAATAGTTTCCAACCCAATTTAATTTAAAGAAAAATGAAAACAGTAGCATTAACAGGCGAGTTGAGATCAGATTTAGGATCAAAATACTCTAGGGCGATGAGAAACGAAGGTAAAGTACCATGTGTATTATACGGTGGAGGTGATCATATTCACTTCTTTGTATACGCACCAGACTTTAAAGCTCTCGTTTACACCCCAAACACTTACAAAGTTCAATTAACAATTGAAGGCAAAAAGTACATGGCAATTTTGCATGACATGCAATTTCACCCTGTAAACGAATCAATTTTACATGCCGATTTCTTGGCCGTTGACGAAAAAAATCCAATCACAGTTTCTATCCCTGTTACCGTTGAAGGTAATTCACCAGGTGTTAGAGCGGGTGGTAAATTAATTCAAAAAATTCAACGTCTTAAAATCAAAGGTTTAATCAAAGACATTCCAGATTCAATCGTTATCAATATTGACGGTTTGGAATTAGGCCAATCTACAAAAGTTAAAAACGTAGAAGTTCCTAACATTCAAATTCTTGATAACAAAGACAACGCAGTTGTATCGATCAAAATGACTAGAAACGTTGTGAAAGAAGAAGTTGCTGCTAAAAAGTAATTCTCTGAATCAGATATTATTATTAAACCCTGCATTTTTGCAGGGTTTTTTTTGTGCTTTATTTGCTTGTAAATATTTGCTCAACATGGTTTTGAGTAAACCAATATGGCATTTCATTAATGTGTTCAAAAGACCGGGTAACTATCAAATTTGCCTTTTTCCCAATTGTAATACTTCCGTGCGTTTGGTGAATACCCATAGCGCATGCCGCATTTATAGTCAACGCATTAAATCCTTCTGTTGGCGTCATCCCATTGTACAAACACGCCAAACTCCAAACAAACCACATATTGTAATTAGGGCTGCTTCCGGGGTTAAAGTCAGAAGCCAAAGCAATTGGCAAACCTACATCAATAATTTTCCGAGCAGGTGTATACGGAATTTTTAAGAAAAAAGAACTTCCGGGCAAGGCAACTGGCATGGTCATACTTTCTTTCAAACAGTTAATTTCTTCATCACCAATATGCTCCAAATGATCAACGGATAAAGCATTAAACTCCACTGCAACTTGAACACCACCTGTGAGGCCTAATTCATTGCCATGAATTTTTGGTTTTAAACCAATTTTTATAGCTGCAGCTAAAATCTGCTTAGTCTCTTCCACGCTATAAAAACCTTCATCGCAAAATACATCAATAAAATCAGCTAAATTTTCTCTTGAAATGATAGGAAGCATTTCATTAATAATCAAGTTAATATATCCTTGATGATTTTCTTTAAATTCCAGAGGAAATGCATGAGCCCCAAGAAATGTTGCTTTAACTGTAATTGGCAAAGTTTCCTTTAGACGTTTAATTACTCGCAGCATTTTAATTTCAGAATCAGTTGTTAAACCATAGCCGCTTTTTATTTCTAAGGCAGCAGTACCCGCTTGAATTGCCTTACAACTGTGCGCATATGCCATATCAAAAAGCTGATCTTCCGTTAGTGCCTGTAATTTTTTAGCTGAATTTAAAATACCTCCCCCATCAGCCGCAATCTCGGCATAAGTCTTTCCATTTATGCGCATTACATACTCATTGTGCCTAGGGGCTGCAAAAACTAGATGGGTATGCGAATCAACAAAGGCAGGCATTACCCACTTATTGCTTAAATCTATGGTCTCTATTTCAAGCGTTGGGCATTTATCCATGCTTCCATAATCAACAATAATGCCATTTCGAACCAAAACAAAGGCATTGTGGATGCTTTCTAATCCATCCATCTCTCTACCCTTGAGCTTACTGACTTCAGGGCCAAGAATGCCAATTAAATGGGCTATGTTTGTAAGTAAATAATTATCAGACATGGTGAATTTAGAAATATTAAATCGATCTATTTGCAAAGGTAAAGAAGTTTTCATTGCCGACACAGCTCGAGTTATTGGCAATATAAATTTAGGAGACGAAGTCAGTGTATGGTTTGGAGCCGTATTAAGGGGAGATGCAGATACCATTACAATTGGCGATCGCAGCAATATTCAAGACAATGCCACCATTCACGTTGACCCTGGTTTTCCTGTTGAGATTGGTGTTGAGTGTATCATTGGACATGGGGCAGTGGTGCATGGAGCAAAGATTGAAAATAATGTTTTGATTGGCATCAATGCTACCGTTTTAAATGGAGCAGAAATTGGAAGCTATAGTATCATAGCAGCTGGGGCTTTAGTAACAGAAGGAATGCTTATACCTCCAAATAGTTTGGTTGTAGGCGTTCCAGGAAAAGTCATACGAAATATCGGAAAAGACCAAATGGAGAAGATTGAAAAAAACGCACAATCGTATGTAAACCTTAGTAAAGTTTACATTAAAAAGTACTCGAGTTAAATATGCCGAAAAAATTTCTTTCCGCGTATTTATGAAACTTTTCTTGATCAGCAAACTTTTTAGCATTTAAGGCCAAAGCAGATCGATCAGAATCTACAAATTTATTTAAAATTGAAACTTTATCTGTTTGATGAAGTATTGACCTAGCATCTAAAACTTGATCATACAAATCTATATCGTATGGCAGATATTGATTCAAAATATTAAAACCATAATTGCTATTAATTACAGATGCGTTCTTATTTAAGTCATCCATAAATGCATTTAGAAAACTTTCAAAGGTGTTTATCTCAATCCACGGGTCCAATGATGGCTTTAATGAATCTGCAGGACAAACTGGGGGTAAATCAAAATTCAACAGACTAAAAAGAGGTCGGTGCTGAGGCAAATCTAAAAGTTTATTTTTATTCAAATCTGTTAACAACAGCGTGATTTCAGCATTCAAGCCTCGAACTTGTCCAGGCCTGCTTAAAAGCTCGGTTTGATAATGCAGATTCCCAGTTTCGAAAATACTGTACAACTGTTTTGCTAAATACAGCTCAGATTGCAGAGCCAAAACACTATCAATACCCGCAATAACTATGATTTTTTTGGCACTGAGCATTTGTTCATACTCTTCAAATGAATTAAATATTGAATAAAAGTTACCAGTATTTGCAAGAATAAACTTTGCGCCAATGACAACAACTTCTGGATTCTCTGAGGGCTCAGGAACCTTCATATCCAACTCTCTAACCATATGCTTTACAGCATTGTGTTTAAAAAAATTAATTTTAGAGAAAGGCTTTAAATGTTTGTTTAAACTGCCAATTGTTGTGGCTATGTCTGGGCACCATAAAACATTTGCATCTGTTTTCTTAACATTGGTCTCAAATTCGAAAAGCAATTTATCTAAATTTTCTGCAACCTTCCAACGGATATAGGTTAGGCGTTTTTTAACCAACTCTAAGTCATTAATTTTTGATAGACTTTCGTTTAATCTAATTAAGTATGCTCTATTATTATCTGAAAATTTTTCCATTTAAAAACCAATATTATCTATTAAGCGCACCCCTTCGATATTGACAGCCAATAAAACAATGTTCTTGTTTTTTCTGAACCATCGTTTTCCAGGTGCCAGGGTGTCTGCGTTTGCAAGTTCCAAATATTCTACCTCAATCTGCCTTTTTTGTAGCAATAATTTACCGTAATTGATGGCATCGAAAGCTTCAATGTGTATAGACAAATCTCTAATTGTTGTAAGAGCTTTGTATAGGTAGGAGGCTTCAATCAATCCTAAAGGTGATAATCTTTTATTTCTTGAACTCATAGCCAAACCAGTTTCCATTCTAATTGTGGGACAAAAGACCAAATGAATTGAGTGAAAGAACTGATTCTTTAAAGCTTTAATGACCATACATTGCTGATAGTCCTTTAAACCAAAGTAAGCGGTATTGGGCTTAATGTAGTCAAACAATCTGTAAACAACCTGAACAACCCCATCAAAATGTCCTGGCCGCAAGGGCCCTTCAAATACATCAACAAGGTTTCCGAGTTCAAGTGAAATTTTCTTATAACCCTTTGGGTACATCACTTCGCTGCTCGGCATGAAAACAGCATCGCATGATACTTGCTTTAACATTTCAATATCATCTTCTTTTGTAATTGGATAATTGTTAAAATCGATAGGGTTATTAAACTGAAGCTCATTAACATAAATAGAAACAAGGGTATAATCATTCTCTTCAACACTTTTTTTTACCAAGTCGAGATGGCCTTCATGCAAAGCACCCATAGTAGGAACAAACCCTATTTTGATACCCTTCTTTCTAATTTTAGATAAAAAGCCCTCCAATTCTATTTGTGTATTGAATATCTGCAAGCTAAGTGCAAAATAAGACTATGATTCTTACATAAAAAAGCGATACTTGAAATAAAAAATATTCGGTATTTAATTATGGGTATTTAAATGCTTTTTAGCCGTTTTTTCGAATCGATTTGAGCGTACCAAAAACGCTGCATTTGCGTATGATTTTTCCTTTTCAATCAAAAACAACACTTCCTCAATAAGCTCAGGAATACTAGATATTAGATGTTCTAAAATTGTTAATGCAAAAGCCCTAACAGCCACATCATTCTTTTTGTTTAACAATGCATTCATTGCCAAATCAGCACATTCCAATTGAAATTCTACAGGAATAATTACCTGCTGCACTATTTTAAAGATATTCCTTTTAACTCCACCCATTGCCGTTTTAAAAGCTGTGTCAATTAAATCTGGAAAAAATCTTTTTATATCGCAATTTTTATTTTTTTCAGTCAAGTGTGCGGCAGCCCATGATGAATTATACGCAATTCTCTCATTGTTGCTTTTAATCCCCTGAAAAAGAACCTCAAATAATTCGGAATCAATAAAAGCCATATCAGCCAATTTTTTAATTCCTTTTACATTTTTGATTTCTTCAATATTCATAGGCATAAAAAAAGTCCTAGATTATCTAGGACTTTTTTGTTAAATTATTATATGTTAGTGTCTTACAACCAATTTCAAAACACCGTAGTTAAACCCATTTTTTCCAGTTCCAGAAACAATATAGGTGCCAACTTGTAAACCTTTAGTTTCTAGTGCAATAACATTAGTGCCAGGATTTAAAGAAGCAGCAACTTTAACCAAAACTGTTCTACCTGTAAAGTCCATAATTGTTAAAGTAATATCCTCAATAGAGTTGGTGTTGACAGAAACGTTTACTTCATCATTTGCTGGATTAGGATACAACTTCATCATATTGCTGTTCTTAGTGTTTTGAACAGAATTGATATTGGTGAAGTATTGTTGGCACTCATAAAATCCTCTTCCATGTGTACCTGCGTATATAGATCCGCTGCTTCTATTCGGGAATACGTATTGTCTAAGCGCCAAAGTTGCAACCTTAGGAAATTTATTTGTGGCATTTGTTTGAGATGACCAAGTCGCTCCGCCATCATCTGAAGCATAAACACCAAGATCTGTTGCAAGGAAAAATAAATTTGAATTACTAAGCGCAATTAAACCATCATAAACCGGCATAGAAGGTAGATTATTGGTGATATTTGAGAAGCTCGCTGAACCCAACATGTTGGTGCCTTTGTAGACATAATTTGATGAGCCATAGTTACCAAGAGTTATAAGAGCAACATTGTTGTCATTAGGATTTAAACAAATTGATGAAATTGCTCTACCAGAGCCTTGAGTGAATAATAAATTTGTAGTTGTAATTCCTGGGGGAATTGAGGTTGGATTTGACCATCTATCATAAGTTGCAGAATTCAAACCATCAACACGGTAAATGCTTGAGCTGTTGCTAATGAAAAGGGAATTTCCATCATTGCTTGGCTCTAAATCCCAAACTTGACCTCCACCTTGCGCTGTTGCGATTAGGTACCAAACGGGAGCATTTTGAAAATCAGTTACACCGGTTCCCATCCATACTTGTCCATTTCTTGCGATGAACAATCTAGATTCTTTATTGGCAAATGTTGGATGCTCCCATAAACGAAATTTGGTGTTAAATGGCGCCCAGTTTGAGACGTGGTTATGTTCGCAGTATTTGCTTGTATCGGTTAAACCAATAAATGACTTAGCAATTCTTCTATCCCATATGCATGATTGTGATTTACCATAATCTCTAGAACGTTCGATGTTGCCATAATAAGTTTCTGCAAATACAATTGAATTGTCTTTTGTAGAAATATCAACTTGAAAACCATCTCCGCCTTTAATTTCTACAGCAGACTTTTTGGTGTTTCCTTTTTTATTGATATATAGGGTGCCATTGTCTTGGGTACCGCCAGTAACATTTCCTTCATAATCACCAGCAACGGCATAGAACTGAGTTGCGTTGAAACCTTGGTTTCTTGGGGTAAAAGTTCTTAAGTTATCAGAGCTGAAGTATAAGCCACCATCATTGCCACAAATCAAAGTTGGAGGATTGGTTGTTATGTCCCATTGCAAAACGTGTTTATCAGCGTGAACATAAGCCGGATTTGCACCACCGAAATCATTTAGTGATCCAATATACCTTGGGTTGGTTCCATCTTTCCACTCCGCCAAAAATACACCACCCATTATAATATGGTTTTTGTTTAATGGATTAACTGTAATTACGTTGTTGTAATTTCCTTGAGAACTTGCCAATGATATTAAAGGATCAAAATAGGTTGTGCTGGCAGCAATAATTTGATACCAAGTTGTTCCAGCATCCGTTGTTCTATAAACACCATTTAATTTTGCATCGTTTCCTGCAACCATTAAATAAACATATTTTGGATCTTGTGGTGAAATTGCTATGGAAGCTCTTCCTATCGCAACGCTTGGAGGTGTAATTACAGTCCAAGTAACACCATCATCTGTGCTTTTAACAATCGTACTGGCTGATTGCGCTATGACCATGCCGTCTGTAGCAACTTTTACTTCTTTGCTGTTTCCGGTTTTAGCCATAGTCCATGTTAATCCTCCATCTACTGATTTTCTCAATCCACCCGAAGTTGAGGCGTACACTAGATTCTTACCTGATCTCATATCAGAAGCCATTGAATTTATATTTCCATAGCCTGAAGTTGAAGCAATTCTGGTAAATGTCTTTCCTTTATCGCTGGATCTAAAAATTCCTGCTCCTGAGAAACCTGGGCTACCGAGAGAAGAACCTGTTATAGAAACAAATTCACCTTCTCCCGTTCCGTAAACGATATCACCTGCGGCACTTTGTGCAATACAAGTTACATTTAGGTTTTCTTGAAAATCATTGACAGGTGTCCATGAAGAACCTCTGGTTCTAGATCGGAATAATCCTCCACTTACGCCGCCAACAAACATGAGGCTTGGCGTATCTTTATCTTGCAAAAAAGCCCTAGTTCTTCCGCCTACATTGTCAGGCCCTAATTCATTCCAAACTGAATTTACAGTTCTTTTAGATTGGATTTTTAAAGAGGCATTAATTGCCGCCATATACTCAGCCTCACTTACGGTTCCAGTTAGAGGATTTGATCTTAATGCGTCAAAATACTCTGTCATACCTGCAGCAATTTTACCGCCTGGCACTTGGTAAGCTAATACATCTTCGATTTTAGAGGCAGTTCTAGGCTTGTATTCACTGGCCTTGAATGACATTGTACCCACTGCTAAAAAAGCTGTAAGTACTGCAATAACAAATAAAAATTTAATTTTCATAAAACGTCGTATAAACAATTGTCAAATGTAAGAAATTTTTTCTTGCGAAAAAATTTTTTTTAGATGTGCTTTTCAGCGTGGTATGAGGACCTAACCATAGGGCCACTCTCTACAATGGCGAAGCCTTTAGATTCGCCAATTGTTTTATATTTTAAGAACTGTTCAGGCGTCACAAATTCAGCTACTTCTAGGTGCAATTTTGTTGGCTGTAAATACTGGCCTAATGTTAAAACATCGCATCCATGATCCAATAAATCATCCATGGCTTTTTCAACCTCTAATTGGGTTTCACCTAGGCCTAGCATTATTCCACTTTTAGTTCTCAAACCTAATTCCTTTGTTCGTTTAATTTGCTCCAAGCTTCTTTCATATTTTGCCTGTGGTCTTACGATTCGGTAGAGTCTTTCCACTGTTTCCATATTGTGACTGACAACCTCAGGCTTTTCTTTAACCACCAACTCCAATAGATCCCAATTGGCTTTAAAGTCAGGAATTAATGTTTCCATTGTAACGCCAGGATTCAGTGTTTTAATTTCTCTTATGGTTGCAGCCCAAACACCGGCACCCTTGTCTTTTAATTCATCTCTGTTAACAGAGGTTATAACAGCATGTTTGACTTTCATCAACTTGATTGCCTCAGCAACCCTTTTGGGTTCATCAACATCGTATTCATTTGGTCTTCCTGTAGCTACAGCACAAAAAGAGCAACTACGGGTGCAAACATTGCCCAAAATCATAAAGGTGGCTGTTCCTAAACCCCAGCATTCGGCCATATTTGGACATTTACCATCTTCACATATTGTGTGTAATTTATGTGTTTTTACAATTTTTTTAACTTCAGCGTATGTTTCTCCTGAAGGGATTTTAATTTTCAACCAATCTGGTTTGGTGCGTTTTCTTATCTCTGGTACAATTAATTCAGACATTTCTTTAATAATTTTTTCCGATTGCAAAGCTAAGATAAAACGAAGAATATACCGTTTTGTTTTGTACAAAATGAAGCAACTCAGGACGACTTGGAAACCAATCAATTAAAACGCCTACTTCTATTGACTTAAAATCAGAACTGTAATATCCCCAATTGAATTCAGTACCTAATTTAAAAGAAATGCCTCCAATAATTTTACTCTGGTCTATCCCATGAAAAAAAGGAGAATACCCTGTTATTTGATCAAATTTATTAAGTTCAGGGTTGTATCTAACCGATTCGGTAACAATTACATTAGGATTTGAAAGATCAAAATATTCTATATCAACAAAATTTGGTTTTAAAAAGCCAATACTTGGCCCTAAAAGAATAAAAGCATTAACACCAACACTGTTTTTATTTTGTTTTTCTGCAAGTTCCTTGCTTATTCCAATCATTGGCCTTAATGCGTATAATCTATTTACTTTGCCATATATATATGGCGTTGTATTGACCATACGCTGATTCAAAACTTGTTTTTCTTTTATTTGCTTGACCCCAGTGAATGAAAAATCTAAGCTCCAACTGTATTTATTTTTTAGAGGGATAGAATTCCTATAAGTTAGGCCAATGCCATTGGGGCTCGCAAGAAGGCCAAATTTCATCGCTGCATCTTCATAAGTTATGTCATAATTTTCTTGAGCCCTTAGATCAAAACTAATGCACTGAAAAAATATAAAAATTATAACACAGGTAATTTGTTGCATATATTTGCCGAACAATTCAATTAATATGGCCACTTCAAAGATAATATATTCAGGTGAATTAAGAACCAACGCCGTTCATGTATCATCTTCCAATTCTATCGTTACAGATGCACCAATTGACAACTTTGGCAAGGGTGAAGCATTCTCCCCAACAGATTTAGCAGCTACTTCCTTGGCTTCATGCATGCTTACTGTATTGGGAATTTATGCCCAAAACAATGGCATAAACATGATCGGATCCAATGCAGAAGTTACTAAAATAATGGGTTCAGAAGACCCAAGAAGAATTGAAGAAATTAAAGTTGAATTAGAAATTTTAACTCAAGAAGTATTAGACGAAAAGCAAATGATAATTCTTGAAAGAGTTGCGCGAACATGTCCGGTTTCATTAAGCTTGCATCCAGACTTAAAACAAAATATTCAAATCAAATTTTCCAACTAAGAAGCAACAAAATTTAATACCTCTGTTGCGCTAATAGCATTATGGTTGGCAAAATAAGTGCATTTTTTGTTTTCAATAATCAACAATTGAGGAGATTGATGTTCAATGCCTAAAATGGTTTCTATTGCATTTGAAACCTCTCTAAAATTCAACAAATCAAGGTAATAAACAACTTGATCTGAGAGGGCAATGGGCCAATTTCGTTCAAGGCGCTCCTTTAACATAATACTGATATTGCATCTAGTGCTATGTTTGAAAATTATTATTTTTTGATTGACCGAACTTTCTATTAAATCATTTAACTGATTTGTGTCGGTTAAATTTAACCAATTCAACATAAATATTATGCTGTGAAATCTGAATGCTCTTGGCTACTTTTGTAAACAGAAGGACATCTATCTTTGCGGCCACCACAAGCAACAACTAAAGCAGTAAAAATAAATGCTACTAATAAGATTTTAACTATTTTCATTACAATTAATAATAATACAATATTAATCCAAATATATTAAATACCGAAATTAATTTTTTAACTGAAGAGGCCATAAATTCAGGTATAGATAATTTTCTTTACAAGCATTCAAAAATGGATAAAGAAAAAGCCAATTTTGCAGCATTACAAGCTTCATTAAGAAACTCAGCGTTAGAAAAATCTCCTAATTTAATCAAGAACGGAGGGTTTGTAACCAGAAAAAGTCTCGAACAATGCAGTTCAGAATTATTGGCAGAGTTTAAAGGAAAAGAATTCAATGGAAATACAATTTTAATTTTAGCGGCAGGGCTTGGAATTGACGATTGGGCATTCTCTTTTTCATTCAATAAAGTCGTATCCATTGATTCAGATTTTGAGCTGAATGCTATAAGCCGCTATAATTTTGAAGTACTGAAAAGAAATAATATTCAAAGAATCGATGTGAATGCAAACGATTTTTTAGAAAACAATAGTGACTTATTTGATTTGATTTTTGTAGACCCTGATAGACGAAATGAGAAAGGGCGCCAAATTCTTTTAAGCGAACACCAGCCCAATGTGGTTGAACTTTTGCCTAAATTATTTTCAATAAGCCCCAAAGTACTTATAAAGTGCTCCCCATTATACGATTATGAAATGGCCATTTCAGAAATACCTAATATTAGCACAATTTACAGTGTGTCAAAATATGGCGAGATGAAAGAGCTGCTAATTTTAGCCGAAAAAACCCATTTTGAGGGGCGTATTTCTATAATTTGCAGTGACATCTTAAAAGACAAAACCAGCATTTCTTTTAAAACACAAGATCAAACAGATGTTAATTTTAAAGGCACAGATGAAGTTGGTGCCTTTCTTTACGAAGTTGGATCTTGTATTGTAAAAATGAGAAAACACCACCAATATGCCAGCGAATTAAACCTAATGGCTCTTGATGTCTCAGTAGCTTACTATACCAGCAATTATAGTATTAATAAATTTATTGGAAGATGTTTCAAGGTCATCAAATCAATGAATTATAATTCTAAGGATTGCATTAAATACTTCGAATCTTTGCAAATCAAAAAGGCCAATATCAAAGCAAGGGGCTTAAAATTCAACACAGAGGAATTACGAAAAAAACTAAAATTAAAAGAAGGTGGGGCAGACTACATTTTTGCCTTGCCACACAAAAACACTGTTTTATTAATACACTGCACGTACTAAACGTTTACAGTCTTAATATAGATCTCTAAAGCCTTAACAATAGATGGATTGTCTTTGGTTGGTGCAGGAATATTGCAAATCAAGTCGGTTTCTATAATTGCTCTTTGGGTGCTCTCTCCGAACGCAGCCAATCTTGTTGCATTCTGTTTGAAATTAGGAAAATTATCAAACAAAGACTTGATGTCTGCCGGACTAAAGAAGACGATTACATCATAAAACACCTCTTCCAAATCACTTAAATCTGCAGAAACAGTTTTATAAAAAGTAGCCTCTTCAAATATTAGTTTATGTTTTTTGAAAAAATCAGGAATTGTAGGCTTTCTTATATCCGAACACGGAAAAAGATATTTTTCTGTCTTGTGGCTTAAAATCAAGGTCAAGAAATCGTTTTCTAAATTGGTTTTAGGATAAAAAACCTTTCTTTTTCTAAGAAAAATATATTTTTGAATATACATTCCAATGCCTTCTGTAAGACAGAAATATTTCATATCCTGAGGCAATTCTACCCTTAATTCTTCTACCACTCTAAAAAAGTGGTCAACTGCGTTTTTCGAATTAAAAATTATTGCTGTATGGTTTAAAATATTAATTTTATTCCGTCTAATATCTCGGCCTGGCACTGCATCAACTTGAATAAATGAACGAAAATCAAGCTTTAATTTATATTTAGCAGCTATGTCGTCAAAAATTGACTTCTTACCTGGTTCAGGCTTATTTTGAGAGATGAGTATCGTTTTTACTTTAGCCTCTTTAGTCATATTCAAGCAAATTATTTATCGACTTTATCAATGCCAGCAAAGGCAGAATTTCGAAGGCGCAAAGATACAAAATTAAAATGAAATTAGATTGATTTTGCAAAAAGCGACCAGAAAATATAAATTTAATTATACTAACTGAATACACAATTAATATATATATAAACAATGAAACTATAACAATTGTTCGAATGTTCCATCCTGAATTATAATAGATTAAGATTAAAAAAGGCATTAATATTAAAGAAGTAATATAAGACTGAATTCTATAAATGATAGCATAATCGTTGCTCAATGAAGGTTGAGAAAAAGAATAGGCAAACAAATTCTTTAACCATTGGTTCGCAATTAATAAAATAATTACAGATGCCGAAATTACTATGATTAATGGCAAATCTGTTAATCCAATCTTTAGTTCACTCGACTTTATTACGATATAAATTCCTAGAGATAAGCTTTGACTAATTATAAACCATGTTAAGAACTTACTCGTTCTAAATACACTGGTTTGGGTTGAAAAGAATTCATTTAAACTTATTCCACTATACCAAGATTTATTTAGAAGGCGGTATTGTAACGAATAATTGCTTTTGAAAAAGACAATCAACAAAGCGATAAAAACACCCCATAAAAACACATGGTAATTATTTAAATTCTTTCTTATTGGTGGGTTTTTCGAAGCGGTTAAGGTTTTTCTTAAATTAATTTTTGAATTTCTGTAAATCTGTTTGTCAAACGGAACAAACTTTGAATAAAAAAAAGTATCTATATTGATCGTATCTGAGCCATACAGACTATCTATGGCCATCAAATTCATCGAATCCATAGCATTTAACTTAGGCATAGTGTCAAGTACCTGTCCATTTGCTATAGAGAGGAAAAACAAAAAAGTCGATATTAAAATTGATTTAAAAATAACTGCTTATTCCAAAATGAAATTTTCCGGTCCTCAAATCAAAGTTATTCCCTTTTTGCTTTCCAAGTCCATATGCAAGAGATAAAATCCCGGCACCGGTTTCAATATTTCCGCCGATTCCAAACCCCCAAGGCAAATCAAAAACTTGAGGCTGTGTGCCAATGCTTTTGTTCTCATAGTATGCTCCATTCCAAAAAACTTTAAAGTGAGAGTTTAAACCCAAAAGATATCTGTATTCGAAGTCAACCATATTGAAATTGCTTGCAAATATACTTTGTTCGTTGAAACCTTTTAAAGAATTAATTCCTCCTTCTCTTTGCACCTCATTAAAATAGATTTGAGGCGCAATTATCTGGGTTAAATTCAAGCCAATTTTTATGGTGCTTTTCTCTTTTAGGGGAACGAAATAGTCAAATTTTATCTGATATTGGTATTGCGTGGTTTTTAAAACACTTGAATCATACAAATTGTATTGACTTGGCCCAAACCTAACTTCTGAAATAAGATTGTCTTTGATTATTTGCTTTACACCAACCGAAATACTCGATTCAAATACATAACCACTTCTGGGATTAAATTTATAATCCAATTTGACGAAGTTTGTCATAAAACCATATTGTTTAATTAGAATTGAATTAGAATTTGGAAACTGTTTGGTAGATCTAATTTGGTTTGTGTCTACTGAATTCAAATTGGTAGAGCTAACTCTATAAAAAGCTTTGATTCCGTTGATTCCCGAAGTATAATATTGAAATCCAAGCTGCCTTTGGATAACCGTATAAAGTGTATCATATTTTAGCAAATCTACAGCGACATCAATTCCAATAGGTTTATAAAACATGTAAGGATAACTAAAATACGTCTTCAGCTCTTGAGATCTTGCCTTGAAACTTTTCCATTGAATGCTTAAGACCTTAGCTGTTTTAAATAAATTATTTAATTTTAGAGCAAATTCACCTGTAAAAACAAAGTTCTTTGCACCTGGTAGACTTTGAGAACCCGTATTTGGCGCTAGCCCGATTATTCCATTTAGTTGATCGGATTTCTTTTTTCTTATGTAATAATAGGGCTTTGCTTTACCGTTTTTCAGAAATATCAATTGTGGAATCCGTTCGGAGTACAAAAACGGCAATTGTTGTAACTTTTCATGGGCTTTTCTAAATTGACTTTCGTTATAAGAATCGCCCGATTTAATGCCCGTGTAGGCCTCGACAAATCTTTTTTGAACAACAAATTCTCCGTCATTATGCAAGGTGTCATAGACAAAATAAGGGCCTCTTTTTATGGCTAATACAGCTTCGATCCCCTGTTCTGATGGCTGGTAATCGACATTTACTTGACTAAACGGGTATCCTATATTCTCTAAATTTACCAATATTTCTTCGGAGATTAATGCCAGCTTAGACGAATCAAAATTAGCCATAAGATATTTGTTTCGAATGTTTTGAAAATTCGTTTCTGCACCATCAATAACAAATTGAAGTTTTACTATTCTATATTGAGGCCCAATATGAAGGAACGCACTGGCCAAATTTTTTGACCAAATAAGACTATCGACATTAAACTCTAAAAAAGAATTTAATAGATACAGGTTTCGAATTCTGTTAATATTCTTTAAGACATTTACGCTATCTATATTCTGCTCGACCTTTATATTTAAAGGATTACTTGAGAGTGCCAAATTAAAATTTTGTGCACTTGTTTTTTTGTCTACAAAAAAAATGAAGACAATTATAAGGAGCAATATCTTTCGTTGATTCAGCAATCTAATTTCACAAAATTAAAGCTAATTCAGCATAAATTTCATTGTTAACTATTTGCATATTAATATTGCAGCAATATAAGACCTACAATTACGTTAAATTAATATAAATCATGCTTAAATTTAAACCAATTTATCTAATCATTATTGCAAGCGCAGTTATGCTTTCTTCATGCGCATCCAATCGGAAATGCAATGGCACGAAAGGTGTAAGAACCGAAATGGGTACCATGTAATCAATTGTTATATGAATATCCTTGTCATTTGTCTTGGAAATATTTGCCGCAGTCCTATGGCAGAAGGACTGCTATTAAAACACTTACACGAAAATCTTAAATTTTCTGATTGGAAAGTAGATTCTTGCGGAACAAGCAATTACCATCAGGGGGAACTTGCCGATCCAAGGATGCTTTCTACTGCAAAAAAACATGGCATCAAGCTCACTCATCGATCACGCCAATTAAAGGTAGAGGATTTTGATGAATTTGATTATTTGTGGGTAATGGATGAACAAAACTATTCAGATGTCGTTTCAATTTGTCCTTCTAAAAAAGACAAAGTAGACCTAATTAGTAACTTTAGTAAAAGCTATAAAGGGCAAATGATTCCAGATCCATACTTCGGAGACCAAAACGGATTTGATGAAGTTTACAAATTATTAGACCATATTTGTGCAGAAATTGTACAAGGCCTTAACCTCAAATATTGAAAAAAACGACCCTTTCAAATTTTATTTTGGGTTAATCGCAAGCTTCATTGTCACAACAGGTATCTTTCTTAGTTACATTCATCTAGGTGAACTCAAGACAGACGGCAGCATCTTTTCAGCCGTTGCGCTTAAAGACCTTAATGGTGGCATTTTGTATGTAAATGCTTGGGAAAACAAACCTCCTGGAATTTTTTACCTTATCGAACTCTTTTTTATTATCATTCCAAATCCAATTTATGCGGTGTTTGTTTTGGCATTTATTGGTTTTCTTACCACATCATTTTGCCTTTATATCCTCATATTAAACAATGTAAAATCATACAGTGCAAGTATTTTATTTACCTCACTTGCTATATTTTTCACATTGTTTGGCAACAATATTGGTGATGGACTTTGTACGGAAATATATGGCACACTTTCCATCCTTATATCAATGGTGTTTAGCATTGCTTATCAGAACAAGCTTAAGAATACCTATTTGATTATCTCCTCAATTTTTCTAGGTCTATCTTTTTGGTTTAAGGAACCGTTTATTTTTGTCTTTATAACACTTTACATTATCAATATCAGATCGATAAAAATTAATAAGTCGAAAATCATTTATACCCTTTCAGCAGTTTTACCAAGCTTATTCATCATTGCATTGCTGTATTTTCAACATTCATTAGAAGGTTATATTGATTCAATAAAATACAATTTCAACTATTTAAATACCGATGAACCCATTGCACTAAAAGTCAAAATAAACGATTTATACACCCATTTAATTCACCCTATTTTTACCGCAGTGCTTTTCTTTATATATCTGGCATTTAAAACATTATTGAATAAAAAAACAAGCAGCGAAACACTTTATCAGTTCCTGTTTCTATTGAGCACATGTGTTATATTTGGTCTTTCTCCGCACAATTTTGGACATTATTACTACCCAACATTTACCTTGATTTTTGTGGTATTTTCAAAAATTTATGCCCTTTATTTTGAAGCTTTCAATCTAAAATTAAAGTGGCCTTTAATACTTATTTGCCTATTTTCTTTTTATCACATTGATGAAAATCAAAAACCGAATTGGACATTTGAAATTAAACCAATGGCAACAGATAAATTTGTTAAATATCTAAAGGGAAATAAAGGAAAAACATTGTTTGTTGACTATGTTGTAAAGGGTGATTATTACATAAAATCGGAGCTTATTTATCCGAGCTTTTTACCAGTTGCGCTACCCATACATTTTGGAGAAAACACAAGCGGTCTTGAAAATAGAGAAAGGATTTGGCAAGAACTTTCAAAAAATCCGCCCGATTTTCTAATCACAACCTATACCACTTCTTATTTTTCGTGGTTTTTACCAGATTCTAAATTCTATGAGAACAATTATTTCAAAATTGATAGCATCCAACCAGAGAATGATAATGTTCTTTATTTGTGGAAGCATAAATCGAATAAATAAGGGCGCCAGCTGGGATATAATTTCGGATATCGTTTATTTAAATTGATTACATTTGCGGTATGCATTTTGAAAATTCGCTGGCATTTGCGAGGAAAACAGACAGCGAGGATGTTTTAAGAGAATTCAGAACCGAGTTTCACATCCCTGAAATTAATGGAAAATCATGCGTTTACCTTACCGGAAACTCCCTTGGTTTATTGCCAAAAGCTGCAGAAAAAGCCATAAAAGACGAACTTGAAGATTGGAAAAATCTTGGTGTAGAAGGTCATTTTCATGGGAAAAATCCATGGTTTCATTACCATAAATTTCTTACCGAAAATGCTGCATTGCTTGTAGGCGCAAAACCGATTGAAGTTGTAATTATGAACCAATTAAGTTCTAATTTACACTTTCTATTCGTTAGTTTTTACAGACCCAATCAAACAAAGTTCAAAATAATAATGGAAGCCGGCGCATTTCCAAGCGATATGTATTTGGTTGAGTCGCAAGTAAAATTTCATGGATTTGACCCAGCAGAGGCCATCATTGAAGTGAGGCCTAGAGAGGGCGAACATACTTTAAGGCATGAAGACATCATTGATGTTATAGAAAAAAATAAAGACTCTGTAGCTTTGGTATTCTTTAGCGGAGTTCAATACTACACTGGACAAGTTTTTGATATTGAAAATATAACAAACAAGGCACACGAGATTGGAGCTGTAGCAGGATTCGATCTAGCGCATGCTGCAGGAAATATTAATTTAGAATTACATAAATGGAAGGTAGATTTTGCTGCTTGGTGTACTTATAAATATTTAAATTCTGGACCTGGCAGTGTTGGAGGCGTTTTTGTAAATGAAAAATATGCCAATGACAGCAGTTTGCCAAGGTTTGCTGGTTGGTGGGGACATGAAGAATCGGTAAGATTTAAAATGTTAAAGGGATTTGTTCCTGAGGCTGGAGCAGCTGGTTGGCAAGTCAGTAACGCACCTATTTTAAGTATGTCAGTGCACAAAGCTTCTCTTGAAATATTTACCAGAGCAGGCATGAGCAGATTGATTGAAAAAGGCAAAAACCTAAACGCCTATTTGGAATATATTATTAAAGATTCAATTGAGCAAAATCCAAATTTAAAGCTAGAAATCATAACACCTCAATATCCTGAAAGAGGATGTCAAATAAGTATATTGACAGACGAGAACGGCAAAGCTTTATTTGACCATTTAACACAAGCTGGCGTAATTTCTGATTGGAGAAACCCTAACGTAATAAGAATGGCTCCTGTAGCTTTGTACAATAGATTTGAAGACATTTATAGATTTGGGCAAGCCTTGGTATCCTTTTAAAATAAAAAATGAATTATATTGAAATAACACTGACTGCTTGTGAACCAGTAGATCAGAATGTAGAAATCATCTCTGCCTATCTTTCGGAATTTGGATTTGAAGGTGTTGCTGAAGATGAGATTGTCAAAGCCTATGTAGCTGAAAATGAAAAAACGGATGAAGAAATTAAAATCCTTCTTGATGAGTTAATTGAGAAAAAACTATGTTTTGAAGAATACACAATCGATATCATCAAACCAAAAAACTGGAATGAGGAATGGGAAAAGAACTATTTTCAGCCAATATTAATTGGTGAACAATGTCTCATAAAAAGCAGCTTTCACAAAACAGATTTAAAAGCCAAGTATGAAATCATAATAGACCCTAAAATGAGTTTTGGTACAGGGCATCATGAAACCACAAGCATGATGGCTGAATATATCCTGGAAACAGATATCAAAGGAAAAATTGTGATGGATATGGGAACAGGGACGGGCATACTAGGGATTTTAGCTTCCATGATTGGTTGCGGTAAAATTATAGGAATTGACAATGATAGTTGGTGTTATGAAAATGCACAGGAAAATATTGAAAAAAACAATATTCATAATTTTGAAATGATTTTGGGAGATGCAGGCATGTTAAAATCTTATCCTGATACTTTTGATGTTTTTATAGCCAACATCAACAGGCATATATTATTGGCTGATATTAAATATTACGTTAAAGCAATGCGCAGACCTTCAACCTTGTTGTTGAGTGGGTTTTATTCAGAAGATCTTGCTGATGTAGATTCAGAATGCAGCAAACATGGCTTTAAATTAATAGATAAAAAAATTAAAAAGAATTGGGTTTGTGCAAAATTTGAATTGGCATGATTTTAAAAGATAAAATTGCAGTTGTAACTGGTGTGAGCAAAGGAATTGGGGAGTCTTTGTGCAAACAATTACTTGATAAAGGCTCTAAAGTATATGGCTTAGGAAGAAATAATTTTGAAGCAATTCACGACAATTATTCCTTTATTAAAACAGATGTAAGAAACTTAAAAGACGTCGAGCAAGCTTTCATGCAAATACTGAATGAAAATGGCAATTGTATTGATATTTTAGTTAATAATGCTGGTCTTGGATATTTTGGCAATGTAGAAGATTTGCCAATCGAACAGTGGGATGAAATGATGCAAACAAATGTGAATGGCATGTTTTATTGCACCCGTTCCGCTGTTCCAGCAATGAAAAAAAATGGCATTGGACACATTATTAACATTGCCAGTACGGCGGGCTTAGAAGGCATGCCAATGGTGAGTGGCTATTGCGCCACAAAATGGGCCGTAAAAGGATTTAGTGAAAGTTTGTGGCGAGAACTTAGAGACCATAAAATTAAGGTGGCTTGTGTATATCCGGGTAGTGTAAAAACCGATTTCTTTAGAAATAGCCCTAACATCAAACCACATGATTATATGCTGCAACCAGAAGATGTGGCGGCGATGATGGTTTATGCATTGGAAACACCAGATAATTTTCACCAGGTCAATTTAGAAGTAAGACCATTGCAACCCAAAGGTCCTTCTAAATAATATTACAATTTTTATACGTAACTTGCGTTTGGTTTTGGAGAAGTCAAATTCATTTAATAGCTATGACCATTAAAAAAATTACACTTATATTTCTGGTATTCGCTTTGGCGTTATTATCATGCAGAAAAGATGAGCAATTTTTTGAAGGTCAGGGTAAATTAGAATTCTCACAAGATACCGTATACTTTGATACCGTATTTACAAAACTTCCGGGCACCAATTATCCAAGATCGATTACCAAGAGAATGCTGGTGAGAAATCCGTTTAAAGAATCCATCAAATTCAATGTAAAGATAATGGGAGGCAACACCTCCGCCTACAGAATGAACATTGATGGCAGAACAGGAAGAAATATACCTGAAGTGGAAATCCTTCCTAAAGACAGCGCTTGGTTATTTGTAGAAGCCACCTTAGAGCCCAATAATCTTACCCAACCTGCACTGGTAAGAGACAGCATAGAATTTGAAAGAAATGGTCAAGTGCAATATGTTCAATTGGCTGCATATGGTTGGGATGCCTATTACTATAATGACTCCTTAATTAGTGGCAACACAAACTGGATTTTAAATGACAAACCCTACGTAATCGTAAATACGGTTTTTGTAGACAAAGGGGCAACGTTAAACATTGGACCCGGAATACACGTTTACAGCACAACAAATTCAACAGTTGTAAGCTCAAATAGAACAATAAACGTCGCTGCTTTAAATATTTTTGGAACTTTAAAAATCAACGGAACTGCTTCAAATCCTGTGATTTTTGAGGGTGACCGTTTAGACAATGCCTTTCAAGACAAGGCAGGACAATGGAGAGGATTGCATATTTGGAGAGGCAGTGTAAACAATGAAATAAAACATACTGTAATAAAAAATGCGACAATAGGAATTCAAATAGATTCATTGCCAGAGAGCGGATCCCACAGCTTAATTATGCGCAACACAGTAATCAAGAACATTTCTGCATATGGAATTTTAGGATTAACGGCTAAAATTTTTATAGAAAATAGTGTTATCAGTAATTGTGGCAGCAACACATTTGTGGGTTATTTAGGCGGAGACTACGTCATACTTAACAGCAGTCTATACACTGGTGCAAATGGAAGAAAGGACCCTCATGTAATTTTTAATAATGCTTTAAGAGATGAGAATAAAGTAGTTATAAAAAATTATGACATTAAGTATGCAATTGTTAATAGCATTATTTGGGGACCTGTCGAAACTGAAATTAATTTTGACTTTGTAAGCCCTCCTAGTGCCACACTTCTGTCGCATAGTATCTACAAATCAAAAACAGGTTTAGATGCCTTAGGGCCTAACAATAAAAGAAACATTGATCCTAAAATGATTGACGCAAGCAAAAGCAACCTCAAACTCAACACCAACTCTCCAGCTAAAGATGCGGCAGACAAATTAAATGCGCCCGCCACGGATTTAGAAGATAAGGCTAGGGATGCAAATCCAGATATTGGGGCATACGAATTATAAATAAATCATGAAACAACATTTAAATACTTTACTAATTGCATTTGCAATCATTCTAGGTGCTTATTTTTTAGGCACAGCCTTTAAAAACAGAAACAAAATCCAAGAAAGCATCAAAGTCACCGGCCTTGGCGAAACAGATTTTACCTCTAATTTAATTGTTTGGAATGGAACATTTTCTAAGAAAAATTCTATACTAAAAGATGCCTATGCCGAATTAGACTCTGATAGAGAAAAAATAAAAAACTATTTGATTTCGAAAGGAATTAAGTCAGAAGAAATGGTTTTTTCTTCAATAACAATTGACAAAGAATTTGATAGATCTTATGACAATTACGGAAATTTAACTTCTTCGTCTTTTACGGGATATAAATTAACCCAAAGTATAAATATTGAATCATCTGCAGTTGATAAAGTTGAAAGCATTTCAAGACAAGTGAGTGAGCTCATTCAATCTGGTGTTGAATTTTATTCTGAAAGCCCGCAATACTATTACACCAAATTGGCTGAATTAAAAGTTGAAATGATTGCAAAAGCAACAAAAGACGCTAACAATAGAGCCTTAAAAATTGCTGAAAATTCAAACAGTAACCTAGGCAGTCTTAAGAATGCAAGCATGGGTGTATTTCAAATTGTAGCCCAAAATTCTTCCGAAGAATATTCTTGGGGTGGGTCATTTAATACCCTATCAAAAAGAAAAACTGCATCCATTACAGTTAACTTAGAATTCACAGCGAATTAATCTTTCTTCTCAGGCCTCATTTGAGGGAAGAAAAGCACTTCTTGTATGCTAACTTGATTGGTCATCATCATGGTCAAACGATCGATGCCAACACCTAGCCCAGCTGTTGGAGGCATGCCATATTCTAATGCTCTTAAGAAATCTTCGTCAAGTGGCATAGCTTCATCATCCCCGCGACCTGCAAGTTTTAATTGCTCTTCAAAACGTTCTCTTTGGTCAATTGGATCGTTTAATTCTGTATAAGCATTGGCTATTTCTTTGCCATTTACAAACAATTCAAAACGCTCAACTAAACCTGGTTTTGAACGGTGCTTTTTCGTTAATGGACTCATTTCAACTGGATAATCAGTAATGAATGTAGGTTGAACACAATGTTTCTCACATTTTTCGCTGAACAATTCATCGATTAACTTGCCTTTACCCATGCTAGCCTCCACATGGATGCCTAGTGATTTACAAGTTTCTCTCAAACCATTCTCATCCATTTCAGAAATATCAATACCTGTGTGCTCTTTAATGGCATCAAACATGGTAATGCGTTTGTATGGTCGGGCAAAGCTGATGACATTATCACCTACTTGTGCATCTGTGGTTCCATTCACATCCTTTGCTACATTTTCGATCATGATTTCAGTGTAATCCATCATCCAATTGTAGTCTTTATATGCAACGTATATTTCTAATCCTGTAAATTCAGGGTTGTGTGTTCTATCAACGCCTTCGTTTCTGAAATTTTTAGCAAATTCGTAAACGCCATCAAATCCACCTACAATTAATCTCTTTAGGTAAAGTTCATTTGCAATTCTTAAATACAATTGCATGTCCAAGGCATTGTGGTGCGTAATAAATGGCCTTGCAGCTGCGCCACCGTGGATGGCTTGAAGAATGGGTGTTTCCACTTCAAGATAACCACTGGAATTGAAAGTATTCCTCAAAGACTGAACAACTTTAGTCCTTTTTATAAATGTTTCTTTTACGTGCGCGTTTACAATTAAATCCACATAACGCATTCTATAACGCAATTCTGGATCGCTGAATGCATCATATAAAACACCATCTTTTTCTTTGACAATTGGCAGTGGATTCAAAGATTTTGATAACAGTGTTAAAGATTTAACTCTAACGGTAGTTTCGCCTGTTTTGGTTACAAAAACTTCGCCTTTAACCCCAATAATATCACCAATATCTAAAAGATGTAAAACCAACTCATCAAAAAAGGTTTTATCCTCTTCAGGGCAAACATTGTCTCTGCCAACATACAATTGTATGCGGCCTAAATGGTCTTGAATCTTCATAAAACAAACTTTGCCTTTAGGCTGAAGACTCATTATTCTACCAGCTATACTAACTTCCTGAAAGTTATTCAATTCAGCATTAAATTCCTTTAATATTTGTTCAGAATGGGCATTCACATCCCAAAGATCAGCTGGATACGGATCAATTCCCATAGCTTTAATCTGATCCAATTTATGCCTACGTTGCAGTTGAAGTTCGTTTAATTCTGACATGTTTAACTTTAAAAATAAGAGTGCAAAAATACTCTGCAATGTTGACTTTTCTATAGGATTAAAGCAACTAAAATTGTATTTTTACTATCTTTGTATTAAATACGCTAACAGTTAATTGCTTAAAACCAGTAAATACCGCAGATTAAAATTTGTTTCTATGCTTATTTTCAGCGTAATAAGCTTTGCAATTAATTTAAATTCTCAAACTTATTTCCTTGAAAACAAAGGAAGGTTGCCATCATTTGTTCAATATTCAGCAGAAACATCAGGTGGAATAATTTATTTCAATAAAAACGGATACACCGTTTTAATGAAAGACACAAGGATGTATGATAGTTTATGGGCGCACATACACAAATACAAATCACTTCAATACAATTTTTCAGTTAATTGGCACCGTTTCGATGTAGAATTTGCAGGAGCAAATCTTGCAGACATTAAAACAAAAAATCAATCAATTACAAAGTACAATTTTTACAAGGGAAATATACCTTCCAAATGGCATACTAACTTAAGTTCATTTGAGTCAATAACATACCAAAATATTTACCCATTTATTGATTGGCATATTGAAAGTTTACTTCAAACAGTAAAACACAGTTTTATTTTAAAACCAGGTTCGGATCCAAATAACATTAAAATCAATTATTCGCATACTGAGGCAATGCGAATCGAAAAGGGCAATTTAATTATTTCAAGCAGCGTAGGACAAATAATTGAACAAAAACCGTTGGCATATCAAATCATAAACAACGATACGGTGCTCGTTGAATGCAACTACGTTTTAAAAAAAAACAAGCAAAAATTTGAACTCTCGTATTCACTTTCCGAATATAACGAAGCCTTTGAATTGGTAATTGACCCGATTTTAGTTTTCTCAACATACAGTGG
>CAMDAF010000031.1 GCA_945888525.1 Chitinophaga pinensis
TTTGGTGGAATTTCATCTTTAGTTTATCACCTATATCCACCAACTCTAGTAAAAGAATTTGGCGAACCTTATAGTGTTAGACCCGAAATAGCTGTAGAAGAAAATCTAAGGGCGCGCAGTTTTACTGGATTCGATTTAAAACCTGAGGAAGATTATGTGAAAAGCAGAACGGTTTTATTTGTAAATGATGATTTACACATTGGATTGGCTGCTCCAAAATTTGGCACAAAGGGATATTTTTTCAAAAATACTGATGCAGATGAAATGTTGTTTGTTCATAAGGGCGAAGGTTTATTAAAAACAATGTATGGAAATATTCCATTCAAATATGGCGACTACATAATTATTCCACGTGGAACT
This sequence comes from Chitinophaga pinensis, assembly GCA_945888525.1. Taxonomy (GTDB): domain Bacteria; phylum Bacteroidota; class Bacteroidia; order NS11-12g; family UBA955; genus JABMMZ01. Next base: position 361 of record CAMDAF010000031.1, read on the forward strand.
GTTTATTTGATTGAATTTGAAACAGAAGACAATAAAATTCTATTCGTTGAATCTTTCAGTCCAATTGAAACACCGGCAAGATACAGAAATCAATATGGTCAATTTATGGAAAATTCACCCTTCTGTGAACGTGATCTAAAATTACCGGAAAATCTTGAAACCCATGATGAACAAGGAGAGTTTAAAATCTTAATCAAAAAAAGAGGCATTATCCATCCTTACGTTTATTTGAATCATCCTTTTGATGTGGTTGGATATGATGGTTGTTCGTATCCTTATGCAATGTCAATTTTTGATTTTGAGCCAATTACCGGCAGAATTCACATGCCACCTCCTATACATCAACATTTTCAAGCCAGTCAATTTGTAGTTTGTTCGTTTGTTCCACGTTTATATGATTACCATCCGGATGCCATACCAGCACCATACCACCATAGCAATGTAGACAGTGATGAATTACTATATTATGTTGATGGGGATTTTATGAGCAGAAATAATATTCAAAAAGGACAAATAACCTTGCATCCAGGTGGATTACCTCATGGCCCACATCCAGGAGCTATTGAGAGAAGTATTGGGAAAAAAGAAACCCATGAATTGGCGGTAATGATTGATCCATTTAGACCTGTAAAGATAACAAAAGCAGCTTTAGGTATTGAATTACCCGATTATTATTTATCATGGTTAGAAGAAAAAAAATAATTTATCACAATGAATACAACAGATTTAACAAAAGTTAAGAATTACAATTATTCTGAAACTGAAAAAATATTTGAAAAAGCTCAAGATTTTTTACCAATAAATGGAACGGACTATGTTGAGCTATATGTTGGAAATGCTAAGCAAGCTGCACATTTTTACAAAACAGCATTGGGTTTTCAAGATTTAGCCTATTCTGGATTAGAGACAGGTGTGAGAGATAAAACTTCTTATGTTCTGCAACAAGGTAAAATAAGATTGGTTCTTACCAGTCCATTTGATAATGATAGTGAAATTAGTGCGCATTTAAAAAAGCATGGAGATGGGGTTAAAGTAATAGCTTTATGGGTAAATGATGCCTATGATGCTTATGAACAAACGGTTTCGAGAGGCGCAAAATCATATTTACAGCCAGAAACTATCAAAGATGAACATGGGGAAATTAGAAGAGCTGGAATCCATACTTATGGCGACACCATTCATATGTTTATTGAACGAAAAAATTACGGTGGCATTTTTCTTCCAGGATTTGAAAGTTTAAAAACTGAATACAACCCCATTCCTACTGGATTGAAATATATTGACCATATGGTTGGTAATGTTGAATTAGGCGAAATGGATATTTGGGCTAATTTTTATGCCAATACGCTTGGTTTTGCAAATTTGGTGACTTTTGATGATAAAGATATTTCAACTGAATACACTGCTTTAATGAGTAAGGTTATGACAAATGGAAATGGATATATTAAGTTTCCAATAAACGAACCAGCAATCGGCAAAAAGAAATCACAAGTTCAAGAATATTTAGATTTCTATCACGGACCCGGCTGTCAACATATTGCTGTTGCTACAGATGATATAGTGTTTACCATTTCTGAAATGAAAAAAAGAGGTGTTGAATTCTTATATGTACCGGGCACTTACTACGATACCGTAGGTGATCGTGTAGGTATTATTGAAGAAGATTTAGAAGAACTTAAAAAATGGGGAATCATGGTTGACCGTGATGAAGAAGGATATTTGCTTCAAATATTTACCAAACCTGTTGAAGATAGACCAACCTTGTTTTTTGAAATTATTCAAAGAAAAGGCGCAAAATCATTTGGCAAAGGAAATTTTCAAGCCCTTTTTGAAAGTATTGAGGCAGAGCAAGCACGCAGAGGAACCTTGTAAAAGTGTTCTTTTCCGTTTAAACATTAAGTAAATTTGAATTGGGTTGAACAAATTATTCAAGCTATATTTGAAAGCTAAGTTAGCGCAATTAAAATGACAGAAAATCAAGAAGAAATATTAAAGCGTTTAGAGGAAAAATATCAAGCTATTGGTCAAAATACCGATACCCATCTTGAAGGATTGGTGTGGGCTAAACCATTAACCTATTGGGATTATATCCAACCAGAAGCGCTTTTGAGTCTGCAAATTCAGAGAACAACATTGCCCGATGAAATGGTGTTTATTATGTACCATCAAATTAACGAATTGTTGTTTAAAATGATTTTATGGGAAATAGATCAGGTTTGTAAGAAAGATGAAGTTAACGCAAAGTTTTTTTCTGATAAATTAACCCGTATTAGTAGGTATTTTGATATGCTTAGTTCTTCTTTTACCATAATGGGTGATGGCATGGAAGTTGAGCAATACATGAAGTTCAGAAATACATTAACTCCAGCTTCTGGATTTCAAAGTGCTCAATATAGACTTATTGAATTCGCATCAACTGAAATCATCAATTTAATTGACTTTAGGTTTAGGGCAACAATTGACCGAAACACACCAATTGAACACGCTTATGACCACCTGTATTGGCAAGCTGCAGGTAAAGACCATAAAACCGGCAAGAAAAACACTCTAATTACTTTGTTTGAAGAGAAGTATAAGGATGAATTTTTGCTTAAAATGGAAGCTTACAACACCAATAATCTATGGACCAAGTTCAAAAGCCTTCCACCAGACATCAAATCTGATGAATCTTTAGTAAAAGCCATGAGACATTATGATTATACTGTAAATGTTACTTGGGTAATGGCTCATTATACTGCAGCGGGTAAGTATTTGGAAAGTGGCACTAAAAAAGTTGAGGCGACCGGTGGTAGCGATTGGAAAAAATACATGCACCCCAAATACCAAAGACGCATATTTTTTCCTGAACTTTGGTCAGCTGAAGAGCTAGAAAAATGGGGTGAAATTTAATTGCCGTAAAATCTTAACCGATTTTTGATCGGTAAACACGTCTCCTTTCGTGCTTTTTGACGCAAGATTAAAAGTATATATGGAGTCAAGCGCATTCAAGCTGATAAAAGAGGTACAATTAAACACAGTAAAAATACTGTCGTTTTTATAAAACACATATGACCAAACTAGGTCATTAATTGATGTATCCACATTTTGTGGTGCATATTGGAGCTTGTGAATAGGCTTATTTTTGCAAGGTGATACCATTTAACGTTAAACATTTAAGCAACGGGTTAACTTTTATCCATCATTATGACCAAAACACAAATCTCTGTGTAACAAATCTATTGTATAATGTTGGCGCAAGAGATGAGGATCCAAACAAGACTGGCTTTGCTCACCTTTTTGAGCACCTTATGTTCGGAGGCTCTGTTAATATACCCTCTTTTGATACACCGCTGCAAAAAGCAAGTGGAGAAAACAACGCATTTACAAGCAATGATATAACCAATTATTACATTACTCTGCCATCGGATAATATTGAAACGGCATTATGGCTGGAAAGTGATCGAATGCTGAGATTGGATTTCTCTGAGAAATCTTTAAATACACAAAAAGGAGTCGTTATAGAAGAGTTTAAGCAAAGGTATTTAAACCACCCGTATGGCGACGCTTGGCTTCATTTAAGGCCTTTAGCATACAAAACCCATCCTTATCAATGGCCAACAATAGGTAAAGAGATTTCGCATATTGAGAATGCAAACTTAGAAGAAGTAATTAAGTTTTTTGAAACGTATTACAATCCAAGCAATGCCGTATTGTGCATTGCAGGAAATATAGATTTTGAAAAAGCATTTATGCTATGTGAAAAATGGTTTGGCGGTATACCCGCTGGTCCGATTAACAAGAACCATTATCCTGAAGAGCCCTCACCTACTCTCAGGCGCGAAAAGACCATTGACGCAGATGTGCCACAAGATGCTTTTTATATGGCTTTTCATATGGTGGATAGAATTCATCCTCTCTATTTTGCTTTTGATATGCTTTCGGATATCCTTTCTGGTTCTGAATCATCTCGATTTACAAATATATTGGTTAAAGAAAAGGAAATATTTTCACATGTTCATGCCTATATCACAGGCGACATAGACAAAGGTCTATTTGTTGTTGAAGGAAAGTTGAACGATAAAATAGAATTCGAGCTAGCAGAATCATCGGTTCTAGAAATATTAAAAGACATTTCTGAGCATGGGCTAAATGAGCAAGAATTACAAAAAGTAAAAAACAAGTCACTAACCAGCAACCTATTTGCCAAAACTTCTGTCTTAAATAAAGCAATGGCATTATGTTATTCATACAGATTGGGAGATATCAATTTAGCAAACACTGATATAGAAAAAATTAAAAATATTCAAAATGCTGATATTCAAGGAGTTTGTACAAATTATTTGTTAAATAATACACAGGCAGTTTTAAAATATAAAACAAAATGATCAACAGAATTGCAGCACCAGAGATTAAAACCATAGAGCACATAAACACTGGCTATCCGCATTCAGATTCTAATATTTTTAGACTGAATTCTGAAGAAGGGGTCTTTAAGCTTGATATCGTATTTCCTAATGCAGGCTATAGTTTAATAGAAAATAAATTTGCTGGAATTTATGCAATGGAATTATTGTTTAGTGGCACAGCTGAGAAAACAGCACAAACAATAGCCGACGAGATTGATATGTTGGGGGGGTTTGTTTTTAAAGGATGTGATTATTATACCTCATCGGTTACAATTTATGGGTTAAGCGAAAACATAAAACCGTTGGTAAAAATTGTTAAAGATTGTATCGATTATTGTTCTTATCCATTAGATGAGGTAAACATACTTAAAAACAAAAAGAAGAGTGAGTTAAATATAAATCTAAATAAAACAAACTACTTAGCCAATCGGCAAATAAATCAGCAGATATTTGGATCAAAGCACCCGTATTCAATACCACTCGACCTACAGATAATAGAGGAGCTAAATCCATTAATATTGTTAAACTATTTAGAAAAAAAAGTCAATAATCCATATTTTATTTTTACAGGGTCGGAATCTGTTGACATCGAAGACATATTGCAAGAATTAGGCTTTGAAAAATCGATTTTCACAGAGCAAAAAACTCCAGATCTAGAGCCAAAAACCGAGGATTTGGATACGCTTACACTAAAACCTGGCAGCACACAGAATTCAATTAGACTAGGAAAGAAATTACCATCCAAAAAACACCCCGATTTTTTCAAAATAACCCTTTTAAATTTGATTTTGGGTGGCTATTTTGGCTCCAGATTAATGAAAAACATTCGTGAAGAGAAAGGGCTAACCTATGGAATACATTCAAGCATATCGCCATTTAGGTCGTTTAGCATATTTAAGATTAGCAGTGAATGTAATAACAAATTAACAGAACAGGTTAAAGAAGAAATACTATTAGAAATATCAAAACTTAAAACTGAATTAATTGAATTTGAAGAGCTTACGGTTGCTAAAAACTACTTATTGGGCGCAGTATCTAGAAATTTTGATGGAGGTTTTAATATCAGCGACAGGTTTAAAACATTTTTAGAAATAGACAACAATTACAATTATTACACAGAATTCTTTAAATCAATATCGGAGATTACTGCCGAAGAAATAAGAGAATGCGCCAACAATTATTTGGACACAAAAACGTTAATGTATTGCGTTGCCGGTGAGATGTAAAATTTATATATTGAGCTTAATAAGCATTGGGTCTATTTACAACCTACTAGGAGTAGAAAATAGACCTAAAATGCGACGTGCGTGTCTTAATAGATTAGATTCAACGCTTGAGTTACAATGGAATAAGCCCACAGACACCTGTGGAACATTCACCCATTTTGACTTGTACGGAAGAGACAACAATTTGGCTGTTTTTCAAAGGCTTGGACAGTATAACTCGTTTATTTTAAGCAACTTAAGCACAAAGTTAAGCAACTTAAAAAGCTGGGAATTTTACCTCATCTACCATAAATCTTGCAATGGAATTGACAGTATATTCAGTGATACCATAGTAATAGACAACACCCCTCCTATTAATTCAGGCCTTGATTCAGTAAGCGTTGAGATGAATACCCAAAAAACCATTTTAGGATGGAATAAGAATTCAAGCCCAGATGTAAAAGGATATATAGTTTACCATGTAACCGCCACTAATTCAGTTATAGCCAGCACCAACGCAACCTCATATTTCGATAACGGTATTAGAGATCCAAGCTTGGGTTCTGAGAATTATAGCATTGCCGCGTACGATAGCTGTAACAACACCTCATTAATAAGTACGGCGCACCGCACCATATTTATGCAAGGAGCGTTGAACCAATGTCTGAAAACCATAACATTGAGTTGGAGTCGATATATTGGTTGGAATGTTTCGACATACGACATCTTTGTAAGCACCAACGGCGGAGCGTTTAAACCTGCAGGAAACGTTGTGCAAAATATTAGCAGCTTTACCTATAACTTCTCTTCATTTGGAGATACTTATTGTTTCTATATAAGGGGATACAATAATCTAGACGCTAACATAAGCTCTTCATCAAACAAAATATGCATCAGCACCGGCAGCATTACGGCCAATAAAAATTCATATATTGCAAAGGCAAGCGTTTATAACAACACGGTTGAACTGGTTTTGATTACTGAAACAGGCAAGTCACTACAAAAAATAAACATTTATAAAAAAGAAGGCGGCGCATCTTTTGCCCTCTGGCAGAGCATTAACACAAGCGGTGGAGTTATAAGAATTACAGACCCAAGTGTTTATGTTCACAGTAAAAATTATAGCTACTATTTCACAACAGAAGGGCCATGCAACCTGATATTTGACACATCTCAAATTTCAACCACGATTCTGCTTACGGTTCTTATGGTTTCGCCTGGAGACCAGCTACTTAGCTGGACATTGTATGACAAATTCATCAAAAACACACAAAAACAGGAGCTATTGCTGTCTAATAATGCTAACTTTAACAATGGTTCCACGTGGAACATGCTCAACACATACTCCAATTCTGTTGCCAATAGTATAGATCAAACAAATTTTAGCATTAACCAAGACCAAATATGCTACTGCATAAGAGGGATCGAAAACGATGCAAATCTATTGTTCAATAGAAAAGACACCAGTTATAGCAATATTGAATGCTTAAATGCAGATCCGATTGTATATTTTCCCAATGCGATCCAAATTAATGGGTACAATACTTCATTTTATCCTAGGGGTGTGTTTATCGATTACACCAAGAGCAGCTATCAGATATACAACAGGTGGGGACAATTGGTTTTCGAAACAAACGACATTCAAACACAATGGTTTGGTAATTACAACAATTCGACTGTAGAAAGCGAAGTGTTTGCCTATAAAGCAACAATTGTTGGATTAAACGGGACCATTAAGTATTTTGACGGAACTATAATTGTATTAAAGTAGATGATAAAGTTTAACGGAAGGAGAAGATCTGTCGGTGAAAGAGCTGCGGTACTAAAAAAGATCGTAAGAGCTATAGCCAAAGAACATGGCTACAAAATCGGAAATATAGATTATATCCTCGTAAATGACGAAAAGATTCTTGAAATTAACAAACAGTCGCTTCAGCATGATTATTACACAGACATAATAACCTTCGACTATAGCAAAGAAAATGTATTAGAAGGGGAAATATATATAAGCATTGAAAGGGTGGAAGAGAACGCTAAGCTTTATAAAGAGTTGTTCCACGTGGAACTATCGCGCGTGGTGTTCCATGGGATACTTCATATGGTAGGATATAAAGACAAGTCAAAAAGCGAAAGCACTAAAATGAGAGCAATGGAAAAAACATACATAAACCAATATTTAAAAGCGTTCCACGTGGAACAATAGCATGAAAAAAGAATACGACGTTATAGTTATAGGTGCAGGGCATGCTGGTTGTGAAGCGGCGCATGCAGCGGCCACAATGGGCTCTAAGGTAATCCTAATTACCATGAACATGGAAACCATTGCAAAAATGAGCTGCAATCCCGCAATGGGCGGTGTGGCTAAGGGTCAAATAATCAGGGAAATAGACGCCCTTGGCGGTATGTCAGGCATTGTTACAGATAAAACAATGCTACAATTCAGAATGCTAAACCGCTCGAAAGGGGCGGCAATGTATAGCCCAAGAGCGCAATCTGACCGCATGAGATTCTCGGAAGAGTGGAGATTAGAACTAGAAAGAAACCCGAATATCGACTTCATGCAGGATAACGTTGTGTCCATAATAGAAAAAAACGGAAGGGCAAACTCTGTTAAAACAGGAATGGGGTATGAAGTATTCGGCAAATCGATTGTGGTAACCAGTGGCACGTTTTTAAATGGATTAATTCATATAGGGACAAAAAACTTTGGTGGCGGGAGAATGGCGGAAGCAAACAGCGTTGGTATAACAGAAGACTTGGTGCGCTTGGGCTTCCAAGCTGGCAGAATGAAAACAGGAACTCCACCGCGCATTGATGGTCGTTCGCTTGATTATACGCTAATGGAAAGACAAGATGGCGATGTTGATCCAGGCAAATTCTCTTTCTCTAATAGCACAAAACCCCTTGAACAGCAATTGCCTTGTTACATAACATACACCAATGAAAACGTACACGAAATACTAAGAGAAGGTTTCGATAGATCTCCAATGTTTAATGGCAGCATATCAGGTCTAGGCCCCCGTTATTGCCCATCTATTGAAGACAAGATTAACCGCTTTGCAGAAAGGGACAGGCACCAGATATTTGTTGAGCCGGAAGGATGGAAGACCATCGAGATGTATATAAACGGGTTTTCGACTTCCTTGCCAGAAGATATACAAGAGAAAGCAATAAGACAGATACCAGGATTTAAACAGGCTAAGATCTTCCGACCGGGTTATGCAATTGAGTACGACTTCTTTCAACCAACGCAACTAAAGCCATCTTTAGAAACAAAGCTAATTGACAACTTGTACTTTGCAGGACAAATAAACGGAACAACTGGATATGAAGAAGCGGCTTGCCAAGGTTTAATGGCTGGCATAAACGCGCATTTAAAAATCAACAATAAGGAAGAGTTTGTCTTAAAGAGGTCTGATGCGTATATCGGTGTTCTCATAGATGATTTAATAAACAAAGGAACGGAGGAGCCATACAGAATGTTTACCTCTAGAGCCGAATTTAGAATATTGCTAAGACAAGACAATGCCGACGAAAGATTAACACATTTAGGCAATGCAATAGGCCTAGCAAAAGACACTAGAATACATACTTTAGAAGAGAAAGCGAATAAAGTTAGGGGTTTAATTCAATATATAAGGAATCATTCTTGCGAACCCAATGAAGTGAACGGGCTATTAATGACAAAGGGAACAAATACCATAGAACAAAAAGTAAAATTAGACAAACTTGTATTAAGGCCCCAGATTGAGCTAGAAGATTTTGACCCAGTTTATGAGCGCATATCAAATGAAGAGTATGAGATAAAAGAAGAAGCACAGATTCTGATTAAATATGAAAGCTATATTGAGAAAGAAAAACAACTGGTAGAGAAAGTATTAAAGTTAGAACACCTGAAATTAAGTTCAGATATAGATTATTCTCTTTTGAAAACACTAAGCCTAGAGAGTAGAGAAAAATTAAACAAAATAAAGCCTGAGAACATCGGACAAGCTTCAAGAATTAGCGGCGTTTCACCTTCAGACATTTCTGTCCTATTAGTACATTTAGGGAGATGAAGTATATTAAAATTATTGCTGTTCTGTTCCTGTTTGGCTCGTGCGCCAATGTGGGTACCCTGGGTGGCGGCGCCGTTGACGAACAGGCGCCAATATTGGTAAAGACCAACCTTAAAAGAGATGGTTTTACAGACAAGGATATTGTACTCGAATTTGATGAATATATCAGTTTAAACAATGCAGAAAAAAACATATCGTTAATTCCCAAACACAGCACCTTTAAGATAAGTAGTCAAAACAGAAAGGTTACAATAAAACTAGATAGCGCCCTTAAAAAAAACACATGCTATAACTTAATTATAAGCGGGGCTATAGTAGATAACAACGCAGGGAACAATTATAAACTCAATACGATTTTTTCGGTCAACGAATTACAAGATTCAAGTTTTATAAAGATAAAAATACCCAATATAAAAGAATTCAAAAACATTAAAGCTTCTGTAAACAACAACATTGGTAGCGATAGCTTTAGAGCATTCAACACAGCGTATACATTAGCTGTCGAAACAGATGAAATCGTTTTTAGGGGCATAAAGGATAGTGTATACAATTTATGGCTGTATACAGACAATAACAACGACAACATACCCGATGTATGTGAACCAATAAATTTTATTAAAAATCTAAGGAGCGACAGCATTTATAACGTCAATTTAATTGAATGGCATAAGCCATTTTTAATAAAAAATGTTTACATAGATAAAGGTCAACAAAGCTTGAAACTAACTTACAATAGAAACGAGAATATATCTGAAATAAAAACCCAATTTAAACTAGATAGCAGTGACATTATTATAATAACACCAGAGTTTTCTATAGTAAAAAACAAAAATAGATATAGTGATTTAATAAAAGATACAACCTTAAAGTTCAATCAAAATTTAGAATTGAAAGATTGGATAGCAAGTACCGTTAAAATAATAAAAGTAAAAAATAATTATATAATTGAATATAAACTACCCTATGATCCAAAAAACTATAGAGAAAATAGCCATTTAAGCGTTATTAGAAAGACTTTAAACATAAAACCAGACACTCTTATTATAAATTATAATAATAACGCAATACGGGATACACTAAATTTAAGTGGTAAAAATATAATTGAAGAGCAAAAGTTATCTCATTTGAATATTTTTTTTATAGATACCACTGACCGTTTTTATGATATGAAAATATTTAAAGATGGTAAATTATTGAGTAAAAAATATAGTTTAAATTCTTTAGATGAATATTATGAACCAGGAGTCTATAAATTAGAAATCTATAGGCATAATTATGAGGAAATATTTAGTCCGTATAAAATGAATAAAAATGCAAGTCCTATATACGAAAAAGTCTTGTATTTAAAGGCATCATGGGAAGAAAAACTTGTAATAAAAATAGAGTAATTTTCAACATAATTAACAACATAATGATGTATAAATCCGTTAAACAATTCAAAATAAAATGTGGAACATTTTTAGTGTTAAGAAAGCGGTAAATAAGTGAATAAATATAGAATAAGTAGTATGGTTATCACCAAATTAAAAAAATACAATTTCACATATGAACATATCTGTTAATATGTGAATAGATATAGCTAAACACCTATAAAATATAGTACTCTTATATTAAAAAAACGTTAGTAAAAATATTAAATATAAAATATTCTAATATAAACAATATAAAAATAGAGAGTTATCACGATATCAACAGCACTATACTAATACAATATATAATTTAAATAAATCTTTTTTTATTCTTATAAGTTGAAAACCAACCTAAAATGAAATTAAAACTTTAAACTACTTTTGTACCATGCTTGAAAAAATAGAACAACTTAAAAATAAAGCTAAAAAATTTCCAATAGAAAATTTAGAAGATCTAGAAAATTATAGACTAACTTTTTTATCTAAAAAAGGTGAATTGAGTATATTATTTGAAGATTTTAAAAATATAAATGGCGTAGAAAAAAGAGAGATTGGAAAACAGTTGAATATTCTAAGACAAGAAATTGAATTGATTTTTAATGAAAATCGAGAAAAATTTTCTGGAGGAGCCGATTTTAATAAAACAAGTAATGATTATTCATTGCCGGTATTTGCTGCAACAATTGGTTCTACACATCCAATTTCAATTGTTAAAAACAATATTTTAGAAATATTTGAAAGCATAGGTTTTACAGTTGAAAATGGACCGGAAATAGAGGATGATTGGCATAATTTTACTGCACTAAATTTCGCAGAAAATCATCCAGCGCGCGATATGCAGGATACTTTTTTTGTAAATAAAGAACCAATAGGAAACTACGCATTAAGAACCCATACCAGTAGTGTTCAAGTGAGGTTAATGGAAAATGAGAAGCCTCCAATTCGTGCATTAATGCCTGGAAGGGTATATAGAAATGAAGCCGTGTCATCTAGGTCAAATTGTTTCTTTCATCAAATCGAAGGGCTTTATATAGACGAAAAAGTAAGTTTTGCCGACTTAAAACAGACTTTGTATTATTTTGTATCTCAATTTTTTGGTGAAAGAGAAATAAGATTTAGGCCTTCTTATTTTCCCTTTACAGAGCCAAGTGCAGAAATGGATATATTTTTAGGAACAGCCACAGAACAAGATAAGAGGCTCACAAAAGGAACAGGATGGCTTGAAATATTAGGTTGTGGAATGGTAGATCCAAATGTATTAATTAATTGTGGAATAGACCCTGAAAAATATTCTGGATTTGCATTTGGCATGGGAATAGACAGAATCACTATGTTAAAATATGGCATTAAAGATATTCGTCAAATGTTTGAAAATGATGTTCGATTTTTAGAACAATTTTAGACTATGTTACAAATATGAAGCATAATGCAATCTTATTAATTTCACTTTTTATTACAAGCTCCTGTTCAACAAAATCACTTTATAAAAAGCAATCGGACTTGCATATTGTTTTTGGAAACGGCGGTGGATTTACTGGGGCGACAGAGCAATATGAAATTATAGGGAAGGGAGAGATTTTAAAAATAAGTATACCTGGCGATACCATTCGTTTGGGAAAAATTTCCACTAAGCAAAAAGACTATTTGCGCACCCTTGTTAATTCAGATTCTTTAAGTAGAATTGGTTTTAACAATTATGCCAATATGACTTCGTTTATATATGTTAAGGTGAAAGGTAAATCTGTTTATGGTTTTCATTGGAATTATGATAATTCGAATTTGCCGCATCCATTATTTAAATTGGACAGTTTTCTTAATACATTGGTAAAGAGCCGGGGTTAAACACTAAACAAAACATTAGTATCTTTGTAGACACTAAAATGAATATAGGAATAGTTTGTTATCCGACTTTTGGAGGCAGTGGAGTTGTTGCTACTGAGCTTGGAAAAGCGCTTGCAGCCAAAGGGTATAATGTGCATTTTATCAGTTATAGCCAGCCTGCTAGATTGGATTTTTTTAATCCTAATGTGTTTTTTCATGAAGTATCTATTTACAAATATCCACTATTTGAATACGTTCCATATGAAACAATATTGGCAAGTAAAATTGTTGACATTGTAAAACAGAACAAGATTGATATATTGCATGTACACTATGCTATCCCGCATGCAAGTGCTGCTTTGATGGCTAAAAATATTTTAGAAGAGCAAGGGATTCATATTCCAATAGTAACGACTTTACACGGGACTGATATTACTTTGGTTGGAAAAGACCCAACATTTGAGCCGGTTGTTTCGTATTCAATTAACCATTCGGATGCGGTAACTGCAGTTTCTGAAAGCTTGAAACAAGATACCTTAAATAACTTTCACATTCAAAAGGATATTTATGTGATTCCGAATTTTATAGATTTTTCAAGATTCACAAAACAAAAGAAAGAACATTTTAAGAAAGCCATTGCGCCCTTAAATGAGAAGATTTTAGTGCACACGTCTAATTTTAGAAAGGTTAAAAGGGTAGATGATGTGGTAAAAATATTTGCATTAATTGCTGATAAAATACCATCGAAATTGTTGTTAATTGGAGACGGCCCTGAACGCACCAATATTGAATTGCTTTGCAGAGAGACAGGTGTTTGCGATAGAATTACTTTTTTGGGCAAGCAAGAACAAATTGAAGAAATTTTGTCTGTCTGTGATTTGTTTTTACTGCCTTCGGAAACCGAAAGCTTTGGGTTGGCGGCATTGGAAGCCATGGCGTGCGAGGTGCCGGTGATAAGCACAAACACAGGAGGAATCCCAGAGGTAAATATTGAGGGTTTAACAGGCTTTTTAAGTGGTGTTGGGGATATTGAATCAATGGCCAAAAACGCATTGTATATTTTATCCGATGATTCAATTTTAAAGACATTTAAAACAAATGCTTTAAAACAGGCTCAATCTTTTCATATAGATAAGATATTGCCCATGTACGAGGAAGTATATAAAAATTTGATGAAACGGCCTTAAACGGCTTTAAAACCGCTTTAAATTGTGTTTTAAATTAGTTAATGGTGTATACAAAAGGCTTTATCTTTTTTTCACCAACCCATTGAATTTTACAAAACACATCGTCAACTATAATCACATCATCTCTAATAAGACTTTTAATTATCGTTTTTAAGTTTTCACTTAAAAAATTTCCTTTTAGAAAGTGTTTTTGAGCAATATTATTTTTAATTATTGTAATACTAAACGAAGTGATCTGATAACTCAAATTAAATGGTAGCATTCTAATATCCTTTAAAATATAAAGGCTATCAGGTGCAACTATATTGGGTTTAGATGAATTAAATTGGACGGTAGGTAGTTCGATTTCTAAAACCCTTAGTTTATATCCCCCCATTTTTCTTACCGTTCCATCCGGTAATTTAGCTGCGCATAAAGCCGATACGCTTCTTGCCCCAGAATCAGGTTTGATGGTGTATTTTCCGTTTACATTTGATATTATTGTGGCACCTTCTAGGGTTAACATTGTTGAATTTGGGGAAACCCCAGGTATTGAAACATTTAAAACCTGTTCAATGTTGGCATATAAAATATTTGAATTAGGCCCATCCCAATAAACCATAGGCATCATTACGAAGTATGAATATGTTTGCTGCAGGGTTTCTACAAGAATATTGTTTTTATAGATTTCTGCTGACGCAATTATTTTATAAATACCCACCCCTGAACCTACCGTTTTATATACGCAAGAGTCTAGTTTGTTTCCATTGACTTTGAAAATAGCCTTCTCTCCAGGGTTTAAGGGACTTACAGATAAGTTAAAGCTTGAACGTATTCCGGAAATAAAAACCGCATCGTCTGAACTGATGGAGAATGTTTTACATTGACTATAAATTAGGTGTGAAAAACAATAGAACCCAAGAAATATTAATTTTTTTAAAGTCATTCTTCAAAATTAAGCTTTTACATTTTGAATATAATCGGCTTCGTTTTATTTCTATTTGATACTTTAAAATATTAACTCTTAATTCGAAGATTAATATTTTAACATGAAAAATTCTTTTATGGCGTTTCTTTTGTTCGGCTTTTTTCAGCTAAATGCTCAAAAACAAGCAGCGCCGCAATCTTCTGCAAGCAATGCATTCAACAATTATGAAACAGTTTTAAATGCATTAAGCTTTAGAAGCATAGGCCCGGCGGTGACATCTGGAAGAATTTCGGATATTGTCGTTAATCCATTAGACAAATCAGAATGGTATGTGTCTGCTGCTAGTGGAGGTGTTTGGAAAACAAACAATGCTGGCACCAGTTTTTACCCAATTTTTGAATCTCAAGCATCTTTTTCTATTGGGTGTTTAAAAATTGATCCAAAAAATCCACATGTAATTTGGGTAGGTACAGGCGAAAACAACAACCAAAGGAGTGTTGCTTATGGCGATGGAATTTATAAGTCTGAGGACGGTGGTAAGACATGGAAAAACATGGGTTTAAAAACCAGTGAACACATCGGAATGGTTGCTATTGACCCAAATAATACAAACATCGTATATGTTGCCGCCTATGGACCTTTGTGGAATTCAGGCGGCGAAAGGGGAATATATAAAACCCTCGATGGCGGCTCAACGTGGAATAGGGTATTAAATGTTAGTGAGCATACCGGTTTTAATGAAGTTCACATTGACCCAAACAATTCGAATATATTATATGCAAGCGCCCATCAAAGACAAAGGCATGAATGGACATATGTAGGTGGCGGGCCTGAATCAGGATTGTATAAAAGCACAGATTTTGGGGTTACATGGAACAAGTTAGAAAATGGCTTACCTAAAGGGGATGTAGGAAGGATTTCAATTGCGGTTTCGCCTGTAAAGAGCGACTATGTCTATGCTTTAATTGAGGCAAGCAATGGAAATCAAGGCCTTTATTTTTCCAGTGATAGAGGTGCAAGTTTTGAGAAGAGAAGCCCCTACTCAAGTGCAGGCAATTACTATGTTGAGATATTTGCAGATCCAGTAAATGCAGATAAGATCTATTCTATGAATACTTGGGCAGAAGCAAGTATTGATGGCGGAAGAAGTTTTCAAGGCCTGGGAGAAAAAAACAAACACGTAGACAATCATGCCATATGGATTGATAAAGAAAACCCAAACCATGTTTTGTTGGGCTGCGATGGCGGTTTATATGAGACCTGGGATAAGGCTGCAACGTGGGATTTCAAATCCAATTTACCAATTACACAATTCTACAGGGTAACAGTGGATAATGCAAAACCATTTTACAACATTTATGGAGGAACCCAAGACAACAACACTTTAGGTGGACCATCTAGAACAATAAGCGCGAGCGGTATTCATAATTATGATTGGTTTGTTACTGTCGGTGGAGATGGTTTTAAAACAGTGGTTGACCCCAAAGACCCCAATATTGTTTATTCCCAATGGCAATACGGCGGCTTGGTAAGATACAATAGAAAAACTGGAGAGGCATTTGATATAAAACCATTAGAAATAGGAAAAGAGCAAGCCTTTCGTTTTAATTGGGATGCTCCAATTGTTTTAAGTGCCCACGACAATTCAACTTTGTACTTTGCGGCTCAAAAGCTTTTTAAAAGCACAGATAAGGGCAGTTCATGGCAGATTATTAGCCCCGATTTGTCGCGAGGCTTAGATCGAAACAATTTAACGGTGATGGGTAAAGTTTGGAGTATAGATGCGGTTGCAAAGAACCAATCAACCAGTATTTATGGAAATATTACCGCTTTATCTGAATCACCAATTAATTCAAAAATATTATTTGTTGGTACAGATGATGGATTGATACACGCAACAAGTGATGGTGGCTCTAACTGGATGAGGATTGACAATATTCCCGGCGTTCCAAAACAAACATTGGTTCAAAACATTTATGCATCTAAACACGACGAGAATGCCGCTTTTGTTGTTTTTAATAACCACAGAAATGGCGATTTCAAACCCTATATTTTCAAGACCATAGATAAAGGTAAAACATGGATACAGCTACATTCTAATTTGCCCGAAAGAGGATCTGTACAATGCATAGCCGAAGACCACAAAAACAAAAATTTATTATTTGCAGGAACAGATTTTGGTTTGTTTTCAAGCATAGATGGTGGAAAAAACTGGTCGAAGTTTAGTGGTGGGCTTCCAACAATATGCATCAAAGAAATTGCAATACAAGAAAGAGAAAATGATTTGGTTTTGGCAACCTTTGGTCGAGGTTTTTATGTTTTAGATGATTACAGCCCTTTACAAAACTATGAGCTGCAAAAGCAAGCAATAGAAAACAGTCCTGCAAGCATTTTTCCAATAAAAGAAGCCTTGGTTTATAACCCGTCTCATCCTTTAGGCCATAAGGGAAAATCTTTCCAAGGCGAGAGCTTTTATACTGCCGATAATCCCTCAATTGGAGCCGTAATCACCTATTCACTAAAAGACGAATACAAAACAATAAAAGAAATTAGACAGGCAAAAGAAGAAAAGCAATTGAACGATTTTTATGCAAGTAAGGACAGCATAAAAAAAGAGTATTTGGAATCCGAATATTATATTCTAGCTGAAATATGTGATTCTTTGGGACAATCGGTAAAGCAATACAAATTACCGGTCAAAAAAGGCGTCAATAGATTCACGTGGAATGGAAGATACGATAAAACCAGCCCTATTAGTTTTTACACGCCCGATCCGAACAATCCATATGAAAGTGATGATCAAGGAGCTCTAGCAATTCCAGGTTTGTATACAGTTAAAATTAAAATAATGAAGGGCTATGAATTAATTTTTAGCACCAAGGAACAGGGCTTTAGGTTAAATACATTATTTGATCTGGGCCTTACCAACAATACATTTAATTTTGAGTTAGCAGAAGTTAGAAGGGTGGCTTTAGGCTCTCACCAGTATTGTGATGTTTTAGAAAATAAATTAAACTTTATTAAAGCAGGAATACCCTACATAAAAGATGCTTCAATATTGAAGAAGATCAAAGAATTAGAAGAACGCTTAATAAAAATAAGATTTGAAATGAATGGCGATGGAATTTTGGCAGCAAGGGAGTTTGAAGTATTGCCGGGCATTGTAGGTTCTATTGAAGGAATAGTAGGAAATTTATGGTCAACAAGCCAAATCCCATCTAAGACCTATGAAGATAAATTAGCGGACATAAAGAGAAAATTCACGCCTGTCTATGCTGAAATATTAGATTTAAAAGAAGGAATAGATTTGCTAGAAGTATTACTAGAACAATTGAAATTCCCGGCAACCCCTGGAAGGCTTCCGGTTTGGAAAGGATAATAGAAAAAAAGGAGCTGTGAGGCATTGTATTCAGCAGGGATTTAAGCCACGAAATCAGACATTGGTAATTGCCTGTTCGAGTAGTTTATTTGTAAAACCATCAAGCCCCCCAATTCTCCCTATCCAAACTTCTGTATTGAATGGCTTCGGCTAGGTCTTCGGTGCGTATGTCTTTGCTGCCGGCTAGGTCGGCAATGGTGCGCGCAACTTTTAATATTCTGTCGTATGCTCTTGCGCTGAGATTTAGCTTTTGCATGGCATTTTTTAGCAGTTGTGTGCCAGAATCATTAATGGCACAAATGTCTTTAATTTTATTACCAGGCATTTGGGCATTGCAATAAATACCAGTGTTTTCAGCATATCGCTCAGATTGAATTTTTCGCGCATTGATTACCCTTGCGCGAACATTGGCACTTTGTTCGGTGCTTCTTTTTCTGCTGGCTAGCTCTTCAAAACTCACAGGCGTAACCTCAATATGGATGTCTATTCTATCCAATAAAGGACCACTAATTCTGCTTAAATATTTTTGAACTATACCTGGCCCGCAAACACATTCTTTTTCAGGGTGGTTAAAGAAGCCACACGGACAAGGGTTCATGCTTGCTACCAGCATAAAACCTGCGGGATAATCGACAGAAAACCTAGCACGTGCTATATTTACCCTTCGGTCCTCAAGAGGCTGTCTCATAACCTCCAAAACCGTTCGTTTAAATTCAGGTAATTCGTCCAAGAAAAGTACGCCATTGTGCGCCAAGGAAATTTCGCCAGGCTGAGGGGTATTTCCACCTCCAACCAAGGCAACATCGCTAATGGTGTGGTGTGGCGCTCTGAATGGCCTTTGAGACACCAACCCTTTGGAGCCAATAAGTCTGCCAGCAACAGAGTGAATTTTTGTGGTTTCTAATGCTTCTTCAATAGTCATTGGCGGAAGAATGGAGGGCAATCTTTTTGCCAACATGGTTTTACCCGCACCTGGCGGACCGATCAAAATAATATTATGCCCCCCGGCGGCAGCAATTTCCATAGCGCGTTTGATGTTTTCCTGACCTTGCACATCTGCAAAATCCAATTCAAATTGATCTAAAGCCTTATTGAAATCCTCATTTGATGTATTCGGCTCAGGTAATAACTCTGACTTCTTAATAAAAAAATTTACCAGATCACGAATATTGTCAATACCATAAATAGTAAGTCCTTTAACAATAGAAGCTTCTGCGGCATTTGCTTTTGGGAGAATAAACCCTTTAAAACCTTCTTTAAGCGCTTGTATTGCTATTGGCAAAGCGCCTTTTATTGGCAATACAGAACCATCAAGTGAAAGCTCACCCATAATGATGTATTTTTCGAGTTCAAAAGAATCGACAATCTGTTCATCTGCGGCCAATAAACCGATGGCTATTGTAAGGTCGTAGGCACTGCCTTCTTTTTTGATATCAGCAGGCGCTAAGTTAACTACCACCTTTTTTCGTGGGAAGGAGTACCCATTGTTTTTAAATGCAGTTGTAATCCTTGTCCAACTCTCTTTAACAGCGTTATCAGGGAGTCCAACCATTACAAATTTAGCACCATCTAAAGATACATTGACTTCAATAGTGACAGTATAAGCATCTACGCCGAATACGGCAGAACCATAAGTTTTAATAAACATAGTAAGAGTTTTAACCAAAGTTAATATTTACATCTGAATTAAAAAAGTAAGAAGTAAGACTTTTGCGCCTTTATCATGCTTTTTATTTAATGGAGGTTGTCAACAATTATATATACTAGAAAAAAAACAGCGGTTATATTTATTTTTTTGTTAAAAGGTTAAATGTTTATATCTGAATAACAGATGTTTAAAAATCAAAGCCTCAAACTGTCTACAAATAGTAACAATGGTTATTTGTTCGTTATAACCGGGAAGAATTACAGCTTATCTTCGAGAAGATTTTTAACCCTTAAAAACAAACTAAAATGAACATTACAGAATCACATTTTTTAAAGGCCTTGAGTAATTATCCAAAAGATATTGAGAAAGTAATTGAAAATTTAAACCATTCGCTATCTAGTGATTATAGACATGCCCCGTCATTGTGTTTAATGGGCAAAGTTTTTGCACAGGAAATAAAAGATTATTCGTTGGCAGAGCAGTACTTTAAAAAAGCACTGAAAGCAGATTATAATTATGCCGAAACCCATATAAACTACATTAAACTTTTACTGATTTTTGGCAATGTAGAATTAATGGAGAAACAAATTGAGCTTTCCAAACATATTATAGGAGTTAATCTTTGCGAATTATATTTATTAAAGGCAAAATCTTCTGAAATGCATAGGGATTTTAATCAAGCTTTACAGACCATAGAAATGGCTTTAACTTTATCTTGCACCGATGAAATAGATAAAGAGCTTGAAGAATTTAAAAAGAGAATTTATAGAAAAATGAAATCCAATATTGTTGCACAAAACAGCGATGAGATATCATTATATCGTTGGTTAAAAACCTATAGTTACTAATCTAAATTTTTTTCGATATAGTCTATTAAGCTATGTATACACTTAATGTGTATTTCTTGAGCTCTGTCTGCATATTCAGAATGGGGAGCTCTAATTTCAATACCACATAGATTGGCCATTTTGCCTCCATCTTTTCCTGTTAGGCCGATAACTGTTAGCCCAAGTTTATTGGCTGCTTCGATTGCATTAAGTATGTTTTTTGAATTTCCACTGGTGCTAATGGCCAATAATACATCGCCAGATTTTCCCAGTGCTTCAAGATATCTTGAAAACACAAATTCGTAGCCATAGTCATTGCCCACACAAGCCATGTGGCTGACATCAGAAATCGCAATAGCAGGCAAAGCAGGTCTATCGTTTCTGTATCTTCCTGTTAATTCTTCAGCAAAGTGCATAGCATCACAAAGACTCCCGCCATTGCCACAACTTATAATTTTTCCACCATTGCGTATAGACTCTACCATTATTTTCCCCGCATTTTCTAATGCAATAAAGTTCTCAGGATTATTTAGAAAAGTATTCAAAATACTTTGCGCTTCTTCAAAATGTGATTTAATACTCATGCTTTATGGGTTTCTTTTTTTAAATTCTACCAATCCATTTTCCAAAAATTTCAAAAATTCTTCTGTATCAAATTGTTTCTTATTTATTTCACTGCCAACCGGTGTTTGTAATAAGCTTTCTGAACCATCAAGCAAACAATATAAAGGTTGTGAAGTTTTACCAAAATAACATATTTCAATTTCAGCATTTTTGTTGCCTAAAGTTTTAATCTCTTTTCTGCTATATCTGCCTGTAAACCATTCATTGGCCGGTAATTTTACTTTTTTATCGTCAACATAAAGGGATGCTATAACATAGTCCTCATTTAGTAATTTAAGAACCCTGGGATCGCTCCAAACCATCTCTTCCATTTTTCTGCAGTTTACACAGCCATGTCCTGTGAAATCAATAAAAAGAGGTTTTTTAAGTTCTTTAGCGCAAGCAACAGCCTCATCATAATCGTAATAACCATTCAATCCATGTGCTATATGAAAGTCTTGAGAATAATTGGGCTTTTTACACAAATTACCCTTAATTCCTTGGGCTTCTCTTATGTTTCTTGAAATGTCAAAATCTTGTGTACTCATTGGTGGAAGATATCCTGACAGAAATTTCAATGGCGCACCCCACAATCCAGGTATCATATACACCACAAATGACAATGTGCATACAGCCATGAGAAGTCTAGGCACTTTCAAATAAGGCATATCGCTGTCGTGAGAAAACTTAATTTTACCTAACAAATAAACCCCCATCAATGCAAATATTATAATCCAAAGACTCAAATAAACCTCACGGTCTAAGATATGCCAATGGTAAGTTTGATCAACAATGCTTAAGAATTTTAAAGACAGCGCCAATTCAAGGAATCCAAAAATAACTTTAACACTATTTAACCATCCGCCTGCTTTTGGTAAATTGCTTAACCAATTTGGAAAAACTGCAAACAATGAGAAGGGCAGAGCGAAAGCCAAACCAAAACCCATCATAGCAATTACCGGCCTTAGAAATTCTCCGCCAGCACTTTGAACTAAAACAGATCCAACAATTGGACCAGTGCAAGAAAATGAGACAATTGCCAAGGTTAGAGCCATAAAGAAAATACCATATAAACCACCTTTGTCGGCTTGTCTATCAACCTTATTGGTTAATGAAGAAGGAAGTACGATTTCGAAGGCGCCGAAGAAACTGAAAGCAAATATCAAAAATATAGCAAAGAATATAATATTTGGAAGCCAATGTGTTGAAATAACATTGCCCGCATCGGCACCAAATGCAAAAGCGGTTAGTGTACCAATTATTACATATATGCCTATAATTGAAATTCCAAAGAATACCCCATTCAATATTGCTTTTCGTTTGCTTTTCTTATCTTTTAAGAAGAAAGCTACTGTCATTGGAATCATAGGGAAAACGCAGGGGGTTAATAAACCGGCAAGTCCAGATAAAAAAGCCAATAAAAATAAACCCCAATTGCTTTCTTTGTCCGTTTCTGATTTCTCGCCATTAAAGGTTTTATTAATGCATTTATTCTTATCTTCAAAGTTGCTTAATTTGTAAGAGCAATTTTCGCAAGCCGAATCAATTAAGGTTTTATTCGAATCAATAGATGCAGGAATGTCAATGGGAGCCGCTGTATCAATTTGTTCTATATTTTCTACATTTTCAATGCCTATCTCTTTTGGATCACATTTTGCGCGATTTCCAATTGCTTTTAAGCTTGCAGTAAATGGCAGTGGTATAAGGCCTCCAAAGTTAAAGCATTGTGTTTCGTTGCACCATTGGCCTTCTATGTTTCCTTTTAGAATTACGGAGTTGCTTAATATTTTTATTTTTTGATGAATCTCAGCTTGACTAAAAAATTCGCCTAATTCACACTTGAATATCTCATCTAAAATCTTTTTGTCTCCAACGCTAAAGGGCTCTCCCACCAAACAAAAACTTGAATTTTGAGTAAAGTTAAAGATGAGTTTAAGTGGCCCAATGTCGCATTTGTTGAAGGTGCTATACATGTGAATGCCTTCAGGTATTTTTGCTTTAAATATAATTTCAACGACATCGCCAGTTTTGGGGTTATTGTTGGAAAAGTATATTTTAAAAACCGGATCGGGGGGAGCATCATTTTGAGCTTTAGTCAATTGACTAAACACCAAAGAGGTGAAACAAAGTAATAATAATTTTAAATGACTCATAATATTATTGAGGTTACAAAAATAAGAAGTAAAGAGCAGTTGACAATGAAAAGCATAAAACTGTGTAGTAAAGTGAAATATTTTAATGTTTGAGAATAATACTTTCGTTTATATGTTGACAAAAAATAGTAAGCTAAAGTTGCTTTGGGTTTATTTTTGCCTTGCTCTATGAAGTATAAAATAATCATAATATTATCCTTTTTATTTATTAAAAACATTGTTTCTCAAACTATTACAGTTAAACAATATATAGATACTTTTAAGAACATAGCAATGAAAGAGATGTTGGAATATAAAATTCCAGCAAGTATTACCTTGGCGCAAGGTCTGTTAGAAAGCGGAAGTGGAAATAGCAGATTGGCAAAACAGGGAAATAATCATTTCGGAATAAAATGCAAAAAGGACTGGACTGCTTGTACAATTTTAGAAGATGACGATGCCTTGCAAGAGTGCTTTAGGTGTTATGCTAAAGCAGAGGCTTCATACAAAGACCATTCTAGATTTTTAATGGACAACAAACGCTATTCAGCACTATTTCTTCTGGATATTTCAGATTATAAATCTTGGGCTAAGGGTTTATTGTCTGCCGGATATGCAACCAATCAAAAATATGCAGATTTATTAATAAGCACAATTGAAAGAAATAAATTAATGCTATTCGATTCTATGGTTTTAGCAGGATACAATCCTTACAGCACCCAAATTCCTGCAAATATTGATATTGTATACAATAACGTGCCTTCTACGGTGGTGCAGCAAAATCAGACGGTCGACAAAATTGCCAATACCAACAATAAGACGGTCAATAAAATAGTAAAATACAATGATTTAAGCTTTCATTCAAGCATTGAGCCGGGAGATGTTTTGTATTTAAAGCCCAAAAAACGAAAGGCAAGTGTTGCAAGTCATGAGGTTAAAGAAGGTGAGAGCATGTGGAAAATTTCTCAAAAGTACGCCATTAGGATAAGCGCATTATACACCAAAAACTTAATGCAAGTAGGCACAGAACCAAAAGTTGGGGTAGTCTTAAATTTACAAAGAAAAGCCACTTCAATGCCGGATACTATGTCAACTATTGAAAACAAAGTTGAATCCGTTAATTACACTATCCATTACGTCTCTTTGGGGGAGACCTTGTATAGCATTTCGCAAAAGTATAATATTCCGATTGAGGACATAAAATCAAAAAATGGACTTAAGAGCGATCAAATAAGTTTGGGAATGGAATTAAAAATAGAAAAGAGTGCAATAATTGTTTATAAAGTTCAAAGTGGAGATACATTGTACAGTATTTCAAGGAAATTTACCGTTACAGTCGAAGAAATAAAAATCTGGAACAATATTTCAGATAATTCTATCACTATTGGCCAAAACATTGAGATAAGAACACGGTAAGGGATTGTTGACAATGGGATTAATCGCCCCGATTATCTATTTTTTTATCATTTTTTTGTCATAATCTTGCTTAAAAGCAAATATTTATTTGTTTTTTTTGATAACTTGTTTATTTTTGGACCATAATAATTATTACAATCTGCATTATGAAAAAATTAATTACAAATTTAAAAATGCTAAAGCTTATGCTTGTAGCCTTGCTGCTAAGTGCGGTAGGACTCGATGCAAACGCTCAGGCAGCACCGTGGTGTGACGGTTATCACATGTACAACAACTCGACTTATGGTTACACTTCAGGTAACTACATTTTTGCACTCGAGCAAGTTCGTGTCAGCGTAGGAACTCAGGTTATTTATAACCACGCTGCCGATGGATTTAGCGGAGCCTCAACATGTGGTTCAGAGTGGAGATTATCCAACACCCCATCAAGGGCTATTGACATTACCGCTGGAAATACATACACAGTGGAAGCCAGTGGTTCAAGTGGATCATATGGTTACGGCGGATCAATTGGAGTATATATCGATTTTAACAACGATAAAGACTTTACGGATGCTGGTGAGTATTTAGGTAGTTTTTCTGTTCCTGGTACTGTTCAAACGCCTTCAACCTTAGGTTCAAGAACTTTTAAAATACCTTGTAATGTTACGCCAAGTGCAACCCGAATGAGGGTAGTTGGTAACTACGCAGGTTATCCAATGAATGCTTCTTATGGTTGTTCAACTTGTTCAGGTCCTCCTTATTATGGAGAAACCATAGACTTTAGCATCAATTTGGTTTTACCTACA
Source organism: Chitinophaga pinensis (assembly GCA_945888525.1). Classification (GTDB taxonomy): domain Bacteria; phylum Bacteroidota; class Bacteroidia; order NS11-12g; family UBA955; genus JABMMZ01. Next base: position 26,126 of record CAMDAF010000031.1, read on the forward strand.
AGCGTTTCGGCTAATTTTATAGCTCCAAGCAATGTTTGGGTAAAAACAGTTAACAAATTCATCAACAGCAACCAATCAGGTTACACTGAGCATGCATGGGATGCAAACAATGATGGAACCTGGGAACAAATAGGCGTTACTCCAAACTACAGCAACTCTCAACTCTTCTGGACAACACCAGGAAGCAAATGTGTTAAATTAAGAAGCACAAACTGTCTTGGAATGGATAGTATTGTAAAATGCTTCAATGCTGTTGCTCCAACAGCAATTCCAGTTGTAGACTTTGTTGCTGACAGAGTTTTAATTGAACAATATGAGTCAATGCAAGTTTTTGATTTGTCATCTAATGGCCCTTTCGAATGGACTTGGGATGTATATGACTCTACAACTTATGCTTCATCTGGATACTATCCTAACCTAACCGATGGTGATTTGTATTCTGATCCATGGGGTACTGGCAACAATGAGTTCACAAGAAACCCAGAGTTTGCTTTTGACATTCCAGGATGTTACACAGTTGTATTAACAGCTAAAAATGACGTTGGTCCTTCAGCGCCTAAAAGAAAAGTATGTTACATTACTGTAACTCTACCTACTCAATATAACCTAGGTTACGGTACTTACGGCCCTAACAACGACAACGTTGTTGGTAGCCCAAGTGGAACCATTTTCGATGATGGTGGTCCGAATTTAAACTATGGTGGCAATCAAGGCTTAGGATCTCGTTCTTACTTGCAAATCACTCCATGTAACGCATCTAAAATTGTGTTAAAAATGACACGATTGAAGTTTAAAGATGCTTCTGATAATTTAAGTGTATGGGATGGTAAATCACCAGGCGGCCCAGGCACTACCTTGTTGGCTAAATGGGGTATGAACTCCAAAGCTCCACAAACTGTAACTGCAACTAGTGGTAGCATGTATTTATTATTTGAATCAGATGCTGCTGGAACTGACTCTGGATATGCTGGATCGTACACATCTGAACTTGGACCTGCTACTTTACCAGTTCCACAATTTAGCACCAATACAGTACCAAGCTATAACGCAACCCCAATTTTATTTACTAATACAACTACAAAACTTGTAGGTGTACCAACTTGGGAATGGACAATTGATGACAATCAAGTTGCAAGAAATGCAAACAAAGACTTTAGATACACCTTCTACACAGATGGTCAATATAAGGTTTGTTTAGAAATCAAATCTTGCGTAGGTAACAATAAATCTTGTACTACAATTGATGTTGTAACTCCAAGCACTCAAACTACCTTAGATTTTATTGCTTCTAACCGTCGCCCTAACATCAATGTTGA
>CAMDAF010000032.1 GCA_945888525.1 Chitinophaga pinensis
CATATTTCTTTAAGTACCCATGATGCCGGCGGGTTAACTGAAAAAGATTTTAGATTGGCTAAAGAAATTGACATAATACTAATGCCTTAGTATTATAAACAGAACAACAATTCCTTATTTTGGGGAAGAAAAAATCCCAAACCCGCAAAAAAAGCTCAATTCGCTTAGGTTAAATCTAAATTAATATAAAAAAGGCTGAACATTCGTTCGGCCTTTTTTATATTTGCAATCTTCTTCATGGAATTAAATCACCGCATCAAAGAACTTAAACAAAAGCATTTTCGATTACTTCCCTCCTTCCATTGTATCAATCCGTGCTGCGTTTTTTTGAGAAGGCTCGACCATGCAGCCCTAGAATCCACTATATTTAATTTCAGAAAACTAAACCCTATCCCGAAAGCTTTCGGGAGCTAAACCCTATACCCAACATTCCCAATGCATCCTGAAGCCGACTACATACAGGTCAACCGAGATTCTTGGAACCAAAGAACCCAAGCGCACATCAATTCTTCCTTTTACAATCTACCTGAATTTAAAAAAGGGACTAGCTCGCTCAATGACATTGAATTGGCTTTATTGGGCGATGTAAAAGGCAAATCAATTTTGCATTTGCAATGCCATTTCGGACAAGACAGCATCTCGCTTAGTCGAATGGGTGCGCATGTTACGGGTATTGATCTTTCAGACAAAGCGATAGATCAAGCGCGTATTTTAGCAAAAGAATTAAACGTTGACACTGAATTTATTTGCTGTAATATTTACGACTTGCCCCAGCACCTAAACAAAACATTTGACATCGTTTTTACAAGCTACGGAACCATTGGATGGCTGCCCGATTTAGAAGCTTGGGCAAAAATTGTATCTCAATATTTAAAGCCCAATGGTCAATTTATTTTTGTAGAATTCCACCCTGTGGTATGGATGTTTGATGACAATTTTGAAACCATTGGCTATAACTACTTTAACGAAGAAGCCATCATAGAAACTGAGCAAGGGACATACGCCGACCGCGAGGCGGACCTAAAACTTAAACACATTACATGGAACCATCCCCTATCTGACGTTTTTAGCAGTTTGCTACAAAAAGACCTCACAATTAAAGCATTCGAAGAATTCGATTATTCTCCCTATAATTGCTTTAACAAAACCGTAGAAGTAGCACCAAAAAAATACCGAATTGCCCATTTATCAAACAGAATCCCAATGGTGTATGCATTGGTCGCTGAAAAAAATTTATATTGAAAAAAATATATCAATGCTAAATTATCATTCCGCCTGATTTATTGTAAAACAGTCTAAGGCCCATACATGCTTATCGAAATGAACTTGCATAAGTACTTTACTTATTATTTTAAATGAAACTTGGCCTGTGGCATTGGTTCGTTTATGGGAATTATGTGATCCCGATGTGAACAAACCATAAGAATCACAATCCTAAATTACAAACCATCAAGCATTTCGAAAACTTAATCAAAATTTTTTAATAAATTAAGATTCAAGGCATAGAAACCAAAGTATTATCAATTAATTTGCAGGAGTGAAAATACAGTCCATTCAAGCACTAAGAGGGCCCAACTATTGGAGCCACAGCAACCCAAAACTGATACAAGTTAGACTTGAATTGAATGAACCCTACAACTTCCAAGAAGAAGCGCTTAATAACTTTGAAGCTCAAATAAAACAAAATCTACCCGAACAGTTTCAAATTCAAAAAACCGATGAAAACCATCTTGCTGTTTTATTTTGTGCCACTGCATTGGCATTGCAAAATTCGATAGCAAGTCATTTGGATTTCTACACGATAAAGGCAACACAAACAGCAGGTATATTTAATGTTGTATTTGCTTACCACAATGAAAGAGCAGGCAAACAAGCGGCCAAATCGGCTCAAGCATTAATTGAAGCTTTGCAAGAAGGAAAATCGCCCAATTTCAGCATTGAACAAACACGCGTCAGCGCGCTAATTGAACTCGAAAAAAACAGTGAAGAATTGGACAAGCTAATTGATCAAGCTTTAGATAAAAACATTCCTTTCTTGTCTGCAGAAGATGGGTATCCTTTTCAATTTGGCTTCGGAAAAAACAGTTTAAATATAGACCAAAACAATCTGCCTATTTCAATTGAAAGTCTATTTCCAGAAAACGCTAACAGCAGAATACCAATCATAGCAATAAGTGGCAGCAATGGCAAAACAACCAGCACCAGACTGATTGCACACATTTTAAAAACCGCTGGACACTGTGTTGGCTACACCACCAGCGATGGCATCTACATAGATGGGGAGCTAATTGATGAAGGTGATACCACTGGTCCTACAAGTGCACAAATTGCTTTGCGCAACAAAAACATTGACGTAGCAGTCCTTGAAACCGCAAGAGGTGGAATTGTTCGTGCTGGCTTGGGCTTTGACCAATGCGATTTAGCCCTATTGACCAATGTGCAAGGCGACCATTTGGGCATCTCTGATATTGATACCGTTGAAGAATTAAACCAAGTAAAAGCAGTTATCATTAAAGCCTTAAAAAAAGATGGAACTGCCATTTTAAATGCAGACAATGAAAACACCATAGCGATAGGTGAGAAAACAGAAAACAAAATAGCTTGGTTTAGTTTGTACCCTAAAAATCCTATGGTTTTAGCTGGCATAAACAAGGGTAATCCAGTTGCCTATCTTGAAGAGCAAAACCTATATATACAAGATGGGATAAGTAAAAACAAACTAGCTTCCCTCTCTGAAATCCCAATTACGTTTAACGGCAGTTTAAAATTCATGATTCAAAATGCGATGGGAGCGGCATTGACTGCTTACCTTTTTGGCATTAATCCAGAAACAATCAGCAAGGCATTAAAAACATTTTTTCCTTCGCAAGAACAAACACCAGGAAGAATGAACCTATTTGAAGTCAAAGGCAAAACAGTTCTGATTGACTTTGCACACAACCCCGATGGATTTGAAGGCGTACGCGATTATTTGGCAACAGTAAAATCGCCGATGAAAATTGGTATTATCGTCGGGACTGGCGACCGATTGGATTCTGATCTAATACGCAACGGAGAATTAGCCGCCGAAATGTTTGACCACATCATAATCCAACAAAAAAAATTCTTAAGGGGCAGAACTGCCGAAGCAATTATAGACAACCTTACCAAGGGTATATTAAAGGTCAAACCAAATGCTAAATGGGAAAAAATTGACGACGAAGCAGAAGCACTGCAGTACGCGCTATCAATGGCGCCGGAAGGCAGTATTATAACTGCTTTGAGCAATGTTTTAAACCAACCTTTTGAACTCATTAAGCAATACCAAAACGAATAATTTCTACAAGAAAATGTTTTATGAATTATATTAAAAAAGTTTAATCATAAAGTATGGCCTTACAAATAATTACACAAAAATTTTAAAAAAAATACTCTTTGCTCAAACATTTAACAATTGTATTGGTTTATATTTACTGAACTTATACACAAATGGATAAAATAATTGTTGTTGCGGGCGCAAATGGAAACCTTGGTAAACGCATTTGCATTGCACTAATTGAGGAGGGTGCTAAGGTAAAAGCTTTGCTTAGAAAAGAAACCAATTCCAAAACAATAGAAGAACTAGAAACCTTGGGCTTAGAAGTATATCCAATTGACTATTCAGATACCCAAACATTGACAGGCATTTGCAAAGATGCACATTGCGTGGTTTCAGCACTTGCAGGATTGGAAGAAGTTGTAATTAAAACACAAAAAAAAATACTCAATGCAGCTATCGCTGCCGGTGTTAGAAGATTTATCCCCTCAGATTATTCACTTGACTTCACCAACTTCACCCATGGGGAAAACAGAAACCTAGATTTGCGTAGAGAGTTTCACAAATATCTAGACGTTCAAGACATTGCGCCAACAAGTATTTTCAATGGGGCATTTATGGAAATGCTAACCGACCAATTTCCAATGATTGCTTTTAAGAAAAAAAGGATTACCTATTGGGGTGATGCTAGACATGAAATGGGTTTTACCACCATGGACAACACCGCTAACTTCACAGCCAATGCGGCTATGGATGATTGCACGCCACGCTATCTTAGAATTTCTGGCCATAACATAAGCCCGAAAGAGCTAAAAAAGGTAATGGGAAATATTACTGAAACGCCCTTTGAATTGATGCGTTTGGGCACCCAAAAACGCTTGGCACGATTAATCAAAATTGTTCGTTTTTTAGCGCCTCAGAAAAACAAATTATACCCCGCTTGGCAGGGTATGCAATACATGCACAACATGATTGACAACAGAGCAAGTCTTAAGTCGCTTGACAACAAGCGCTACCCGGAAATACAATGGACCAAAGTGGAAGATTTGCTTAGCAAGCATTATCAAACATTAGATCTATAAGTTTCTTTATCAATTCTAGATAGAAAAGATTTGAAGATATTTTTTTCTACACGCTCTGAATTGGCGCTAATCCATTAAAAAAATTGGTTATGTTTAAAAAAAATCCCGTTGCACTTTCGCACAACGGGACTCTAAAATATAATATACTTGATTAGTTGTTGGTCATTGCCGCATAGGCTTCAATTGGCAAACAAGAACAAATTAAGTTCCTATCACCATGCGTGCTGTTAACACGGGCAACACTTGGCCAAAACTTCTTAGCAGCTACTGAAGCCATTGGGAAGGCAGCCTTTTCTCTTGAATAGGTATGCGCCCAATTTTCACTGCTGATTTCTACAGCCGTATGTGGAGCGTTTTTCAATACGTTGTCTAATTTGTCTGCAACACCTGATTCAACTTCAGCAACCTCATTGCGAATCGCCAACATGGTATCACAAAAACGGTCAAGCTCATTCAAACTTTCACTTTCTGTAGGCTCAATCATCAAAGTACCAGCAACTGGGAATGATAAGGTTGGTGCATGGTATCCATAATCCATTAAACGCTTAGCCAAATCTTCCGCCTCAATACCTGCAGTTTGTTTCAATGAGCGGGTATCTAAAATCATTTCGTGTGCACAAAATCCATTCTCGCCTGTAAACATGATTGGGTAGTGTTTCTCTAATCTTGATTTGATGTAATTGGCATTCAATATTGCTATTTCAGTGGCTTTGCGCAATCCTACTGCTCCCATCAATTTGATGTACACATAAGAAATCAACAAAATACTTGCACTGCCCCAAGGCGCTGCAGATACCGCTGTAATTGCTTTTTCTCCACCAGTTTTGATCACAGAGTGGCCAGGTAAGTATGGCACCAAATGCGCCGCTACACCGATTGGCCCCATGCCAGGTCCGCCTCCACCGTGTGGAATACAGAAGGTTTTATGCAAGTTTAAGTGGCAAACGTCTGCGCCAATTAAGCCCGGGCTGGTTAAGCCCACTTGAGCATTCATGTTAGCTCCGTCCATATATACTTGACCACCATTTTGGTGAATGATGTCCGTAATTTCTTTGATACCAGATTCATACACGCCATAGGTGGATGGGTAAGTCACCATAAACGCTGCCAAATCGTTGGCATGTTCTGTCGCTTTTGCTTTTAAGTCTTCAATGTCAATGTTGCCGTTTTGTAAGTTCTTAACGATAACGATTTTCATACCTGCCATAGCAGCAGATGCAGGATTTGTTCCGTGCGCTGACTCAGGTATCAAAGCAATGTTTCTATGTCCTTGTCCGATATCGTTTAAGTAGGCCCGAATAACCATCAAACCAGCGTACTCACCTTGAGCCCCTGCGTTTGGTTGCAAACTCATGCCGGCAAAACCAGTAATCTCAGCCAAATCTTTAGCCAATTCATCTATAATTTCTCTGTAACCCTCTGCTTGGTATACTGGTGCAAAAGGGTGCATTTGATTAAACTCAGGCCAGGTAACAGGAATCATTTCAGTTGTTGCATTCAATTTCATGGTACAGCTACCTAATGAAATCATGCTGTGGCACAATGACAAATCTTTGCTTTCCAATGATTTGATGTAACGCAACATTTCATGTTCACTGTGGTAGTTATGAAATACTGGGTGGCTCATAAAATTACTTTGTCGCACCAAATTGCTAGGCCAAGTTAATTCCTGTGCATTTGCCAAGGCTTGTATTTCTGATGCTTCAACTGTTTTGTTTGCTACTTTTGCAAACACATTTAACAAATCAACAAGATCAGAAACGTCTATGGTTTCATCTATGGAAACACCGATATGGCCATTGGCAAAATAACGCAAATTAATATGAGCAGCTTCTGCTGCCAGACGAATCGCTGCAGTATGTCCATTGGAATCGATCAACAAGGTATCGAAATAATTGGCGTTTGCTTGCTTGTATCCTAAAGCTTTCAATCCAGCTTCTAAGGTTTTAGCCAATCCGTGGGTTTTAGCTGCAATCTTTTTTACACCTTCTGGTCCGTGGTAAACACCAAACATACCAGCCATGATCGACAACAAAACTTGTGCAGTACAAATGTTGCTGGTAGCATTTTGTCTGCGGATATGTTGCTCGCGGGTTTGCAAAGCCATGCGCAAAGCACGGTTGCCATGTCTGTCTATACTCACACCAATAATTCTACCAGGTATTTGACGTTTGTATTCGTCTTTGGTAGCAAAGTATCCAGCATGGGGTCCGCCGTAACCCAGCGGCACACCAAAACGCTGTGAGGTTCCGATTACACAGTCAGCGCCCCATTCGCCTGGAGGAGTTAGCATGCTTAATGACAACAAGTCTGCACCTACACAAACCAATACATTGGCAGCATGGGCTTGAGCGGTAAATGCTGCATAATCTTCAACATTACCCTCGTTGTTAGGGTATTGAATAAACGCACCAAAATAGTGCTCATCAAACGCAGCGGTTTTATAATCGCCTATTACCAACTCAATACCCATAGGCTCTGAACGTGTTTTCAATACGTCTATGGTTTGCGGGTAAGTGTGGGCATCAACGAAAAACTTCGTTGCGTGATCTGATTTATGTAAGCTGCGGAACATCGCCATAGCCTCAGCGGCAGCAGTTCCCTCATCCAATAAAGAGGCATTGGTAATTGGCAAACCAGTAAGATCGATGATCATGGTTTGATAATTCAGCAAAGCTTCCAAACGGCCTTGAGCGATTTCAGCTTGGTAAGGCGTGTATTGGGTATACCATCCTGGATTCTCCATGATATTGCGCAACACCACGCCAGGTGTGTAACAATTGTAGTAACCCATACCGATGTAATTTTTAAAAATTTGATTTTTAGAAGCCGTCTTCTTTAAATCTTGCAATAGTCTTTGCTCAGAAACCTCATCGCTAATTTTCAGATCACCCTGCATACGGATGCCAGCTGGCACCGTTTTGCTGATAAGCTCGTCCACCGAGTTTACCCCGATAACTTTTAGCATTCTTTCGATATCTTCTTGAGCAACAGAACCGTTGTGACGGTTAACGAAATGGTCGGTTTGACCGGTATATAATTTCATTGAAATGTTTGGTATTAAAATGTGGCGCAAAAATAAAGATATTTTATCATTTATTAAAGTTTATGAAGCGGGTAGATTAGTATCATTTTATGAACATGGGTGCGCAATAACAACAATAGTCCCGATAGCTATCGGGAGAGAGGAGCCTGCTTAGGTGTAAATGAGAACATTGCAATTCAATTATTGCCAAATAGGATAACAAATGACTTAAGCTTTATAAATAAAATCGATGGTTTTGGTTTCAAATTTTACATGGCGCCTTTCCATGCCCTTTGTCTTCGCTTCGCTGCGGCTTTGTAGCCAAAGCGCCACAAGAGCTGCACGTCGGTCATCGGGGCGCAAGTCGATGTAACGAAATCATTGTGGTTATTGACATTGTAGAGACAAGTCATGCCTTGGTAAAACTATCCCCTAACCCCTAATCCCTGTCCCCTAACCCCTGCTTCCCGCCGCCCAAAAACGACCGAAACCAATGCGCGCTGTCTTTAAGTGTGCGGACCTTGGTTTTGAAATCGACATGCACCAAACCAAAACGTGGGTGATACCCTTCGGCCCATTCGAAATTATCCATTAAACTCCAGGCAAAATAACCCTTTAAATTGGCGCCTTCTTGTTTGGCCCTTATGGCTTCGCTGATATGGGTTTGAAAATAATGTATTCTTGCCGTGTCGTGTACGCGGTTAAACATGATTTGGTCGTCGAATGCCGCTCCATTTTCGGTGACATACAAGGGGGTATTTAATCCATAACCATGTATTTTCATAATGCAGTGGTACAAACTCTCGGGGTGTATCTCCCAATCCATTGCCGTTAAATCCAAACTACGGTCTTTGGCTGGCACCAATTTTATTTTTAAAAAAGGATTGAAATGGTTGTGCTTAAACACCTCTCTGGTATAGGTTTGTATACCTATAAAATCCAAATCAACTTTCAACTTGTCTTCATCGCCTTCCTTTACAAAGCGCTTGATTTGTTTGAGCTTGCTTAAATTCTCTAAAGGATACCCTAACCCAATAATGGGCTCAAAGAAAAAACGGTTGATGAGTTGATCGGCTGTCTCTGAGGCCTTTAAGGCCCTTTTGCTACGGTCTTCTGCTTCTATGTGGGTAAACGAGAAACTTGAACCAATTTGTAAACTGCTGTCAATTTCTTTGAGGTGTCTGAACACAATCCCAATACCCATCATGGCATGGTGGGTGGCTGCAAAGAAGGCATCAAAACCTTTTTTACCTGGCGCGTGAATACCAAACAAATAGCCTGCACCAAGAAAAACAGAAGGTTCGTTTAATACGATCCAATGTTTTACTTTTGGCAAAGCACGTACGCATACTTCTGCGTAATTTTTAAATTGTTCGAGTATGTCTCTATTGGCCCATCCGCCTTTCTTCTCCAAAGCAAGAGGCAAATCCCAGTGGTACAATGTAACCCAAGGTGTTATATCTTGTTCTATGCAATAATCAACTACCTGCTGATAAAAAATTAATCCTTCTTCATTAACATTTACGCCATCGGGCATTACCCTTGGCCATGAAATGCTAAAGCGAAAATGTTTGAATCCAATTTTTTTTAGTAGGTCAATGTCGGTTTTGTAGTGGGTATAAAAATCGGCTGAATCAGACAACTGATCGCCCCTTTTTACTTTGGGCTTTTTAAAAAATACCCCCGATTCTTGTTGACAAAAATCATCCCAAATCGAAGGGCCTTTGCCACCAACATCAGCGGCCGATTCGGTTTGAGCAGCCGATATAGCGGCACCCCAAATCATTTCCTTTAAATGATTTTGACTCATATTATTAAAGAAATTTTTAAGCGATTTTGAACTCTTTCAACAAATGAAACACGTCTTGCTCATCAAGCTCTTCAGTTGTGTCTTCGACCAACTCTTCCACATATTGGAACAAGGTCCAACGGCTTTCGTTGTATTCTAATGCAGTTAGATTCTCTATCCAATCGCCACTGTTTAAATAGTGGATACTCGATTGTTTGGTTTCTACAATTTTATCTGAGGCCATGTGAATATGCCCACACACAACGGCCTTGCATTGTTGAGCCTCTGCATAATCCACTGCAGAGTCTTCAAAATTATTGACAAATGAAATGGCTTGTTTCACACTGTTCTTAATGGTCTTTGATAAAGAAACCCTTTTACCACCCAACTTTTCTGAAATGAAATTCACAAAGGTGTTGATGATGATTAAAAGATCATAACCTTTACCGCCCAATTTGGCCAACCATTTAGCATGTTGTATGCTAAAATCAAACACATCGCCATGAAAGAACAAAGTCTTAGTGCCATTGAGGTTCATTTCGACTTTATTTACCAAGGTAATATTTCCAAAATCCATACCCACAAACTTCCTCAACATTTCATCGTGGTTGCCAGTTATATAAACAACTTTGGTTCCATTCATCGCCATTTTTAAAATATAGCGCACCACCTTCATGTGGGTTTTAGGGAAATACTTTTTAGAAAACTGCCAGATATCTATAATATCTCCATTTAAAATTAAGGTTTCAGGATCTATGCTTTTTAAGTAATGTAGCAGTTCTTTTGCTCGGCAACCATAAGTGCCCAAGTGTACATCTGATATAACAGCCAGTTCTAACTTTCTTCTGTTCATCTTTTAAAAATTCCATTAAAAGGATTGAAAAAATGAAACAGCAAGGTCAATAGTTCATCAATTAGTTTATGCATGTTTTTTTTACAAAGTTAAAACTTCAATGTCAAGTGAATGTGCTTAAAAAATTATTGAATTGTTAGCAATATTATAAACTAAACTGATTGCCAGACAAAAAAAAATGTTGCTTGTCTGTCCGGTTTTTTCAATAACCCAAGCTTCAAAAAGCTAAGGAAAACCGGTCCATCCAATCAACATATTTTGTGTTATATCTGAAGACTAAGTTATCAACTGCTTTAGACAATACAAACTAAGTACTGCAGTATTTCCCTAGTGTTAAACAGACATTAAATTTTTGAAATCAGGTATAAAATTTCTCTTCCCATTTCGCGCAGCTTCATGTCGTAAGCACCAGCTTCATGCACCGTGTCATCATAATCTTTTGGGTCTTCGTAGGGCAATGAGAAACGCTTGCCTCCTATTACCACTGGACAAGCCTCATCGGCCTGCGAACAAACCATAAGGGCGATGAAATTTTTCTGAGGGTTATAACTTTCGTCGTAGCGTTTCGAATAGTGTATGTCGAGTCTGTAATCGTTGTCAGAAACCGGTATGTAAAACTTCGGATTGTCGTTCATGTCCATCTGATTTACTTTAAATCCCGCCCGCTTTATGGCCAATACCATACGGTGGTTGAAAGCCGTGGCTTCTGTTCCACCAGAATAGGTAAATATATTTTGAATCCCGTAATGCATGGCAGCTGCCTTTAACCACAATTGCCCCAAATGGCTGCGGCGTGAATTGTGGGTGCATACTACCGTTACATCTGCGCGGTTATACTCCTGAATATTTTCAAGTATTACACCTGCCAATTGCTCCAATTCTAACTTTCTATTGTCTTCAATTAAATGCCATTCGGCCTCTAATTCTTTAATTAAATTTTCGGTCTCAGGGTATAAACTCATGCGTATAATTTCTTTCTTAAATAAAATGCAAAACGAACCAACAATATCAAAGCTGGCACTTCAACCAAAGGACCGATAACGCCGGCAAAAGCTTGACCGCTGTTGATGCCAAACACCCCTATTGCAACGGCTATTGCCAATTCGAAATTATTGCCAGATGCGGTAAATGCTATGGATGCATTTTCGGCATAGGTAGCCCCGAAAAATTTACCCAATAAAAATGTCAGGGTAAACATAATAGCGAAGAATACCACCAAAGGCAAGGCAATTAGCAATACATCTTTGGGGATCTCAACGATCATTTCACCTTTGAGGCTAAACATCAACACGATGGTGAACAACAAAGCAATTAAAGTGATGGGTGAAATTTTGGGAATAAACTTGGTGTTAAACCAGGTCTCGCCTTTATACTTAATTAAAAAATAACGGCTCAAAACAGAGGCTGCAAAAGGAACACCTAGGTATAAACCTACGGTTTGTGCTATATCAGACATTTGAATGTTTAAGTGCAAACCTTCAAAGCCAAACCAAGGCAACATGATTTCCAAATAAAAGTAAGCATAGGCACTAAAGAAAAACACCTGAAGTAAACTGTTAATGCCTACCAAACCGGCAACGTATTCGCGGCTACCTTCTGCCAATTCATTCCACACCACCACCATGGCGATGCAGGGAGCCAAACCAATAAGAATAAGGCCTGTCATGTATTCGGGATAATCTTTTAAAAAGGTAATCGCCAAAATAAACATTAAAAATGGTCCTATAATCCATGTTATAAAAAATGACAGCGACAATAATTTTATGTTTTTAAACACCTTAGGTATCTCTGAAAACTTAACCTTTACCAAAGGTGGATACATCATCAATATAAGTCCGATGGCCAAAGGAATATTGGTAGATCCGTTGGAAAACGATTGTATAAAACCAGCGCTCGATGGAATAAAATAACCAATACCAACGCCTAAAGCCATGGCAGAGAAAATCCATAAAGTTAGGTAGCGGTCTAAAAAACCCAAACGCTTTTGTTTTCCCGTCGGATAAATCTGTTTCTCCATAATTAACAACATCCGCCACCCGGCGTGCAAGAAGAATTAGAGTCACCGTTTACCACCAATTCAGACAATTTAACTTTGCGTTTTTCTTGAGGAATTCCACAAGAATCAGAGGCCAAGCAGTCGGTAAACTTAGGCATTAAAACAAACGACTTGCCATTAAAAGTCAATGCATATTTTCCTATGGTATTGGCTTGGTATTCTAATTCCACTTCTCGGTCTTCAATTCCCAAAACTTTTTCTGAAAGTGCAATAATGCTTAATAGTTTTTCAGGCGCCAAACGGTGGTCGGTATCATTGGCATTCCACAATTGAAAACTCACTATGTTTTCATCGCGCAGGGTACCTCCACAATCTATAAAATGTTTGTGTACAGAACCTACTTCTGTTACATGAAAATGCTCAGGTACTTTTGTGCCATCTTGCAACTCAAATTGCACTTGCTCTAGGCCTTGCAATTTTTCTTTTATTTCTGATAAGATCATATTGATATTTTTAAAATTTGAGTTCCTTTTTAAGTGTGCCGACTTAACAGCATTTCTTGTTTATTTTGTCTGAGACCTTTCCAAGATAAGCCTGCAATTTCGCAATGGCTGTTTCTTCTACACAATAGCAAATGGACTTCCCTTCTACACTGCCTTTAATAAGCCCCGCGTTCTTCAATTCCTTTAAATGTTGCGAAACCGTGGGCTGAGCCAAAGGCAAAACATTCACAATATCACCACAGATACAAGCATCAACACTCAATAAATAGTCAATGATTGCAACGCGGGCAGGATGTGCCAAGGCTTTCATCATGACAGCAATTTCGTTGTGAGCTTCGCTAAACGCTTCTGTTTTGGTAATTCCCATTTATTATATTTTGATATTGCAATATTACGATAATAAATTTGAATAAAAAAGAGAATAAATTTTATTCTCTTTTTTAAATATTAACCTAAATACGTTTTTAGGATTTTGCTTTTTGACGATTTACGCAAACGTCTAAGCGCTTTTTCTTTGATTTGACGCACACGTTCACGGGTCAATCCCACTTTCTCAGAAATGTCTTCAAGGGTGTGGGCTGGTCCGCCATCAAGTCCGTAGTAGTAACGCAACACATCGCGTTCTTTTTCAGACAAGGTAGAGATCACACGGTTGATTTCTTTTTGCAAAGATTCGTTCATCAATGGAACGTCTGGGTTAGGCTCGTCGTTGTTGTCCAACACACCCAATAAGGTATTGTCTTCACCTTCGGTCAATGGTGCATCTATAGATAAGTGTCTGCCGCTCGACTTCAATGCATTTTCTACTTCAATGATTGGAATTTCCAATACCGTTGCAATTTCTTCTGCGGTTGGCTCACGTTCAAATTCTTGTTCCAATTTCGCCGCAGCAGCGCTGATACGACCAATTGAACCAACTTTATTTAATGGCAAACGAACAATACGCGATTGGTCAGCCAAAGCTTGAAGAATTGATTGACGAATCCACCATACTGCGTATGAAATGAATTTAAAACCACGGGTTTCATCAAAACGTTTAGCGGCTTTGATCAAACCTAAATTACCTTCGTTAATTAGGTCACCCAAAGTTAAACCCTGGTTTTGGTATTGTTTACTAACCGATACAACGAATCTTAAGTTGGCATTCACCAAACGCTCAAGAGCTGCTTGATCACCTTCGCGAATTCTTCTTGCCAATTCAACTTCCTCTTGTGCATCAATCATTTGCACTTTAGAAATTTCATTTAAATACTTGTCTAATGATTTGTTTTCGCGGTTGGTAAACTGTTTGGATATTTTAAGCTGTCTCATGATTCTATTGTTTGGTATGTAAAAATTACAAAGCTTGCAAATAAAGCCTTTTAATGCGATAAACACATGATTTTAAAGGATTTTTCTACTCTTCCTTAAGTAGCAAAAATCGAGCCAAAGTGCCGAATTCATGTCAAATTTTCTGATAAAAACCCCAAGACATGACATGCCATTTGCAAGGAAATGTGTTTTAGTTTATTTGCCACCTTATCAATTTTTCAATTAAATTTGCACGCAACAAGCCGCACAGGCTATAACTATTTAAAAAATGCCAATCAACAGCAGCATAAGAAACATACTTAACCAACGCATCATGATTATTGATGGCGCTATGGGCACCATGATTCAAACTTACAACCTTAGTGAAGAGGACTACCGAGGCGAGCGCTTTAAGAACATCGAGCAATTGGTTAAAGGCAACAACGACCTTTTGGTGCTTACCCAGCCACATATAATTTCGGATATCCATAAAGCCTTTTTAGAGGCGGGCGCAGATATAATTGAAACCAATACCTTTAATGCACAATCCATTTCTTTGGAGGATTATAAAATGACCGAATTGGTGTATGAACTTAACCTTGCTGCTGCTAAAATTGCGCGTGAAGCAGCCAATGAATACACAGCCAAAGACCCGAGCAAACCACGTTTTGTTGCAGGTGCCATTGGGCCAACAAACAGAACCGCGTCTTTGAGTCCAGACGTTAACAACCCTGGTTACAGAGCTGTTAACTTCAACGATTTATGCAATGCATACTCTGCACAAATGCGTGCATTAATTGAAGGTGGTGTTGACCTAATTTTAATTGAAACCATATTTGACACTTTAAATGCCAAAGCGGCTTTGTTCGCCATCAACAGCATCAAAGACGAATTAAACATTGATATCCCTGTAATGATTTCAGGCACCATTACAGATGCCAGTGGAAGAACCTTAAGTGGACAAACGCCAGAAGCGTTTTGGAACTCTATGTCACATGGTGAAATTTTAAGCATTGGTCTGAACTGTGCCTTAGGTGCAAAAGACATGTTGCCACATATTTCTGAAATCAGCAATGTGGCCTGGGTTTATGTCACTGCTTATCCAAACGCAGGTTTGCCAAACGAATTCGGACAATACGACGAATCGCCTGAAGCCATGGCCAATGTGGTAGAAGAAATGATTAAAGAAGGTTGGGTGAATATGGTTGGCGGTTGCTGCGGCACGACACCTGAACACATCAAAGCCATTGCCGAGCGCGCTAAATTATACAAACCAAGAGAAGTCCCTACTTTGGCAGAAGCTTAATGGAAAAATTAGCCAAGCTCTGCTCCATACTTTTTCATCCCCTAATTCTATTGAATTTTGGATTGTTCAGCGTCTTGCGCTACCATCCCTATTACGTCAGTAAATTTTACGATACCCATTTCTACACCATCAGCATGTTTATTGCGGTAAACACTTTGGTGATGCCATTGTTGAGTCTGTTCTTATTGAAAAAATTTGGGTTTATAGACGACTTTTACATCAGCAATCCGAAGCAGCGCTTATTGCCTTATGGCATTTTGGTTTTGCTTCTTGGGTTTACCATGTACCAATTGAACAAGATTGAATTGAATGGCCTGCCAATTATTTTTATGGGTGCCTCAGCGGTTTGTTTAATCCTTAACATCATCATCAACACCCGTTACACCATCAGCACCCATGCCATTGGTGCAGGCGGGTTCATTGCCATGTACGCATACTTAACCATGCATCTGCATGTATCTTCATTCAACCCGTTTTTGATTGCTTCTATCCTAGCGACAGGCATCAGTTTGTGGTCGCGCTTGTTTTTAAACGCCCACACTGAAAGACAAATTTACAGCGGATTGGCACTTGGATTTTCGGTGGTATACGGTTTTTTATTGCTTTTTTAGCAAAAAGCAATAAAAAAGCAAGAGCAAGAACTTAGCGGAGCGATTTCACGAGCTCTGGGAGTAGGATTGAGGAGGGCATTCGGAAATACTTTGGTTTTTCGTTTAATAACAATTAACTAATAACTAATAACCAATAATTTATCCCGTACCATGACGAAACGAAGTGGAGTCTCTGGTACTGGGATCACTCTCATACCGGGGGAGGCAATCGGATTATGGCGGAGCCTGCGTTAACGAGCTCAGGGGTGAAAAACACCCCTGAGACGCAAAATACCCACAAAGATTATCTAAAAAAACAATCCCGATAGCTATCGGGACATAAAAAAAACGGGTACACCTTCATGCACCCGTTTCTTATTTTAATGTTTTAATTACAAAGCAGCTTCGTAGCGGCGACTTACTTCATCCCAGTTGATAATACTGAAGAATGAAGAAATATAATCTGGTCTGCGGTTTTGGTAGTTCAAGTAGTAAGCGTGCTCCCAAACGTCTAAGCCTAAAATTGGGGTACCGTTTTGAACGCCTTCCAATTCCATTAAAGGATTGTCTTGGTTTGGTGTGCTGCTGATAAACAATTTACCATTGGCTACAGACAACCATGCCCAACCGCTACCAAAACGGGTAGCTGCTGCTTTGCTAAACTCTTCTTTGAAGGTATCCATTCCGCCAAGGTCATTGTTGATTGCTTCTGCCAATTTGCCTGTTGGTCCGTTGCCGTTGTTCGGTTTTAAAACCGTCCAAAACAAACTGTGGTTAAAGTGTCCACCGCCATTGTTGCGCACTGGCATTGGGTATTTGCTGATATTTTTACAAATATCTTCTATGCTGTGGTTTTCTGCATCTGTTCCAGCTAAGGCTGCATTTAAGTTCGTTACATACGCATTGTGGTGTTTGCTATGGTGAATTTCCATAGTACGTGCATCGATAATGGTTTCAAGCGCATCGTATGCATAGTTCAATTCAGGAAGTGTAAAAGCCATGATTTTTATAATTTTTATTGCTGCGAAATTAAGCGAGTATTGTCAAGCATAAAAATAAATTTGATTGATAAAGGTATTTATCTTTTAAGCGACATAATTGCAAAAAAAAGACCGTTGTAAAAACGGTCTTTGTAAATATTGATTGGCTGTGCTTACATATGTATGCACTCATCGTAAGCCTTAGCCACAGCTTCCATAATGGCTTCGCTCATTGTTGGATGCGGGTGAACCGACTTAATGATTTCGTGTCCGGTGGTTTCTAAGTTTCTCGCTACAACTGCTTCGGCAATCATATCGGTTACGCCTTCACCTACCATGTGGCAACCCAACCACTCACCGTATTTGGCATCGAAAATCACTTTTACGAAACCGTCTTTATGACCGCTTGCAGAAGCTTTTCCGCTTGCAGAGAATGGGAAAGTTCCAACTTTAATTTCATAACCTTTTTCTTTGGCTTGCGCTTCGGTATAACCTACTGAAGCAACCTCTGGATGGGTGTAAGTACAACCTGGGATGTTGTTATAATTTAATGCATGTGGATGTAAACCGGCAATAGCCTCTACACATATAATACCTTCAGCACTTGCAACGTGCGCCAATGCTGGTCCGTGAACGATGTCACCGATTGCATAAACACCTTCGATATTGGTTTTGTAGTTGTCGTCAACTAATATTTTTCCTTTTTCTGTTTTAACTCCAACGGCTTCTATACCTAAGTTTTCTAAGTTAGAAACAATACCAGCAGCTGACAACACGATGTCTGCTTCAAGCACCACATTACCTGTTGGGGTTTTAACTGATACTTTACAACCTTCACCTTTGGTGTCAACGCTTTCTACTGCGCTGTTGGTCATAATTTCTACGCCGTTTTTCTTGTAGATTTTCTCCATCAATTTAGAAACTTCTTCGTCTTCAACTGGAAGTATTCTTGGCATAAATTCAATAACAGTTACTTTGGTTCCTAGCGTATTGTAGAAATAAGCGAACTCCATTCCGATGGCACCAGAACCGATAACGATTAAGGTTTTTGGTTGTTTAGGCAATACCATTGCTTCGCGGTAACCAAGCACTTTAACGCCGTCTTTAGCAACACCTGGAAGGTCTCTGCTTCTAGCACCTGTAGCCAATATAATATGGTCAGCTTCGTAAATTTCTTTTTTGCCTTCGCTGCTTATTTCAACTTTTTTATTTCCTACCAATAATGCAGCACCTTTGATCACTGTAATTTTATTCTTTTTCATCAAGAACTCAATTCCTTTGCTCATGTTGCCTGCAACCCCACGGCTGCGTTTAACGATGGCTTCAAAGTCAATACTTGCTTCTTTCACATTGATGCCATAATCGGCACTATGCTTTAAATATTCGAATACTTGAGCAGATTTAAGCAATGCTTTGGTTGGGATACAGCCCCAGTTTAGGCATATACCGCCCAATTCAGCTTTCTCAACTATCGCTACTTTTTTACCCAATTGAGATGCGCGGATTGCAGCTACATAGCCACCAGGTCCACTGCCTATTACGATGATATCAAATTTCATGATCTTAAAAATATTTATCGGCTGCGAAATTAAGTGAATCTGATTGTTTTTTAAAAAAAACTTGTTTGGCTTGCTTGGCTTTGTCATTTTGCGACTTAAGTTTGCATGAATAAACTTCAATTCTTATGCATCTTTACACCATAGACACAGGATTTTTTAAACTGGATGGCGGCGCAATGTACGGCGTCGTGCCTAAAAGCATTTGGAAAAACTTAAATCCTGCAGACGATAACAACATGTGCAATTGGGCCATGCGTTGTTTGTTGATTGAAGATGGCAACAGATTGATTTTAATAGACAATGGCCTCGGACAAAAACAATCGGATAAATTCTTTGGGTTTTACTATTTAAATGGGCATCAGACTTTAGACAACTCACTGAAAGAATTGGGTTTTCACCGCGACGATATTACCGATGTGGTATTAACCCATTTACACTTCGACCATTGCGGCGGAAGTATAGAATGGAACGAAGACCGCAGCAAATACAGCCCGGCGTTTAAGAATGCAATCTTTTGGAGCAACGAGCAACATTGGCAGCACGCCTTGAATTCTAACCCGAGAGAAAAAGCCAGTTTTTTAACAGAAAACATTGTTCCTATTGAAGAAAGTGGTCAATTGAAATTTGCACACAATGCAACAGATGTTGCAGATTTTATAAATCTTCGCACGGTATATGGCCATACAGAAGCCATGATGTTGCCACAGATTAATTACAAAGGGCAGACCATCGTATTTTGTGCAGATTTAATCCCTTCGCTTGGCCATTTGCCAGTTAATTATGTGATGGCTTATGACATCAAACCACTAGAAAGCATGCGCGACCGTCAATTATTTTTGGATGAAGCCATATCTAAGAATTACATCTTATTTTTTGAGCACGATCCGGTAAACGAATGCTGCACCGTTACAAAAAATGAACGCGGAACCTTTGTGGCAGATAAAGTATTTAAGTTGAGTGATATTGTAGGTTAAAGCAACTGCTTTGACGAGTCGTTTTACTTTGCTTGTATTGCTTAGATTGTTTTCTATAAAGGTCGAGCTATAAATACACCTAGAAATAAAAACCCAATACACCTTCTTGTTTTCAACCTTGGCTATTTTTGATTCTTTCTGATCTTGCTCAACCATTCGGGTGTAATACCCATGAATTCGGCAATGTATTTTGACGAAACAGACTTAATCAATAGAGAGTATTCTGAGGTCAAATACCTAAACAAATTTTCTGACGATTCTGTAATGATTTTACTTTTTAATTCGTTCTCTTCTAAAAACCCTCTACAGACCACATTAAAATAAAATCGAAAAAGACCGATATCATCTTTTACAATATCATCAATATCATCACGAGACAATTCAATCACAATGGCGTCCTTAATCGCCCTTAATTCGCAATTTGTTGGTTTACCGGAAAAAAAACCGTCTGTGCAAGTTAGAAAATAATGAAAATTTTCAAGGTAAAAAAAAACGGTTTTTGAGATTTCTTTTTCTTCATCTATAAACCTAGAAATAAATACGCCTTCAAACAAAAAGTAGGCTTTATCACAAATTGAATTATGCCTTACAAGCACAGAGTTGTTCTTAACTTGTCTAATTTTTCCTATGGCAATTATTTTTTCAATTTGAGCATTTGACAAATCGAAATTTGATAAATAGCTGGTAAAGGTTGAATTGATTTTTAATTCGTTTAACGTTGGCAATAGAATCGTTTTTTAGTTTTAACAAATTTAATTAAGAATCAACTATTCATAACTTGAATTAATTCTCTTTTTTTATTGTTTATCTAAAAAATGCATTCTTTAAACAATATCTATTTGATTGAGATTAATTTTTTCCCAAAAAAATTAGGAAATTACCATCGATTTTTAATGAGGTAATTAAAAACCAAAATCACCCTATCCTTTCACCCAAAGCTTTAACAGACCATTCTGACTTTGTCGAACACGCTCATACGCGTATGGAATCTCTTTGTTCTCTCCATCGTAAGTAACAACCCTAGTGCCATTTGGCATCTCACGCAATTGAGCCAAAGTGTGCTCTGTATATTGCTTGTGCAGTTGTTCAGACAATGAAACTTCATTGTTCAAACGCTTATTAAAAACCAAATTTTCGTAATAAGGATTGAACATATAAAAAGCATCATAGTCTTTGAAATTCACATCCAAAATGTTTTGATGCAAAACCTTTGCATTCTTTAAGCCAAAACTGTCAATCATTGTATTGGCAATATCTACTAAACTTTCGCGGTGCTCTATGCCATAAAAAAAACTGTTGTATTCTATGGCGCCTGCAATGCAAAACTTCCCCGTTCCAGCACCTACATCCAAAATCTTTTTTGGACCATCTTCAGTTAGCCATTCGGCCGCCAATTGTGCAATGCGCACGGGTGTAAAATGGGTCTTGGAAATTAAGCGCAAAGACTCTGGCAAACGGGTAAAAATCTCAAGTTCGAGTTTGTCTATTTTCTGATTAAATTCGGCAGTATCATCCATTATTCACAACTAAAATTAAACGATTTATCTAATGCAAAAAATCTTTAACATGCTCAAATGCATCTGATAACACGCTAATGTTCCCATCAATTTCTAACATGCCCAAACGCATGTCTTCAATGTGCCATGACAGATCAAACATACCAGAGCCTAATTCCATTAGTGAATTCGGTCTCCTCTCAAGTCCATGCTTTTCATAATTTCTGCTTCTGAAACTAGAAATTCATTCCACCTGTTTTGTACATATTCAGCTGGTAATACCGACTTGGCCAACTGAATGAACATGTGGTAATGCCCTGCTTCGCTTTCCATAAATTCGCGGTAAAACACTTTTAATTCTTCATCTTGTATATGCAAGCTTAACAAACGAAAACGCTCGCAACTTCTTGCTTCTATCATGGCACTAATCAATAATTTTTCTACCATAACATGTTTTGAATCCAAGCCCATTTTCTCAAGGCCAAATAATTTTTTAACGTATTCATCTTTACGCGGAGGAGCGAGCTTTAAACCACGCTTATTGAGTTCTTTAAGCACCCTTCTAAAATGCCCCCACTCTTCAGCAACTATTGGCGTTACTTCTTCTACGATTCCTGGCTGGTACGCGTATTTAACAATTAATGATATGCCCGTAGTTGCAGCCTTCTGCTCACACCAAGCATGGTCGCTTAAAATGTCTTCTATTTGCATTTCTGCAATATTGACCCATCTTGGGTCGGTGGCCAATACAAGACCTAGTTTTGTTTTTTGATGTGTTTCCATTAATCTATTTCGTGGTAATCCAAATCCTTGCTAAATGTTTCTTTCATGCCAATCAAAGACACAAGTGCCAATGACAAGCATACGGCACCTACAATAATTGCGGCATCGCGCACTTCCATACTTTCGGCAAGCGATTTAAAACTTAAGGTAATTAAAACCACCGATCCTCTAACAAAATTAGGAACGGTATTGGTTACCGTGCTTCTAATATTGGTGCCAAAATTTTCAGATGCTACCTGCACAAATAAGGCCCAGTAACCGGTGCCGAATCCGAGCAAGAAACAATTGACTCTAAATTCATTGAGACTTATATTTTCGGAGCTCAAATAGTAGGCCACTAAACCGATGGACATCATTAAATAAAAGAAAATAACTTTCTTGCGGCTTTTAAACCACTGGCTTAATAAGCCACTCATTACATCACCAACGCTTAGTCCAATATAGGTAAACATAACCGCTTCGCCCAATATTGTTTTAGATTCTATGCCTTGCAGGCTTACAAACCGAGGAGATAAGTTGATCAATATGCCAATAATGTACCAAATAGGCACCCCAATCGCTATGCATTGAAGATACAACAATGCTCTTTTTTTATTGTTAAAAAGCATAAAGAAATTGCCTTTGCTAACAAGCTTTGAGGCTTTTAAACTATTGTACATGCCAGACTCAAAAGCACCCGCTCTTAGAGCCAATAAGGCCAAACCCAATCCACCGCCAATAAAATAAGATGTTTGCCACTGAAAATGCTTGCCTATAATTGCCGCGGCTACTGCACCAAGCGCGCCAAAAGACACAATAATCATGGTTCCTATTCCACGTTTTTCTTTGTGCATGGTTTCGCTCACCAAGGTTATTCCAGCGCCTAATTCGCCAGCCAAACCAATGCCTGCTATAAATCGGCAAATGATGTATTGGTCAATATTGACAACAAAACCATTGGCAATATTTGCCAAAGAATACATCACAATTGATCCAAACAATACCGATACCCGTCCTTTTTTATCGCCCAATATTCCCCAAATAAGCCCACCTAAAAGCATTCCAAACATCTGCCAATTAAACAGGGTTATTTCTACACTTTTAAACAAGTCGCCTGTAATGCCAATGGAATTCAAACTGGCTCCTTTAACCACATTAAATAAAATCAGATCATATATATCCACAAAATAGCCCAATGCCGCTATAACAACAATCCAATATGTATTTTTTTTATTCTCCATTGTACTGCAAACTTATTCAATTTTAGCGAAAGTATATGAAAAAATAGAGAGAATTACATCTGCAGTTAAAGCATCCAATTTAAGGATTACTCCAACTTAAACGTAATAGGAATGCGCATCCTCATGCGCACTTTCTTTCCATTGGAATAACCAGAACTCCAATACGTGCTGCTCAACTTGAGCACCCTGATGGCCTCATCAACCAAAGCTTGTAAGCGCGCATTGCCATCATCCTTAGAAATTACATTGCTAACCCGGCCCAATGTGTCAACTACAAAATCTACAATAATCTTGGCCTCTATTCCATTTTTTATAGCGGATTTTGGGTAATTCAAATTGTCTACAATAAATTCGGAAATCCCTTTTCCATGGTAACTAAATGCAGGAATAGTCTCTGCAACAGCTACTATCTTATCCGACATAATTACACCATCACTGTCATTGGTCTGAGCAAAAATTGATTCGCCCGAAGCAAAACAAAACACCAGTAAAAAAATCCTAAATATTTGCATCAGAAGCTGGTACTAAGAGTAAAACGCACACCACTGAAGGCTGGTTCTATCCTGCATATACCACCTGTGCAATTCATTCCTTGTACTTGTTTAATGTAGGCAAGGGTAAACACACTTGCTCCTTCGGTATAACCGATATAACCACTGTAATAATGCAGTATTTCTTCTGAGATAATACCTTGCGAAAACGAAGATCTATGAGGTTCAATGTTTACCATATCTCCAACGCTAAAACTCCAGTGAGGGGCATGGTTTAATTCAACAATCGCATTGGCAAAACTGCCCAAATCTTGCTGGGTTTTTAAATATTGAGCTTCTACACGCAATGATGTTTTTTTACTCAACTTATAGGTAATTTCTAAAAATGGAGTCATGGTTTTAACATCGGCATACGTGCTATCGGCAACCTTTTGCTCAAAGCGACTTTGGTCATAGAATATTGATTGAACGCCAAATTTAGCTTTGAGTTTTTTGCTAAATTTGTGTTGTACCTCTGCATAGTATTCACTGAATAGATGCTTGGCATTGCCCAAACTGTCGCCATTGCTTTTTAAACTATTAACATTGGAAACATTAAAGGTAAACGTGGTTCCTTTTTTAGGCGTTACGATCAATTCACCTTGGTAAGCATTCTCGCCTAGGAACTGTGTAACAGCATTGTAACGGGCTAGGAGCCTATAGGTATTTTGTCTTGTAATTGATGGAATATAAGCAATCAAACCGTTGTTCAATTGTTCGTTTGGCGAGGTTCTGAAACTAAAGTTTTCTATTCGCTTGTATTGCAAATTTGCACCAAAAGAAAATTGCTTCTTTTTACCCAAGTTTGCTTTTGAATAATTCAATGTTCCATATATGATATTTCCATCATGGTTGGTTAACAAACTGGCATCTTGGTTGGTAATTGCTTCTTTGGTTTTGTATAAATACTCTCCATAAATCGAAAAGTCTTTATAAGAAACTTTGCTGTAAGCATTAAATGAATAGGTGTTGTATTTGGGTATGAATCTGGTTTCCAAAGTTTGAGAATTAATTTGCGAAGCAACGGTATTCATGGTGGCTTGATCGAGCGCCCTATTTACTGTAGATGCACCACTCATTACATTCAAGACATTGAACAATTTGTAGCGGTATTCGGCATTAAATCCTTTAATGGCCGAAGGAGACATTTCAAATCTATCTCCAGAAAATATATTCCCTTTTTGTTGGCCTGCAAAGGCTTTAACGGCTAAGTTTTTATAATCGTATTTAACCCTCAAACCTTGTATGGCATAATCCAAACCCAACATGCGTTCTTCATAGGCTCTAAAAATCATGCCTGTGGCAAATTGATCGTAGAAGTATCCAACCGTAAGATTTAATCCGCCAATGTCTTTTGATGCTTGCCAAAACCCTATTCCTTGTTTGTTGTAAACGCCTTGCGGATTAAGCAATGGCGAGTTATTAAACATGTCGTAACGCAAAGAAAATGAATATCCTTTTAAGTTGTAATTTAAAAACAACCAGGCATCGGCGCTGCTTTTGTATTTGTTGTAAACCTCTGTTGTCGCGCCAATTTTTGCATCCCTGTCGTAAAACTGTGCATTGCTCATAAAGTTACCCGAGAACTCGCCACGCTCATTGCTTTGGGCAAATGACGTAAGCCCCATGCCAATTGAACTGATTAAGATTAAGACCTTTTTCATTTGGCAACGAAAATAAGAAATTAAATGCAGAAGAGAAAATAACAGATTAAGACCTTGTTAGCAATGGCTAACCTTTGAAAAACTATGCCTTCCCTTTGGAAAACAGTTTGCGCAGCACAATCCCTAAATGGGCAAACGCATTTGGCAGAAAACCATAGTGTTCTTTTAACACTTCATACCGTTCTTTATTGCTGGCTTTTCTTTGCACACTCGAGAATCCATCAACTGTAAAACAAGCAAGAACAGCATCTAAATTCACGACATTTTTGCAGGCTTTTAAACAGCGTATCATCCAATCAATATCCGCAACATAGCGGTATTTTTCATTGTATAAAAGCGCCAAGCTGCGCTTTACCACAAACGATTGGTGCCCAACATTCATCCCCAAACGAAAGGAAGTCCAATTTAAATTATCCGGCAATTTTCTGGTGGTAAAAACAGAACGCAAGCCCAAATGTTTTCCTTCGACATCCACCATCATGGTTTCGCCATAAACGGCATCAGGCTCTTGTTTTAAAACATTTAAAAGCTTTTCAATCAGTGAAAAATCTTCTACATAATCGCCTGAATTCAAAAACCAGACATAGTCTCCTTTGGCCATTGACAAGCCTTTGTTCATGGCATTGTAAATGCCTTTATCAGGTTCGGATACCCAATTTTTTGTAAGTGTTTGCGTTTCTAAAAACTCTTGGGTTCCATCCGTAGATCCACCATCAACCACAATGATTTCTATTTCGGTTAATAAATTTTGCCCATTAAAAACCGCCAAGGTTTTTTGTAAACCTTTTAAATTGTTATAAGCAATACTGATTACCGAAAGCCTCATGCTTTCTGAGCAAAATAGTTTTTAACCCAAAGACCTATCATAAATAACATTCCAAAAAGTATTGCCAAAGAAATGTATTTTTCAATATAATCGGTGGTGTTTTGGCCTTTGTCATAGACCATTTTAATGGTATGTTTCCCCGCAGGAACCGCCAAACCTCTTAAGGTGTAATCTACCTTATTTAATTGTGCTGGATAGCCATCTATTTCTACTCTCCAGTTGTCGTACCATATTTCCGAGAACACCAAATATCCTTTATTGGCATTGTAAACCGAATACACCATGGTATCCGGGTGGTAAGAATTTAACTTGGCAGAACTGTTGCTGTCCAAAACAAAACTAGCAGAACTTAAGGTTTTATTTTGTGCAAAATCCGAATTGTAAGTTGCTTGTGTTTTAGGTTCTGATTTTTTCAACAAGTCCATTTCTTCAGCTGCATTTTTCGCAGGACTTAAACTCTGAACAAACCAAGCATTCCCATTCATGGTGGTTCTCGGTATAACACCTCTTCTATTTCCAGAATCGGTGCCAATCATGTATTTGCAATTCAACATGTCAAGTCCTTTATC
>CAMDAF010000033.1 GCA_945888525.1 Chitinophaga pinensis
ACCCAACAAAGAACAAAAATTGAGGAATTCGAGCATTATCTATTTGTTACCTTTAAAAATATATTTTATTCAGAGCCCAACAAATGTTTTGAGACGGAACAGATCAGCATTATTTTAGGCAAGAACTATTTGATATCCTTTCAAGAAACAGACAGTTTGTTGTTCAATGAAATTATCAGGCGTTTGCACGCGGCCAAAGGAAATATCCGAACCAAAAAAGCCGACTACCTGCTTTACAAAATTATGGATGCAGCGGTCGACCAATACTTTGTGTTGATTGATAAGATTGGCGACTTGGTTGAGAACATTGAGGAAGAAACCATGTATACCCCCGACAACCAAACCTCATTTAAAATCCAAGGCATCAAAAAAGAATTGGTGGTATTGAGCAAACACATCTTGCCTATGCGTGAAGCCTTGAACAAACTAGATTCTGGCAACTCCGAATTAATTGAAGAAAAAAGCATCAAATATTTCAGAGATGTATACGACCACACCTACCAAGCTTACGATACCATCGAAAACCACAAAAGCTTGCTCAACGATTTGATGAATATCTATTTCACCACCATGAGCAACCGTATGAATATGGTGATGAAAGTTCTAACCATTATCAGCACCATCTTTATGCCTTTGAGTTTTTTAACCGGTGTATTTGGCATGAACTTCAAATATTTCCCCGCTTTAAACAACCCTAATGGTTACTACTATTTCTGGGGCTTAACCATCTTAGTGGTTTTGGGTATGATGGTTTATTTCAAACGTAAAAAGTGGTTTTAACTACTCTTCTCCACGCCCAATCATACTGCCATTTTCCGGTGATGGATCAGGCTCTTTAGGCAGTTCTTTTACCGGCATATTTTCCAAATCAGGCTGACCTGCATTTACCCAAGCGGTGTACCATAAACTCCCCAAGAGAATAATAGAAGCACGCATGCGGTTCTCTACCATATTACCAAGTTCCAAATGGTAAGCGGTACAAAATGGCTTTGAGTAAGTTCTTACCGTTGTAGTTCCACGAACTTCCCATGTATATTTTTGTTCGTCAGGGAACAAAAGAGATACCCGTTTTTCCGTTTTAAGCACACTGTCAACCAAACTGTAACTTTGCTCAAATGCTTTCCAAGCACTATTTCCTGGTACATCATTGTAAACCGCTAAACCTGTAAATAGGTAATAAGAATCAAAATACAATTCAGGCAAACGGCTTTCCCAAAGAGCGTGTATGCCTTTCTGATTGGTCTTTTGACCGTTGTAATTGGAAGTTGAATGCAAGGGCACATGCAAATCGCCCACATAATGGCCGAGGTCAGCGCTCAACTTTAAAATCTTTGCTACATCTTTTACTTTAAAGGCTTCGGTCAATCTGTACAACACCGTTTGCACATGCCATGGGACTATACCGTGGGCCAAAATACTATCCTCGGTATACTTTGTACAAGCATCTTTATAAAAATGTGGCAAGGTGTCAAATGGGGCTTTTGCTTCGTAATGGTCGCCATCCAAATAGTGACGACAAGCTTCTTCTGCAACAACATATCGACGGTTGTCCGGATCAGTGGCATGCACACGTATATAATCGACATTGGCCTTATAGAAACCGAACAATGGTTTAGGCAAAGTATAAACCGCTATCTCATTTATTTTTTGATGTCCAAAAAATCCCCAAGCAAAAACTTGCCCGCAAGACAGGAGATATAACATCAAAAAACCGAGTCTCATAGCTTTAAGAAACGCTCAACCGCAATGGGCAAGCCTTTGTGTTCTAATTGGTGAATTTTCTCTTCTACAGATTCTAAATTATCGTAATCGTGGATTTGAAAACGGTCTTGGTAAATTATTTCTCCTTTATCAAACTCCGCATTTACAAGATGAACGGTAATGCCAGTTTCTTGCTCTCCTGCGGCCAACACCGCTTCGTGTACATGGTGACCATACATTCCCTTTCCTCCAAATTTTGGCAGTAAAGAAGGATGTAAATTAACAATTAAACCATCAAAAGCTTGTATAAAATTTTCAGGCACCAACCATAAGAATCCAGCCAATACGATAAGATCTGGTCTATATGAACTTACCACGTCTATTAAATTATTGCTTTGGTAAAAATCGTGGCGGTTAAAACACCTAAGGTCAACATGCTTGTCTATTGTTTTTTGGACCACGCCTGCTTCTTTCTTATTGGAAAACACAGCCACTACTTTGGCTGCTGAACCTTGGTTAAAATATTGAATTAAATTCAAGGCATTGCTGCCGCTTCCCGATGCAAATATGACAATACGTTTCATTATTTTATACTCAATGCGATGGCTTCTATTAACCTCAAATCCGGTTCTTTGATATTGATGTCGGCTTTATAAACAAAACCCTCAAAAGCAATTAAATTCTTCTTATTTGGTGACACCACTACATAGCGAACGTATGGCCCAGCTTGGCTTATACCCCTCACTGTCCACCAGCCTTTTATTTTTGTGCAGTAGTTTCCATTCAAGAATAGATTTTCTTTAAACATTTTTGGATAATAATCGCTCTCAGTGGTTCCCATATAGGTACCTGGCAATTCCCCTTTTATTAAATATTTAAAAACGGTATCACGGGCAGAGCGAATGGATTCGTAAGACAATTCAACCTTGTCTTTATAAGGGTACGTGTGTAAAACCAAATTAATTAACTTAGGACTGCTTCCCTCTGTTGTAGAATACTCAAACCAGTAGGTTTTATTTTTGTGGTATTTAAGTTTAAAAGCAGATGGAATCTTAACCCCTAATCCAAGTTCCTCTTTAATCATTTTAAAGTATTGGTCATTGGAAGACGTATCTTTATACAATTTCTCACTTTGATCAATCAACTCAAAAGACATTAAACTGCTGTTGATCTGGTCTTTTGATTTTTGCAATTTTTGTTTCAAATCCTTTGCATCTTTTCCGAATAAATAAACGATGTGCTGGTATTGCGCAAACAAATTTCGGGCACTCATAATTTTAGGTTCAGGATTCTCAATTAATTTTTGGATGGTGGCGCTGCTAAAAGGTTCTAAAAGCGCTTCCATTTTAGAAACACTGGCTTTATCAACCATTACAAAAATGGTTTTTTGAGTGGAATATTGGCTTTCGAAATCAAAAATATTGCTCCGAATAAGTTCAAGGAAAGGTTCTGTACCAGTGGTATTTTCGGTTGACATTAAGAAACTAGAATCCAAAAGACCTTTCAAATCATTTTGAATTTGTGTTTCAGAAACCAAAACCAAAGTTCCTAGTTTACCAGCAGCTATTGGCAATTTAGAATTCGAATCAGAACATGAAACCATCAATACCATTATGGCAATAAAACAAAAGGTATATGTGCGTTTTAACATTACTTAAGAGTGGTATACAATTTAATCAATTTGCCTTTCCCAATTGGCGTTTGCGGGGTGTCAATATGGTTGAGCGCGCAGGTCTTTTCCAAATCAAATTCAGGAAAACGCCCGCAAATGTCTTGTATGGTTTGTGATTCATAGTCGCTTATATAATAATAGAAACCAATACTTCCTGTACTTGCAACCGGCATAATGACTTCATCTGAAGTAAAGATACGCAATTTTTTTCCAGCTTTCAACTTTGTAGACTTTAAATTATTCCATTTTTTAACATTGGATACCGAGACACCAAAGCGTGCTGCAATTTGCTGAATGGTTTGCCCCTTAGCAACAACATGATAACTTAAGGTTGATTCACGACGGATATAGGCATCCGGATTAAAGGCATTGGAGCTGATGGTATATACACTATCCTGCCATTCGGCCAATTGCATGGCTTTTTTGTACGGCAATACCACTTTTTTGTTTTCGATGTTTTCTGGAATAAAACCATTCTTATAAACGCTGTTCCATTCAAGCTGTTCCGATTCGCTAATATTCACCAAGGCGCATACATATTTCATATCCACTTCGCAACACAAATAAACAGGGACTAGGGTTTCGTGCGCCCGCAAAATATTGGAACTTTCTTCTGCCGGAGGCGAAAAAGTCATAAGAAAAGCAGTGGCCAAAAATTTCGGCACATAGTTTTGAGTTTCCTTAGGCAAGTGTTTTCGAATTTCCCAAAAAGTTCTCTTTCCACCAGATAAACGAATGGCTTTGTTTACATTTCCTGGTCCACCATTGTAGGCAGACAAAGCCAAGAGCCAATCGTTGTACAACTTGTACATGCTTAAAAGATAATCACAAGCCTTTTCAGTGCTTTTATAAATGTCTTTGCGTTCATCCACATTGGCATCAATGGCCAAATCCATCATTTTACCTGTTGCAGGCATAAATTGCCATAAACCGGCAGCGCCGCACCAACTCACCGCATTGGTACTCAGCAAAGATTCGACAATTGACAAATACTTTATTTCGTCGGGCATGCCCTTTTTGTCGAGCACCTCTTCGAAGACACGAAAATATAAATTTTTACGGCTCCAAGCTTTGCTTAAAAAAGAACTGTTAGGGTTCTTCATGTAGCTCATTTGGATTAGAACACTAGGGTCGTATTTAAATGGTATTTTACTCCCCATCAAGGAAACCAATTCATTGAATTTTTGCTCCGAAATATTCACAACCTCATCGGCAGATAAACTGGCCAAAGGTTTACTCATTGTTTGCTCCATAAATAGATGGGTCATGCTGTCAATTCGGGCAACCGAATTGTCTTGCGCATTGAGCAAGCTTGAACAAACAAAGGGCAATAAAAAGAATAAAAACTTGGTCATTTTTGGCGTGTACTGAATTATAGGCAAAGCTAATTCTGATTTACGGGAATACCAACGACTTTATTCTTTGAAAAGCTTTGAATTATACATAGAATTTTGTAATTTTGTTCAAACTGAGCATTAAACCATACAATTGATATGTCAGACAGTAAAAAAGGACTCGTAACATTTAACGAATTGGCTAGAGAAGCCTTTGCCATGCACCCATTAGAGATGGCAGCGCCATTGAAAAAAAGCAATTGCAGTCTTTTTATAGGCATTCCTAAGGAAATTACATCTCAAGAAAACCGTGTCCCTCTCTCCCCTTCATCAATTGAATTTTTGGTTCAAAATGGGCACGAAATTGTAATTGAATCGAAGGCCGGCGCAGCAGCAAATTTCAGTGACGATAAATTCAGTGAAGCAGGTGCGCGCATCGTGCACAGCCATGAAGAAATTTTCAAAGCAGACATCATATTAAAAATTGAACCTCCAACCGATGCTGAAATTGATTTGATGCGCCCTGACCAAATCTTAGTTTCTGCTTTGCAATTGGATCAAATGAATCCAGTTTTGTTGAACAAACTCATACTAAAAAGAGTTAACGCCATAGCATATGAATTTCTGCAAGACGATAGCGGCTCATTTCCGATCATTCGTGCCATGAGTGAGATGGCTGGCCATGCGTCAATTTTATTGGCATCGGAATATTTGAACAATGCCAATATTGGGAAAGGCGAATTACTCGGTGGATTTACCGGTATACCGCCAACCCAGATAGTGGTTGTTGGTGCAGGAGCAGTTGGAGAATACGCTTGTCGTGCAGCCCTTGGACTTGGCGCCAACGTCAAAGTTTTTGACAACGAGTTATACCGATTAAGACGTTTACAAGAGCACTTAGGTGGCAAGATATTTACATCAACCATACAACCCAATATTTTAGCTGAGGCCTTACGCACCTGCGATGTTGCCATTGGTGCATTGCGCGGTGAATCGGGACGCTCACCCGTGGTGGTGACAGAAAAAATGGTGATGCAAATGAAACCCAACAGCATTATTATCGATGTGAGTATTGACCAAGGTGGGGTGTTTGAAACCTCGGAAATCACCAACCACAAAAACCCAATTTTCAAAAAGCACGATGTAATACATTATTGTGTGCCTAATATTACAGCAAGGGTTTCGCGTTCTGCAAGCTATGCTTTAAGCAACATCTTTACCCCGCTGCTCAATGACATGTCAAATTATGGAGGGTTTCACGAATTGTTAAAAATTGCAAAAGGTTTTAGACATGGGGTATACATATACAAAGGCAATCTGGTTAACGATTCATTGGCCAAGCGCTTTGGTATGAAATACAAAGACCTTGAATTGATGATGAATCTTTACTAATTTATTTAGAAATCAGCACCAACAGTTGTGTTTGAGATTGGTTCAAAACAACAATGCCTGCAAAACAATAAAACTTTTAAACGCAATCAACTAATTAAAAGGCAGTTTTATGTTTCCGCATTTTACTCATGCAGTATCCATAGCACTTCCAATAGCTCTACCATTTGTTCGTACTTTGTTTTTCCCATAAGCGACTTGTAGTTTTCCGTTAATTTGGACAGACATTTCCTTACCTCTGTAGCCAAGCGCTTGCCTTTTGCACTTAAGAGTATAATTGTTGAGCGTCTATCTTCTTTATTGATTTGACTTTTTAATAAGCCAAGTTCACTCATTTCTAAAATAAGTTTACTACTGGCTTGTTTTGTAACACCACAATGCTCCGCTATTTGAACCGTTGTACTTCCTTCTTTGTATAGGAGTAAAAAGATTGGCAAGTAAGATGATTTAAAAGCAGTATTTCCCCGGTAGTGCAATTCCGCTTCAATCTGCGCATCAAGCTTTCTTCTGAGTTTTGAAACCAAAACAATCAGGTTGTGAAAATTTAAATTTGGATTCTGAGGCCTAGGCATAATGTTTGGTGTTTATGAGCGAGACATTGCTTGTTCGATTTCTTCAACTTCTATTGGCATGCCAATTTCGTCCATCAAATCAATTGGGCCATTGTTGCTTAACAAAATATTATTTTCTATGCGTATTCCAATACCTTCTTCAGGAATGTAAATGCCAGGTTCGCAAGTAAACAAATGATTGGCTTGCATTGGCTCATAACGCATGCCTACATCGTGCACGTCAATCCCTAAAAAGTGACTGGTTCCATGCATGAAATATTTTTTGTAGGCTGGCCAAGCTGGATCTTCATTCTTAATTTCATCCATGCTAATAAGCCCTAAATCAACCAATTCCTTTTCCATTAACTCTTTGCCCACTACTTTGTGGTATTCCATTAATTGAGTTCCTGGAACCAATAATTTTGTAGCCGCACGCATTACCCTTAAAACGGCATTGTAAACATCTTTTTGTCTTGGGCTGAATTTCCCATTCACTGGAATTACGCGGGTCATGTCACTGGCATAATTGCCATAATCAACCCCGCAATCAACCAACAACAAATCACCATCATTACAGACTTTGTTGTTGTCTATATAATGCAATACACAAGCACTTGGGCCACTGGCAACAATTGGATGAAACGAATGACCGGTCGCCGCATTGCTTATATATTGGTGAATCAATTCTGCTTCCACTTCATATTCCATAACCCCCGGTTTGGCAAAAGCCATAATGCGTTCAAAACCTTTTTTAGAGATAGAGATTGCATGGCGAATCAAAGCCATTTCTACGTCTGATTTCACACTGCGCAATCTTTGAAGAATTGGCGCTGCACGGTGGTAAGTATGCAAAGGGAAATCATGTTTCAATTCACGGGCAAAATCTAAATCACTGTATGGTGCTTTATAACTGTAACGGTCGTTTTCATTTAAAGTTAAATACACATTCTCAGCATAATTAATTTTAGAACGAATGGCTGTTTGAAACACGTCGTTCCAAAATATATTTTGAATTCCTGAGCTTGCTTTGGCTTCCTCTTTGGAGTATTTATGTCCATCCCAAATAGCAATTGTAGGAGAAGTTTGTTTTAAAAACAGACATTCGCGGTATGCTTCTTCTGGACAGTCAGGGAACAAAACCAAAATGCTGTCTTCTTGATCGATTCCGCACAACCAAAAGAAATCTGAATTTTGTTTAAAATCCATAGTGGCATCACCATTGCGGGTGAACTCATAATTGCTTCTAAAAACTGCAATACTGTTGGGCTTCATTTGAGCCACAAACTTTTTACGGTTTTCTATAAACAAACGGCTATCAATACTCTGGTATTTCATATTACTAATGCGAAGGTAAATAATTTTGATAAAAATTCGAGATTTTAATAAAAAGTGTTATTTTTGATTTTAATTAATCACAACAATTTATTTCTCTAATTATGAAAAATCATTTCTTGAAAACTATTTGCGCGGGACTATTCATCATTTTCTCATTTCAAATTAATGCCAAGACTATTCTTTCTCGTTTCAGCCAATACGAACTCGGCGCATGGGCCTGCAGACAGCACCTTGAAATAAGCGACTTGATTTATCCGGCAATTACAAACAAGAAATTAAAGGCCTTGTCATGTGATGGCAAGTATATAGCTGCTGAAGAAGGTCACAAATTTTTCGAGCAAGAAGCAGTCGCATTTATTTCAACAGACAACGAAGATCCAACGATTGGTTATGATACCACTTTCCCCTCTCCAATGACAGAGCCTTTTTATTCTTTTTCAATATACAAAACCAGAATCGATGTACAAACGAGCATAAATGCCCCAAAAATCAGTTTTGATTATTTGCAATTCCAAAAACTATTGAACGAAGAGATGAAACAATACTTGGCCATGTATGCAGTAAACCAAGTTGTCTATTTTGAGAGCATCCCAAAAAGCAGTGCTAACATTTTAATCCGCTTCAACAAGCAATTGTTCAATGAAGGTCAAAAACCTAGCACTATATTGTACAAGACAGATTCGTTAATTACACCTTTTTCTCAAATTGAAAAAGCAAATAGAGGAAGCTATGACTATCCGGCTTTTGTGTCTACAGATCCAAACGACCCAACAAAAGGACACGATACTCTAGTTAAAGTCCCTGCAAGTTTTACACTTAACGACAGCAGCAATTACCAATACCTATATTATGTTCTTAAAGGCAATGCCAACAACCTGCATATTGAAGCAATAAGTGCTGCCTATATGCTGCCAATTCAAGATTTTCAGCTCAGCTTCTTCCAAGGGTTTATCAAATACAAAGGCGTCATGTCTTTGAGTGCTTTTGAAAAAGCCTTTTTAGAATCCATGGTTTTGTTTCAAATAGAAATCCGTTTATTGCCTCAAGGAGGAGAATTAGACGGTTACTTAGAGAAGTTTAACTTAAAAGCAGAGCAAGAATCCAGAAGGTATTAAGCGCCTTCTATAATCAAGCCATCGCGCATCAGCAATTTACGGTCGGCCATATTGGCAAAGTCCTCATTGTGTGTTACAATGACAAAACTGTAACCAAAATCATTTCTTAAATTCAGAAACAACTGATGCAATTCATTGGCATTGCGGCTGTCCAAATTACCACTAGGTTCATCAGCAAACACCACTTTAGGTCTGTTCATTAAAGCCCTTGCAACTGCGCAACGCTGCTGCTCACCACCAGAAAGTTCATTTGGTTTGTGGCTGTAGCGGTGAGACAAACCCAAGTAATCTAGTAGTTCCTTGCCGCGTTGTTCACTGCTTTTTTTATCTTTTCCTGCAATAAAAGCGGGCATGCACACATTTTCCAAACAGGTAAATTCAGGCAATAATTGATGAAATTGAAAAATAAAACCAATGTTGGCATTGCGAAAATCCGCAAGTGCTTTCGGTTTTAAGGCTTCAACATCAACGCCATCGTAGAATATTTTGCCTTTACTGGCCTTATCCAAGGTTCCAAGAATTTGCAAAAGTGTGGTTTTACCGGCACCTGAATCGCCAACAATAGATACAATCTCGCTGTCTTTAATCTCGAGATTTATGCCTTTGAGAACCTGCAATTCTCCATAGTATTTTACAATTTCATTGGCTGTAATCATGGTCATGCGAAATTGGATTTTATTTTATTCAAAACAAAACAATATTTTTTTGTATTTTCGCCCACGTTTTTTAACCCAGATAATTATAGTCATTAAATGAATATTCACGAATTTCAAGCCAAACAAATCTTAAAATCTTATGGCGTAGCCATTCAAGAAGGCATCGTAGCTGATACTCCCGAAGGAGCAGTGCAAGCAGCCAAAGACATTCAGGCACAAACCGGCAGCAGCTGGGTAGTACTTAAAGCTCAAATCCACGCAGGTGGCAGGGGCAAAGGTAAGATTGTAGGCAGTGAGCAACGTGGAGTTGCTATTGCTAAAAACTTAGACGATGTAAGCAATATTGCTAAAAATCTTCTAGGGAACACATTGGTTACCATACAAACTGGCCCTAAAGGCAAAAAGGTAAATAGTGTATTGGTTGCTGAAGACGTCTTCTATCCGGGTGAAAGTGAACCAAAAGAATATTACATGAGTGTTTTACTCGACAGAGCAAAAGGACAAAACGTTATTATCTACACAACAGAGGGTGGAATGGATATAGAAGAAGTTGCAGAGCACACACCTGAGAAATTACAAAGAGAATGGATCGATCCAAAAATCGGTTTTCAAGGTTTTCAAGCTAGGAAAATTGCTTTTAACCTAGGCCTTACAGGTAAAGCAGAAAAAGAAATGGAGAAATTTGTTACCGCTTTGTACAGAGCTTACGAAGAAACTGATAGCGCAATGTTCGAAATCAACCCAGTACTAAAAACATCTGACGATAAAATTATCGCGGTGGATGCTAAAGTTGATTTAGATGAAAACGCTTTGTACCGTCACAAAGACTACGAAGCTTTAAGAGATGTTGAAGAAGAAGATCCAACCGAAGTTGAAGCTAAAAAATTCAACCTTAACTATGTTAAACTTGACGGCAATGTTGGTTGTATGGTGAATGGCGCTGGTTTGGCTATGGCTACCATGGACATCATCAAATTAAGTGGTGGTGAACCCGCTAACTTCTTGGACGTTGGAGGTACTGCCAATGCTGAGACAGTTGAAGCTGGTTTCAAAATCATTTTAAGTGACCCGAATGTAAAAGCAATCTTGATTAATATCTTTGGTGGTATTGTAAGATGCGACAGAGTTGCTCAAGGTGTTGTAGATGCTTACAATAAAATGGGAAATATCCATGTTCCAATTATTGTACGTTTACAAGGCACAAATGCGGTTGAAGCAAAAAAACTAATAGACGAAAGTGGCCTTCAAGTTAA
The DNA here is from genome assembly GCA_945888525.1 of Chitinophaga pinensis. GTDB lineage: Bacteria > Bacteroidota > Bacteroidia > NS11-12g > UBA955 > JABMMZ01. The sequence goes on from CAMDAF010000033.1 coordinate 11,007, forward strand.
ATCTGCAATCTTGTTAAAAGAGGCAGCAGCGCTTGTGAAGGAAGTTTTAGATACTAAATAAATAAGCACTGCTTATCATACAAAAGGGGGCCCAAAGCCCCCTTTTGTATGTATTACCTCTTTTAAATAAATTTTATTATTCCTGATTTTAAGTTAGTTTCGAAACTTTAACAAACACACTATGGGATTCATATCAGAATTTAAAGAATTTATTAACAAAGGAAATGTTATCGACCTAGCCGTTGCGGTAATTTTAGGTGGTGCATTCCAAAAAATTGTCGACTCATTGGTCAACGACATGATTATGCCAATAATTGCTTTAGTTGGCGGGTTTGACAAAATCGAAGATTTAAAAGCAGGTCCATTTACCTATGGCAAACTGCTTGCGGCAGGCATCAACTTCGTATTGATAGCAATGATTTTGTTTAGCATTGTAAAAATCATGAACAAGACCAAATCAAAATTGTAAACCCCTAAAACCATATAAAACCAGGCATTAAAAAATCTTTTTTGGCGGCTGTTTTCAAGTGCCTTTTTAGATTTTAATTAACCCCCTATGTCAACATTAGAAATCCGAGAACAAAGTCCTGACGAACGTAAATTGCGTTTGGTTGCAAACGATTTGATAGCGGGTGATATAGCGATTTGCCCAACAGACACCTTGTATGCCTTTGTCTGCACTTTGTCTAATCGATCGGGCATTGAAAAGATTTGCAAATTGGTAGGAAAAAAACCGGAAAAGGCAAATTTATCAATTATTTGCTCTGACTTAAAACACATTAGTGATTACACTTTGCAATTCAGCAAAAGCACCTATAAATTAATGAACAGAAACCTTCCCGGACCTTTTACGTTCATTTTACGTGCAAACAACAAGGTTCCGAAACTATTTTTAAGCAACAGAAAATCGCTGGGTATTCGAGTTCCAAACTCTAAAATAGCCCTGTCTTTGGTTGAATTGTGCGGAGAGCCTCTTGTATCTGCTTCTGTTCACCACCCAGATTCAACAGATGTTTTTTTAGCCCAAATTGAAGAAATTGAAAAGCAATATGGCCATCAGGTAGCATGGACAATAGACGCAGGTGAAGGCGGGCTGATGGGATCTGCCATTATCGATTGTACTGGCGAAGAACCTGAGATTATCCGCGAGGGCCCAAGCCCAATATTATAGAACATCTTCTCTGTAAATTATGGATGCATGAGCCTGTTCAAGGGGCGGTAAGATCATGGGATTCTTTTATCAAGCATGGTGATAATATCAAAAAAAAACATTAAAATTGCATTTGAATAAGCAAAATAAAAATTCGCTTTAAACGCAAGACAAACAAATGGCTAGTCAAGATATCTCAATAAAGGTCAATATAGGTGACAGGATATACCCCTTGAAGATACAAGCCAAGGAAGAAGAATATGTCAGAATGGCTGCAAAGCTTCTGAACGAAAAGATGGGATTTTTCAACAGTAATTTTTCTGTAAAAGACAAAATTGATGGTCTAGCAATGGCCGCATTGGAGTTTGCAGTTGATGCTTTGAACAAATCAAACGAGAACACTCAATACAAAGAACAAAGCATTGACTTTACGCCAATTGAAAGTCAGATTGCTGAGATTGAGGATATTCTAAAACCATAATCTAGCGTTGAAAGGTTAATTTATCACTGGCTTGTTCATTTAAACCCTTATAAATTAAATGAGCATATTATTGTACATCATCATTGGGCTATTAGGCCTTGTCGTCGGCTATTTCGCTGGCATGCCTATAATCAAGAAACAGCTGCAGGCGCAAGCCAATCTGTATCTCGAGGAGGCCAAATCAAAAGCAGAAGCAGTTAAACAAAGCAAAATGCTTGAATCCAAAGAACGCTTCTTATCCCTTAAAACAGAACATGACAAGGAAGTTCAAAAGCGAAATTCAGAAATTCAAATTTCAGAAAACCGCATCAAACAAAAAGAACAATCCTTAGACGACAAAATCAAAACCTACAAGTCTAAAGAAGATGACTTGGAAAAATCCAAAGGACAACTATCCTCACAACAAAACGCATTAGCAAGAAAAGAAAACGAAGTAGAACAAAGCCGTCAGCAACAAATCAAAATGTTGGAAAAGGTTGCCAATCTAACCGTTGACGAGGCTAAAGCACAAATGATTGAAGCAGTAAAAGCAGACGCTCATACGGATGCCATTACCCAAAGCAAAATTATAGTTGAAGAAGCAAAATTAAATGCCACGAAAGAGGCTAAACGAATTGTTCTTCAAACCATACAAAGAACCGCAGCTGAAACAGCGATTGAAAATACTGTTACAGTATTTAACCTAGAAAATGACGACATCAAAGGCCGCATCATTGGCCGCGAGGGACGTAACATTCGTGCTTTAGAGGCAGCCACTGGTATTGAAATCATTGTTGATGATACCCCTGAAGCAATTGTTCTTTCTGGATTTGATCCAGTTAGAAGAGAAATAGCCCGTTTGTCTTTGCACAAATTGGTAGCGGATGGCCGTATTCACCCGGCACGTATTGAGGAAATTGTTGAAAAAACAAAAAAGGACATCGAGCAAGAAATTATCGAAATCGGACAACGCACTGTTGTTGATTTAGGTGTTACTGGTTTGCATCCTGAATTGATCCGTATCGTAGGCAGAATGCGTTACCGTTCATCTTATGGACAAAACTTACTAAAGCACAGCCGTGAAGTTGCCAATCTTTGTGCAACCATGGCAACTGAATTAGGTTTGAACGCTAAATTGGCCAAACGCGCAGGTCTATTGCACGATATTGGAAAAGTACCTGAGGATGATGCGGAAACTCCACACGCATTGTTGGGCATGAAGTGGGCTGAAAAATATGGCGAACATCCTGAAGTTGTTAACGCAATTGGTGCCCACCACGACGAGATTGAAATGACCTCTATGTTGTCTCCAATTATTCAAGCATGTGACGCAATTAGCGGTTCACGTCCAGGCGCAAGAAGAGAAGATACTGAGAACTACATCAAACGTTTGAAAGACTTAGAAGCTTTGGCAATGAGCTTTAAAGGCGTTGATAAAGCTTTTGCAATTCAGGCAGGTAGAGAACTTCGTGTTATGGTAGATAGCGAAAGAGCTAGCGACCTTGAAGTAGACAACCTAAGCTTTGAGATATCTCAAAAAATCATGAAAGAAATGATCTATCCAGGTCAAATTAAAATCACTGTTATCCGCGAAAAGAGAGCAGTAAACTTTGCTAAATAATTTGTTCTTCGATTTCTGATTATTAATGTCCAACCGTATTGGTCATAGCTTAAACATTACCTCATTTGGCGAATCACATGGAAACATGGTTGGTGTCGTTATTGATGGTTTTCCTGCCGCTTTTCCAATTGACTTAGACTGCATCCAATCAGAACTTAACAGAAGAAGACCCGGTCAATCCGATATTACAAGCGCCAGAAATGAGCGTGATGAATTCACCATCGTTTCTGGCGTTTTTGATGGCCTAAGCACTGGCGCACCGATTTGTATTCAAATACCCAACGAGGCTCAAATTTCAAAAGACTATGAGCACCTTAAAAATGTATACAGACCCGGGCATGCCGATCAAGTATACGATGAAAAATACGGTCACAGAGATTATTTAGGAGGCGGACGAAGCAGTGCCCGTATTACTGCCGCTTGGGTTGCTGCTGGCGCCATTTTTAAATCTTATTTATTGCAGAAGGAAGGAATTACAATACAAGCTGTTGTTTCATCTGTTGGCGCTATTTCAGTACAAAATGTTTTTGAATTGGATTGGTCAGTTGCAGAACACAATCCCGTGCGTTGCCCAAACACAAACACAGCCAATGAAATACAAGAACTCATTAAGCAAACGGCCAGCGAGGGCGATAGCCTCGGTGGTATAATAAGCTGCAGAGTGAACAATTGCCCTAGTGGTTTGGGCGAACCTGTGTTCGATAAATTAAATGCTGATATAGCAAAAGCCATTTTTAGCATCAATGCTGTAAAAGGCATCGAATTTGGCTCAGGCTTTAAAAGCAGCAAGCATAAAGGAAGCGAAAACAATGACGCACCCAATAGTTCTATGAACAATGACGGTGGCATTACAGCAGGCATTAGCAATGGCAAAGACATTTTGTTTAACACGGCCTTTAAACCCGTATCAAGTATAGCGAAAGAACAAATGGCCATGAATACAAATGGAGAAATTATTCCTTTGCAAATTAAAGGCCGACACGACCCTTGCGTCTTACCTCGCGCTGTGCCAATTGTTGAGGCTATGACTGCCTTAGTCATCTGCGACCACTTATTATTAAATCTTAAATACAAAAAATGACCGAATGATGACAGAACTTTTTCTTAGCTTTCAGTCTTATAGAGTAGAAGAATAAAATTACATATCCCGAATAATCGAAAAATGAAGAAAGTAATCCTTGCCATTGTTTTAATCCAAAGTACATTTAGTGTCTACAGCCAATGTTTAACAGACCATTACCACGATGTTGCAAAAGCAAAAGATCCAAGCATTGAACTTGCAGAAAAAGCGTTTAATGCAAGTGTTGTTCAAGTGGGCAATAACAAACGTGTAACCAAGTACATCATTCCAGTTGTATTTCACGTTATTCATACCAACGGACCAGAAAATATTTCCAAAAAACAAATAGAAGATCAAATTAGAATTCTTAATGAAGATTTTAGTTTTAAAAACGCAAACAGAACCGCTATACGTTCTGCATTTACTGGTGTTACGGCTGATTGTCAGATTGAATTCAGATTGGCACAAATAGACCCCAATGGCAATTGCACAGATGGGATCAACCGTGTTTACTCGCCTTTGCATTTCGATGCAAAAGACAATGTTAAATCGATTTCAGGTGCAAGGTGGGACAATAAAAAGTATTTAAACATTTGGACAGTAAGTACAATCCAAGACAACAGCGGTTCGGGCGGCACAACTTTAGGCTATGCCTATTTACCAAGTGCCGTTGCACAAGGATTGAGTGCACAGGATGGCATCGTTGTTAGATCTGATTATGTAGGAAGCATTGGAACCGGTTCTACTACCGGTGCAGGCAGAACGCTTACCCATGAAATAGGGCATTACTTAGGCTTATTACATCCATTTGAAGATGGATGTGCTGGCACTGGTTCTAGCAATGGAGACTTGTGCGCAGATACCCCTCCAGTTGCTGGTACATTTACCAATGCGGGCTGCCCAAGTGCAGGGAACTCTTGCTCTACAGATGCGCCAAATTTAATTGACCAATGGGAAAATTACATGGATTATTCTTCCGGCACTTGCCAAAGCATGTTTAGCTTAAACCAAAAAAGCAGAATGCATGCGGTATTAACGAACTACAGCTTTAGAATCAATTTGGTGTCTACGGCAAATTTACTTGCAACAGGTGTAAACAAAGGCAATGTTGCGCCAGTGGCATATTTTTCTAGCAGTTCACGCATTGTTTGTGCAGGTGATCCAGTATATTATTACGACAATTCATGCAAGGCACAAGTAACAAGTAAGCAATGGACTTTTGTAGGCGCTAACATTAACAGCACCAACAAAGACACTCCTGTAGTTATTTATAAAACACCTGGAATATATAAAGTAAGTTTAAGTGTTAGCAATTCTTATGGCAGCAATGCCACTTCTGTAGACAATTATATTGAAGTGAAACCGCGTGTGGCCATTAACAAACCAAGTATGGTTCAAGATTTTGGAAAAGCGACTTGGAATATTGGAACAGGCTGGAGAATTCTTGATCAAGGTGCAGTAAAATTTACACGTGACACCACCACTGGCTTCAGAGGCAACAATTGCATTGTGGCGCCAATTAACAGCACTGTAGCAATTGGACAACGCTTCCAATTGGTTTCTCCAGGCGTTGACCTAAGACCATTAGTTGGAAAAAACCCAAAAATATCAATGATGATTGGTTATTTAAGACAAAACACAACATCATCTGAAGATTTTCGATTATACCAATCAAAAGGATGTGATTATAGTTGGAATCAGTTTTTGTACCGCAATGCAAGTTTTATAGCCTACAATGCAACTACTTACGCCCCTAGTTTCAAACCATCATCACCACTGCATTGGAAGCAAGTTACTTTTAGCTTATCAAGTTATGAAAACGACAGCAATATTTCATTTATGATTGAGGTGGTAAGCGGCGCTGGCAATGCAGTTTACATTGATGAAATCAATATTGGCCAATTCAACACCGACGTTGAAGACGCCCAAAACATTCAAAATTTGAATATTTACCCCAACCCTAGTGATAACCAAATCAATGTTTCATACACCAATCTTGAGGGTGAAACTGAAGTCTGGTTAGAAAATATCGAAGGAAAAAGAGTTGCAAACATTATGGAAAGCAGCAATGAAACCGGCGACATATTCGTAACTTACAGCAAAGACCAATCGATCAGCAACGGAATATATATTTTAAAAATAAGATCAAATGACCAAGTTATCAATAAAAAGGTAATATTTGCAAATTGATTCCAACCCTATAATGACAAAAAACTTAGTAATAGTTGAGTCGCCTGCAAAAGCAAAAACCATTGAGAAATTTCTTGGTAAAGACTATACAGTGCGATCAAGTTTCGGACACATTCGCGACTTAGATAAAGGCGACAATGCCATTGATGTAGCGAACGGATTTAAACCGAATTACATTGTTTCACCTGATAAAGTAAAAGTTGTAGCTGAACTTAAAAAATTAGCCAAAGAAAGTGAAATGGTTTGGTTGGCATCGGATGAGGACCGCGAAGGAGAAGCCATATCTTGGCATCTATTTGAAGTGCTTGGACTGAAAGAAGAAAACACCAAACGTATTGTTTTCCATGAAATAACCAAGCCAGCCATTGAAAATGCTATAAAAAATCCACGTAAAATTGACAAGGCATTGGTTGATGCACAGCAGGCCCGTCGCATACTTGACAGGCTTGTGGGCTTTGAATTGTCTCCTGTTTTATGGAAAAAAGTTAAGCCATCACTATCTGCCGGCAGAGTTCAATCTGTTGCCGTTAGGTTGATTGTTGAGCGTGAAAGAGAGGTGAATCAATTTAATTCAGTTAGCGATTATAGAATCACGGCTGAATACACCAAAATCGGCAGCAATAAACACATTAAAGCCGAACTTCCTCAACGTTTTAAAACAGAACAAGAAGCACTTAATTTTTTAAAAGCGGCTTCTGAAAGCAATTTCACCATCAGCAATATTGAAGTAAAACCAGCCCAAAGAAAAGCTGCTGCTCCTTTTACAACCAGTACCTTACAACAAGAAGCCAGCAGAAAACTTGGTTACCCAGTTGCAAAAACCATGTTACTGGCTCAAAAGCTTTATGAAGCGGGACACATCACCTATATGAGAACCGACTCAGTTAATTTGTCGCAGACAGCCATTATTGGTGCTGCCGCAGAAATAAACAGAGCATACGGTCCACAATATAGTGCTCCTAGAAATTACACCACAAAAAACGCAAGTGCTCAAGAAGCCCACGAAGCCATTCGACCGACCTATTTTGAGAACCATACGGCTGGTGCTGAAGCTCAAGAAGTTCGTTTATATGAATTGATATGGAAGCGTTCAATAGCAAGCCAAATGGCCAATGCAGAACTGGAACGCACAGTTGTAGACATCAATGTAAGTAAGGCAAATCAATTTATGCGTGCCGAAGGTGAAATCATCAAATTTGATGGCTTTTTGAAAGTGTACCTTGAGGGAAAGGATGAAGAAGATGAAGACGAAGATGCGGGCTTATTGCCGCCATTGTCAGAAGGTGAGCAGTTGAATTTAATCCAAATGGTTTCTGAGCAACGATTTAGCCGCCCGGCACCTAGGTATACAGAAGCAAGTTTGGTTAAAAAACTTGAGGAATTGGGGATTGGCAGACCATCGACCTATGCACCTACCATTTCTACAGTTCAAAAAAGAGGCTATGTAATTAAAGACAACCGAGAGGGAACCCCTAGGAATTACCAAACGGCTTTATTAAAAGACGGCGAAATAAAAGTAAAGACAGCAACTGAAAATACGGGTGTAGAAAAAAGCAAATTATTCCCTACTGATATTGGCACATTGGTTACCGATTTCTTAAACGAACACTTTAGTGATATCATGGATTATAGCTTTACTGCCAATGTTGAAAAAGAATTTGACGAAATCGCACAAGGCATGATTAGTTGGACTAAAATGATAGATGGTTTTTACACACCTTTCCATAAGGATGTAGACAAAACACTTGCAAATGCTGAGAGAGTTAAAGGTGAGCGCATTATTGGCATACACCCAGAATCAGGCAAACAAATAAGTGGAAGAATTGGCCGTTACGGACCCTTGGTACAAATTGGCGATTCTGAAGATGAAGAAAAAAAATTCGCAAGTTTACGCGCAGGTCAATCGTTGGAAACATTGACCCTTGAACAAGCCTTAGAATTATTTAAACTACCAAGAGCAATTGGGGAGTACCAAAATCTAAAAGTGACAGCAGCAATTGGCAGATTTGGTCCTTACATCAAATACGGAACTATGTTTGCTTCAATTCCAAAAGACAAAGATATTTTTGAAATCAATATGGAAGATGCGGTAGAAATCATTGAAGCTAAGATCAAATCTGAGGCTGAAAAATTAATACGTGCATTCCCTGAAGATGAAAAATTGGAAATATTAAAAGGACGCTGGGGACCCTATATCGCACACAATAAAAACAATTACAAATTGCCGAAAGATTCGGTGGTTGATACATTGACTTATACCCAAGTAATGGAAATTGTGAGCAGCCAGGCAAAGCCTAGTAGCAAAAAGGGCGCAAAAGTAGTTGCTGAAAGCAAAGCAAAGCCAAAAGCGAAGGCAAAGTCGAAAGCGAAGTCTAAGTCTAAGTCTAAGAAATAAAATTACTGCATTAAATAGACTGTGAAACTTTTTGTTTTACTTCCGTTGCATGCCGAAAATAATAAAACAAAACAAGCCATTGATTCATGCTAGAAGCATCAAAAACAAAAGCATTATTATCTCTGCTTGAAGATTCGGAGCAAGAAGTTTGGCAAGCTGCATATGCTGCCTTAGCAGCTCTCCCCTATTCCGATACCGAGGCTTTACAAAACCATTTATATGAGTCTACAGACTTACATGAGACCCAATCGAGGTTGGAGAAATGCATAGTTGACATACGCATTAGTCATTTTGGTGACCAAATTATTAATTGGAAAAACAAAGGTGGCGTAAACCTGCTAGAAGCTTTGGTTTATATTTGTCAATTTCGCTATCCTGATGTTTCAGAAGCAGAAATTATTGAACAAATAGAAACACTGAGACTCGATGCTTGGCTTGAATTCCACTATGATTTAACCGCTTTTGAAAAAGTAAAAATCCTGAACTATATCCTTTTTCAATTGCATGGATTTAGAGGTAACGAAGAAAATTTCCTCCACCACGACAATAGCTTTATTAACAAAGTGCTCCAAAGCAAAAAAGGGAACCCGATTTCTTTATCTATTGTCTATATGCTGGTGGCTCAGCGGTTAAATATCCCTGTTTATGGCATTAATCTTCCAAAACATTTCATCATGGCTTATGTAGAAGACGAAGAAACCAATAACTTAGAAGGATTTAATGACAAACCAAGCATTGGAAGCGAAGCCAAAGGGGATATTATATTTTACATCAATGCCTATAATGGTGGAGGTGTTTTTAACCAAGAACAATTGCAAGGCATTTTAAAAGAAATGGAACTTGAGGAAAAACCAGAGTTTATGCAACCATGCTCCAATGCTGATATCGTATTAAGGGTGTTGATGAATTTACACAACAGCTACAGTGTTGCAGAAAAATACGAGGCTGAATTTATCGACCGCATCGTTCAAAAGTACAAGGAAAATTAAAACTTAAGCCCTTGTAAAATCGGTTATAATTGAATTCAAATTTGGATATTCCTCAATTAAAAGATTTCTTTCAGCCAATTCAAAATCTTTAAAGTCAAAGCCCGGCGCCACAACACAACTCAAAAGGGCGTAGGACTTTTCGTCCACTATCTTTGAGGCGAACCAAGTATAGGCAGGAATAACAACTTGCATAAGCTCCCCATTTGAGACATCTAAGCCAAGTCGAATTGTTTTTAGTTCCCCATCAACAATACAATGAATATCCAAAGCAACACCAGAATGGTAAAACCACATCTCATCATTTGCAATGCGGTGAAAGTGAGAACGGTCATTACCCTCTAAAAGATAAAATATTGCAGTACTAATATTTCTTGCCTCACCATTCAAATTATTTAAGGTGTCAGCGGCCCTATAGGTTTCTTTATAATATCCACCTTCAGGATGCTTCTTTAGTTCTAGCGATTCGATTAATAGTTTAGAATCCATTTTGCAAAATTATTTATTAAAAGATACTTAGATATTAATTAATAAGCAATCAATTGTTAAAGACAATACCCGGGGGAACGAATTTTGAATAGTCGCCCTTATTTATAATAATATCACGAACGATGGTACTGCTAATGTTAGAGGTAGAAGGGCTTGACAATAAGAATACCGTTTCAATGCGGGGCTCCATTTCCTTGTTTGCAAAGGCTATGCTTTGCTCGTATTCAAAGTCTAAACCAGATCGAAGACCTCTGACAATAAAATTCGCATGTATCTGCTTGCAAAATTCGATGGTCAACCCGCTGTAAATTTGAATATCTAAACGGGTCTCATCTTTAAAGACCTGGTTAATCCAAGACATTCTCTGTTCAATTGTAAACAATGGCTTTTTTGCTGAATTAGTTCCGATACCTATAACGACTTGGTCAAAAATCAAAAGTGACTTTTTAATGATATCGACATGTCCTTTGGTAATGGGATCAAACGAACCAGGGAACAAAGCTATTTTTTTCATTTTTTAAAATGTGTTTTTATCGGAATTGAAACAAGTGAATGACGTATTTCCGTATTGCTTCTTCAAAAATACATTTTTATGTCTGAATACCAAACGGTCGACATGCTCTAGCACAAAGATTGAATTACTATTCTTAAACCAATCTGCCGACAGTACATCTTGCACCAGATTGTGTATGGGAGCATAATCATATGGAGGGTCTGCAAAGATTAAATTGACCTCAGATTTATTTTTTACCACAAAATCAAGTGCATCCATTTTAAATATTTGCCATTCAGGGATATTTAAATTTTTCTTCAATGCATCCATATATTTTACATTTTGCAGCATATGGTCCACGCTAATTAGCTGAGACGCACCTCTTGAAAGGCACTCTAAACCGATGTTACCAGTACCTGCAAAAAGGTCGATTACAGCAATGCCTTCTAGGTCAATTTGCGCATCAAGTATATTAAATAAACTTTCTTTGACAAGGTCGCTGGTTGGCCTGGTATTGTCGCCGTGAAATGCAGGAAATTGAAATCCTTGGTACTTTCCGTGAATTATACGCATAGAGACATGGCGTGGTTGATAAACAACAACTCGGGCAAATCTAAGATTTCCTCGTCCAACAAATCATTTTCCATCCTTAAATTAGAAATCGATTTGAAATACGGACTTAAAAACTGCTTAGCAGACCCATTGCTTGCCAAATGGTAATCTAAAAACACATTTGCCTCATCTTGTGCGCAATCAGATGATTCAAGGGCGCTAAGGACAAAATACAATATTTCCGTTTCGTTTTGACAAACAAAATAATTCGAGAATATGCAGGATTTATCTTTAAAAATCATGACAGTTAATATGTTGTCAAGCTTAAACAAATACACTTTGCTTGACTCCAATATCAAAGCATTGTATTCGGCAATGCCATAAACAAAGTGATTAGAAGAAATTATTTTATCTCCTTGTATTTGAAATCCAGTTGAATTAGAGAAGCTAGAACTGTTATCAGAAAACTGTATTGGCACCAAACTATACTCAAGATTAAAATCGACCGTAATTATGTCTTTAAATCCAGCATCAAACCATGGGTCGATAATACCCTCAGACTGATTCAAAATTTTATAGGCAATTAAACGTTTGCTCAAATCTGCATATAAAGAGAGTACTTTAAATGCAGGATAATTAGAAACAAACAAATTAGAAAGGCTTTCTGCCACTCCAGTCTCTAAATAACGTTCAGCTATAATATGTTTTTTACTCCCTGTTTCCATTGGTACTTGTAGTAAATAGATTACATGCTTTAATGGTTTTTCTATTGAATATGAACTTCGAGGCAAAAACTTGACTTTTGGTTTCGAATTATTTATTCAAATTTTGAATTGCAATGATACTAAAATTAAGTCAAAAAAGTATTAGGCAAAGCAAAAGTGCCGAAAACATTGAACAACAAAAAACCCCACCGAGAAAGGTGGGGTTTTTTTCAAATTTAAAAATGAATTTCAAATGATAACTATTAATTATCCTTTTTTAGCTTTCAAAGCGATTTTAATCGTCAATTCGTCTTTGATTGCGTTATCGCCTATTTTCTTCAGCAAAGCTGCTGGAGAAACAGAAACTGAATTGTAAACAATACCAAATTGCAGTCTGTTAACCGTAGCAGTACCTTCTGCAGTTAATTCATCACCATTGATGGTAACTTTCGCAGGGAAAACTATGTTTTTAACAGAATCTTTAATGGTAAGGTTACCACTGATAGTGTGTGTATTTCCAGCTGCATCAGCAGTTAATGGTGTAACAGTAGTGATTTCGAATTTACCAGTTGGGTATTTAGCAACGTCAAAAAAGTCAGGAGAGGTTAAATGTCCTACCAACTTATAGTTCATACTATCAGGACCAACAGGGATATCTGTATTGGCCATGGTTAACATGTTGATGGTAAAACCACCTGAAAGAATATTGCCGTCTTTAATGTTGAAGTTACCTTCAGTTAAACCGATGGTGCCTTTGTGTCCACCTACAATTTTGAAGGCTTCCCAGCTGATAGTTGAGGCAGTAGCATCAACGACGTAGTTTACTCCTGTTGAATCTGCACTTACTGCAGTGGCATCAGTAGCTTGATTTCCTGAATTGCTGCAAGCTGCAAATAGAGCTGCAACAGAAAACATTAAAAATACTTTTTTCATATATGGGTACAAATTTAACAAAGATTTCAATACAATACTCGTTACAACATATATCTATTGCCTATCCATATATAACGTTTATTTATAAAGTCTGCATTGGTAAATGTGGCGTTACCTGCAGGGTTGCCACCACTCACGTGAAGATCGCTAAAAGCTGCATGTTGGTTAACAAATGCTGCACCTGTAAAGTTGAAAGAAACGGGTGTAAAAGCACTGTTCATTTCATCTTCAATCTCCCTCATTCTATCTTCCGAAATGGTATAAGCCAAGCAGGTAATAGCACCGTGTTGCTGAGCGCTATTTTTTACAATAGAAAGTGACTGTTGGAATGTATCGGTTTCGATGATGAAAATTAAAGGACCAAAACATTCTTCCATATAGGTTTTCTCATCCGCAGCTGTCGTGCTAATTATACTTGGAACCATCATTCTTGCAGTTGAAAATTCCGCATTTTCAACCTGCACATTGATGCTGGTTGTTTGGGCTTGGTGTTGGCTTATCTTATCTTGGATACGGCGGATTGTAAAGTCATTTTGAATAGCCCCCAAGGTAGGCGCAGCTGCCTTTGGATTTTCCATAAGCGATTTGATTGCATTGCTTATTTTGGCTTTAGCATCTTCAAATGAAATTGCACCCTCAGGTGTTTCTACACCCGTTTTTGAAATATAAATATTTTGAGGTGCTGTGCACATTTGACCAGAATAAAGCGATACTGAGAATGCGATATTTTGGGCAACCGCATCAATGTTTTTACAAGAGTCAAGTATAACAGAGTTAATACCCGCCTTTTCAGTGAAACAAGTTTTACCTAATGATTCGATGTAGTTACCAAAGGCAGAACCACCCGTGTAGTCGATTAGGGTTACACTCGGATGTTCCGCCAGTTTTTTAGTTACGGGATTGCTGCTTTCGTCCGCTGCCAATTGCACAGTATTGGGATCAAGCCCATTCTCAATAAGAACCTTTTGAAGTTCTTCAATAAAAATAGCAATTGGATAAACTGCTTTTGGATGTGGTTTTACTATTGCAGTATTTCCAGTAATTAAGTCGGCGTAAAGACCAGGAACAGTATTCCATGTAGGAAAAGTTGAACACCCAATAATTAATCCCAAACCTTTAGAAACTGGCTTATATGTTTTATGCAAGGTTAAATCGAACTTACCCATATTTTTAACCCAATCAATTGCTTGAGGATAATAAGACATTTGTTCGTAACCAGCCACCATAACTTCAAGAGAACGGTCGCAGGCATGAGGTCCAGAAGCTTGAAAACTCATTAAGAAACTTTGACCGGTGGTATGCATGGTAGCATAGGCCATTTCGAAGAATCGTTTGCTAACATTTTCCAATGAGGCATATAAAATTTCAAATCTTTGGTCAAGACTTGTTTGCTTCCATGTTTTAAAAGCCGCTAGACCATTGTTCACCAAAGTATCAGCATCTAATAATGGGTAATGAATACCCAAGCCGGTTTGCAAATATGGCGATACCTCTTCACCACAGCGCGCAACTGTATTAAGATTTGCAGGTAAATCGTAATTGGTATTTAATCTGGTTTGAAAAGCTAATAGACCTTTAGCAGCTTCTTCTTCAGAATATGCTTTAGGGTTTTCATTAAAGTTAAAGAAGAATTTTCTGTCTTTATTGGCTTGAATGAGTTGAGAAATTGGTAAATGCATGATGCAAAAATGAGATAAAATATTGATTAAAAAAAAGCATGGGAATAAGTTTAGTTTAAATCTATAGAGTCTATCGCAAAAAGTAAAAGCAAGACTTCAAACGGGTAAAAACAAAGTAGCTATAAATACCAACCGAGCATAAAAATTGGACATAAAAAAAACCTTTACTAAGTTAGTGAAGGTTTTTTAATAAATTTGGCAACGACATACTTTCCCAGTTTTAACACAAGTATCATCTGCGCTACGGGGCTTAACTTCTCTGTTCGGGATGGGAAGAGGTGAACACCCGTGCTATAGTTGCCATAAAGATTTTAGGTCTAAATGTAT
>CAMDAF010000034.1 GCA_945888525.1 Chitinophaga pinensis
CGATAAGCTTCGAGTTAACCACATCTTTGGCCAATCTAAACATGCTCGTGAAAGTTTCACTTTTAGAAATTCCATGACCGATAATAACCGGTTCATTAACGCCTAGAATTGCTGTTCCACCATATTGATTAAAATCAAAACGGTCTAAATACGGGTGCTCTATCTTCAATTTGCAAAGGTTGGTGTAAATCCCCTCACAAACTTTCAAAATTATATTTCCAGTTGAGCCGTCACAAACAATGACATCTGCAACATCATTAAAGATATCACGACCTTCAATATTTCCGACGAAATTGATTCGATCGTTTGATTCCAATAGAGGGTAAGCTGCTTGATGCAAAATGTTCCCCTTTTCTTTTTCTTCACCGATACTCAACAAGGCTACTTTAGGATTGTCAATGCCATAAACTTGTTGGGCATATACAGAGCCCAGAATAGCAAATTGATTTAAAACCTCAGGCTTACAATCCGCATTGGCTCCAACATCCAACAACAAACCAAAACCACCACTCATTTTAGGAAGCAGAGATGCGATGGTAGGTCTTTGAACCCCCTCAATAGCTTTTACTGAGAATATTGAACCAACCAACATAGCACCGGTATTTCCAGCGCCAATGAAAGCCTCAATTTGTTTTTCTGCTAAATAGCGGTAAGCAACGTTAATGCTTGAGTTTTTCTTGTGGGCAATAGCCTTGGTAGCGTGCTCGCCCATTTCGATAATCTCTTCTGCATGAACTATTTCCAAAGTACCCTCTGGTAAGCCAAGTTCTTGCATACAAGCCAATATTCGGTCTTTTTGACCGAACAAAACTGGAATAACATCAGGCATTTCTTGCCTTGCTGCTACCGCACCTTTTACCGCTTCAAGAGGCGCAAAATCACCTCCCATAGCATCTAAACCGATACGCATGGCCATGCTTGATTAGTCGTTACGACCTTTCATTACTTTGACTCCACGGTACATACCTGTTTCCAAGTTTACACGGTGGTACAAAGAAATGTCGCCAGTTGTAGGATCAGCGATAAACTGTTTGTTGTCCAGGTTGTGGTGAGTCCTGCGTTTGTCCCTTCTGGTGCGCGATATTTTTCGTTTAGGATTTGGCATCTTATTTTATATTATTTTTTTAAAAAATTGTTATTCGTCTTCTTCATCAGTGTCTCTCTCAGGTTGGTCATTGGGTATGGTATCCACATCAATATAACTGGTTATCTTGTCTGTAACCGATGGGTCACAAACCAACCCAATATCTGCACATGTCTTCTTTATCGGCAATGATAAATGCACAAAATCAAAAACATGTTGCGCAATATTTAATTTATAATCATGCGGTGATAAATACATTAAATCATCTTCATTCTCCTTTGGATGCTCCGTTATTTTAACCAACACAGTGTGTTTGCTTTTTATCGGTAATCCAATGCGGGTTAAACATCTGTCACAATCCAATTCAATTGTGCCCTTTAAATCAAACACCAATGTGAACATTGAATGTGACTTGATGAATAACAAGCTAAGAACTATGCCCTGCCCTGTTAAAGAACTGTTGAACGCCTTGAAAAATGGCTCGGATATCTGGTACTCAAAATGGTTATCTCCCTCTTTAAGTTTAATGAACTCTATGTCAAATTCTCTTAGTACATCCATATATCAGAACTCGTTTTTAAAACGGACTGCAAAGGTAATGGATGCAGTATGATTTTCCAAAATTATTATCTATCTGACTATCAGCTACTTGTGCCATATACTAAAACTGTTGTCCAATAAAGAAATGGAACTGGCCTGGCTTGGTTGTTAGACCTGTATTTAAGGTTTTCCAATCAAATCCATACGCATAATCCAATCCCAATAATCCAAACATCGGCAAGAACAATCTTATACCAACACCAGCACTTCTTTTTAAATCAAATGGATTGTAGGTTCTAGTATTTACCCATGCATTACCCCCTTCTACAAATGCTTGCAAATAAATAGATGCACTAGGTGAATTGGTTACCGGGAATCTTAATTCACAGGTAAACTTATTAAATATCGCCGCACCTGAATTGCTAGATCCACCAACAGCATTTTCGGTTATTGTTCTGTCAGGGTATCCACGCAATGAAATAATTTCAGTACCTATTTGTCCAAAACTGTTCAATCCGCTTCCTCCCACCATAAAACGCTCAAATGGCGACAAGCCAATGTCTTTGTTGTAATAACCCAAATAACCAAAACGCATCTTAGTGGCCAAAACAAATTTACCAAATACTTTGTGGTACTGCTCTGCATCAAACTTCCATTTGTGGTATTCTATCCATTTGTATTTTTCATTCAATGAAACAGCTGAATAGTCTTTATTTGTAAACTTAGATATTGGCGGCGTAGCGGCCAAACTGAATGTAAAAGTTGAGCCCCCTGTTGGAAAAATCGGCTCATTTACAGAGCTCCTACTCAAAACATATTTAAATTCTACGTTGTTGCTTCTGCCTGTATTCAATTGTAAACCATATGCGCCATTGGCATTATTCAATTCATATTGTTGCAAACTGAATGAATAAAATGCAGAGAAATAATCATCTGGCCACCTCAAACGTTTACCCAAAGACAAAGAGAATCCGGTAATCTTAATAAAACGTTTGTCTGGGTCTGTCCTCGGCCTAGCATCAAAAGATTGATTGGTTCTGTACAAACTGGAGGTAAACGAATTTGGCTTCTTTCCACCAAACCATGGCTCAGTAAATGAGAAATTATAAGATTGGTAGTACAATCCATTCGATTGTGCTCTGATGCTTAATTTTTGACCATCTCCTGAAGGCAGTGGATTCCACATTGTAGGATGGAACAATTTACGCGTCGAAAAATTATTTAAAGTTAATCCAAGTGTTCCAACCAAACCGCCATATCCATAAGACTGGCCTTGGACGGCATTCCTATTGTTTCCGCCCCAACCTCCCGACAATTCAATTTGGTCGTTGGCTTTTTCAGATACCGTATATTCTATGTCAACAGTACCAGCGGCAGGATTTGGAACTGGATTTACCCCCATCGCCTGAGGATCAAAATAACCCAATTGAGACAATTCTCGAATTGACCTTTGGATGTCGCTTCTAGAAAATTTCTGACCTGGTCTTGTTCTTAATTCACGTAAAACAACGTGGTCGCTAGTCTTGGTGTTCCCTTTTACTATAATTTTGTTGTAAATGGCTTGCGAACGCTCAATAATTCTAACTTCTATATCAATACTATCATTCTCTACCTTTACTTCTACTGGTGTTACACCGAAAAACAAATATCCATCATCCATATACAAACTCGAAATGTCCGTTCCGTTGGGACTGAAATACAAACGTTCATCCAATACTGTCTGATCGTAAATATCACCTTTCTTTAATCCAAGAACTCTTCCTAAATCTATACTGCTGTATTTATTATTACCTGTAAATGTTACATTTCTAAAGTAATACTTCCTTCCTTCGTTAACACCGATTTTGATAACCACTTTATTGGGACTGATACGCACAACCGAATCAAAAGAAATGCTTGCATCTCTATATCCCTTGCTGTTGTATTTTGTTATTACGCTTTTCAATTCCTCTTTATAGGTTTCTTCAACAAATTTTGAAGAGGCAAACAAATTGATTTTTTTACGTTGGCGCTTGGTTTTCTTTAAACTGCGTCTCAAATCCAAATCTGCCACATCGGCATTACCAACAAACTCAATATCGTATACTTTTACCTTCTTGCCTTTGTCAATGGCAATGCGCAAAATATCTTTATTTGGAGTTGTATCTGCTTCTTGCTTGAAATCAATTTTTACCCCATAAAACCCTTTTTTATAATAATGGCTTTTGATTTCACGTCTCAACTTGTTTAACATGTCTTCGTTAATCACCATACCCGCTTTAACGCTCAATTCTTCGCGTAAGGTTTTGGCTTCAGACTTGCCTATACCTCTAATGCCAAAACGCGCCAAACGCGGGCGTTCTTGAACTTCGATAACCAAATATATTTTTCCGTCGACAATTTTCTTTGCATAGACACTAACAAATGAAAAATAGCCCTGCTTCCAAAGATTTTCAATGGCCTGTGATATTTCGTTTCCAGGTACTTTTATGCGCTGGTTAAAAGACAATCCAGTGTTAAAAATGACGATGTTTTTATCAATGTATTTATTGCCTTTGGTTTCAATCGATACGATGGTATATTCTTTAGGCTTATTATAATCCAAAGGGAGATAATTCCGTGTAGAGTCTTGAGCCATCAGTGCCGAAACACCGAAAACAGCCTGCAGGCAGAAAACAAGCGATAATGCAAAGTTTTTCCTATGGTTTAATTTGATCACTTGTTTTTCCAAATCTTCTTTCGCGTTTTTGATAGTCTACAATAGCTCGATAAAATGCCTCTTGGTCGAATTCGGGCCAATAGATATCGGTAAAATAAAATTCACCATATGCCATTTCCCAAAGCATAAAATTACTGATGCGGAATTCTCCGCTGGTTCTTATTAACAAATCCAGCTCCGGCAATGCTCCAGTATTTAAACTTTCGCTGATTGTTTTTTCGTTGATATCTTCAACCTTAATGCTTCCATTTTGAACGGATTCGGCAATTTGTTTGGTTGCCTGAACAATATCCCAACGGGCGCTGTAGTTTAAAGCCAATACCAAATCCATACTGTCATTGTTTGCCGTTAAAGCCATCGCTTCCTGCAATTCATTGTATGCGTCTTTGGGCAATGCTTCAATATTGCCAATGGTACGCAAACGGATGTTGTTTTTTTGCAAGGTTGCCACCTCTTTTCTAATGGTTCTAACCAATAAGGCCATAATGGCTTTCACTTCCAATTGGGGTCTATTCCAATTCTCTGTGCTGAATGTATAAAGGGTTAAATACTTAACACCCAATCGCGCTGCCGTTTCTGCCACTGTGCGAACAGATTTAACACCGTACTCGTGACCGACAAGCCTAGGAAGTGCTCTTTTTTTTGCCCATCTCCCATTGCCATCCATGATAATGGCAATGTGTTTCGGTAATTTCTCTCGATCTATTTGAGGTAAAAGACTATCGGTGGACATCTGCTGAGCTCTAAGCATGCAAAAGTATGATTTATTTTTCGAAAATTATAACGAAGTTAATAGCAATTAGATACAACTACAAACCTGAACATGGATCGCCAATAACATTCCTAAAAGTTAATGTAATTCCGACCATAAAATACCAATCCTTTAAATTGGGGTCACCCCGCATATTACCACCTTTTATAGGCTTGTTGTTGTTTAAAGTTTCCGGGTGCGAATAGTCGCCCGCCCCAGCACCCTGCTTTGCAACTATTGAATTGTAATCGACATATTGTCCTTTTGTGTCGTCGAGATAATCGGTAAATGTTTTTCGAAAGCCCATTTCCAATCCGATTACCGTTCGGCGCTTCACATTAAATTTATAGCCCAAGCCCAAAGTCAAGGAAGGTTGAATGAAGGCGTATTGCCTTTTGTCGTTTACATTCTGGCCTTCCGTTCCAATGTCCCTTAATTCCAATTTGTCTCCACTGGGCAAACGGTGAACTGGATTAAACATAAACATATTAAAACCGGCAAACACAAAAGTAGTCGAATTTTCTTCGTGCTGGTTGGCGTTGATGCCAAAAGGTTTGAAATTAAATTCCACATTATAACCCAATTCGTAAATATCACTTTCAAAAGAAATGTTCCTGTATGTATTCGCCGAAAAATTTTGATCGCTGCCTGATATACTGGCATAGGTAAATTGATATCTGCTGCTAAAATATTTTGAATGGTGGTACTTGTACATCAAGCCAATCGCTGGATGCGACTCAGACCAAACAATTTCAGGCGCAATGTCACCTGTGTAATTACTTGTCCCTAAAAAAAGGCCAAACTCTGTCACGCCATTCCTGAACCTTTGCGCATAAGCATCAAAGGACAACAGCAAAGACAGCAGTGTCAAAAACCTAAAATTAAAATAAAGCACGTGTAATTTTTTCCCGATAGGCTAAAAGTTAAAGCAAGGTTGACGTCCACCATGTATACGGTAAGTCAAAGTCAAACCGCCAATAACATACCAATCTTTGGTTGCAGAGTTTCCTCTTACATCACCATTTTCAAATGGCGTTTGTCCCACTTCCATGCTTCTGTCTTTTAATGCGACAGCCATTGGACCACTGGCTCCTCCAACGATAATATTGTCAACGTAGATTGATGAAACATCATCCAAATAATCTGTAAATGTTTTTCTAACACCAAATTCAAATCCAAACGCCCAATAGTCGTCTAATTGCCACTTTGCCCCTAAGCCTACAGGCACACTTAATTGGGTTAAAGAGTAACGTCTTTTATCGTTAAACTTGGTGGTTTCCTGTCCTTCTGTTCCTAATGGTTGCAATTCAATCCAGTCGCCATCTTGGGCCTGTAAAGAAGCGTCCATCATATACGATTGGTAGTTAAACTGGGCTTTAGGGTTAAAACGGAAAACAGAAACTCCAGCGAACAAATAGGGTGACCATCCATAAGATGCTTTGGTTTGCTCATAACCTCTGATATTCCATTCTGCTTGAACTGAAAATTCAACGATGTCTGATTTGAAACTTAAATTTCTTCTGCCTCTGTATGCATCTGATGCAAAGTTTTTATCCGATCCTTCGATTTTACCATAAATGGCCGTACCTTTAAATGTCAAATAGGGACCGTAGTTGTATCGGCATATTAAGCCACCCGCAAACTTGGTCTTATTCCACAATGGCATATAGCCATCGGTAAATTCACCCATGTAGTTTGATCCTCCTAGATAAGGACCGAAATCAAGAGAGCTCACTTTCTTTTGAGAGAATGCCATAAATGGCACTAAAAGCAGCAGGGTTAGGGTTATAATTAATCTATTTTTCATCAACACACAAAAAACAATTTACGAAATTAGTACTTTTCAATGATAAAACGAAAAAACCAGAGAATTATTTTACGAATAGAAAACCTTTGACATTTCAAGTCCGTGTGCAAGACTTGTAAGTTTTGCTTGCGAAAGAAAAATACAGCTATCGAATGAGGTAAAAGTAACCTCTAACATAGCGCCATGGCGTTTTCTTGCCTTTGTACTTTATTAGGTATACGAAGTAATCTGTTTGACACAATTGGCCTTTGTAAGTCCCATCCCAACCAGCACGTGCATCGTCTGTTTCAAAAACTTTCTCTCCCCAACGGTTGTAAATCTGAATATTGGCTGTTTGTATGGATCCTGAATTAATTTTAAATACATCATTGCTTCCATCGTCATTAGGCGTGAATGCAGTAGGTATAAATAAAGTAACCGTATCTAAAACACAAATCTTGACTTTAAAACTATCACTGCATCCCCCTTCATTTTTAATCTTTAAAGTAATCGTATATTCATCCGTATCACCTTGGTATGTATGGGCAGGATTGCTTGTTGGGTCATACGGAATTTTGGTTCCATCACCAAAATCCCAAACGCCTGTTATGCCCCCTTCACTTAAATTGATGATCTGTAAAAGCGCATTGTTGCTGTATAAACATTGCCCTGCGGGTGAACTGTTAAAATAAGCCCTTATCCTTGAATAACCTGGTATGGTGGCAACAGTATCATAGCTGCATAAAGTTTGGGTATTTTGAACCTTTACTTTGTAGGTTGTTCCCACTGGCGCCGAAATACCCGCTGTATTTTGTACTGGTATTGTATTCCACAAGTAGCTGTATGGTCCAGTTCCATTCATCACCAAGTTGGCAAATCCAATATTCCCAAAACATTGCTTAGGACTCGTATTCACTGAACCATAAAATGGCGGGTGCACATAAATTTGTTTGGTTTTTACCGCTGAATCGCTGCAACCATCTTTCAAAACCACCCTGTAATTTACCGTTGTTCTAGGCTGTATATAAATGTTTTGAACGTTATACGCCCCATTGCTCCAAAGCAAGTTGTAAGTTCCTGTTCCTCCCTTTGCATTGGTGCTTAAGGTAACAGGGACCCTAGGGCAAACCGTATCTTTATCGGACATCAAATCCAGTTTTAGGGTGTCGCCAACATCGAGGGTAAAGCTCCTGCTGTTTATGCATTTGCCAGTGCCCACTTTGTATACGATTTTATGGTTACCAGTTCCTGCTATTGATGGATTAAATGTGTTTCCAACGATGCCGGCTCCGCTTAAAACACCTCCTAGGGGACTTAGAACCAAATTCACCAGTGTATCGCGCAAACAATAATTCGGAACCAAGCCTGAAATAATTGGATTTGGCAAAGGATTCACCGTCACAAATATTGTATCTTGGCATTTGCCCGGCAAACTAAACAATATCCGGTGCTTGCCTGCTCCTGCTATCGATGGGCTAAACATTCCGCTTACTGCATTGGTAATTCCTGCCCCTGAAAAACTCCCTTTTCCTGTATTATTCTTTAGTTTGAAAGGATCATCTGCCACACAAAACACCGTATCCTTTTGAATGTCTGAACGCGGATAAACATAAATGATTATGGTATCCTTACACCCATTTGCATCTGCAACAATTTGATTGTATGTTCCTCTGCCTACTAGCGATGGACTGAACTTCTGATAATACAAACTGCTGCCAATTATGCCTTTACTTCCTGTGAAAATTGCATTCCAAGGATCATTGTACAAATATTGATACCGCATGTAATAGGCCGTATCACTGACACAATTTTTTACAGTATCTGCATAAAAACGGGTATAGCGCAAGTACATTATCTTATCGTCTTTACAACCATTCTTTGCGTGGTAGGTTAAAATTGAATACACAAAGGTTGAACGGCTTGGGACTTTAAAAGAATCGGCCGCAAAAGTACCCGAAAATGAATCCAGCATACCCTTTCCTGTCCAAAAACCTCCCGCGGGAAGTCCAACAGGCAGTGTTCTCAAACCCGCATCAGGACATGCAATTTCATCCCAACGTGCATCCACATCTTGAATGGTTCTTTGCAAAGTATCTTTACAACCGTTGATGCTGTAAATGTATAGTTTATTTCCTGCGCCAGCGGCATTGGGCGAATTAATCCCTTTGCTGCTATTGCTCACCGAAGGACCAGTCCAAAGACCGCCTATCGGATAAAACTTAAATGTGTCGGCACTTACCGACTTGCAAATGGTGTCAAATTGCTTAATGACTAGGCCATCGATATTGATTGTTTTATTACTGCTGCAGCCGTTCCATGTATAAGTAACCACAAATGAACCCGCTGTATTTGTTGGCGTTACGATGCCTGATGCATTGATGTTTGGCCCAGACCAAGTGCCTCCGCTTGGGGTAAAATTTGTGACCAAAAATGGGGCTGTTCCGGGGCATGCTGCATTCGGTGGGCCTGCATTGATTGCTTTTACCGTTACAATAACAGAATCTTTGCAAGATCCAACCGCATAATAAACTTTAAAATTACCACCACCAGAAATACCTGGATCAAATGTACCATTGGCCGGATTGCTAATGCCTGTGCCAGACCAAGTGCCACCGTTCGGTTGAGCGCTTAAATTAAAGGCAGCCGCAGATTGACAAACTGTGGTATCATTTTGAGCTACGGGTGGATCTAAAACCAAAATATCTACGGTGTCTCTGCCTGGCACTGAAATACCATCGTTAACCTCAAGTATGTATTGGGTACTGCTGCTTGGGCAAACCGTTTTTGGCGGCGCTCCAGTTAAGCCACCGCTTATCCAGTTATAAGCATAGTTGCTCGAGTTCCCTCCAGTTAAGACGGCTGTCAATACAGCGCAGGAGCCTTTGCATAAAATTGTTTTGTTTGTTTTTAAAACCAAATTAATGGGACAATCTGTTATTTTAAAATTGAGTTTTGCGTTAATTTTCCATACACTGTCGCAGGCATCTTTGAAGGATGAATTGAAATTGAGTAGGTAATTTCCACTTCTGTTTAAACCAGAAACAAAAAACACATCGAAGGTATTGCTTTCGTTTTTTGAGTCGCAATTTATAGCCGTAACATTTGAGACGATAGTTGACAATGCGCCACTCAATTTAAAATTGGCCGCTTTTACGGAATCGCAATGAAACTTTTGATCGAGCACCACCCGGATTTTATTCGAGTTGCAGGTTGGATCGGCAATTGCAGAAAACTTCGGCTGTGGAACAGAAGTAATTTTAGCTTCCCAATCTAAATCCCATCCATCGCAAACAATATTGATATCTGAATGGAAATAAAAAGTAACACAAGAATCGCTGGCAGTTATTGCAATGGGGTTGTTAATTGTACCTGTATACGTTCTGATTAATGTCCCTGAGGTGTCCTTCCCTTTGTAAACCCGCAAATAGTCTGAAATCGATTCACAACAAAACGGGCCATTAAACTTAATGTTAATGGCACTCGCTCCTTTAACACATACGGTAAAAATCAAATTTTCGTTGTTGGCATATTTTTTTGCCGATTGTTTATTCCCTTCACTATCTGTGAGTTTGCCTTTGCATGCATAGACCTTTGCATTGGCCATTTTATAGGTGGTTTGGGCAAAACCAAATTGAACAAAACAAATGCACAAAAACAGAATCAGGTATTGATTCGAGGCTTTCATTCTATATGTCTTTTCACTTTTCAATACCTATTTTGTTATGGTTATGTTTGGTGTATTTATAGAATTAGACCAATTACCAGCCCTGTCTCGCAGTTTAAGATTAAATTGGGTCAACTCTGAATTTCCAGTACCCAACAAAAATGTATTTTTAATTTGCACGCTTATAATCCCTGTTATTTTAATTTCCGAGCCTGGTGGTGACAAAGGCTTAACAAAGTAATAATCTGCATTAACCAATCGTCTGTCTTTTACAAACAAATCATTTTTATCAGGGTTATCTTCACCGATATCGCCATCGGCATCGGTGTATTCAAACCGAATGACCAAGCTGTCCTTGAATTCTTTAATAGAAGTGGAATTCACATCCAAAAATTTTATCACTGGAACCGAACTGAGCGCTGAATCCTTGCTGCAAGACACAAAGGCAAGCAAAACCAAAAAAACAATAAAAGACGGTAGATATTTATTGATTTTCATACTCAGTTAAGCCTTAAGGCAAAATATTTAACAAAATTGAATGAGGTGCTGGAAGAAGGAATGAACACTTTGGGATTCACCTTGTCGGAGGTCTGGGTTCTTATCCAAACAACATCGCCTGAACTACCTATATCGGCTATATTTACCGTGATACTGTGCCAATAATCTACATTAGTTCCTGATATCCCTTTTGAATTAAATGCATTGGTTTCTAATGACATATTTTGAACCTTGCTTGTATCGTAATTATTAGGGTTTAAAGAAAAATTGATATTGGTGCCAAAAAACTGATTGACGGGTGTTTTATCGTCGGTATAAGCCACCCAAATTTTTAAAGTGTTTGTTCCGCTTGGAACCACTAAAGGATTGTATCCACTTCTTGTTATGGGCGTACTAGAACCATCCGCAAATGCGATTAAACCACCTATTTGTGGAATAAAATCGATGCTGTTGGCTGTATTTCCAAATTGGTCTTTGGCACCTGCGTTAATCCAATTGCTGATATTTTGAATGTACTCGTTTTTCTTAGCTTCCCAATCGCTGCCCGGATCGATGGTTAATGGCATAACGCCTTGGGATCCTGGAATAAAAACATTTAGTCGATGCAGCAACATGCTTTTAGCCGCAGCTCCCGGAACCACACGCAAATTATACTGCGGATTATTCGGATCGGTATTGGTGCTAAGGCGGTTAATTATCGAATTGTATGAACTTTCAACCGAACGAAAATCAGGTTCAAAATTGCCATCGTGGCAACCACTGTTTGAACAGGTTGGTTTGAAAATATTTTTATGCAAACCTTCTATGGAGTTTGGGTCAATTGGTTTGTCGCTGAGCACAGGTCCTTTGTTGGTGTTGTCCCAATTGTCGTATGGATTTCTAGAGTTGGACCCCTTTTTACACGCAATTAAAGCCGTTAGTAGAAAAAGACTAAAAATAAATTTCATCTTCATATACGGTCAAATAAACTCATGGATTCAAAATCGATCAAACCGGCCGCTTTAACTTCGTCTTTAAACCCTAAGATATCGGCAATGGTTAAAGCCATATCGGTTACTTTTCCCACAGGATTGGTTTCATTGCCTACCAAAAGATTAGAGGGTACATTTTGCCCAACCATACCACCAAATACACGCAATGAATTGCTGTCTCCGTGGTCGTAACCATACCAATCATTCTCGTCTTGAATGGGGTTATGCTGTAAATTACGGCCACATTCTGGCGCAAAAGCCATAATGGTCTTGCCACTCATTTCAGGAATTTGGGTTTGTATGTAATTCCATAAAAAGCCCATGGCATGATCCGCTCTGTGCATGGCTTGTAAGTAGCCCGTATAATTGCCGTGACATCCGTCAATATTGCTTAGGTTTACCACCAATAATTTTGGCTTAAACACGCGCAATACCTCTGCTGCATAGCCAATGGTTGAACCATCACCTCCTGAAACCGGCGGCATAGGCAATAAACCTGAGGCTTGTCTTTGAAACGTATTGGCTATAAATTCCTTGATTTGTGTCTTCTCATCGTCGGTATTCCTGATCCCTGGCATATCTCCTTTTTTGATGTTAAAGGTATTGTCCAGAAAATTTTTCATTTTATAGACAGGCTCTAGCTCCTCTTGCGGATGGTATACTTTAGCGTTAGAAAGCGCGGCATACCCATCGCTTCCAAAGGTTATTCCAGGGGCAAAAAAGTTAGCGCCATATTGCAAACCAAAATCTGGATGCTTGCTCGAATTTAACAAGGGAACGGAATTGGATATGGTGTTGCCAATAAACCAAGTTTCGGTGGCTTTAAACCCACCAAATCGCCTTGCATATTCAAAAATTGTTGGGTTCATCGGTCTAACTTTCAAACCCTGACCCTGCACTCTGCTTCCCGTAATCAATGAATTCAAACCACCATAATGCCCTCCAGATATGGCCCGCATTTCTTGAAAAATAGTGCCTTGTTTTTGCAAAGACTGTGAAAGAATTCTTGGAATGGGTTGGCTACCATTGGTTTGACCTGCCGGTGTCAGTCCATAGGCTATTTTAGATGCAGGGGCAGCGCCTTCAAGCATATTGTACAAAATATTCCCTTCAACATTATAGCCTTGGCTATCGGCCAAGTAACGTTGTAAAATGGAGTCTTGCTGACGCAATCCGCCTCCAAATATCACCAACACCACATGGTCGGCTTTGGGTGCATTGGTCCGGGCAAACAAACGTCCCGAAGGAAGGATGTAGGGCAAGACCATACCGCCTGCGGCAAGTGTTGCTGATTTGATGACAAATTCTCTTCTTTTCATAGGTTTGATTTAATAGAACATATATTCATCGGATGCAGCAAACGCTGTGTAAACGAGCTCCGGTCTAAAATTAGGATTGGATTTGTTGGCGTTTATAAAATTGCTAAACCAAGTTTTCTCTGCCTCGGTCGGTCTGCGGATAAAAAACCGGATAAAGGTTTCTTCAATAAACCTCTCGGTACTATCTGTCATCATTTTACGGCTTGGCAATTTGACATTTGCACTGTTCATGTAATTGCTAATGATAACTTCATTAATTAGCGCCTTATCACCACAGCTTTGCATAACCCTATCGATGCGACTCAGTTCATTGATTGAAGAAGGTCTTTGAAATAAATTGGTTCTTAAGATGCTGTGAAATTCTATGTTTGATTTCGATTTATCTTTATCTAAATTATTCCCATAGGTATTGGTATCAATTACTTCGTAGTTATTGTTATCCTTTTTTTTGCAGGCCGAAACCCCAATCAACAAAAGCAGGAAAAAAGCCAGTTTAAAAGTGTGCATATTCATCGCTTGTTAAAATATTTTCTTGTACGTTTTGTAAACTCTTATCGGTGTAAAAATCCAACATCAAGTTATAAGATTCTTGGGTTGTTGGTTCTCTACCCACTAGAGTTAAATAACACCATTTGATCATTCCTTCATAATACTCTCGAGAATTGCAAAGCATTTGGCAATATGAGGGTTTGTTGTCAGCAAAAGCACCAAACAAACTGCCTCCTTTTCCAGATTCTATGATGGGATAAGAAATTGCGAATTCATCTCGGGTTGGAAAACGGAAGAACAAATCATCGAACGATGCATTCACAAAATTCAAGGTATTCATATTGATGACGTCGTAAATTGGATTATCCAACATGGCGGCATACATGTCGGAAATGCCAATAATGCCTAACTGATAAAGCCGTCTCGATTTCAGAACATTTTGGCAACGGTTAATGGTCACCATGGCAGAAAATACACCCACAGAATCGCCGTTTAGTCGGGATACCAGAACAGCAAACTGGGCATTGCCAATTGCTCCGTAAAACTCCTCTTCTCCAGCGCCTTCTAACAACCTTGCTTTACTTAAATCGTATAGTCTTTGGTAGTATGCTCTTTTATAAGACGAATCTCCTGGCACATAAATAGAATCCGTCATGAGTCTTTTAATCAATGACTTTCGAACGGCATAGTTTAAATCGCCACCACGCAAAACCGCTAAGTCTCTAATGACTTCGTTATCGAGCGGTTCACGCCCCAACAAATCAATGTATAGTCGGTTGATGTAATTCTCTACCTTAACCGTTGGAACATCGTCGTAATTTTTGGGCGTATTGTTAGGGACAAGAACCTCTTTATTCTTACAAGAAACAAGCATTAATAGAAAAATAAAAAATAACCACTGTCTGTTTTTCTTCATAGGTCAAACTGAATTTTATTCTTTCCTAATTACAAACGTATGGAATTATTTTAAGATAAACAAATTATTGAAAGAAAGCAATTTTCAGAAACAACTGATTTTCAGAAAATAAGAAAAAGGAGCAGTCTTAAATACGCCTTTTATTGGGAAATATTTTTAGCTATAAAGCATTTCTTCAATTGCCTTGGCAACTTTATCTGCGTTTGGCAACATTTCTTTTTCCAAGCCAATGTTCAAAGGGATTGCTGGCAAGTTGGCCGACCCTATGGTTTCTACCGGTGCATCCAAATAATTAAAACAGTTCTTTTGTATACGTCCTGCTATGGCCTCGGCAAACGAATTCTTTAAAGTCTCTTCTGTCAAGACCATAACTTTTCCGTGTCTTTTTGCTGCAGCATATATTGCCTCATCGTCACATGGATTTAATGTCCTTAAATCCAATATTTCTACATTGCCTTCAAATTGTTTTGACGCATTTAATGCCCAATGCACACCCATTCCATAAGTAATTATTGCCATGGATTCTCCGTATTTCAATGCTTCTTCTGAAGCTTCTTGAACAATGCGTGCTTTACCTAAAGGTACCACGTAATCTTCAGATGGCTCTGGGCATTTAGCGGCATCGGTTCCAGGAACCTTGCTCCAATACAATCCTTTGTGTTCAAACATCACCACAGGATTTGGATCGTAGAATGCTGCTTTCAACAAGCCTTTCATATCGGCGGCATTGCTTGGGTATACCACCTTAATGCCTTTAATTTGTAAAATGCTGCTTTCAACCGTTCCAGAGTGGTAAGGTCCGCCCCCACCATAAGCCCCTGTTGGTATTCTTATTAAGGATTGAATTGGAAACTTTCCATTCGATAAATAACAGCTCTTAGACAGTTCTTCAACCAATTGGTTGATGCCCGGCCATATGTAATCGGCAAACTGAATTTCAACAATTGGCTTGCAACCAACAGCGCTCATTCCGGCTGTTGAACCGACAATATAGGCTTCCTGAATTGGTGTGTTAAACACCCTGTCTTTTCCATATTTTTTTGCTAAAGTGGCCGCTTCTCTGAACACGCCACCCAAGCGCACGCCAACATCTTGTCCATACAATAAGGCTTCTGGATGCTTATTTAAAATCTCATCACAGGCAAACAAAGCAGCATCCACCATAACGATAGATTCTCTGCCCTCTGGAGATCGAGTTCCTTGTTCTTCTGTTATCGGGCTTGGGGCAAACTCATGCAAATACAAAGTTTCTGGCGCAGGATCAGCTGCATCTACAGCGCGGGCAAAACTATCGTCAATAAACAGTCGAGCATCTTTTTGAATTTGGTCTAAGCTCGATTCTGAAACCGCCAAGTCTAACAATACATTTCTTAGTTTTGGATACGGGTCGTCTTTTAAATCAATTTCCAAATCGTCTCTGTACCACTCGCTTCTTACACCGCTTGTGTGATGACCGAGTAATGGTACCTTGGCATGAAGCAACATTGGTTTTCTGTTTTTACGCACCCAATCTATGGCAGACTTCATGTCTTGGTAGCTTTCAACAAAATCACTTCCATCGGTGCGCGCGCGTTTAAGACCTTTAAAACCGGCTGCAAACTCATAGGCATCCATGGCGCGCATTTCGTCGCCACTGGCAGAAATACCCCAATCGTTGTCTTGCACCAAATACAAAATTGGCAGTTCTTTCAAAACCGCCATTTGTAAAGCTTCACTCACCTCCCCTTCGGTCATACTGCCGTCTCCTATGCTGCATAAAACAATTGGTTTTTCAGCGGTGGTAATTAAATTTTGTGACTCCTTATATTTGATTGCATGCGCCATACCCGTTGCCGGAATGGCCTGCATACCTGTGGCACTACTTTGGTGGGGCATTGTAGGCATGTTATCGCGCCTTAAGGAAGGATGCGAATAATAAGTACGTCCACCTGAAAAAGGATCATCGGCTTTGGCCAAGAGCTGCAACATCAATTCGTAAGGCTCCATTCCCATTGACAGGAGCAAGCTCTCGTCGCGGTAATAAGGGGCAGCATAATCTATTGATTTCAACAAAAACCCACAAGCAATCTGAATGGCTTCATGGCCTTTACTGGTCGAATGCACATACTTTGTAATCGGCCTATTTTCATCGTATACATCAGCCATTGCTCTGGCTTTGCAAATGAGGGTATAAGCCTCTAATAATGTTTCTTTGGTTACCATTTCGCGTTCACTCTTATCATCTAAAACGATTTGCAATGTTACAAAAATAAACCCAAATAAAGCGCCATTAGCCCTACTTCTTATGGACTTTTAATCCCCTTAATGCAATTAATCCTGATTATTTTATGCAATTTCATTAATATTCAAGTTATTGCCAATAACACCTTTTCAAACAAGTTCAATATCTTTATTAAAAACATTGAAAGTTTAAACTCAAAAAATATTCAATTCTGAACGCCCTTTTCTTTAATTTTGCATTCAGAAATCCAATTAGGGTTTCAAACTAAGAAAAAGAACAACAATTTAATTTATGGATTATACCAACAAAGAAGAAGGTCTATACGCAGAAATGCAGACCAACAAAGGCACCATAGTGCTGCAATTAGAACATTCAAAAACACCTCTTACCGTTGCCAATTTTATTGGCTTGGCTGAAGGGAAAATCCAAAACAAAGCGAAAGAAATGGGCGTTCCATACTACGATGGCATTATCTTTCACCGTGTAATCAATGATTTCATGGTTCAAGGTGGCGACCCTTATGGCGATGGACGTGGCGGACCAGGTTACAGATTCAAAGACGAGTTTCACCCATCATTAATGCACACTGAACCAGGTGTGTTGAGTATGGCAAATGCTGGTCCTGGAACCAATGGCAGCCAATTTTTCATCACCCACGTTCCTACCCCATGGTTGGATGGCAAGCACAGCGTTTTCGGCAAAGTTATTGAAGGCATGGATGTGGTTAACAGCATCGTTCAAGGCGATAAAATCGAAAAACTTAGCATCGTAAGACACGGTGCTAGCGTGGCTTCGTACGACGCTACGGCTATAGCAACGCCAGCAGCTTTTATGTAAGCTAAAATATTAATAATTAAAAAAGCTCCGAAATAATTCGGGGCTTTTTTGTTGTTGTGATTTTTATTTCATTGACGAAATAATCCACAACGTAACAGCAACCAAAATGGTTCCTGCCATGATAAATATTTTAATTTCCTTGGTCTTGTCGGTATACTCCACACTGTTGCTGTTCATGGTAATTTGAACCGGCGGAAAATCATTAACAGGTTTAATAGATAAATTATAAACCATCAAGGTTTTCTTTTTCTTGCCTTGCAAAAGGCCCGGTAACCATTTCGGCATACTGCTTACAATGCGCTCAAACTCACTCGACACAATGGCATTGCTGCCCGACAAGTGCGTGTATTCGGATACCGAGCCATCTTTGTTCACAAAGAATGAAAATTTGATGGTTTCTCCAGTAAATTCAAGACTTTGTGCATTGGTTCTTAAATTAAAACGCGTTTCAATGAACCTGAAAAAATCTTGATCGCCACCCTCGAAAATTGGTGAGCGGGTAATGGTGTCTCCAGGGGCTATGTAGCTTGAAGTATCCACATTGTTGCGGAACACTTCAACTTGAGCGCTAAGCAATAAGCCCTTTGAGAATAAAATTATAAGCCCTAGTTTCTTTAGCCAAATCATTGCTTCACAAACACCTGCGGCTTATGGTTTTGTATACTCAATAAATATAAGCCTACAGGCAAATCACTTAAATTCAAGCCCGATTCCAACAATTCTGCATTGAAGGTATTTTGCATCAACAGTAAGCCAGTTAAACTGTAAACTTTAAAGTTCAAACCATCCAAATCCATATCAGATTCGATGTGTAAATTGTTTTGTGTAGGATTAGGAAACAGTTTCAATCCAGCTTCATTGTATTGGGTTTCGATTCCACTTGGATCAACTTGCACCTCAACCAAAGTCGAATCTTTACAACCATTGCTCAAAGAGGTCATAACCAAGCGGATGGTGTACTTACCCGTATTGGCATATCGAT
This sequence comes from Chitinophaga pinensis, assembly GCA_945888525.1. Taxonomy (GTDB): domain Bacteria; phylum Bacteroidota; class Bacteroidia; order NS11-12g; family UBA955; genus JABMMZ01. The sequence goes on from CAMDAF010000034.1 coordinate 18,757, forward strand.
GGGTTACATTGCTGTTATTGCTCGTTGTTCCATCTCCAAAATACCATTTAACACTTGCACCTGAACTGTTGATCGGAGAAACCCTCACTTGCTGCCAAGTAAGCACTTCGAAAGAGAATCCACTAAATGGCACTGGCTTAACCAAAGGTTGTACCCCTGAGATTGGGCCAATACAGCCGGCGTATGCTGGTCGAACAAAATATTTTCTGCCCCCATTTAATGTTGGCGTCTTGAAAGTATTGCCTGATCCTAAGGCTATTGTGGAGGTATCTGCATCAAACCAGAGCATGCTTCCCTTTCCTGTGAATTTCGACTTTAAGGTAGCCGGATTTTTCGCACAAATGGTATCTCCCCATACCTTAATAATTGCCGGGTAGGTATTTACCAAGGTGCTAATTTTTGTTCTGTTCGGATTGACACAAACAGAGCTTACTGTTTCAATATAATAATCGGTGCTGCTTGTTGGCGCAGAGGTATATTGGCTTCCTGTATGTAATAAGTTTCCAGATGTTTGTGCGTCATACCAATTGGCTTCACCAAAATCCAAAGCAAAGCCAACACGGGCTGAATCGCCTTTGCAAATAGTGTCTGTTAGGATTTTGCTGATGCTAGGATAATCTTCCACAGTAATATTAATTGGCACCCTGGTGCTTCCGCAAACTCCATTAAAGGCATCTGCGTATAAGGTTTTGATTTCGCGTTTTGTTGGCAAGAAATAGTAGATTTTACCTGCTTGTATGCTGCTGCCTCCGCTGGCCACATCGAACCAACGCACGGCCAAACTAGAACCCACAGTTGCTCTTAAAGCAATTGCATTTCCAGAAGCTAGGCACACCGTGGTATCATTTGACATAATAGGTGCAGTTGGGGCAAAATTAGCCCCCACCAAAGCCCTTACCAATTTCTTAGGATTTAAGGCACAACCATTATTGACCGCTTGAACATAGAAACTAGTATCCTTGCTTAATACAGGCGTTTGGTATACATTGCCAGAATAAAAGGGCAATGTTGCCGTTTGGTCTGTATACCATTGTATGGTTCCAATATCAGACAAAGCTTTTAAGTTGGCTTTAGAACCTGCACAAATTGAATCGTTTACCACATTACAATAGCTTGGATAATCATTCACTTTTATGATGATCGTGCGCAACCCACTCATACAACCATTGTTGTTGGCCCTTAAATAAAAGGTATCGTTCTGAATTAATGGATATTTTAAATACGTTTTACCTGTAAAAAAAGGCGTACTTGAATTTGGCTTTGCCAACCATTCAAAGGCTACCCCCGGGTCGGAGCTTATGGCTAGAAACTGAGCCGTATCGCCTTTACAAACATTTACAGAGCCTGAGAATGTCGGAATATCTGGTTTGAAGGACAATGTTTTGATTGCGGTATCTGAGCAACCGTACTGCATAGATCCTTTATAACCATAGATGGTCGAAATTAGGCGTACCTGATAATTTTGCTTGCTGCTGTATTTTACCTTGTTGTCAACGGTGTATTGTGAACCTGAAAAATTACCCAAATCCCACAAATGACAGAAATACCCTAAGTTGTAGCGCAGGTATCTGTTGTACATTTTACTACCAGACAAATTATATGGAGCAGCATTGGTAAATTTTATAGAATCGTTGATGTTGTAGCAATTGTTCTTGATCGTAAAATCAGTTCCAAAATTGTATTTAACATGTGGATGTAAAAGGATGTCGCAGTCGAATGGGGAGCCGCCAATATTTAAATTTCTACCGCTATACCATAAGCCGCTAATTGAACCGCAATTTAAATTTTCACGTGCACCATCTCTGCTGGTATAACTATTGGTTACCACACCACAGGTCAAGGTATCATCGTTGGTTTCTACCGTTATAATGTAATTACTATCCAAAGTAATTGAAGACCATTTGGCATGCTTTTCAATCACAGTTAACACACCACCACCTAGCGTTGAATCAATGTTCATCGAATCCACGCGAAGGGCTTTACCTCTTGGTAAACTGTCCAAACCAGCTTTATACAACTTGCAATAAATCTTCATCTTTTTGGATGTTTTGAATGAAGGCAAGACAAAGGCATAAAAAGTAAATCCAGTTACAGATAGAGATTTTGGGCAAGAATACAATTGCCCCAATGAACGGCCTTTTCCAACAGTGATTGTCACCAAGCTACTTGCTTTATATCTTGGATACTCTATGGTATCTTTAGAACAAGCTGTTGGCTTTTGAATGCTTCTTTTGGCATTACTGGTGTTAAGGCCGACCTTAGCGATATTATCGGTAATTTTAATGTTTACAGGCTGCAACTGTCCATAAGACAAAGGAGCGAATAGTATTAGCAGACATAAATTAAAGTAATTTTTAAGCATAGAAGTAAAATTATTAACGAATCTATAATTAAAAAAACAATTTACCAAACAATCAATGTAAAATTTCATTGATGGCACCCCGAACATGGTCGTTGCTTATCATTTCAATACAAGGATTTTCAGGTTGCACACAATGAATTTGGTCGCAAGGATTGCATTTTAAAACATGGTGAATCACTATTGATTTTGGAGACAATGGATAAAAAACATCTGGAACCCCTGGGCCAAACAAACCAATAATCGGAATTCCCATAGCCGAGGCTATTTGCAAAGGTCCGCTTTCATTTCCTAAATAAATCGTGGCCTGCTTAGATAATGCCGAAAACTGAGACAAACTATAGCCTTGGGTAAAATTATAGGTCTGAAAATTAAGACCCTTTTTTATGTCTTCGATATCGGGTTCGTCTTCAGCAGTTCCTGCAAATACAATATCCAATTGGTAAAAGTTTTTTAAATAATCTACCGCCTTGGCAAATCTTTCTTTCGGCCATTGTCTAAGTTTTTTTCGTGCACCAGCATGCACCACTGCAAAGCGTTTGATTTGATTTTCTTCTAAAAACTGATGAACCACTGCCTCATCATCCTTGCTGTAAAACAAGGGTATTTGGGGTATTTCAAAATTTCCTATTATTGGCCAAACAGTTTCGGTATTCGTTATGGTTTCATGCACTTGCTTGCCCTTGTTGCGCAAACGGACCTCTGCTCGAGATGTGCGGTATTTTATCCCATAGCGAAATGACTTCCACAAGGTTTTCCAATTGCCCCTCATTTCAATAACCGCATCGTAGGGTTTGCTAAAATCATCTAGACTAAAAAGCACTTCATCAATGCTTGGATCGTTTTCTATTAATGGCTTTACAAATGGTTTACACAAGACGGTTAATTGTGCTTCAGGAAAGGTTTTTTTAATGGCTGTAAAAACATGGGCAGCAGCCGCCATATCGCCAATTTCATCCCAACGCAGAACCAAAATTGACTTTAAGGTTTTGGGATTCTGTTTAAACCAGAATCGATTAGCCAACACATTGGCTAAAAATAAAATCTGTTCGCTGCTTGGGAGTTTTATACGCATGGATACACTAAAATGCGTGACGGCACTGCATCTGTCTCAATTTTTGGCACTTGAATATTTAAAACATAATTTCCGTCTGCAATAGAATTTGGAACGTAAATTAATTCTGTAATGGTTCTATTTGCAGGGGCTTTGCCATCCACTAAAAACCAATTTTTATGTGCAGCCAAACGGCCTTCATCACTTTCTTTGTCAATACTTGGCAAGTCGGTTAAAATATGCTTGAAACCCAAATTTTGCAAATAACTTAAAACTTCGGGATCGAAATAAACAGGATTGTTTCCTGAATAATTCTCAGAACATTTATCGGCTTCATTTGGCAAAGTTCTGAACACAATGGCTTCAAAGTTTTCAAGATTGTTCAAAGCTTCGATGGCCTTCATGTCAATGCAAGAATCCTCTCCAATTTTTGAGGGCTGTACACTGAAAATTTTACACATTTGTAGAACAGGGATTTGAATACTGCGCATATCGAAGTCCACTGGTAAAACATGCAATGCACATTCGGTATGGGTACTGGAGGCATGCGGGTAGAAGCTAATGCGTTCGCAATTAACGCTGCCACCGGCGGTCAAACTGCCCACAAATGCTTCACTTTTAAAATACTCGAAAGATGGTCCATCCAAGTAATAGCAATTTACATTGTCATGCTTATTAAGTGCGAGACTTAAATCGATAAAATTATTGGCCTCAAATTTATAGACCTTTGAATGCTGTTCAAATTGTATCCACATTTAAGGGCGAAAGTAATGTTTTTAAATGAAATTGTTTAAATTTGAGGCGCAGATACGTGCATTGAATTGAATAATTACACCATAAAAAAATACATCAAAATCATACTCTTGCTGATGGCGCTTGCCATTGGATTGTTTTCTTTGCACTATTCAAACCGAATGGTTATAAAACTTTCTAAAGAGGAAAGAAAAAAAATTAGCCAATGGGCTGAGGCACAAGAACTCATTGCAAAGGCAGATCCAGAACAAGACATTTCATTTTATGCCAAAATCGTAGAATCAAACACCACCATCCCTGTCTTTCTTGCTGATGAATCGGGTTATTTGACTTACAGGAACATCGACACAAGTCTGATCCGATCAAAACGACAGATAAAAAATTATTTCGAAGAGTTAAAAGCCGAAACCGCTCCAATTGAAATAAAAATCACAAACGACTATAGCCAATATGTGTACCACGACGAATCGTCTATTCTCAAACAACTTAAAATCTATCCTTTTATTCAACTCGGCATCGTCGGTTTGTTTGTTGTTGTAAGCTATTTTGCATTCAGTTACAGCCGCAGGGCTGAAGAAAACCAAGTGTGGGTTGGCTTGGCCAAAGAAACCGCCCATCAACTCGGAACACCAATGAGTTCGTTAATGGGTTGGGTCGAATTAATTGAAACCGACAAGAGCTTTGCCACCTCCGAATCTTTGGCCGAAATGCGCAAAGACCTTGACCGTTTAAAAGTAATCACAGAGCGTTTTTCGAAAATTGGCTCAGTGCCCATTATTGCAAAAAGCGATATTTCACAGCAGCTGCAGTTGGCCATCGATTACATCAAAACCAGGAGCTCAGATGAGGTGGTATACCTCTACGAGTCTCAAGCCATTGGTGCCATGGCTAACATCAATGTTCCATTGTTCGATTGGGTTATAGAAAATATTTGCAAAAATGCAATGGATGCAATGGAAGGCCGGGGAACCATCACCATTAAATGTACAAGCAAAGGCGAGAACATTGTTATTGACATTACAGACACCGGAAAGGGCATGCCGAAAGGCTTTTTTAAGCGGGTATTTAAACCGGGATTTACAACCAAACGCAGAGGTTGGGGACTTGGATTGTCTTTGGTAAAAAGAATCGTAGAAAATTACCACGAGGGACATATTTTTGTGAGCGAAAGTATACCCAACAAAAAAACCACTTTTAGAATCATATTGAAACAAGCATGAACAAATATTATATAAGTTTAATTTCGCTTTGTGCAGCACTGCCATTTGCCCAGGCCCAGGTAACAGATACCATTGTTGCAGAGCCCTACATAGAATCGGCAGATGAAATGCCTCCGCCAATGATGATGGATGGCGATAATAATTGGGAAAATACAGTTGCTGTTGAAGCCTTTGATACGCCTGTTGCCGGTTCCCTACCCTTTAACCAAATCAAAACCAATTATAAATTAAAGCCAGTAAGCAACCCAGATAAAAAAGCGCATTACAGCGAAGGGATCCGTGCCTTATTGGACAATATTTATTTGAATTTAAGAATGCCTTACTATGGCGCGTCCAATACGAAATTAGGTGAAGCACAATTTGTATTGTTGCAAGTAACCGTTGGAAAAGATTCTTCTTTATACAATGTTGAAGCCCTCAGCACTCCCGGATCAACTTACACAAACAACGCCAAAGAATGTTTGGAAAATTTGCCATTCAAATTTATACCCGCCACAAAAAACGGCAAGCCAGTAGACAGCATTCTTATTATCCCTTTCAGATTTGAAGGGAATTTAGATTACTACCCTTTTGGTGTCTACGACTCAAACGCAACCCGCTAGAATAAAATTATCAAATGCCAGAATTTATACTCATAAACAAGCAAGTGGCGCCTTTTGTAGCGCACGTGCAACTGAACAGGCCTAAAGAACTAAACGCACTCAACCTTGAGTTGATGCTGGAAATAAAGCAAGCTTTGATTGATTTGGATAACGACCCAAACGTTAGAGCAATTGTGTTAAGTGGCAACGAACGCGCTTTTGCGGCAGGTGCCGACATCAAACAAATGGCAGGACGCACGGCCATTGATATGCTAAAAATTGATCAGTTTTCAACTTGGGACAGCATCCGTAAAACCAAAAAACCGATGGTTGCTGCCATCAGCGGATTTGCCCTTGGCGGTGGATGCGAATTGGCCATGATTTGCGATATGATTGTTGCCAGCGAAACCGCCCAGTTTGGACAACCCGAAATCAACATCGGCATAATGCCCGGAGCAGGGGGCACGCAAAGATTAACCAGAATAGTTGGGAAAAACAAAGCCATGGAAATGGTTTTAACTGGTGCATTTATCTCTGCTGAACAAGCCAAAGAATATGGTTTGGTAAATAAAATTGTTCCCGTTGAATTTTACCTTTCTGAGGCCATTAAAATGGCTGCATTAATTGCAGAAAAATCGCCTATTGCGGTTCAATTGGCTAAAGAAAGTGTTTTGCTTGCCTATGAATTGCCTTTGCAAGAAGCCTTGCATTTTGAACGCAAAAACTTTTACATGTTGTTTGCCACCGAAGACCAAAAAGAAGGCATGGCGGCTTTTGTTGAAAAACGAAAAGCCAATTTCCAAGGCAAGTAATTCTAAAGGGATTGGATAATACCCAAACTGTGGTAAGCACTTAAAATGGCTTTTTGGTTTTTAACCTGCAATTCTATCCACTTTATTTTTGCATTCAAATAGCTTATTTCTCGGGCATTGATCATAAACAATGAACTTTCGCCTGCATTAAATATTTGCTTTTCAGCCTCTAACATTTGGGCATACTGTTTAACCGTTTCTGTATACAGTTTCAATTGCTCTGAGCTTAAAAAACATTCATTGATATTGGCTTGCGCTTTGTTGTTCAACTC
>CAMDAF010000035.1 GCA_945888525.1 Chitinophaga pinensis
ACACTCTAGGTGAATTGGTTAAGACCATCACTGTTGACAGCAACACAACAAACGTTGACATGTCTGAATTCGCTTCAGGTGTGTATGTTGTAAAAGTGATCGCTGAAAATCAAATCGCTACTAAGAAAATTACAATTGCTAAGTAATTAATTCGCTCAAATTAATATTCAAAAGCCTCGACGAAAGTCGGGGCTTTTGTTGTTTATGGGTCCCAGTAGCAGAGAACTCCGTTTCACTTTGTTCACGCTACGGGATGAAGGAAATCAGTTGTCAGTTATTAGTTAATCGTTAATAGTTATTAAACGAAATGTAGAAGCATTTTTTACTGCCCTCTTCTCCCGATAGGTATCGGGACTCTTGTTTCACCCTGCATGGTGATTGTTGCTCTGAACAATCTCTCGTGCAGGGCTCTTGCATCAATTTATTCATCCCGTGGCGTGATAGTAGCGTAGTGAAGATCTCTGCCACAGGGATCAATTTCTCATTTTATCATCTAACGCGATCCCTCGCCCCGATGGACGCGGCAGCCCTGTGCAAATTTGGGGCAATACAACTGCGTGTTTTTATGGGCGAGCGGCAGTAAGCCAAGGAAAACACCAGCAGTTGCTGGCACAAATAAACAGGCTAAAGCAAACAGCGGGATAAGGCGGCAATTCAACTCGTAAATAGAAATTTGTAAGCAGTTCTAAAAAACTAAACCCTATACGCTAAACCCTAGACCCTGGCTTCAGGGTTCTAACTAAATATCTGATAAACAATAAAACTCATGAGCCAAGCAAATCCGCTCATGTAAAAGAATTGAACCAATGGCCATTTGATAGAATGTGTTTCTCGGTAAGTTACCGCCAAGGTGCTAAAACATTGCATGGCAAAAGCATAAAATATTAGGAGCGACAAGACTGTTGCCAATGAATACAAAGGCGTATTGTCTGAGACTCTTTTTTGTGACGCTAGGACGGCGCTTAGCGTTTTTACGTCGTCAGGGTTGCCAACGCTGTATATCGTTGCTATAGTGCCTACAAAAACCTCTCTAGCGGCAAAGCTTGTAACCAAGGCAATGCCTATTTTCCAATCATAACCCAAAGGCTTGATGGCTGGTTCAATCGTTTTTCCTATTATTCCTGCATAACTTACTTCCAATCGTTCACTTTGGATTTTTACAGCTTTGTCATCAGCGGTATAGTTGGCGTATTTATGGTCTATTTTTTTGAACTTATCACCTGGGGCATAACTGGCCAAAAACCATAAAACAACGCTAACCATGACAATGATTTTACCAGCATTAAAAACAAAATCACCAGCCTTCGCTTTGATGGTAAATAAAATATTTTTTAAACGTGGCTTTCTGTAATCGGGTAATTCTAATATAAAGAAACTCTTTTCTTTTTGTTTTAGGATTAATTTGAATATAAATGCAAACAAAAGGGCTGCGGCAAATCCAAGTAAATACATGCCTAAAAGAATAACGCCTCTTAAGTCAACCCAACTTTGCTTTTGTTCTATAAACAACAAACTCAATAGTAGGGTGTATACTGGTAATCTCGCAGAGCAACTCATTAGGGGCGTTACAAGTATTGTGATTAAACGGTCTTTTTTGTTTTCAATATTGCGGCTCGCCATAATTGAGGGAATGGCGCAGGCCATACCTCCAATGAGTGGGACAACCGATTTGCCATTTAAGCCAAATTTCCGCATCAACCGGTCTGTGATAAAGCTAACCCTTGTCATATACCCACTGTCTTCTAAAATTGCCAAGAGGGTAAATAAAATAATAATCTGAGGCAAGAAAACGATAACACCACCAATACCCGGGATAACCCCATCGCAAATAAGTGAACTAAGCATCCCAGAAGGTAAATTTGTTTTTAAAGTTTCAGCAATAAAGCCAAATCCTGTTTCTATCCAATTCATTGGATATTCTGCAACCTTAAAGATCAGTTGAAATATAACAAATAAGGTGAAGTAAAACACTAAAAATCCATATATAGGATGCAGCAATACCGAATCAATTCTTTGCGTGAAATTTTTATTCTTTTTTGCATCTTGCTCCAAACTGCTGCTTAGTATTTTGTCAATCTTGTGATACCGCGCAGTGGTCTCCGTAGAAATATCCAGTTCGTTTTTCTTGGTCTGTTCAGGATCTAATTCATTTAGCTTTTGAATTTGATCTTGCAAAAAATGGCGGTAATTGCTAAAAAAATTCGCATCACTTATTCCAGTTCCATCATAAAAAGTGCTTTGATGCGCTGAATCTACTTTGATAATGGCTTCCTTTAGTTTTGCAAGACCGATTTCGTTTCTAGCATTAACAGGACAAACTATCACGCCTAGGTGTTTTGAAAGCTCTGCAATGTCAATGCTAATGCCTTTTTTTGCCGCTAAATCATTCATGTTTAACGCCAATACCATTGGATACCCTAAATCTGCAACTTGCGAATACAAGAGTAGATTTCTCGATAAATTGCCTGCATCAGCAACAAAAACAATCAAATCAATTGGCGCTTCCTTAGGGTCAATTAAAAAACCAACACTTATAAGTTCATCTTCTCCCTTTGGATGTATGCTGTATGTGCCCGGTAAATCTGTGATTGAAATTTTTTGATTATCGATGTTAAAATAACCTGTTTTTTTCTCAATCGTTGTGCCAGGTAAGTTGCTGATTTTTTGATGTAGGCCTGTTAAAGCATTAAACAAAGTTGTTTTGCCCGAATTCGGATTGCCCGCCAATACAATATGTTTAACCTTTTTAGGATTCAATTTTTTTCAATGTAATTTCAATGAGTTTTGCTTCTTCTTTTCTTAAGGCCAAAATGTAGCCATTGATGTCAAATGCAATCGGATCACCCAATGGCGCTGTATAAAGACGTTTGATTTTATTCCCCTCAAAACAACCCATTTCTATAAGCTTATTTCTAAGGTCCGAAAATTCAACATGATGAATCACGGCAGTATCTCCTTGCTTAAGCTCGCTGGCGTTCATTTTAAATAGGGGCGCAATTTAGAACATTTCTAAATAATAACATTTAAAATTATTGCTTTTTTTTATGACGTACAACATGTTTTATTGTCTTGCTGCATGCTTTATGATTTAGTATCTTTAAAAACCAAATTAAATGATCCAAATGGAATTATTAGAGCATTTGAGGATGGCATTGGATAAAACATTAAGATCTTAAAAATATTAAAATATAAGTGTCCGTATTTTTTTTAACTTTGTAGAATTGAAAATAGAAGAAGAAATAAACCAGTCTAAGTTCAATAGTGCGCAGGAAAAGGCGATAGTAAATATCATCTTCACCGCAAATGCCATTGAAGATGCTTTTAAAAATGCTTTAAAAGTATATGGCATTAGTTTGCCTCAATACAATGTTTTACGTATTCTAAAAGGCAGAAAGCATGGACATGCCACCTGTGGGGACTTGAAAGATGTCATGTTGGATAAAAATCCTGACATAACTAGGTTGTGCGATAAATTGGTTGAGAAAAGACTCATTTTACGCAACAACAACAAAACCAACAGAAGGCAAATATTGTTGAAGATTTCTGAGAAGGGCATCAAAGCTTTAGACGAAATAAATCCAATGTTTAATTTGGTTAATATTAATCTAAAAACGGTCGACGACAATGAACTGTTGATTTTGTCTGATGTACTGGATAAGGTAAGAGCAACTTTCAAATCTTAGTATTGGTATAGCTTTTGTTTACCTAAAATTAAATCCTTTTAATAAAATGAAAAAACTACTAATCTTATCGATTTTTTCGGTATCCCTAATTTCTTGTGATGCTTTAAAAATACTTGCAACCGAAGCAGCAACGGATGTTTTAAGCGCTCCAAGTTCTGCTGAAGCAGCAGGAGGTTTAAAGGATGCTTTGAAGCAAGGCTTTGGCAATGGTGTAAATGTTTTGTCCGCTGCTGGTGGATTCAATAAAAATTCTGCCATAAGAATCTTACTTCCAACTGATGCCCAAAAAATAGCAGACAAATTGAGATCAATTGGAATGGGCAGCCAAGTAGACAATGTGATAAATAAGTTAAACGAAGGCGCAGAAGCGGCTGTATTGACAGCCAAACCAATTTTCATGGATGCCGTTACCAATATGAGCTTTACCGATGCAATGGGTATCTTAACTGGCGGGAAAGGCGCTGCTACCACTTACTTAAAACAAAACACTACAAGTGCTTTAAGCAGCGCGTTTAAACCAAAAATTCAAGAATCATTAGATAAAGTAGGATTTACTTCGAATTGGGCTGATTTGGTGAATATTTACAATAGAAACCCATTAATAGCCAATAAATTGAATCCAGATTTAAATGGATACGTAACAGAAAAAACCTTGAGCGCTCTATTTAATAAAGTTGAGGAGGAAGAGAATTTAATTCGTGAGAATCCAGCCAAAAGGGTTACAGATTTGATGGCGAAAGCATTTAAATATGCAGACACTCAAAAGAAGCCTTAATAAATAGATGATAAAACAAAAAAGGGGCAGATTTTTCTGCCCCTTTTTTGTTTTTAATATTTTTACTTTTTCTGACCATCTAGAAAGCTGATCCACTCCTCATACTTGCTGTTGCTTAGCACCCGTGGAAATTTGTTTTGTGATCCAAATTTGCCTTGCTCTTGCATCCATGAAATGAAAATATCCAATGGTAATATTTTTACTTTCACCTCTTTAAGCGCATGTTTTCTCTCTGTTGCATAATCATCATTGGTGTGGGAGAGGTATTCATCTAACTTGATTGCAATTTCATGTTCGCTTAATCCCAATTTGTCACAGGCTATATACCATTGGTGGCAATGGTTTTTGTTTTTGCTTAAACCTTTTACTGTAAATTCATTGATTGGTTCACCAATAAAATCGCTTAATTGTGAGATTGCAGTGTTCATGTTGTCGACGCTTAAATGTTCGCCGCAAACACTTAAGAAATGCTTGGTGCGACCAGTTATTTTTATTTCACAGCTATCAACATTGGTAAAGCGTATTGTGTCGCCAATAAGGTAGCGCCAAGCGCCTGAGCAGGTTGTCAAAAGAATAGCGTAATCTTGATCTTTTTTCACTTGCCTTAGATTTAAACTTTCTGCATTTGGACGCAAGTCATTGTTCTCATCAAAATTGCTGTCATCAAATGGAATAAATTCATAAAACATTCCATTCTTGAAGTTTAGCCGCATGCCATCGGTATCTTTTTTGGCTTGATAGGCCACAAAACCTTCTGAGGCTAAATAGGTTTCGAAATACATAATTGGATGCTCAAGTAATGCATTTAAGCTTTTCCTATAGGGTTCAATAGCGACTCCTCCCCAAATATAAACACTGAAGTTAGGCCAAATATCATGGATGTTTTTTAAGCGGTATTTCTCAATAATGTTCTCAAACAATATTTGAATCCATGCAGGTACGCCTGCGATAGCAACCACATCCCAATTTGGGGCATCTTCAACCATTCTATCGATTTTGTTTTGCCAGCTTTTTTCACTTCGAATGTCAGGAGATGGTTTGGAAAATCGATCAAACCAAGCTGGCACATTGCTGCTGGTTATTCCACTTAAGTCGCCCGCGTAGGTGTCTCCTTGGTCATTGAAATATAAACTTGTACTGCCGCCAATGATTAAATAATCCTTAGCCAAATAGTCTTTGGGTATATCGGTCTTTGCAATGCTAATGATCTGTCGAAGACTCGCTTTTGTAATCGATTTAATCATGTCTTCAGAAACTGGAATGTATTTACTACTTCCTTCCGAAGTTCCTGAACTGAGGGCAAAGAAATCTATCTTTCCCGGCCAAGTTACATTTTCACTGCCATTGTATGCTTTTTGCCACCAATCATGCATTTTTGAATAGTCCATAATTGGCACCAGTTGTTTGTAGCTTCTATAAACTGTTTTCGATTTTATAACCTTAGTGAAATGATGTGCAATACCGTATTCGGTGCGTTCTGCTTTGTTTAATAGCTTTTTTAATGTGCGCAACTGTTGCCTGTAAGCGTTATCTTGATTAAGTGCAAAAGGAAGGGCAATTCGCCTGCCTGCATTTACAATTTTTTTCAGTATATTTTTACGGTAACTATTATTAGACATTTATTTATGAATCTATTTTAGCAAATCTGTAAAACAGAATCTGCGCTTATTTAATATCAAAATCAACAAAAACCTCTTCGCTTGTTGGATGTGCTTGGCAAGTTAATACATAGCCTTTTTCCACTTCATCATCTTCTAAAGAGAAATTCATATCCATACTTACACTGCCTTTGGTAACTTTTGCTCTGCAAGTGCAACAAACACCTCCTTTACAAGCAAAAGGCAAATCAGCTCCCTTCTTCAATGCGGCGTCTAAAATAGTTGCTCCATTGTATGGCAAATCAATTTGATAGGTTATGCCATCAATCTTAACTGATACCGCAGCATTTGCTGACCTGTCGACATTAGCCACCACCTCAGTTTGCAAGGACTTGTTCGCTTGCGCGGCAAGGGTAGGGGTTGTAAACAATTCAAAATGAATATTCTTGCTGTTCATGCCTAAAGCAATCAATTGGTCTTTAACAGACATAATCATATTCTCTGGCCCGCAAAGAAATGCTTCATCAGCAGTTTTGATGTTGATTAAATTATTGGCATTCATCAAAGCACATTTTTCGGCATCAATTCTACCATTAAGAATTGGAACATCAACGGCTTCTCTGCTCAAAATATAATGCACAGTAAAACGACTTAAATACGTATTTTTCAATGCTTCAATTTCTTCTAAAAACATAACCGAAGAGCTGTCTTTATTGCCATACACCAAGGTGAATCCACTGTTTAATTCCGTCGCCAAAGTGGTTTTGATAATGCTAAGCATGGGCGTAATTCCACTTCCTGCAGCAAAGGCTAGGTATTGTTTGTTTTGACTCGGATTCAAATCTGTATAGAAATGACCACTTGGTGTCATCACGTCCAAAGCATCACCTTCTTTTAAATCTTTGTTCGCATAAGTTGAGAACAATCCGTTTTCAACCATTTTTATTCCAACTCTTAATTCATTGTCCAAGGGGCTGCTGCAAATCGAATACGACCGTCTGATATCTTCTCCATTTATGGTTTGTCGTAATGTTATGCTTTGGCCTTGTATGAAGGTGTATGAACTGCTTAATTCTGAAGGTATTTCAAATGAAATAGATACAGAATCGCTGGTTTCTTTTTTTAGGTTTTTTACTTTTAAAGTGTGAAATTTTAAAGTGGACATGCTTGTAATAAAAAGGAGCACAAATGTAGTTAAAATTTCGAATGTTTTATCCCGAAAAATTAGACAAATCCGAATTCGAAGATTAGCTTTTTATTTGTGGTTTTTGGTTTAATTATTTTAATATCAAGAAGATAAGTTCTTTATGGCTTATCCAATATGTGGTCAATGTCCAACTTGTAAACATGGTCTAAATGCGCATTGTTGCTGATGTTTAAATTTAAGTCTTTTAAAATCCCATTTGAAACATCATATACAATTCCATGAATTTGAACACTTTGGTTTTGCGCCCATGCATTTTGAATGATTGATGTTTTAGAAAGATCAAATACTTGCTCTTGTACATTTACTTCTACCATTCTCCTGGATTTTAATTCAGGGTCTTGGATGCTGTCAATCTCTGTTTTATGCAAACGGTATACATCTTTAATATGACGAAGCCAATTGTCAATGATACCAACTTGCTTATTCTCCAATGCGGCATTAACACCACCACAACCGTAATGGCCGCATACGATTACATGCTTAACCTCTAGCACATTAACGGCATAGTCGAGAACACTCAGCATATTCATGTCTGTATGAACAACCATGTTGGCTATGTTCCGGTGCACAAAGATTTCTCCAGGCTCTGTACCTGTTATTTCATTTGCAGGTACTCGGCTATCTGAGCATCCAATCCATAATATGGGTGGGCTCTGTCCCTTTGAAAGTTTATTGAAAAAGTTTGGGTCTTTTTCGTTTTTTTCGTCGACCCAACGTTTGTTATTTTCGAAAATCTTGTTATATAAATCAGGCATATTGTTTGTTTTTATTTAATTAAATTGGTAAATGGAAATCGTTTTTGGTTTCGAGTTTTTTAATTAAAAAAAATCGGGTGGGGGACTGTCGGGAATGGAATAATGATTGGAGAAAAACTCTTGATGAAGATTGAGTAGGATTGAGACTGATTTTAATTTAATCTTGTCACTTGAAAATTGAGGCAATGCATCAAAATCGGTATCCTCGGAAGCATCTTCTTGTTCCAACTTTTCAGACTCAGAAGCATCGCAAGACATGCAGCAAATGGTTTTGTAAGCTTTGTTATATAATTCCATTTTACCTGCTGTTTGAGTAAAAGCAAATAAGGCAAGAATTGAAAATATTAAAGTTGATTTAAACAATTCTTCAAATATAAATAAATCACTTGAATTGTTAGTAAAGATTGTTAAAAATGGAATAAAGTAATGGCAAGGTTTACTTTAAAAAAATCGTTTGATAAACCAGCTACTTAAAGGTATTTGGTTTAGTGAATTAAATCTACAAAATCTACAATATCAGATGTTTGTTGATTTCCATCGACTAAGTTTTTTATGCTAACTTCTCTTTTTTCAATTTCCGATTCGCCTACAATTATGGCCCATTTTATGTTTTTAGAATTGGCATAATCCAATTGTTTTTTTAGTTTACTCGGACTTGGGTATATTTCGGTTTTAAAGCCTTTTTCTCTGCAGATATCTGCGAGTGGTAAACAATAACTTATTGCTTCCTCATCCATAGGGCAGAACAATACGTCTGCAAAACTAGAAGTTTGACCAACAAACAATTGCAATTCTTCCATGACGTCATACAAACGGTCTATGCCAAAAGAAATTCCAATTCCTGATACCTTTTCTTTTAGTCCAAAAACTTCGGTAAGGTTGTCGTATCTGCCGCCGCCACTAATGCTTCCCATTTTAACGCTCGTTGGTACGACTTCAAAAATACAAGCGGTGTAGTAATCAAGACCACGCGCCAAACTTCCATCCAAAACGATTTGTTTTAAATTGTTACCACACAAGTCAATTAATTTGTTAAGGTCTTCAATGGCTTTGCCAATTGATTCGGTCCCCGATAAATCTTTGCTAAATGCTTCAATGGTTTGTTTGGAGAGTTCTTTTTTATTTAACAAGGATAAAACTGTTTGCACTTGCGCTGCATCGAGGCCAATGCTTCCTAGTTCTTTAGCCACACCATCGATTCCAATTTTATCCGCTTTGTCAATAATGATGGTTATGGTTCTGAAATGTTGTTTCGCATCCGCTTTTTCGCATACTGCTTCAAGGAGTTTGCGGTGGTTGATTCGGATTTCATAATCATGCAAGCCTAGCTTTGAGAATACGGTCTGGTATATTTTTATAAAATCAGCCTCGCAAAGCAGCGAATCAGTGCCTAATACATCTGCATCACATTGCCAAAACTCTCTGTAACGGCCTTTTTGAGGCCTGTCTGCCCTCCAAACGGGTTGGATTTGATACCTTTTAAATGGAAAGCTAATTTCATGCCTGTGCATTGCCACAAAGCGTGCAAGAGGAACGGTTAGGTCGTATCTTAATCCCTTTTCTGCAATTTTAGGGATTAAAGATTTCGAATCTAAGGTTTCAAGCGCAAGGTCTTTTAAATAGTCGCCGCTGTTTAAAATTTTAAAAAGCAATTGATCGCCTTCATTACCATATTTGCCAGTTAATGTACTTAAATTCTCCATCGCAGGCGTTTCCAACTGCATAAACCCAAACGATTGGTATACGTTTTCTATGGTGTTTAAAATAAATTTTCTTTTGGCCATCAACTCCGGGGAGAAGTCTCTTGTGCCTTGCGGAATGGATGGTTTACTCATTGAAAGAATCCTAAGCTTGTGCCAATTGAATTGGTAAGAGAAAAAAAATGCAAGCCCACATCGCACCGCTACAACCTGCTGCCCTTGCTGTGTTCCCACCCTGGGGGAGTTCACAGGGAGCTGGTCGTGCGGACTTGCACTGCAAATCTAATGTTAATTATGTTTTAAACAAATTTATTCTAATGCTTAACAATAAATCTTTAAGCTCGGATTAATCTGTACAATTGCTGTTTTATTAAATATTTAAATAATTGTAAATCAAATACTTGCTTAATGTTCTCTCGGTATTGGTTTGCGAAGGTTTTCAATTGGAGTTGTTTTACAATTTGAATTTTATTTGAAAAAAAAATTTGTAGATTCGAAAAATTAATCTAAATTGCAATATCATTCAACAAAAAACCTTAATCTGCCTATAGATAAAAACATACTTAAAACAACTTAGCTTATAAGATTCAAAAATTACCAAAGGTAAAGTGCCTTAACTTTAAAAATGGAGGTTTTAGTATGAAAAGGGTTCAAAAAAACGACGAAGAATTGTTAGCATTGTACATGGCTGGAAACGTAGCCTGTATGGATATGCTCATTAACCGCTACAAATCAAAAGTATTCACTGCAATTTATTTGGTGGTAAACGACCGCTATATAGCAGAGGATATTTTTCAAGAAACTTTTCTTAGAGTGATTCACACAATAGGGAAAGGTAAGTATGAGGAATCTGGCAAGTTTTTGCCATGGGTTATCCGCATTGCCCGAAATTTGTCAATGGATTATTTTAGAAGTACCAAGCGTATGCCAACTATTTCTTCTAGTGAAGACAATGATATTTTCGCTAACATGCGTTTTGATGAAAGTAATTCTGAGGAAATGGCCATCAACCTTCAAAAAAAGAAAGGTTTGCGCGAGTTGATTAAAATGTTGCCAGTTGATCAAAAAGAGGTACTTATCTTAAGACATTATGGTGACTTGAGTTTTAAAGAAATTGCGGATGTATGCAATTGCAGCATCAATACTGCCCTTGGAAGAATGCGTTATGCGTTAATTAATTTAAAGAAAATGATCGAAGAGCGTGCTGCTTACCTTCAAAGTTAATAAATGTTTCTTGTTTTGAAAAAGGATGAACATTTGGTTCATCCTTTTTTTATTTGTT
Organism: Chitinophaga pinensis; assembly: GCA_945888525.1. Lineage (GTDB taxonomy): Bacteria > Bacteroidota > Bacteroidia > NS11-12g > UBA955 > JABMMZ01. Next base: position 11,001 of record CAMDAF010000035.1, read on the forward strand.
TTTTTATTTGGCTCTTACAATATTTTGATGGCATCTTGCGTTACTAAGCCAAACACTCAAATTGCTTATGCAACAAAATTTTACTCAAGAAGACATCATTTTATACATTTACAACGAATTAGACCCGTCAAAAAGAGCTGATTTAGAAATGGCTATTGCCACGGAGCCCGAATTGTTGACTTTTTTTCAAGAGTCATTGCTAATGGTTCATCAATTGGATCAAATTAATGACGAACCTTCAAATACGGTCATCAGTATATTGAATGAGGAGTCAAGATCAAGTTCCCTAGAAATTCACTAAAGGCTGTATAGTTGTCTTTTAAAAATCCAATCCAATGGATAGGGTAGTCATTGCTTTTTGGAATTTATTTTCCAATAATCCCCAACCATGGTCTAATTTTATGTAATGGCCAAGGATTTTGGCGCGCATACCCACACCAAACGCGTACAAGAATGGGTCTCTTTGAGTTACCACTGACATAGAGTATAAAGGAGCTTGTACAATTCTGGTGTTAAAAGGATTCTCTATGCTATAAGGCGATTTGCCTTTCCAAGCGGTGCCAATATCAACAAATCCGATGAGCATTACACTTCTGAAAAACTCACTTGAAATTGGTTTTTGAATTAAATAGGCGAATAATGGAACCCTCAATTCAACATTCATCAGGGCATATTTATTGCCAGCCCTTGAATTTCTCAAAAACCCTCTTGCAGGTGATACAATTGTTTGAAAGGCATAATCATTGCCATTTAGTGTCGGAATATTGTAATTGAAATTTGTGTTTGAGTCAACATTGACCAACCAATTTTCTACCCCACCCAAATAGTAGGCTGTAGTTTGTGTTCCAAATGATAATGCAGCACTCAATCTGGCGGCAAAATATATCTGCCTGTGCAATTTTTTGTACCATCTAAAATCAAAACCATTATTGGAAATAAATTGATAGTTTTTGTATTTGTTGTAATTGTCGCTGTAAATTTTAAACCGCAGTCCCTCAAACAAATTAAGTCCATTGCTTCTTACATTGTCAAACACATACTCTATTCCCGTTCCAAAATACAAGTTTTGTTTCACTGCTTGATTCAAATATACAGAATCTATGGCTTGACTGCTCACACGGTCGTCTCTAACGAAGGTATTAAATGAAATTCTACTTCTTTCGTTAAAAGGGTAGGAGATTGCATACTTCATCTGGCTGTTAATCATTCTAATTGGCGCATAGGCATCATCCATTATTCGGCCTCTTCTAAAAGCCGATAAATCTTTATCCCAACGGCCGGTTCTATTGGCGTAATGTATATAATAGTCTGATGCTTTTATGCGCACTGGGATTCGGATTCCAGCGGTTATCACGTGGTTCTTTTGAACATCGCTAATGCTGGTTTGGAAATGCGGTGATAGCAAAGGATAATTGAATATTTTTTCGTTCACATTGCTAGGAAATAAATAATTGCTGAGTATTGATTTGTCAAATTGTTGCAAAAAATACTCAATTCCAAAATGTGTTTTCGCTATGCCAATATAGGGATCGTTTTTTCGCTTTTCATTTTTTAAACTGTTTTCCAAATCCTCGTATTCATCAAAACCGCTGATGTAGATTTTTTTGAATTTAAAACTATCGCTTGGGGTTAACACTTTAGTTTTCGAGGTGTCCGATTTGATAAAGTCAAGCAACAAAAGACTTGAGTCAATATCATTGTTCAACCATTTTCTATACAGGGTGTTTTCGGCATTCTTAATTGATTCGGATTGGTAATCCTCCGCAACCGTGCCAACATAAATTCTATAACGGTTGTTAAAGTATAGCAAGTCTGCAATTACTGGGGCATTTGAAGCCAGATCATTGCGAATAATACAGCGTTTATAATTGGTGAGTTGATGGTTTTTAAGGGTCTTTAATTCATAGAAATAGTTGTTAATAATACCATTTCTATCGCTTAGATAGCTGATAACATTTTCAGTCAACTCAATGGGTTCAGTAGCATTTGATTTTTCATCTTGATGCCCGATTAAAAAGTCAGTTTGTTTGTTTTTTACATCAATACGATAGACAGCTAGGTAGTCAGACTCAAGTTTCTGCAATTTGTATTGATTGCTTACATAAATAATGTACTGTCCATCTTTGCTAAATTTGGGGCTTAAATTATCGAAAATGTCATCACTTAAATAGACGCTTGATTTCTCTTTAATATTGTAAAGCAATAAGTCTGATTGGCCATTTCGTATCACAGAGAAAATGATCTTTGAGGCATCAGGCGAATAGCTAAAACCTTTAACAAATGGAATCTCTTTGAGGATTTCTGTACTTAAAAGTTTTCCATTCAAATCGAAGCGTTTTAGAATGGTTTGCTCGTTAACATACAAAACGACACTTAAATGGTTGTCTATAGGATTAAAGGCAATTAATGGATAGTTGAGGTCAATATCTCGATTGAGCAATTGATGTCCACCGCTGCTAATTACTTTGCTGAATTTAGAAAGAATATCATAAATGACAATTTGATAGCGACCAAGTGTATTGGTTACAATGGCAATCTTATTTCCATCGTTGCTAAGCTTAAATTGGGTGTGTTTTTTCTTAGCCAACTTTTGAGGTGCATTTTCTTGTCCTTTAGGGAATTTAAACGCCAGCTCATCGCTCTTATACTTGTCTATGTAAAAGTCTTGCCAATCGTTTAACAAACTGTTTATATTGAGTCCTGTATAGTAAGCAAAGGCGTTTTCGACACTGCGCCCCACCCGTGTTAGGAAGACGATATTCGAAACCGCACCCTTTCCATTTTTTTCTTCCAAATAACGCCAAATGCTGTGTCCCGCTAATATTTCATCTTCTTCCTGGAGAGAGGTAAAATATTTTTGCTTTTTATTTTGAAAGAAGTCTTTTAGGAAATTATCATTTTCAATGTTCCAGCTTTCGGCAAGATAAGCCACCAATCCTTTATAGTACCAAGCAGGAAGGGTTAATAAGGCGGCAGTTTGTATGCGCTCACGGATGTTTCCCCCGAAAATAAATTCATTGATTAATACTTCAGCTACTGCTTTTTTAACTTGTTGGTCAAAATTAATTCGGCTACCATCAAAATAAACACAAGCCACATTTTCATTTAGCGTTGAATACCCCCCTGCATAATATTGAGGGTTGGTGATGTTGATGTTGCTTTTTTTGTATTGGTCGTAATTGCTAAAAACAATGATTCGAATTCCATTGCTGAGGTTGTAATTAAGTCTTGTTTCAAAATTGGGAATAAATGCTTGTGCTTTTTCCAATGCAAGTCTTGCCAAATTTTCACCATCTGAAAAATAGATGATTTCAATCTGATCTTGAATCAAACTGTAAGAAATTTCTTTGTTTTGCGTGCTGTTTTGGCCATAATCTTGGTACAAACCTTGAGCATTTGTATTCAGTAAGGCAAAGAAAAAAATCAAAAAAAGTCTCACTCTTCTAAAAAAAGTTAAGAAACGTCTTTGGAAGAGGATTTAGCCTTTTTCGAAGGGGTAATATTTATTAAACCAATTTTGATAGCAGCAAGGACTAGACCCATTGAGTTTTTAGCATTTAATTTCTTTAGCATATTTTGTCTGTGGTTGTCCACTGTTCGTTTGCTCAATTCTAGTTTATCTGCAATTTCTTCATTGGTCATTTCATTTGCAATACAAGTTAAAATTTCAATCTCTCTTCTAGAAAGTTTGTCTGTCAACTCATTGCTATCCATCATTTGTTCGTTGCTGGTAGAGAAGTTAGGCCCTTTGACTTTGTTGGATTTTTGGGTCAATTTTTTGTAGTATTGGTTTGCCAATAGATGCGCAACTTCTGGCGAAAAGAATGTTCCACCATTCAATAATATCTTGATGCCATTAAACAAGGCATCAGAGGAAATGTTCTTAAGGGTATAACCTTTAGCGCCTGCCATGATCATGTCTTGGATGTGGTTGATTTCGTTGTAATTGCTGATGCCTAAAATTGATATTTTAGGGTTTTCTTGAAGCAATGAAGATGCAACCAATGCACCGTCTAAGTCTATTAGTTGGTAATCGACTAAGGCAATTTTCATTTTTTCATTTTTCAAGTATTCTACAGCATCATCACAATTGTCCGTATCCCACACTTTGAAATTCATGTCTTCACATCCAATTTCAAGCATAGTTTTTAATCCATCTCTAACCATTGGGTGATCGTCAACAATAAGTATTTTAATGGTTTTTCTCATAATTTTGAGGCAATTTTAGTTCGTTTTGGTTTTTATTAAGGCAAAGGTATATAAATTTACAATGGAATGGCAATATTTAGTTTGACACCTTTGTTTTTTTCGGGGTTAAAATCGAGCTCACCTTTTAGGTATTTAATTCTGAGATTGATGTTGTCAATACCATTCCCTTTTTTCAAGCTTGCATCGTTCGTAAAACCAATGCCATCATCAGTCATGGTTAAAGTCAAAAGTTTAGGTTTGATGCTCAAGTGTATGCCAATATTTTTGCATTTGGCGTGCTTGATTGAGTTGTTTACAAACTCTTGAATAACACGGTAAACAGACATTGAAACATTGGGGTCTAATTTGTTGGTTTTTTCTTCTATTTTGACATCAAATTTAATCCCTGTGCTAAAGTGAATTAAATCTGCAAGCTGCTTGATTGACTGTCCGATTCCGAATTTTTCAACGGATCTTGGCATTAATTGAAAGCAGATATTTCTAATCTCGTCAGAAACGTTGTCAATTAAAGCTTCAGTCTTTTTCAATAATAGAATTCTTAACTTTTCGTCCTTTTGTTTCTGAATGGAATCAAAGTAGAATTTAAGCGCAGATATTTGTTGACCGATGCTATCGTGTAAATCTGAAGCGACACGGTTTCTTTCTTCCTCTTGGGTCTTGATAATTGTAGCAATTCTTCCAGCTTCCTGGTGTATTTTGTCTGTAAGATCATGGATTTTGACCAACGAATGACACTTGTTGTTGTCGATAACAGAAACATGGCATTCTACCATGATTTTTCTTGATGAAGAGTTGGTGACTTCAGATTCGAAATCAATAGCTTTTGAGTGCTTATCAAGTTTCTGAACTGTAGTAGCTAGGTTTAACTTTAGAAATTTCTTAAGATTCTGACCAATTACATCTTCTTTTTTAAATTCGGTGAGTACGATAAAGCTCTCATTAAAATCTATGATCACGCCTGCATTGTCAATAACAACCAAACTATCGGTTATTGAATGAAACGCAGAGTTAAAAAAATCTCTTTTAATGGTTGTTTCTTCAAGCTCCTCACCCAACATATTAATACCAGACATTATACTGTCTAGAGCGTCGAGGTTATCTGATAGGGCTAGTTTTTTGGTGAAATCACCATGCGAATAGGCTAATAGGGTATCTTCTAAAGCGAGAAACCTTTCATCCATTTCTATATTTATAGGGTCTAACAAGGCTATTTTAATTTTGTGATACAATAATAAGCATTTCAGCTAAAAAAATCTTCATCTGGGCTCAGTGGTAAGATTATTGTGTTTTCAACCACTTCAAAGCTTCTTCATGGCTTACAAAGGCTTTAACTTGTAATTTTGGATTCGTCAATTTCAGAAAGAAATTAATTAACATCTTGCTAAACAATGAGTTTTCAATGATAGCGGCGGATTTTAATCCACTAATCCCATCCTCGGATGAGAGGTAATCTCGGGCAGACTTGTCCATGCTAACAACACCAGCATCTATTATTAAAACTGGCAAAGATTGGCCTTCAAGCAGAATGAGGCGTTCTTTGACAATGTTCTGGACATCGTCTAGTGTTAGCTGCAAACCGGCTTTATAAGTGGCAAACAATACGCCATCTTCTAATTCCATTTTGATTTGACTGTTTTCGAATTTCTTCATTACAAAGTATACATGCAAACCTAAGTGAATTAATTGAAATGAGTGAAATGTTTTATAAACGGAATCGAAAAAATGTAGTCCAAATTGGATTATCCTATTTTAATAGAATTTTTACTAGTCAATAAGATGTTTTTTCGGTTTGCTTTGGTTGATGATTTGGCTCGTTAAACCAGCATTTTAACCACGAGAAATCCACAGTTTAAATTTGTTTTCGACCATTTTTTTTACTCTATTTAATCCTATTTTATCATTTATTTTTTATTTATAATACACATTTGAATCTTTATCAATTAACATCTACATTTGTGACTAGTTTTAAAACTAAAAGACAGATTTATGCTTATTTCACCATTAGATTTAGCTTTGTTCAACAAGGCCTCTGTGATGCAAATTTTAGAAAGCAAGTCTGTATTTGTGTGTGAAATGCCATTGAATAATGGGTTTAAACTTCACTTGTATTCAATTTCGAATTTTTTTGTTGAGGAGTTGTTAGATTCTTCAAATAACATTATCGAATTGAAGTCAGTAAGTACCTTTTATGTGGCGAGTTTGTACTGCCGAGATTTTAATCTCAGTAAGCAAGTTCTTTAGGATTTCTAAAATTTCGTCTTAAACAGAATCAATTGCGCAGCAATGCAAAAGTTGATTCTGTTTTTTTTTGCTTTTTATAATCAAGTCCTGACATCTTGAATCAAACCTCGAAACTGGTTTTGACTGTTTTAATCTGTATATGCTATGAAAGCTTTTGGACTGTTTTTGATTTAGTTTGTATCGTCATTATCTGAGCCGTTGTTTAAAATCAATGGTCATAAAAAAGCCAACTTAAGTTGGCCTTTTAAAAAGAAAAATAGCGTATTATAGATTGATGCCCATTTCAGACAGCAAATTATCGGCATGGTTCAAATACTTCATCGTAAAAATGACATAACGAATGTCGACTGCAATGCTTCGGCTGTAATCTGCATTCCAACTGTAATCGTTTAGCGTCGCAGTATAAGCACGGTCAAAATTGACTCCAACTAAATTGCCTTCTGCATCCATTACAGGACTTCCGCTATTGCCGCCAGTCGTATCCATATTGTAAAGCATGCAAATAACTAAGTCTTTGGTTTCTGAATCTAGTAATTCTTCTGCAATGTTTTCGGTTTGTAACAATCCTTTGACAGCGACAGACAATCTATAGTCAATATTATCTGTCGCATTTTTTTCGAAAATTTCTTTTCTTTGCGTGTATGGCTCTGGATGTTTGTTTAATCCTGTTTTGTAGGCGCTGATATAACCATAAGTAAATCTTAAGGTGCTGTTTGCATCTGGAATGAATTTCTTCTGATTGTAATTTATTCGAGCATCCAATAGGGTAGGCATTAAATTGTTTAATTGTGCGCTAATTCCAATATTTCGGTCTTCTATTTCTTTTAGAATTGGAAGCAATGCTTTGGCCAAAGTTCTAAGTTTACCTTTTTCTTTATAGACCATCCATGGAATAGAATCCATGTTTTTCTTTAATTGTGCCGCGTCATCCAAAAACGATTCTTCATAGGCCTGTTTGACCCATTTCTCTGGATTGCGGATTTTTTGTATCGCTTTTACTTCTTGATTTTTTGGAAGCCCTTTTGCTCTTTTTATCATTTCCACTAAAACGACTTGCTCTAAATCGTGGTCTAGCATGTTGCTGCTAAGTCCTAAGGCACCTTTTTTACGCCAAGCATTCCACATTGTATCATTGCTGGCTCCAGCTTTTGGGTTATTTGAAATGTATTTTTCAATTTTAATGGCATTCATTAAGGCAATACATTCTCTTCCGAATAAATTCAAAACCATGTCGCGTTCTGCATTTGACAGTCTGATTTTGTATAAACTATCAATTGTATTTAAAAAATCGGTGCTAACACCTTTTAATTTCATTTTGTCTTTTAATGCTTCTTGCTCTTGGGTTTTGATTTGCAACAATCCGGTTTGATTAAGCCCATACAACTTGCCTTCAAAGTTTTTCTTCGTATTGGCCAGCTGTTTGATGGTTCCCGCTAATTTCAAATATCTATTGCGGTCGTCTTTTCCCAAGGTTTCCATAGCGTTCATTTTAAATCCATACCAATTGCTTACAAACGGTAAAACATATTGTTGTTGGTATTGAATGAACTGATAGGGCTCTTGTCTGTAGGTTGTACCTGGGTACCCAAGTATAAATACTAAGTCTTTGTTCTTGGTGCCTTTTGGATTTATTTTTAAATGTTTTTTAGGAATATAAGGGACGTTTTCAAGACTGTAATCTGCTGGCTTGCCATCTTTGCCCACGTAGGCTCTCACAAAACTAAAATCTCCCGTGTGCTTTGGCCACTCCCAATTGTCTGTTTCTCCTCCAAATTCACCAATCGTCCTTGGTGGCACGTAAGCCAAACGAACATCTTTCAATAGTTGATAACGGAAAAGTGTATAGCTGTATCCAACAAACATTTCGCTAATTTCTATACTTAATTCAGGGTATTGGGCTTGCTCTAATTTTTGAAGGGTTTCAATGTTTTTTCTGATAATCTCCTTTTTAACCATTGGATCCATGTTCAAATTAACACCATCTAAAATCTTGATGCTAACATCTTCATAGCTTTTAGTGATTTTGCAAGTCAAGCTTGTTTTTAATTCTTTGGTTTTATCGCTGGCAAAAAAACCATTTTCTAGATAGTCATTGTCCTTGGTACTCAATCCCGCTACAGCGCCAAAAACACAATGGTGGTTGGTTACTATCAGTCCTTCTGCTGAAACAAAAGAACCAGTGCATCCTCCAAGTCTAACCAGTGCATCTGTTAAGGCAATTCCATCTGGATTGTAGATGTCTTTTTCTGAAATTTTAAATCCTGCAGCTTGCAGGTCAACTTGTTTTAAATGGCTTAGAGGAAACATTCCCTCATCAGTTTTATGGGAGGGTAGTAAGACTAAACAGATTAAAAGCGCTGTGAAAAAAGCGTATGTTTTTAGCATATGTTGTTTTGTAGATTAATTTAAATGGTTTATTTGCAAGATTATTCGAAATAACTTGCTTTGATAAATTGGTCAAGTTCCTTGATTTCAGTTTGGGCATGCTTCAAATCTTCACGGTTGCCTTCCCACCATTTTTGACCTTTGTACAGGAAAATAATATGGTCACCAATATCGAAAACTGTTTTCATGTCATGGCTATTGATTACATTTGTTATGCCATATTCATGGGTTATTTCATTGATGAGTTCATCAATTAAACGCGAAGTTATAGGGTCTAAACCGCTATTGGGCTCGTCGCAAAATAAATATTTTATATCAAGCGCGATTGCCCGTGCGATGCCAACTCTTTTTTTCATTCCACCACTTATTTCGCTTGGATATTTGTTGTTGATGTTTTCCAAATTCACCCTTTTAAGGCAAAAATTAACCCGGTCGCGGCGTTCTGAAGGATTCATTTTGCTAAACATCTCCAATGGAAAGGCAATATTTTGTTCGACAGTTAAAGAATCGAATAAGGCGGTGCCCTGAAACAACATGCCTATTTCTCTTCTTACATCACGTAAATCTTGGTCTTCCAAGGCCAATAAATTTCTGCCATCAAACTCGATCATTCCGCTGTCGGGTCTCTCCAGACCAACCATGCATTTCATCATGACACTTTTTCCGCCACCACTGGCACCAATAATTAAATTGTTTTTACCACTTAAAAAGATGGCATTGATGTCGTGAAGAACCTGGCGGCCTTCAAAACTTTTGTTTACTTGCTTTAGTTCAATCATATTACAATAAAATTTCGGCCAAAATATAATCAAAAAACAAAACCAATACTGAACTGAATACCACTGCTCTTGTGCTTGATTCACCCACACCCAAAGCACCTCCGCTGGTGTAATAGCCTTGGTAACTGCTTACAGAAGTGATAATGAAGGCAAAAGTGAATGCTTTAATGGTGCTAAAGACCAAGGTAAAGCCTTTGAATGTTTCGCGGGCGCCACTTACAAATTCTTGATGGGTTAAAATACCCGACAACTCGCCAGCCATATAACCACCATAGATACTTAATGCTATGGCTATAAAGTTTAAAAGTGGAATCATAATCACACCTGCAATAATTTTAGGCAAGGCCAAATAAGCTGGTGCATTGATTCCCATTACATCGAGTGCATCTATTTGCTCACTGATGCGCATGTTGCCAATTTCGGAAGCGATGTGTGCGCCAACTTTCCCAGACAATACCAAACAAGTGATGGTTGGGCCTAGTTCTAGCATGGTACTGTCAGACACAATGGTTCCAATTACTGTTTTAGATATTAAGCCGCTAACCAATTGATAGGCTGTTTGAACCGTGGTAACTGCGCCGATAAACAATGCAGTGATTGCTACAATAGGCAATGAGCCTATACCAATTTTGTGCATTTCGTCTGAGATGCGCTTGAAAAATATGTTTGTTTTTTCGGGCTTGGAGATCATTCCTTTAAGGAATAATAGGTATTGCCCAAAATGAAAAAAATAATTTTGATTCATGAATGAAATAAAATGGGTGTAAAGATAAACAAATCGGGTTTAGTTTAAATTTCAAAATATACACCTCGATTGTGAATTGTATTTTGAGGCAAATCAAAAATGATGTAAGTTTGAAACATGCAAAAGATCGCAGTCGTAAGTGGAGGCTCCAAAGGAATAGGAATTTCAATAGTTGAAAAATTACTAAAAGAAGGTTTTTATGTTTTCGCCATTGCTCGAAGCAGAGGTGAATTAGGGCGCTTGTTTGATGTTTATCCTCAACAATTGCAGCATGTAGTTGCCGATTTGTCTATTAAAACAGAGGTTTACAAATCGATTGATGAAATAAAATCGAAGATCAGCCACATCGATATTTTGGTGAACAATGCTGGGGTATTTATGCCTGGCAAATTGTCAGAAGAGCGCGACCAAGACTATGAATTGCAAATGGCTTTAAATGTTTCAGCCGCTTATTACCTTAGCAAAGCGTTTATTCCTATGATGAAAATAAATAAAGACGCCTATATTTTTAATATTTGCTCAACTGCAAGCATTATGGCTTATGAAAATGGTGCTTCATATTGCATCAGCAAGCATGCTTTGCTTGGAATGTCTAAAGTTTTGAGAAAAGAGTTGATGCATGATGGTATTTTAGTGAGCTCTATTTTGCCCGGAGCTACTCTAACAGACAGCTGGGCGGGTAGTGAATTGCCTGAATCTAGGTTTATGAAAACCAGCAGCATTTCAGAGGCGTTGTGGTTTGCTTGGACAAACCGCGAAAATTGTGTGCTGGAAGAAATTTTATTGCGCCCGAGACTCGGCGACATTTGATTTTAATTAACTGATTGTTAATTAATTATAATATCTGTGTTTTTTTTTACCTCTTTTATTAAAAAACTTGCAGCATTCGTGTTATTTTTGACGTCCAATAATTATAAGAAAATAATAATACGTCATGAAAAGAATTTTATTTACAATCTTGGGCCTTGGACTGTTATCAGTAAGTGCACAGGTAAAAGAAAAAATCAATTACGATTACCCGCAATTTAAAATAGTGGTTAAAAACGAAAACAAAAACAACAACGCAAAAAGAGAAGTTGGTAAAGGTTGGTTCGATTATGCAACAGCATACAACGATTTCAACGGTGCTGGTATCACTAGCTTTGTTTCTTTCATCCAACCGGACACTAACCTTTACACCGTTCAAACTGATGGAGCCAAAAGCAAAACTGGTTTTCATATTTTAGGTAGAGTTAACGATCCAAGAGATGAGGTTTTTTCTAACAACCCTGCAAGATTCTCTAAGCACAATACCTACACTTGGGATTCAATTCGTTTTACCCAGTTCTACGTTCGTTTTGCTGATTTCATGAAAGTTGGTGCTAATACTGTACCTATAGTAGACACCGTTTTTATACAATATTTCTTGCCAGCTGGCTTGGACAATAAATCTTATGTTTACCAAGCTGATCCAAACAAAGCCTACTACTATTCTTGCCCAAAAGTAGCGGCCTACAACCCTAAAACAAGATTGAACTCAGGTGCATTCAAAACAGATACCATCTTCTTAACAAAAGCTTTTGCTGATAGCGTAAGTCTAAATGGCGCGCAAACATCTTTCTTCGGAAGAACACTTTCTATACCTGTAGGTATTAATGTGCCTCACAACTCAAGCAACCCAAATTCAAGCATTATTGGTCACACAATTACTTTCAAACCAATGAAAAAACCAGCAGTTGGCGATACAGGAATTGCTTACAACGGTTCAACTTGGAATAAAAAATACAATATGTACGGTGTTAGATTGTACAGCAAAGCGGGTGTTACCGTTGACAATTCTGATAAAGAAGCTCAAAACAATTCAGTAATCACCAACTTTGAAATCGTTTATGGCCAAACTGTAAGCATTTTCAAATCATACCTACCAGGTACTGTATTCACTAACACAATTTTTGAAGGAACTGATTACCATTTAACCACTCAAACTTTAAGCGTTAAAAACGTTGATGCGAATGGCAACGGTTTAGGAAATGTATACCCTAACCCAAGCAACAGCAACAATGAAGTATTTGTTCCTGTTAAATTGGCTTCAGCCCAAAACGTAACTCTAAGCATTTATGATGTAACTGGCAAATTGCTTAAGACCATCAGTGCTGATTATGAAGCTGGCGACTTTGACGTTGCGGTTTCAACTACTGGTTTAAGCAATGGTGTTTACACTTGCACTATGACTGCTGCTGATTTCACAGCAACAACTAAATTTATCTTGAACTAAGATACCATAAAACATTTAAAAAATCCCTGACAATTATTTTGTCAGGGATTTTTTTATGCTTACTTTTGCAGTCCTTTTAAGGTAATGCACCCGTAGCTCAATTGGATAGAGCACCTGACTACGGATCAGGAGGTTTGGGGTTCGAATCCCTACGGGTGCACAAGATACAATGAATGCCAACTTTCGCAGAAAGTTGGCATTTTTATTTCCCCTTACCCAATCCAAGCCGCGAACGAAATTTCGAATTTGAACGAGATTATACTGGCGGCTTGAGTATTGGGTAAGGGGGAATAAAAATCTTTAATTCTTTCAGAATTAATGGAATTCATTGGATCTTGTTAGCGCCATTTCGAATGGGATCAGCGGAGCTAATCTTTTAGGGTATAGGGTCTAGGGTATAGGGTTTAGTTTTTTGAAATTGCTTGTTGATTTCGAATGATATCAATCTTGACCAATCCAAGCCGCCAACAAGATTTAAATAAAAAACGA
>CAMDAF010000036.1 GCA_945888525.1 Chitinophaga pinensis
GTGCTGTAATTACTAAAGCTACCATCCACCATCAATTTATCGTTTAAGAAACGGCTACTTAGTTTCAAACCATATTCAGGAGGCAAGGTGATACTTCCATTTTTATAAATCACATTCACTTTCCAATTGGGGTCAATTTTATTCAACCAATTACTCAGCTGAGAAGACAGCAAGTCCGTTCCCGCTGATGACAAAGCGGTAGAACCTGCATTGCTTAAACCTTGGTCGGCTTGGGCAAAGGTTGGTGGCAAGAATTTTTTCATCAAAAGAAGACTAAACACTTGTCGGCTTACCTCTTCTTTATCAGATTTAATACGGCTAATTACCGGAGACAGCGCACTGGTAAAATTGCCCGCCTCAGTTTGAAGCTTAGGGAAATTCAATCCGAAGCTTATTTCAGGAGAAAACAAATTCCCTTTCAAATACAATTCACTTTCAGCCGTAATGGCTTGAACGCTTGAATTGGAGCCACTAAGATTTGCGTTTAAAGAAACCGCAGACAACAATGGAGAAGGGTCGGTAATTTCAGAATTGTAAGCCACCAAATTCAATTTAGCATCTAAAGGGTCGCCATACCAGGTAATGGTTCCACCTGGACGGATATTAAATGGTTTGTTGTACAAATCGAAGGCGGTAAACAAATACCTTCCGCGGTCGACGGTATAGGTGCCAAACATATAAAAATCACCACTTTTATTCATTTCCATTTTTAAGTTGCCGTGTCCAGCACCGGTAATTTTATCGCCCAAAATTTCATCAAAAATAATTTCAACGTCCGCATCATTGGTGGCTTCAATATCCATAACCAATGACTGTATAGGCATTTCGTCTGCACTTAATTTTTCTTTTTTCTTAGCGGTCTTAAAATGAATGTAGTTTGGCAAACCACTGGCGTCGCCTTCGCTTATTGGTAAATAAAACTTAGTACCCGCTGTGGTTTTCGCATTAACCCGTATGGCCAAGTTTTCAAAAGGCCCAATAAGTGTTGCATTGCCATCGGCATAGGCTTGACCGTAGAACAAATCATTGTCAGCTGGCCCCGTATTTAAAACATGGAATTTATTCAATTCCCATAAATTTAGATTCAAATTAAAATCGCTAAAAGACTTATGAAAAACAAAGGCCTTTGCTTTGCCTACATTGCGTTTGTCGTCCAAAATGGTAAAAGGCAAAACACTAAAACGGTCTTTTTCGCTTACAATTCGTGCAGAAAAGCGGATTGGGACTTTTAAAAAATCGATAAGCACTTCCGCATTTTTTACCAGAATTTCGCCTTCAACGACAGGGTCTGAAAAAGTACCTGAAATAGATAGGCTATCTTTGGTGTGAAATGTCCCTTTCATGTCGCTCATAACGCCATCAACATATGGGGCAAAGACCCTGAGTTCGGTTGGCGGAATTTGCGCAAACAATTTAAAATTCTGATTTTTACTTTTATAATCAATATCGCCTTCAAGACGCATCGAATCGAGCAAACCCTTGTCTACATATACCCTTAAGTGTTGGATTGTTGAATTGGGTTTGTTGCTTGTAAATACACTAAGATCGCCGATTGTATCTTTGTTAATTCCGAAATTTAAAATATCCAAATCAGATTGAAAGCGGTTTTGACCATCAATTTTGGTGTAAACTATCTTTCCGTTTGATACCCCGCTGAATTGAGGCAGTCTGGTGTTTTTGGTGAAGCAATTAATGGTACTTAAGGCAAATTCATCCAATTGAAAATCGACGTGGTTATTGCTTGATTCGCCTAATTCCCCTATAATGGAAAGCATTTGCTTATTGCTCCTAAAGGCAAAGTTGTCCATTATAAACTTACCATCGGTAAGGGTTCCCACAGCATTTGTATCAAGCTTCCATACCATATCAGAAACGGCTAGCTGCATATCGGACATTTGCAGGTAAATTGAATCCTCTTTGAACAATACCCGTCCACTTGAATTCAACCCTATCTTATAACCTGTGTCAACACCCGCAATATTAAAATCGATTACGTTGTCGAAAACATTGGACTGAATTAGGACATTATTGATTTTGACAATCTCTTGATCGGTAAAGTGTGCAATATCAACTTGCATATTCAAGTTCTTGCCCTTGCGTTTGGAAGCATTTAATCTAAAATCTTGCAATTCATAATCATCATAGGCAATGAGCTTGTTGTTGAAATTAAAATCCAACACTTGATCGGCTGAGCGGTAATTGCCCTTCCCTTTGCAAGGTTCAATGCGCAGACGGGGCACATACAAAGAGGTGAAATCGTATGGCCGTTTTAAATCAAAATCAAACACAAAGTCTTCATTCGGCAATTGTTTTAGAGGCATAGCAAAGTATGCGGGAATCAATTGATGCAACATATGCAGGATTGAAACATCCAAAAGTTCCAGTCTAAATTGCCCTTTTATTGCAGCATCGATCAAGTCGCTTCGCAGACGCAGCTCCTTGATTTGGCCGTATTCGTATGCGGATAAATTAACATATGGAATTGAGACTTTAACCCCGTTGCGTTCGATAAACACATTTTCACCGGTAATACTTCCTTCAGCATCGTCGAGAGAATAACCGGTAAAATCGAGAACAAATACACCTTTTACATATTGAGGTATTGAATCGAGTCCAAAGCTGGCCAAGTTGGCATGGTTAACCGTCGCTTTAAAATGGGCTTCCGGAATTTTAATGTCACTGCGAAACGACCCATCAAAGTCCATGTCGAGGTCTTTGTCACGAATGCTGGCATTACCCGTGAAGTAAGCACGACTTATTTCACCCTTGGCCGTAATATTGGTGAAGGTATGGTTTTGAAAAACCAAAGAAGGAATGGCTCCATCGAGCTTTAAATGGTATGAATCGCGAGAAAGGCCAGTACCATTGATGTTGGCATCAAATGCAATTTCATCAATTTGGGCTTCCGGAATAAAGGCTTTTATTCTAAAAAAATCTGTTTTTAAGGTTCCGGCGTAAATGGCTTTTTCTAGACCATCTTTGTATTTGATGTTAATGTCCGATTGAAAATTGCCAATATCTGTGGTTATTTCACCGAAAGTAATGAAGTCATTAAAAAAGCCTGAGAACATACCCTTGTAGGATACTGTGCCTAAGGATTTAAAGTTATCAGGAATATTGTTGAGTGAAATTTGGTTCAGATCCTCATAATTGCTAACAAATTTGCGAACATCGAAATCTAGAATGGTGTTTTCAAAATCTGGCAAACCAGTCATAGACCAATCGCCCTCATATTCTGTGCTCCCGTATAACTTCAATTTGGTGTCTTTACCGCGCATATGGCTTAAAGGCCCTTCGCCAGAGCCACTGATATGCAATAAAGTATTCCATTCTTTTAAATTGTTTGAAAAGAAAGCCAAATCACGGGTATCAACATCCGAATCAATTAGCCTGGCTTTCATAACAACATTGTCATTGAAGTCGTTGTAGTCTTTCCAATTGCGGGTTTGCAAGATAAATTTATCCCGTAAATTGCTGTGTGGTGTTTGAAGCACCATCTTGGTAAACTCGATACCTTTGGAATGTATTTTGGTGTCCGCAGATAAATGGGTCAATACAAAACCGCATTTTTCGACCGCATCTAAATGCTCAGCTTGAAAGTGAAGAGAATCATCAATTAAATAAAAATCAGAAATGCTTCCATTGATATTCCCCCAACTCATGTCGTTGTAATCAAAATCCATGAAATCGGGTTTTTCGTCATTGCGGCTAAAATAATCGAAGCGCATATTTTCCAAAGACACGGAGGCACTGTAAACGGTCCAAATAATTTTTGGTTTATTCGGATCGCGCGGGCCTCCATCAAAATAATCAATTAAGAATTCATAGTTACCAACAGTCTCACCCTTGTGCTCGCCAAACAGAATCTTCCCACCTTCTAGGCCTAGTGAATTCAATTTGATGATTCTTTTTTCCTTGTCGTAGGTATGGTAATCAACTTTTAGTTTTCGGAAATACAACATGGTATCACCTTTTTGATCTTCAATGTAAAGGTTCTCGAGAACAGCTGTTTTAAAGAATTCGATATCAACCGCTCCAATGCGCACCTTAGTGCCTAGCTCATTGGAGAGATAAGTCGTAATTTCTTTGCTTAGCCAAGTTTGTACCGGTTTGCTGCGAAATACAATATAGAGCAATCCGATTGTGAAAAACAAAATCAGAAGAATTAATCGCGCTATTTTGGATATCTTTGTAAGCAATATTTTAGGCTAAGGGCAAAGATACAAATCGCACAAAGAAGTCTATGCACAGGATGACAGAAAAACAAGACACTATAACACTTCTAGCCATCGAGTCATCGTGCGATGATACCGCTGCCGCTATTATTAGAAATGGCAAAATACTTGCCAATATTGTATCGAGTCAAGAAATTCATAAAGAATATGGTGGGGTGATACCAGAATTAGCAGGCAGAGCGCACCAACAAAATATTTTACCAGTGGTAAAAAAGGCTCTAGGGGAAGCGGGTATTGAAGCGCAAGAATTAAATGGAATTGCCTACACGCAAGGACCGGGATTAATGGGTTCTTTGCTGGTTGGCGGACATTTCGCCAAAGGCATGTGCATGGCTTTGAACATCCCAAGCATAGGTGTTAACCATTTACAAGCCCATGTGGCTGCGCATTACTTAAATGAAACCATGCCTAATTTTCCATTCTTATGCTTGTTGGTAAGTGGAGGACATACCCAAATAATCAAGGTAAACGCCCCATTGGATATGGAAATCATTGGATCAACAATAGATGATGCCGCTGGTGAGGCTTTTGACAAGACAGCAAAAATGCTCGGACTGCCATACCCTGGTGGACCATTAATAGATCAATACGCAGAACTTGGAAATCCTTTGGCTTATCAATTTCCTATTGCAAAGATTGAAGGCTATGGTTACAGCTTTAGCGGTTTGAAAACATCCTTGCTGTATTTCTTGCAAAAAGGCGTGAAAGAAGACCCGGATTTTATAGCAAAGAACTTAAATGATATTTGTGCTTCGATGCGCTATACCATTGTAAAAACCTTATTGGACAAATTTGAAAAGGCCGTAAAAGAAGCAGGGATCAAGGAAATTGGAATTGCAGGCGGTGTTTCAGCCAATAAATTATTGAGAAAAGAGTTCGACAAACTTGCAGCAAAAAATGCGTGGAAAGCATTTATCCCAAAATTTGAATACTGCACAGACAATGCGGCCATGATAGCTGTTGTAGGACATTACAAATATTTGGCAGGCGAATCAACGCCTTTATCCGCTTTGCCTTTTGCCCGTTAGTTGGATATACAGTCTTTAATCGCCTCAACAACTTGAGCAACTGTAATGGCTTGGATTTCCGCACCACTGTAATTTAGTTTTACTTTATTGGGTTCAGGCTTGAAATAACTTGGGAAAACCACTTTAAACTTACATTGAACATAAGGCTGGTAATTGGCAAAACGCTGCCAATTGTTGCCATTGCTGAGTACCACCGTATTTGTCGCCGTTAACACAGAAAAATGCATCGCTGATGTGTCTGGGCAAAGCAAAACAGAAGCTTCTCCAATAAATGCCATCAATTCGGTAAGTGCCGTTTGGTTTACCATATTGACTAATTTTGGTTCATTGGCAGTTTGCTCTATTTCTTTGGCATAGTCTGCGGCATTGGGTCCACCCATTAAAAATATTTTATCAAAAAGAGGAGAAACAGCCTGAATGGTTTGAGCATATTTCTTATAATTCCACCAACGGCTTTTGGTATTGGCAGCAGGGAAAACGATCAGGGTCTTGTATTTTGTGAAATTCGGGAACAAAGGTTTTACCTCATGAGTGATTTCAATGTTGTATATTGTCTCAATAAACTCAATGTGTCTGATGTATTCCAATTGTAAAACTTCCTCACTTTTAATCGGATTTGTAATCAAAGGATCAGAAACTGTGATTTCTGGAAAATATGGGTGGTGGCTGCGGTCCCATGCATAACGACTGTCTGCATTGCTTGCATACAACATCAAATCGTCCATTCTAAAATGCCTTGTAAACAAGGGCGTGAAAGCAACTTTGGCGTTGATTAATCGGAGTTGCTTGTAAATATCCATTCGGTAATTGACATCATCCCATTTCGATTTTTGTATCCAAATGTAATGGTCGGCAAAATCAAACCAAGCCTCTATTAACGGCTTGATAACCGAATTACCGACAAAAGTTATTGGACCATCGGCATTGGCTTTAATATGGGGTATCACTTGTTGCCAAAGCAAAAAATCGCCGATGTCATCGCATTTTACAATGAGGGTTCCTTTTTTAGTTTCACTTGATAATGGCAGTGTATCAATTTGCTTTTGTTCACTTCTAATAAAATCTTCAATTTTCAAGAAGTCTTTTTTCTGCTTTCTGTTTTGCAGAATACTGGAAACAAATAAGGATAAGCGCGGGAACATATAGTTATTTAGTTTGTTTAGCAAAGCTGGTAAAACTAATTTCGGGTTTACCTAACTCTTTGTTGCTGTCTTCTGAAATGTAAAATTCATTGTTGTTGTTCAGTGCGTTTGCCAATTCTAATTTGAATTTCCAGCGGATATCAAATAAGGCGTATAATTTTAAAAGCCAATCTGGAATTACTTTTAGCTTTAATATCTCTGAACCATAGTGTTTAATTAGCAATTGTGAGGCTTCCTGCATATTGTAGCAGTCGTTGCCTTGCATAAAATATTCTCTGTCATCGGTTCCCAGAACCTGAAATGATTTGGCAACCATACGGGCGTAGTCTTTGTCACTAATAAAATATACCGGGAATTTAGACAAGCCATGTAAACGAATGTATTTACCTTTTCTATAGGTTGATTCAAAACATTCCATAAAGGTACTCGGATAAAAAACAGTATAGGGAATACCACAATCGCGGATATAATTGACAGCATCTTTTTTTAATTGAAACACCCACCACAAGTCATCGCTTTCCACTTGATTGTATTGCAAAATGGAAGACATATAAGCAATACGGCGTATTCCACATTCTTGAGCTACATTGATAATTTCGCGCAGTCCGTTTGTTTCAGATTGGCTGTCTTCGGGCAATTCGTGCTGATCGACACTCAAACTGCAATACACTGCATCTTGGGTAGAAAGAAATCTTTTTAAGTCATGGTGGTACATCCAATTGCCTTCTTGAAAATTAACTTCTGCAGGTAAAATCTCTTTATCCTTGCCTACATCTTTACTTAAAACAGACACATTAAACCCTGCTTGCAAAAGCGCATGAACAACAGGAAGGCCATGGAAACCAGCAGCACCAAATACAGCAATATTCTTTAGCATTAAAAAATTTTGGTGTAAAAATACGAAATTTTAAAGAGAGGATTTTCAGAATTTTAGACTTACTTCATCTTTTTGAAGGGTCACTTTTTTGCAAACCCTGAAAACAATTGGTTAATGGTTATTGGTCAATAAACGAAATTTTGAAGTTTACTCAAAACAAAACTATACCCTAAACCCTAAACCCTATACCCTAAACCCTAAAATTAGGCTCCGCCTAATTTCTTAATCTTTTCTTCTGCATCCGCTTTTTTCTGGTGTTCTTTTTCAATAACCTCTGGTTTGGCATTGGCAACGAATTTTTCATTGCTCAGTTTTGCATCAACTGATTTTAAGAAACCTTTTAAATACGCAATCTCCTCCTCTACCTTTTTTTGCTCGGCGGCTTCGTCTATTTCTTCTTCAAATGGAATAAACAATTCGTCTTTCCCAGCCAAAGCACTTATACAATTCTCAGGTTTTGCTGCATTGTAATTGATCGATGTAATGTTTGCCAATTTGCTAATAATACCTTCCCACGTT
This sequence comes from Chitinophaga pinensis, assembly GCA_945888525.1. Taxonomy (GTDB): domain Bacteria; phylum Bacteroidota; class Bacteroidia; order NS11-12g; family UBA955; genus JABMMZ01. The sequence goes on from CAMDAF010000036.1 coordinate 7,802, forward strand.
TTATAGGCATCAACTTCGCTGGTATTAACAATCAAATCAAAGCCCAATTTAGGCGATAAGCCTTTGTTGTTTCTAATGTTTCTGATTTCAGAAATTAAAACCAAAGCGTTGTCTTTAATGTCTACAGATATTTCTTTAGCCTTTGGATACTCGCTTACAATTAGTGCTTTTTCCGGTTTTCCTTCATGCAAGGCATGGTGTAACTCTTCGCTAATAAATGGCATAAACGGATGAATTAAGGCCAATACCTTTTCAAATTTATTTTTCACCGTTTGCATGGTGGTTTCAGACATCGGTTCTCCAAAAACGGGTTTTACCATTTCTAAATACCAAGAACAGAAATCGTCCCATACCAATTTGTAAGCACTCATTAAAGCATCACTTAATTTGTATTCTTTAAAATCGTTGTGTATAGCATTTACAGACAATTGAAAGCGCATTTCAAACCAATCGCTGGCCAATTTATCTGACGCCTTTATAGACTCAGAAACCTGTGCATCAGGACAAGTAGTAAGACCTGAAATTAAACGGTACGCATTCCAAATTTTATTGCAGAAATTTCTTCCTTGTTCAATTTGACTTTCGTCATATAAAATATCATTTCCTGCAGGTGCTGAAAGCAATAGTCCCATACGGGTACCATCGGCTCCATATTGAGCAATCAAATCGAGTGGCTCTGGACTGTTGCCCAATGATTTGCTCATTTTACGTCTTTGCTTGTCGCGAACAATACCCGTAAAATAAACATTGCTAAATGGTTTCTTCCCAGTAAAGGCATAACCTGACATCACCATCCTGGCTACCCAAAAGAAAATAATATCTGGACCCGTTACCAAATCGTTGGTCGGGTAATAATAATTAAAGTCTTTTTTATCGCCTTCTTTAAATCCGTCGAATACAGATATTGGCCACAACCAGCTGCTAAACCAAGTATCCAATACATCCACATCTTGCTTCAATTCATCCAAGGTAATATCGGCGCGTAATGACTGCATTTGCATCAATGCTTCTGCTTCGTTTTCAGCCACCACCATGTGCCCATCTTTGTCATACCATGCAGGAATGCGGTGCCCCCACCACAATTGACGGCTGATGTTCCAATCTTTAATATTTTCCAACCAATGTTTGTAGGTGTTTTTGAATTTTGAAGGATGAAATTGAATCTCATCATTCATAACATCGCTTAACGCCTCTGGATAACGTTTCATGAACTCTTGCATGTTCACAAACCATTGGGTTGATATTTTCTTTTCAATTACCGCATCGGTTCTTTCACTGTGTCCGATGGTGTTTTTGATTTGTTCGGTCTTATTCAAAAGGCCTTGCTCATCAAGGTCTTTAACTATTTGTTTGCGGCAAGCAAAACGATCGAGCCCTACATAAACACCTGCTCTTTCGTGTATTTTACCCTCATCGGTTAACACATCAATGGCCTCTAATTTATGCTTCTCCCCTATGCGGTAATCATTCTCATCGTGGGCTGGGGTTACCTTTAAGCATCCAGTACCAAATTCCATATCGATGTAATCGTCTGCTATGATCGGAACCACGCGGTTAACCATAGGAACGATTACCGTTTTTCCAATTAAGTGTTTGTAACGTTCGTCTTCAGGGTGCACACATATGGCCACATCGCCCATTAAAGTTTCCGGCCGAGTGGTTGCTACCATCAAACCTTTTTCGCTTGGATGGCAAGCATCGATGGTGTCTTGGGTAAATGGATAAACGATGTAAAACAATTGTCCATTGTTTTCTTTAAATATAACCTCTTCATCGCTTAAAGTGGTTTTACCTGCAGGATCCCAGTTTACCATCTTAGTGCCACGATAAATTAAACCATCGCGGTACATTTTAATGAAAACAGAAGTTACCGCATTGCTCAGCTCCTCTTCCATGGTAAAGCGTGTGCGTTTCCAATCGCAACTGGCTCCAAGTTTTTTCAACTGTTCAAGTATGATTCCTCCGTATTTATTGGTCCAGTCCCAGGCATGGCCTAAGAATTCATCACGGCTAATATCATTTTTTTTAATGCCTTTTTCGGCCAACATTTTAACCACTTTGGCTTCAGTAGCGATACTGGCATGGTCGGTTCCCGGCACCCAACAAGCATTTTTGCCTTCCATACGGGCTTTGCGGATCAATACATCTTGGATGGTATTGTTCAACATATGGCCCATGTGCAAAACACCTGTTACATTTGGCGGCGGAATGACAATGGTAAATGGTTCGCGCTCATCAGGGACAGAATCAAAAAATCCTTTGTCCATCCAATATTGATACCATTTGTCTTCTACTGCTGCAGGGTTGTAATGCTTGTCTAATTCCATCTCACTGCAAAAATATGTTTTTTTCACTGAAAGGGCGAAGACTTTAGACACTTAGTGCCAAGAAAATAAGACGAAAAAACGAAAGCTTAACGACCGCGTCTGCCACCACCACTTTTGGGTGCTGAACGACCAGAGCTTTTACCGCCTGGTTTTGACCCCGGTTTACCACCAGACTTAGCACCTGGTTTTGAACCAAATTTTCCTTTGGAGGGTGCCGATGATTTGCCTGATTTGTCGAAACGGTTTGCCGGCGAATGGCTACTTGGCTTACCTTTAGGAGACTCGTGTTTGCTGTAATGAGGCCTTTTAGGCGCGGCAGCTTTTGCCTTTGCTTTTGCTTCATCTTTTGGCTTCATTTTTTTCTCATCTTCAGAAGATGATTTTTCAATCATGCTGTAAATAACGGCCAACTCAGCCTCTGTTAAATCGCGCCAATCACCCAGAGGCAAACCTTTCAAACCGATGTTCATTATACGCGTGCGCTCAAGTTTTACCACTTCGTAATTATAAAATTCACACATGCGGCGAATTTGTCGGTTAAGACCTTGCACCAAAACAATGCGAAAAACATTTGAAGATTCTTTGACGATTTTACACTTTTTGGTGGTAACGCCCAACATAGGAACCCCACCGGCCATCCCTTCAATGACGGCATCGGTCAATGGTTTATCAACGGTAACAAGATATTCCTTTTCGTGTTTATTGCCGGCGCGCAGTATCTTGTTCACCAAGTCGCCGTTATTGGTTAAAAATATGAGGCCTTGGGAATCTTTATCCAAACGGCCAATTGGGAATATGCGTTTGCTGTGGTTCACAAAATGAACAATGTTGTCGCGAACTGCATCTTCTGTTGTTGAGGTTATTCCCGGCGGTTTGTTGAGCGCAATAAAAATAACATCTTCACCAGAACGGGGTTCAAGTTCATTGCCATTTACCCGCACACGGTCGCCAATTTTTACCTGATCACCTACAGTAGCTTTTTTACCATTGATAAACACATTGCCATTGAGAATAAATCTATCGGCTTCTCTGCGCGAGCAAAGACCGCTTTCACTGATAAATTTATTAAGCCGCAAGCCGTTGGTTTCTTTCATGGTAAGGGGCAAAGATAGTGAATTTAGGACAGCAAGAGCAAGAGGGCTGAGTGGAGATGGCATTGAGAGAATCAGCGAACTATAGAAGTATTTCCGATTGCCTTCCTTGTGCAACAACAGCAAGAGGGCTGAGTTGAGTCGAAATAGCGATAATTAACGAAATCACCAACGCCCATCGCCTGCCCCACCCGGAATGAGAGTGAGAGTGAATGTGAATGCGATATATTCAGAACGGAAAAATGAAGTGTTTTTGAATGCCCCGCCCGGAATGAGAGTGAGTGTGAGTGTGAATGCGACCCAAGTGCCAGAGCTCCTTTCACTCGCACAGTGCGGGGTTGATGTGATATATTAATTAACGAAATCCCCAACACCCATCGATTGCCTTCCTCAGCCCTACTCCTAAAGGTCGTGAGAACGCTTCACTTCGTTTCGCTAAGTTGTTGCCCTTGCGGTTCTGATTATTAGTCCCTGTGCTAGAGACTCCGTTCCTTCACGGTACGGGATGGATAAATTGAGAAAATGACAAATCGAAACATTTTCACAAAAAACTAGACCCTAAACGCTAGCCCCTAACCCCTACTCTCCGATTTCTGACTTTTTTAAAGTAAGTTTGCATGCCAAATGACTGCCGATAAATCCTTTGCATTTTTAAAAGATATCCGCTTCTGGATTTTTTTGTTTTTCATTGCAAGGTTGTATGGCATTTGGTTTCCGCCTATTGATATTTCTCACAACTGGCGACAAACAACCGTTACCATGGTGGCACGCAATTTTTTAGAAATCGACCCCAATCCTTTTTATCCTCGACTTGATATTTCTGGCGAACTAACGGGTATTACCGGCATGGAATTTCCTTTGCTCAATTACCTGTGTTACCTCTTATCCTTAGTCTTTGGCTACCAGCATTGGTATGGACGCCTTATTGTTCTTGCCATTTCAAGCTTTGGTCTCTTTTATTTTTACAAACTGGTTAAATCTTATTTTGATGAGAAAGTAGCCTTTAATGCCAGCATCGTTTTATTGTTTTCGATTTGGTTTACCTATTCCCGCAAAATAATGCCAGACACATTCTCTATGTCTTTTATTTTGTTTGCACTCTGGCATGCCTTGGAATATTTTAAAACACTAAAAATCAAAAACCTCAGTCTATACCTCTTGTTTCTTGCCCTTGGAACCTTGAGTAAAATGCCTTCTGCATATTTGCTCATATTGTTGATACAACCATTTATTGACAAATCTTTAGTTTTTAAAAACAAAGCCATATTTGCTGTTTCTTCAATTGTAACTTTATCTGTTTGCATGACCTGGTATTACCTTTGGGTACCCTATTTGAATGAGACTTACAAACTCAAACATTTTTTCATGGGTAAAAGCATGCGCATAGGGGCAGGCGAATTGTGCTTGCACATGGACCAAACTTTAAGCAAATTCTATGAAGTGGCCCTAAAGTTTATTGCTTTTGCATTCTTTTTGTTCGGATTGTATAAAGCCATTTCAAACAAAAATAAAAAAATTGTCTATATTCTATCATTAGGTTTCTTAGGCTTTTTACCCATCATGTTAAAAGGTGGATTTACCTTTTACCACCACTCCTACTACATTATTCCTTTTGTGCCCATTATGGCGCTCTTGAGTGGATATGGTATAGCTGAAATTAAAAATAAAATTGCAGTTAAGGTGGTCTTGGTTTGTATTGGTATTGAAGGAACCTTAAACCATATCGACGACTTTGTGTTGCGCGAAAATTACAAACCCGTTCTTAGCTTAGAAACAGCCATGGACAAAGTGAGTAGACCCAACGAGCTCACCTTAATTAACAGTGGCGCCTACCCTACGCCTTTGTATTTTGCCCACCGAAAAGGCTGGGTGGCTTTCAATGGTCAAATTCAAAACCCCAAGTATGTGGATTCTTTGGTTCACTTAGGACTGAAAAACATTGTGGTAATGAAACATGTATTTGGCGACGATATCATATTGCCTTACAAAGAAGTATACAACGATTCTGCAATCCGCATTTACAGTTTAAAGATCAATAAACAATAACACCAAACGAATTTCGTCAAAACTTAGCTTGCCTTTTAGTTCGTTGTGAATTGGATTTAAGGCCAACTTCTCTGCTTTTTGTCCGCTTTTATGGCTTAGTTTTTCAATGGCAGCTTCCACCATTTTAATGTGCGATTTTTCAGGTTTTAAGTGCGAGAAATCCAAATCTTCATGGCTTACCTTGAGTTTGGTTAAATGGCTTAATATTGTATTGGCGCTGATGCCTCTGTGCGCTGCTATACTTTCAATGCTTAGTCCTTTGGCCACCAATTCGGCCGTCTCTTCATAGGTATTGCCTTTTACAGCTTTGGTTTTACCCTTTCCTTTTTTTGATTTCTTGCCAAGGCCTTCGGAAATGGCTTTTGCATACGGTGTTCCCCCGCAGGTTTCCACAAACAAGTCCCAACGTTTTTCCAATTCTTCTTTAGGCCAACGTTCATTGGCTTGGGCAGACAACTCTCTGAAACGTTTATCCGCCTTTAAAGCCAATGAATCTACTTGCAAGGCAAGGCTATTAAATCCTTCGAGGTACAGATGTTCGAGGTCGCGCAATCGACTTAAGGCCACATAGCCCTGGCCTTTTTCAAAGGTCTTACCCAAATCAACGATGGCTTCATCTAAAGTCATTCCTTGGCTCTTATGAATGGTAATGGCCCAAGCCAAACGCAGGGGTATTTGTTTAAAGGAAGCCAAGGTTTTGCCTTTATCATCTTGTATGCTCCAGTCTTCTGGCTCGGCCAATATCTTCATGCCCGACTTAATCTTGACCCAAGGAAAACCCTTGTCATTAAATCCGGTAATTTCGCCAGTTGTTCCATTCATATACCCTTTCTCGTAATTGTTTTTAATAAACATCACGCGGGCACCTTTTCTCAATTCTAAATTTTCATCGGTCAGTATCGATTTGCGCAACATATCCTTTAAAGCATCGCTGCCTTTCATTTCTGCCTTAAACATTTTGGCTTCATCTGGCAATTGTCTGAGGTAATCGATGTTCAAGCGATCAACATCATGGTTGTGCGTATACAAGCGGGTGAGCAAAGAATTGTCTTTTGCTTTTCTTTGCATGCTCGACTCTAATGCCTTGAGTTCTTCGCCCTCAGGATTGCCGTTGCGCATGCTGTTCAATATTTTATTTAAGGTATTGTCAGACTGACGGTGTTGTTCGCTGATGTAACAGATACAAGGCTCAGCCTCTTGCCAAGCATTAGACATAAAAGCAAACTTGTCTTTAGGTTCTTCAAATGGTTTGCCCACCGGAGGCAGCTGAAAAAAATCGCCTGAAAAAACAACCTGAATACCGCCAAAAGCGAGGTGGTTGTTTTTAAAACTCTTGAGCACCAGGTTCACCAAATCGAGCTGCTGCCTGTGCAACATTGAGATTTCATCTATAATTAAAACTTGGGCATCTTCAAGCTTGTCGCTTAGATACTTTTTCTCGCGCATGGCCGCAATGTCTTTGGGCGCAAGGGTGTCTTTAACCCCAATTCCAGACCAAGCGTGAATGGTCATTCCATTCATATGGGTTGCGGCAATACCCGTGGATGCCGTTACAGCCACGGGCACCCCACAGGTTTTTAAATAATCGATGTACTGATTGAGTACGTATGTTTTTCCGGCACCGGCAGATCCGGTTAAGAAGACGTTTTTGCCTGATTTTAAAATTGCCAGGGCATTATCTTGGGTCATCATAGTTTATCATAAATTTACGAATTAATTATGATTTACTATGATTCTTTCTGAATAAATCCCGTTTTCGTTAATGAATTGAATAAAATAAGCCCCATTGCTGTAGCTGCTGGTATTAATTTCAGTTAAACCGGCTTCAACATTCATTGCTTCTACAACACGTCCATAAGCATCCAATACCTGAACCCTGCCTTTTAAATAGGCATTGATGTTCAACACTGTGTTGGCTGGATTTGGATATGAAGCAAACACATTGCTGTGAGAAAAAGCACTGATTGAAGATCCGTTTACCTTAATGTAATCTACCTTGGTTAAATAATTACTTCCTTCAAGGTTGTAGGCAATTAATGTAATTGTAAAATTATTCCCATTGGTGAATTTAACATTTGGAATTTTACTGGTAGAATCTGTTCCATTCATCCAAATAAAATCACCAGGACTAATTCTCCATTTCCAAGATGTGGGGGTATTGGTTGATAAGTCGATTAAACTGATGACCTCATTGGTTATAGGATTGGTTTTGCTTGCCGAGAAATCAACCACAGGTGGCGCTGTAACTGCACTGATAACAATATGGTTGCTCTTCAATAATGAATCAGCACCAGATTGGTTGCTAACCCATAGTTTCACTGAATACGTTCCTGTTTGTGAAAAAGACAAATAAACAACACTGTCAGTTAACCTTGTGTTGTTTAGTAGCGCATAAGTTGAAGGACTAATGGTCCATTTAAACGTTTTAGCACCGTTGGTGCTGGTATTGCTTAGAATAACTGTTTGACCTTTGGTTGCAGAAGTTGTAGACGCTGTAAAACTGCATACAGGACGGGCATTAGGACTTATACTTCTTACCACGTTGTTGCCCATGTCTACGACGTATAACATGTTTAATTTAGAATGGTAAACAATACCCGTGATGTCTTCAAAACGGGCAGCTGATCCATCGGCATTTACATAACCTTGTTGGGAATTGCTTCCAACATACAGGCTTAACAAGCCACTTTCGTAGCGCTTAACACATAAGCCTTCGGCGATGTATAAGACTGAACCAACTTTACATAAGTCTCTGGGTCCAAACAAACCACTGGTAATCAAATCGGTTACCGCAAATGTAGACAGGTTAATTTTCCTAATGGCGCTATTGCCATAATCGGCTACCAACAAATCGTTGCCGTCTATACAAACATTAAAAGGCGCCGCAAAACGGGCCGCAGAACCGGTGCCGTTTGTGTTACCTGAAGTACCAGACAAGCCGGCAATGGTTGTTACATTACCGCCTGAAATTTTACGGATAACGTGGTTGTTTCTATCCGCTACGTACATATCGCCATTGGCTGCAATTGCAATGCCAACTGGACCATTAAACTTAGCTGATGCTTTTGCGCCATCGAGGTGAGCACCATTTAACAATTTAACACCGGCAAACGTTGTAACTATTTGTTGGGTTGCATTGTTGATGTACTTTTCCATTTTGCGAATTTGGTTGTTGTCTTGGTCGCAAATCATCATTTCGTTGGTGCTCGGATTGATTGCCATTCCTGCAGGTCGGGAAAAGCGGGCTACAGAACCGGCCGCATCTTTTGAATCTGCAGCACCAGGATTGGTAGGATCCAATGAATAACCCGCCGCAAGAAATGCCGTGGTTCCTTGAATCCAAAAAATATTATGCTCATTGGATACATACAACCTGCCACTTGTATCTACTTCAATGCCCATTGGGGCAGAAAAAAGAACAGAATCTTTATGGTTGTTTCGGTAACCCGTAAAACTTCCTGAGCCGGTATATTGCATACCTGCATGTGTTTTAACTGTTTGCGCAAACACACCCGCGCATAGATTCAATGTCAATAGACAAAGTAGTGTATTCTTCATGTAAAAATTAAATGTTGGAAATAGCAGAAGCAATATTTTGCTCCATGGCATCTTGAACGTTTGTGTAGTCTCTGCCGACAAATTTTTGTCCGGTCATTGCTTCAAACAGTTCTGTGTAGCGGGCGGTGACACTTTGCACAAACTCATCGGTCATATCGGGAATCAACTCGCCTTCTAAACCTTGAAATCCTCCAGCCATCAGCCATTCTCTTACGAATTCTTTTGACAATTGTTTTTGAGGTTCTCCCGCTTTTTGTAACTTAGCATAGGTGTCTAAATAGAAAAAACGGCTTGAATCTGGGGTGTGTACTTCGTCAATTAAAATTAATTTCTTGTCGTACATTCCAAATTCATATTTGGTATCAACCAAAATCAAGCCCCTTTCCGCCGCCATATCTGCACCTCTTTGGTATAATTTATGGGCAGTTTCAACCATTTGATCGATTATTTTCTTGCTGCAAATTTTCCTTGAAATGATTTCTTCGATGCTCACATCTTCGTCGTGACCATTTTGGGCTTTGGTTGCAGGAGTGATCAGAGGTTCAGGGAATTTATCATTCTCTTTTAAACCATCAGGCATGCGAACACCACAAATCATGCGCTCACCCGTTTTGTAGACGCGCCACGCATGTCCGCACAAATACCCGCGAACAACAATCTCAATGGGAATGGCATCACACTTGAGTCCCATGGTTATATTTGGATCTGGAACCGACAATTTCCAATTGGGAATAATGTCTTTGGTTGCATCCAAAAAGAAGGCCGCCAACTGGGTTAAAACTTCACCTTTATGAGGAATAGCACGTGGAAGAACATGGTCAAACGCAGAAATCCTGTCGCAGGCCACCATCGCAACATAGGCATCTCTAATGGTGTAAACATCTCTAACTTTCCCTCTGTAAAATGCAGTCTGATCCTTCACAAAGAAGTTCGTCGCCATTAAACCTTTCTCAACTTTTGTAGTCATGGTTTGTGTCAAATTTTTCTGAAAATAAAAAACAAAAATACGATTTTTATGAAGTAATCAAACGATTTTTGTTAACAGGG
>CAMDAF010000037.1 GCA_945888525.1 Chitinophaga pinensis
TCCTCAGGTTTTAAATCGAATCCAGTAAAACTGCGCGCCCTTAGATTTTCTTCTACAGCTATTTCGGGTCTAACACTATAAGGTTCGCCAAATTCTTTTACTAGAGTTGGTGGATATAGGTGATAAACTAAAGATGAAATTCCACCAAATCCTTCAGTTCCAAAAAGTTCTTCGTGGTATAATTGTCCATCAGGACGACGGAAAACAGTGTGGCGTTTATGTGGTATCGTTCCAACTTGACGGTATAATGGCATAAATTAAAAAATTTACGCAAGAATAAGGCGTGTAAGATCTTTAAAAAATGATGTGAATCAGTAAAGTAATATCCAAAGCTAAAAAATGATAAACATCATTAACAGCGTTGTTTTTTACTCCTCAATGAAGAGAAATACAGAGCTAAACTGTTTAAAATATTCCAAAGGCAATTGCACTTTTAAATCATTTTTTAACATAATTTCTGTAAAATATTTATTTTCTTCGGGCAATTCAATTTGACTCGATTTGCCAAATAATATAAGGTTTTCGCAGCTGCTAAAGTACTTTATAGGATGGAGCTCTGAGCCAAAATAAAGGGTCTCGCTCGTGGTTTCTAATTTTGAAAATCCACTGCATAAAGTTTTCTGAATACCCTCAAGAGGCAAAAACCTCATTTCATTTTCATTAAACAAAGGGCTTAATGTTTTGTCATCTATTGCCATTGGCCCAAGATTATATACTTCTTGTATATTATTTAGCTGATTCATTAAATCAAAAACCCCATTGTACAAAGCAAAGAAAAATCCCTTTCCTACCCATGAGGCAATAAAACTTTCGTCAGTTCTTATTAAATTAGACTTAGCCAATTGCTTATCAAAATTTAGCAATGGATATTTATTGGACAAAGGTTGAACCAAACCTTTTCTAACATTTTTTAGCAATTGCTCTTTTGGGGTTATTTCAAACACGATGTAAATGAATATTTATTCTACCTTTGCAAAGTAACTCAATTCAAAATTAATTCTGAAATCAATTTGTCCTCAGAAAGAAACGCTTTTATAGAAACCTTCAAAAGTATAGGTTTACTTTTAGATAAACCTAGTTTAAGGAAAGGTAGACTACTCGTTGTCATGACCGCAATGGTATCTGTTGCAGATGTTATAGCTTTGGCTGCTGTGGTGCCGGTATTAATGTTGGCAATTGATGGTGATTTTCTTGCTAAAAGCAGAAAACTAAGAGCCATTCATGAATTTATTGGGATTCAAAAAGAATCAGATTTTTTGTTGGTTTTAATTGCCTTAGTCGCATTCTTTTTTATTGTAAAAAATATTTTTGCGGTATTGATTCAGAAACGAATACATATTTTGAGCACCAAACTGGTGCAAAATTTTACAGAAAATACTTTTTACCATGTGGTAAATCAGACCTTTGAAAATATAGTAGCTAAAGGCACCTCAGAGTTTCTAAATAAAATACACTTTAGTTCAATGTATTTTGCAACAGGTATTCTTTTGCCCTTTGTAAATATTATAGGCGAGAGTTTGGTCATTGTATTTATTTTGATTTTTATTATATGGTTTAATCCATCTATTTTCTTTCTAATAGTTTTGGTTACCGCCCCTGCATTTTATTTCATAAGCAGCAGCATTAAGCAAAAAATTTATCAACTAGGCGAAGACACAAAAGGCAAAAGAGAAGAAACAATCGAAAGTCTTAATATTGGTGTAAATGGCTTGGTTGATATTAAGGTTAATCACTCCGGCGGTTTTTTTATCAAAGAGTTTCTAAAAAAACAAAAGGTTTTAATTGATTCTGATTTTAAATCAATTTTTTACCAAGGAATTCCATCTAGGGCCAATGAAATTGTTGTTTTAGCAGGGGTAATAATTCTTGTTATTTATGGATATTTTTTCTCAGAAAATCCTGCTGGCTTAAGGGCTTTAGCGGCAATTTTTGTCTTATCTGTTTTTAGATTGGTGCCTGCAATCAACAGACTGCTAATTGGATTGATGAAGCTCAAACTTCATCAGCATACCATTGATTATTTGTACCACCATAACCTTCAAAATAAATTTAAAATAAGCGCGCCATTGCATTTTAATGTCGGCATTCAAATTAACAATGTATCGTATGGGTATGAACAAAAACAAAACTTAATACACGGGCTTAGTTTTGAAATAAAAAAGGGAGAAATATTTGGTATTAGTGGCATTAGTGGCAGCGGAAAAAGTACATTGATGAAAATTATTTCAGGATTGATCTTGCCCCATAAAGGTGAAATAAGTATCGATGGCGTCACCTTGAGCCCAAAAAATATTCAATCTTGGCAGAATCAAATTGGCTTTGTTCATCAAAATCCATTCATATTCAATAAGACGCTTCATGAAAATATTTCATTAAATTCTAATTTTGACCAAAACAAAATGAATAAAGCCATCCAAGATTCGGGTTTGAATAGGTTTTTAGAACATTTGCCAAATGGTTTAGATACCCTTTTGGGCGAGCAAGGTTCTAGAATAAGTGAGGGTCAAAAGCAAAGAATTGCCATAGCTAGGGCGCTTTATAAAGAATGTTCTGTTTTGTTGTTTGATGAAGCTACCAGTTCTTTAGATTCCGAAACTGAAGATATTGTGATAGAAAGTTTACAAAATCTTAAAAAACAAAATGTAACTTTAGTTATCATTGCACATAAAAAGAGAATTATTGATTTGTGTGACCATACTTATCACATCAATCAAGACGATCTTTAAAAGCAAGTTAATGAAACCACCTATTAGATTTGCCGTTATTGGTTTAGGACATATCGGAAAACGACATGTTGAAATGATTTCTAGGCATAATGATGCTGTTTTGGTTTCATTGTGTGACAATGACTCAGATATACAAAAAGATATTGATGTGTATCAAGTACCTGTATTTAACGAACTGGAAAAACTTTTATCCGAAGGCCCTGACTTTGACGTTTTAGCCATAGCAACGCCGAATGGTTCTCATGCTTCCATTGCACTAAAAGCTTTAGCAGCAGGCAAACATGTAATCATCGAAAAGCCAATGGCTTTGAATTCAGAGGATGCGTTAAGCATTATAAACCAAGCAGAGAAATTCAATAGGAAAGTGTTTTGTGTGATGCAAAATAGATATTCCCCACCATCGCAATGGATTAAATCTCTTATAGATGATCATATTTTAGGAGATATTTATTTGGTTCAAATAAATTGTTATTGGAATAGAGACGCGCGTTATTACACAAGAGAAAATTGGCGAGGAGATTTATTGCAAGATGGCGGCACCTTATTTACCCAGTTCTCTCATTTTATCGACATGATGTATTGGTTGTTTGGAGACATCACAAACATCCAATCAAAATTCAACGATTTTAACCATAAAAATCTAAGTGCTTTCGAAGATTCTGGGCTTATTCAATTTGATTTTTTAAGTGGAGGAATGGGCAATATCAACTATTCAACTTCTGTTTGGGATTCTAATATGGAGAGTAGTATTACTGTCATAGGCGAGAATGGTTCATTAAAGATAGGCGGACAGTATATGAATGAAATAGAGTTCTGTCATATTAAAAATTACACTATGCCAGTGCTTGAAAAATCGAGTCCGGCCAATGATTATGGAACTTACAAGGGCTCGGCCGCAAACCATCATTTTGTTTATCAGAATGTGGTGGATGTGCTCAAAAATGATATGAAAATAGATACAAATGCAAAAGACGGTCTCAAAGTGGTTGAGATTATTGAGCGAATTTATAAAGGAAACCCATATTTGAAGAATAAAAACGTATGATGATTAAAAAGCTATCGATTATAATTCCTGCATACAATGAGGGTTCTACCATTCATTTGATTTTAGATAAAGTCAAAAATGTACAATTATTGAACAATATTGAAAAAGAAATAATTATTATAAATGATTGTTCTACAGATAATACAGAAGATTCAATTAAACAATATATTGATGAAAACCCCAAGGTTGACATCCAATATTTTAAACACGAAATTAACCAAGGCAAGGGTGCTGCATTGCACACTGGAATAAAAAAAGCAACGGGTGAATACCTCATTATTCAGGATGCAGATTTAGAATATGACCCTTTGGAGTATAATATTTTGTTGAAACCAGTTGTAGATGGTTTTGCGGATGTTGTTTATGGTAGTCGGTTTATGGGCGGCAAGCCCCATAGAATATTGTTTTTCTGGCATTCAATTGGCAATAAATTTCTCACTTTTTTATCCAATATGTTGACCAATCTAAATTTGACAGATATGGAAACTTGTTACAAGCTGTTTAGAACAGATTTAATACAATCTTTTAAATTCAAGGAAAAGAGATTTGGCTTTGAACCCGAAGTAACTGCCAGAATTTCTAGAGTACCCAAAATTAGAATATACGAAGTTGGAATATCGTATTATGGAAGGACTTATTTTGAAGGAAAAAAGATAGGAGCAAAAGATGGATTTAGGGCAATTTATTGTATTTTAAAATATAATATTTTTTCAAAGTAATAGGCACAAGATTGTCTTTCCATATTGAAAGAAGTCCAGTAGCAACATTCTACTTAATTCAATGCTTGTGCTTGAAATAGAGGCAAAATTATAAATCTCTTTGTGCATATCTCTTTGTGATAATTCCATCCTCCACTTCATTTGTTGGCTACCATCTGATTTTTTGTTTTGAGTAAGCACTTGAAAGCCTAGTATTTAATATGTTTTTCTACAAATTTTCATGTAAAATCATTTTTGAGTTTTTATTTCTAGAAAATAGGAACACTTTGGATAAGTTGTGTGAATAATCTCTCTAGAAGTATTTATTCTTGTAGTGGCATTTAAAATTCACTTTCAAGTCATTATTCTTTTATTTTTGAATTGATTTTATAAAATAGCAAATACCATTGGTATAGCTAGCCTTTGACTCAACCGCTCTTCACGAAAATGTGACCGAGAGGGCAGCGCATTGGTTAATGAATACATCAGAAAATTGGTTCGTACTTTATACCAAGTCAAGACAAGAAAAAGTTTTGGCTTCTCAGCTAATGGATGCTGGCTACGAGGTATATCTGCCACTATTGAAAAAATTATCTCAATGGTCTGATAGAAAGAAAGTTTTAGAAGTACCATTGTTTAACTCCTATGTTTTTATCAAGGGAATTAATGAGAAGGCCAGGTTCAAAGATTTTAAAGCGTTTGTTGCTTTTCTTCAATACAATAATAAACCTGCAATTGTAAGACAAGCTGAAATTGATACGTTAAAATCCATCATTCAGCATGGATACGATATAAATGAATTCAGTACAGCTCAAGAATTTAAAATTGGCAATAAAGTAGAAGTAAGTTCAGGACCATTAAAAGGCATTAGTGGTGAGTTGGTTTCCATTTCAGACGTTGATTGGTTTGTATTAAATTTTGAAGGTATGGGCAATGGAATACAGGTAAAAATACCAAGTAAATTATTAAATAATATAGAATGATAGATCAAGACGAATATACACTGATAATAAAGCCAAAAAATTCATTATTAGACATCAACTTTAAAGAGTTATGGCGTTATAAAGATTTATTGTTTCTTCTGGTTAGAAGAGATTTTGTATCTGTTTATAAGCAAACAATTTTAGGGCCGGTTTGGTTCTTTATACAGCCATTGCTTACAACTGCTACATTCACATTGGTTTTTAGTAAAATGGCTAATATTTCAACTGATGGTATTCCTGCTCCATTGTTTTATTTGATTGGAGTAACTTTCTGGAGTTATTTTTCAACGTGTCTTACAGCGACATCTGGAACTTTTGTAAACAATGCATCTGTATTTGGAAAAGTATATTTTCCTAGACTTATTATGCCGTTATCAATTGTAATTTCAAGCTTATTTAAACTATCAATTCAATTTATTATGTTATTAATCGGATGGATATACTATATGACAACAGAGCTATCTATTGTTCCTAACTTTACAATTTTATTGTTGCCACTTTATATTATTTCGATGGCTGGATTAGGTCTTGGATTTGGAATAATCTTATCTTCTGTAACTACAAAATACAAAGATTTTTCATTTTTAGTAGGTTTTGGGGTTCAACTTTTAATGTATGCAACTCCAATAATTTATCCATTAAGCTTGATAAAAAATCCTAATATAATTACATTAGTATCATTAAATCCAATGACCGGTTTAATCGAAGGTATAAAGTATGGATTAACAGGACATGGGATTTATGATTTAGGCTTACTTACTTATAGTTTAGTATTTACAATAGTTCTTTTGTTTGTAGGGGTTATAATATTTAATAAAGTTGAAAAATCATTTATAGATACAGTCTAATGAGTAATATAGTTATAAAAGCTGAAAATATTTCAAAGCAATACCGTTTGGGTCTGGTAGGCACCGGTACTTTGTCTCATGATTTTAAAAGATGGGTTTATAAAATGAGAGGCAAGGAAGACCCATATTTAAAAGTTGGGGAGATTAACGATAGGACTCAAAAAGGAAATTCTGACTATGTTTGGGCATTAAAAGACATTAATTTTAGTATCGAACAAGGAGAAGTATTGGGTATTATTGGAAAGAATGGAGCAGGGAAAAGCACACTTTTAAAAATATTATCAAGAGTAACTACACCAACAACTGGAAGTATAGGCATTAAAGGTAGAATGGCGAGTTTGCTTGAAGTAGGAACAGGATTTCATCCAGAGCTAACTGGCAGAGAGAATGTATTATTGAATGGAGCTATAATGGGAATGAGCAAGTTAGAAATTAAAAGAAAATTTGATGAAATTGTTGATTTTTCTGGCGTTGAAAGATATATTGACACACCTGTTAAACGCTATTCTTCAGGTATGTATGTGCGTCTTGCATTTGCTGTAGCAGCTTACCTTGATCCAGAGATATTGGTGATTGATGAAGTATTAGCAGTGGGTGATGCAGAATTTCAGAAAAAATGCATTGGTAAGATGAAGGATGTGAGTCAAGAAGGGCGTACGGTAATATTCGTAAGCCATAATATAGACACTGTTAAAAGTTTATGTAAAAGGGGTGTTTTATTAAATAACGGTAGTATTTTAAAAGATGATAATATCAATGATGTTATTGATTTATATATCAAGAATCAAACAAGGACTCAAGAAAGTTTTTATGAATTTAAAGTTGAAAGTACTGAAAATTTGGATTGTTATCCTTTGAGTTTTAAAATTGAAAATAAGAATAATGAATTGGTGTCAGAAATACCAGCTTATGAAAAATTTACAATTAAGATTAATGTATTTCTGAAAAAAGATATAGATCATTTTGTATGTGCAATTGGATTATGTACTAATTTAAATCTACCTCTTAGAACGCTCTGGAGTGTTCCAAAAGATTTAAAAAAAGGTAAACATGAAATTTGTTTTTATATGAATAATGTATTTCTTGAAACGGGTTCATATATCATAAATTTAGGAATATCTACTTACGAGAGAACTCTATTTTCAAAAGAAAACTTCAATACACTTACGATTTCTGATATTTCATCAGATGATAGACCAGAAAATGTATTAAGAATCAAAGGAGCTGGAATTATTTTAAACACAGAACATATAGAAATTAAGTAGAAATGAAATTAATAAATTATATTAAGAATGTAGTTAAAAATCATCAAAAGAAATGGAGACAGTTTAATGCTAAAAATTTTAAATCTAAAGAGAAAGAATACAATATATCGTATGCCCAAAGTGGCGAAGATATAATAGTAGACTTTATCTTTAAATATATTTTAAATCAACCTAAATTTACATACTGTGATGTTGGTGCACATCATTCAACCTATATAAGCAACACAGCTTTGTTTTACAAAAAAGGGATGCATGGAATCTGTATTGAACCAGATCCAACTTTATTTAACGAAATTCAAAAAAATAGGCCTAAAGATATATGTTTAAACTATGGAATTGGGTTTTCAAATGATATAAATCTTGAAGAAGAACTTGATTTTTTTATAATGTCAGTAAGATCACTTAATACTTTTTCAAAAGAAGAAGCAGAGCGATTAGATGCACAAGGTGAATTTAGGATTTCAGAGGTAAAAAAAATAAAAACTATTAATATTAATAAATTATTTGAGAAATATTTTATACCGGATTTTTTATCAATAGATGTTGAAGGTATTGATTTTGAAATAATACAATCAATCAATTTTAATCTTAATAGACCAAAAGTAATTTGTGTTGAAACCGCAGAATTTTCTGCTGTACCTCCCGGTATTAAAGTTTATGAATCGATTAATTTCCTAAAAGAAAAAGGTTATATTTTTTATGCTGATACCTATAATAACAGTATATTTTTAGATAATAATTATCTTCAGAAATTGCATTCTAAATGATTATTGTAAAAATATACGGAGGTTTAGCCGGGCAAATGATGCAATATGCATTTGCAAATTTTTTAGAGTTAAAAAAGAAAGAACAAGTTAAATTAGACATCTCATTTTACAGCGAGCAAATACATAATATTTCATTCAGGAAATTTGAATTGTTGAATTTAAATACAGGTTTTAGTATTGCAACTGAAGATGATTACACACAAATTTTTTCTGAAATTAAGTTTTCAGATAAAATACTATATAAATTGTTTAGAAAACCAGTAAAAAGCAATGTAAATTTTATCGAATCAAAGCCCTTTTGCTATGATCCTGAAGTATTGAATCAAAAATATAAAATATACGATGGGTATTGGGTTAACAGCCAATATATGTCTTTTATTGATAGCAAATTAAAAAATGATTTCACGCCCAGATATCCTATCATACCTGAAAACAAAGATTTATTGAATAGTATTGAAAGCTCTAATTCCGTATCTATTCATTTTAGAAGAGGTGATTATTTAGTGCATGCAAATCATAATGTCATGAAGGATGATTATTATTACAAGGCTATAGGATATATTAAAAAACATGTGTCAAATCCTATATTTTTTGTGTTTTCTGATGATATAGAATATGTAAGAGCTACCTATGATGTTTTAGGGGATGCGGTTTTTATTGATCACAATAAAGGAGAAGAATCCTATTGGGATATTTTTTTGATGAGCAAGTGTAAGCACAATATAATTGCAAATAGCGGCTTCAGTTATTGGGGGGCTTGGCTAAACACTAATAGCAATGCACTTGTGGTTGCACCATCTACATGGATGCAATCGGAAAATAAAATTGCAGAAAACCTGCTATTGCCAAGTTGGTATATTATATAAAGTAAAAATAAATGGAATTATATTTAGGAATAAACTTCGAAGGTCACGACACAGCAATTTACATTTTAAATCCTCAAGAAAAGGATGTTTTTGCTATTTCCACCGAACGCATTACCCGTTTTAAGCATGATACAATATTTCCTTTACCTGCTATTGAGAAATATATTGAATATTCGGAAATTAATCCCGCAAAGGTTAAGAGGATTATTTGTGGCAATTCTAAAGTAATGCAAAAGTCGTCTAGATCAAGACTGAATCATTATGAAAGAGAAATGTTTTTCAGAAATTTTCTTAAAGAAGATTTCCTCAAAGGCTACATACAAAAGAAAGCAAAATTTGAATCAAATTCAAAATTAAACAGGTTTTGGGATTTGTTTAAGAATAGAAAATATAGGACTTACCGGAATATAGAAAAATCTGTAGAAACAATTTTTCAAAAAGATTTACTGCATGATACTTTAAAGAAATATTTTCCGAATGCACATATTGAATTGAATTATATAGACCATGAAAAATGCCATGCAATTTCAAGTTATATTACTTCACCTTTTCAAGGAGAAGCATTATTAATAACAATGGATGGTCATGGTGATCATAATTGTTTTTCAAGAGCATATATTGTCAAAGACAATCAATTAATGCAAGTTAGCGAATCAATATCTCCAGATAAATTTATAAATTTTACGGGTAAGTATACAAAATACTGGGATGAATGTTCAATTGGAGGTATGTATACTTATTTTACCTGGAAACTTGGTTTCACCCCCAACGCCGATGAGGGTAAAGTTGAAGCATTAGCAGCTTTTGGCAATTATAAGAATGAAATATACTATAAGCTATGGCAGTGTTTCTCAATTACAGAAAATGCTATAAATATTGGTATTCAAGTTCATAAAGAGGAAGCTGAAATATTGTTTAGTCAAGATGAATTTAATGAATTTATTGAGAAGTATAAAAAAGAGGATATTGCTGCTGCCATACAAAAATTCTTGGAAGAATTTATGCTTCAATACATTAAAAAACTAATCGATAAAACAGGCATTAAAAAACTGTGTTTTAGTGGTGGAGTGTTTGCAAACGTAATTCTTAATTTAAGAGTGTTTGACGAACTAACAGATGATTTGTATATAATTCCTGCTATGGCAGATGATGGAAGTGCTGAAGGAGCTTGTTATGCAGCTTGTTTAAATGATGGAAATACATTGAATGATTTAGCTTGGTTAAAACAAAAACACATGCCATATTTTGGCACTTCTTATTCTTCGCAACAAGTTCGCGAAGTATTAAAAAAGAATCCAAACGTACATTATACTGATTTGCAAGATACCTGGCCAGAAAAAGCAGCAGAATTGGTTTCTCAAGGGAAAATTGGTGCAATTTTTCATGGTAAAATGGAATGGGGCCCTAGAGCATTAGGCAACAGAAGTATTATTGCAGATTGTAGAAATCCTGAAATTACTAAGAAAATTAATGGTTCGATTAAAAACAGACCTTTATTTCAACCTTTTTGTCCTTCGATATTGGAAGAAGATCGTGAAAGACTATTTGAAAGATCATATCCAAATAAACACATGACATGCGCATTCAGAATGAAAACGGAATTCAGAGATAAGATTCCTGCTTCTGTTCACGTAGACGGCACTGGAAGAGCCCAATTTGTGGAGGAAAATGATAACCCAATGTATTACCGCTATTTAAAAGAACTAAAACGCCTTACCGGCTATGGTGTAAGTATTAATACTTCGTTTAATAAACACGGCAGAACCATTGTAGAAACACCTCAAGATGCAATTCGTGATTTTTTGGAGACTAATTTGGATTTTGCAATAATTGAAGGATATTTAATAAGCCGATGAAAACACCACAAATAATTCAGTTTAAAAAAATAGGAAACCCTTCTGAAGGATATATTTCAATTTTTCAGAATGGCGTGGAAATGCCATTTGATATCAAACGTTGTTTCTGGACATATTATACACCTCAAGAGATAATAAGAGGTCGTCACGCACATTATGAAACAGAAATGATACTCATTGCTGCTGCAGGAAAGATTATTGTTCAAACAGAAATGCCCGGAGCAATTAAAAATGAATTTATACTCGAAAATCCTGAACTTGGAATATTCATACCAAAACTATGTTGGCACACTATGCAGTATTCGCATAATGCAGTTCAATTAGTATTGGTTTCTTCTGAATATTCTGAAAAGGATTATATAAGAAGTTACGAAGATTTTATAAAAATAAATCCATGATACATCCTCTTGCAGACGTAAAGTCTATAAAAATTGGAAATAACACCAAAATTTGGCAGTTCGCGGTTATCCTTGAAAATGCTGTAATTGGCGATGATTGTAATATTAATTGCCATACGTTTATAGAGAATGATATACTCATAGGAAATAGAGTTACCGTTAAAAGTGGCGTATACTTATGGGATGGTATTCGGGTAGAGGATGATGTGTTTATAGGCCCCAATGTAACTTTCGCAAATGATGCTTTTCCAAGATCAAAACAATACCCAGATGCATTTCAGGAAACTATACTTAAAAAAGGTTGTAGTATAGGTGCAAATGCTACCATTCTAGGGGGAACCACAATTGGAGAATATGCCTTAATAGGAGCAGGGTCAGTAGTAACTAAAAACGTTTTACCACATTCACTTGTGGTTGGTAATCCTGCAAAACAAATTGCTTGGGTTAATGCTAATGGAGAGAAACTAAAACTAGTAGATGGTGTTTTATGTGATTCTATTGGTCACATTTACAAAGAAATTGATGGCCAATTAATAGTGAATAAATGATTATCCCATATTTAAAACTCAAACAACTAAATTTAAATGGTTCTGATGAATTAAAATTAGCGTTTGAAGATGTACTTAACAGTGGTTGGTTTATATTAGGTAAAAAACTTGAGGAGTTTGAAAACCAATATGCCAGCTACAACAAAACGCAATATTGTGTCGGTGTTGCGAACGGACTAGACGCTTTAATTTTAGCACTAAAAGCACTTAAATTGGCGATGGAGATGAAGTAATCGTTCCTTCAAATACTTACATAGCCTCATGGTTGGCGGCTTTTTACGTTGGTGCTGTGCCAATACCAGTTGAACCGAATTGGTTGACTTGTAATATCGACCGGAACTAATAGAAGAGAAAATAAGTTCAAGAACAAAAGCCATTATGCCTGTTAATTTATATGGACAATCGGCTGAGCTCCATAAAATTTCTGCTATAGCTAAGAAACACAATTTATTTGTGCTCGAAGACAACGCTCAAGCACAAGGAGCTATTTGCGAAGGCAAACTTACAGGAAGCTGGGGAGACATTAATGCTACAAGTTTCTATCCTTCAAAAACCTTGGTGCCCTCGGAGATGCTGGTGCTGTAACTACGAATGATGTAAACTTATTTGATAAAGTAAAAGTCTTGCGCAATTATGGTTCAGAGAAAAAGTATTACAATGAAATAAAGGGTGTTAATTCTAGACTTGATGAATTGCAAGCTGCATTTCTTACAATTAAACTAAAAGCTCTTGATCAGAATAATATTAAAAGACAGAAAATCGCTAAATTTATGACAATGGACTTCAGAATGTAGGAGATATTTTAATACCTGTAAATGCACTTAATTGCAATTCGGTTTACCATATATACCAAATAAGAAGCAGTCAAAGAAATCAATTACAAGAATTTCTAAGTGAAAAGGGAATTTGTACCATAATTCATTATCCTGTTCCTTCACATTTGCAAAAGGCTTATAATGATTTAGGGTATGGTAATGGTGCTTTTCCTATCGCCGAGAAAATAGCAAATACAACACTGAGCATTCCATTATATCCTGATTTAAACGAAGAAGAATTAGCTTATATTGTTGATACAATAAAATTATTTTTTAATGGTAGATAAGTCGCTTGTTAGCATAATAGCATTAAATTATAACCAATCAGTTTTTTTGATTGAAAGCCTTGAAGCAATCGCATTACAATCCTATAAAAATATAGAGCTCATTATAACAGATGATTGCTCTACGGATGATTCAATTGAGAAAATTGATGCATGGGTAGAAAGGAATCCACAAATTCAAGTTATTAAGGTCTACAACAAGATTAATCTTGGTCTATGTAAAACACTTAACAAAGCCATTCATGTAAGTAAAGGTTATTATATAAAACCAATAGCCTGCGATGATATTATACTACCAGAATATCTTGAAAGAGTTACGGCAGAGTTTAATAATGAGACGGATTTAATCTTTACAGACATGATTCTGATGAATGAAAAAGGAGAGATTAGGCAAGCATCAAATTATAAATATAATAGAGTAAATCCTGCTGATTACCTCAATAATTCTGAATCATTGTTAGAAGCTCAATACATAGCAGCTCCAACTATTATTTATAAACGAAGCCTATTTAATCAATTAGAAGGATATGATGAATCATTAGCTTATGAAGACTGGGATTTTTTGTTAAAAGCCCAGAAGAAAACAAAGTTTTCTTTTATCGACCAAGCATTGGTAAAATACAGAGTGCATGAAAAGAACATGCATAAAAGCTTAAGGAATAATGCAGCTTTTGTAGACTCTACAATCAGAATACTTTTGAGGGAAGTTGCCACATCTGAAAACCTTAAAATCAAGGAAAACTTATCTGCAGAAATATGCAAAATGTTAAT
Organism: Chitinophaga pinensis; assembly: GCA_945888525.1. GTDB lineage: Bacteria > Bacteroidota > Bacteroidia > NS11-12g > UBA955 > JABMMZ01. The sequence goes on from CAMDAF010000037.1 coordinate 13,871, forward strand.
CATAAATGAATTGGAAGGTTTAAGATATTTTGAGTTATTTAAAAATAGGTATCAAAGAGTAAACGCAACTGATCCAGTTATATCTGTATTAATAACATCTTATAATACTGCAGAGTTTATATTGCCATGTATTACTACTATACTATTACAAACATTCCAAAATATTGAAGTTATTGTTATCGATGATGGATCAACAGACAAAACACTAGAAATATTAGGAACAATAAGGGATAGTCGTTTAAAAGTTTTTGCATTAAGTGAGAATAAAGGTAGGGTAGAGGCACTGAATTACGGACTATCCCTTTGCACAGGCCAATACTTAGCATTGATGGATTCTGACGACTTAGCTTCACCCTTAAGGATTGAAAAACTATATGAACATTTACAGAAGAATCAATTAGATGCGGTTTCCTCACAATTCTACGAGTATAAAAACAATAGCGATTTTACAATTAGTAGTTTTCGAACGGATGAAAAAGCAATAAAGGTTACGATGCTTTTTTATAATGCAGTACCACATGCAGCAACTTTGTTTAAATCGCAAACTATTCAATCAATTTCATATAGAGAGGGTTTCGATTATGCAGAAGATTATGACATGATGGCCAGGTATTCAATGCACTACAAACTTGGGATTGTTAATGAGCCACTTTATTTGTACAGAAGAAGGAATAATTCAGCTACTGGGATAACTAATTCTGAACACTCATTATCAAGTCAGAAAAAAATTATCAGAGAAATTTTTGATTTATATTTATTCACTGTTACAGAAACAGAGCTTGATCTGCATTTTGACATGCTAACTTCTATAAGAAATCCTGTTTTAAAAGATATGAATATACTGATACAGATCAGGTCTTGGATCTATAAAATTATCAGTAAAAATAAACATGGAATATTTTTTAATGAAAAAGCATTAAAACGAATATTGTTGGATAATTATTGGAGCGTTTATTATTATGCGAATATAAAAAACCATAATACTAAAGCAGCCATCAGAATGTTTACAATGGAAGACATAGAACTGAGTTTTCTTATTTTTAAAGAAGGCCTTAAGTCAGACGTTAAGAAATTACTTGGGAAGAACAATTAATCAATAATAAATGAATAAACTCCCAATATCTGCTTTAGTCGTTTCATGCAATGAAGGACATTTGTTAGAAGATTGTTTGAAGTCTTTGTCCTTTTGTGATGAAATCTTCGGAGTAAACCTCGAATCCAATGATAATACGGAGGGATTATTTAAAAGGTATGCAAATAAATACGAAAACATGATAAGGGTGCCTTTAGTAGAGGAAATACATCCAATCATTATCCCTTTATTAAAAAATGATTGGATAATACTTATAGATCCCGATGAAAGAATCTTAGAGCAATTGCAAAATGATATAAAAAGAACTATACTAGATGCTCCAAATAATGCTTGTACATACAGAGTTCCAATGATTAATTATTTTAGAAATAGAAAATTAAAAGGAACAGTATATGGAGGAATTAAATATGCAAGATTATTATATAAAAAAAGTGCAATAAATTTAAGCGCAAATGTACATACTGGAATTCAAATGAAAGATGGTTATGAACGATACAAAATAAAATTTACAGGAGATAATTATGACAAGCATTTATGGTGTAGTAGTTGGAAACAGTTATTGGAAAAACATAAAAGATATATAAAAGGTGAAGGTAAAAGCAGATATAATTCAGGACTATATTATAATGCTAAAGAAAAATATAAAACGTGTATAATTAAATTTTATTATTCATTTAAAACTTTGAAGGGATATAAAGATGGTTTAACAGGTTTTTTATTAAGTTTTTTAGCTGCAAGATATGAGTTTTTAAGCTGGAATAGTCTAAGAAATTATACAAAAGCATTAAAAAACAAGTAATTGAAAATTAAATGTGTGGCATAGCTGGAATCTACCAATTTAATCAAGAAAAAGTGAATTTGCAGGATTTGCAGATGTTCACTGATTCGATGTTTCACCGAGGTCCAGACGGAGCAGGATATGAATTATTGGCAGATGATAAACTCGGATTAGGTCAGCGTAGGTTGGCTATACTCGACCTTTCTGAATCTGGACATCAACCCATGTATACTCCAGATCAAAGATATTGCATTACCTATAATGGTGAAATATTTAATTTTCAAGAGATAAAAAATGAATTGATAACTTTAGGATTTACATTCAATTCTGAATCAGATACCGAAGTTATTTTGGCATCCTTTCACCAATGGGGAAAAGATTGTCTTAAGCGTTTTAATGGTATGTGGGCATTTGCTATTTGGGATAACTCTGAACAAGAATTGTTTCTTGCCAGAGACCGTTTTGGAATTAAACCTCTGTATTATTTGTTTGAACCTGAGAAACGTTTTGTTTTTGCATCTGAAACCAGAGCATTTAAATATTTGAATTCGTTTAATAGGCAGATTGACAATAGTCTTCTAGACATGAATCTCAAAGACCCATATGCACTGGAAGGTCGTGGTTATACTATATTCAATAACATTCTGCAAGTACTTCCAGGGCATTATATGGTGATAAAACCTAAGCAGAAAGTTCAGCAAAAAAGGTGGTGGCATATTGCAGATCACTTAGTAGAGGTGCCTAAAACTATTGAAGAACAAACTGAAAAGTTTAATGAGATTTTTAGAGATGCCTGTAAAATACGTTTGATAAGTGATGTACCTGTTGCTACTGCATTAAGTGGTGGTCTAGATTCTACTGCAGTGTATTCAACTGTATATGATATAATGCAGAAAGAAACATTAAGCAGGGTGAATAAAGAGTCACAAAGTGCTTTCACAGCGGTATTTCCTGGTATGCCCCAAGATGAACGTATGTATGCTCAAATAGCAGCTGATTATACAGGAGGAAAAATCACTTTTCTTGAAACCGAAAACTCTGGTCTGGCCCAACTTGTAGAGAAAGAAACCGAATTATGTGACTTTATTAATGTATCTCCTATTAGTTCAATATCTGCTGTATACAAAGGTATGCGGGCAAATGGTATAGTAGTTTCATTGGATGGACATGGTGTCGATGAAATGTTATACGGCTATAGAGATATGGTGTATTCATTATATAATAATGCTTTATGGAACGAAAATACAGAAACAAGTGAAAATTACCGCAGAGTACTTATGAGCATGTATCATCCTGATCAGCAGAAAGATATAATTGCAAAATTCGATAAACAAAAATCAGAGAAAAAAATCAGAGATTCTTCACTAGTCAACAAAATTAAAAAATATTTACGTACTGCTCCGCTAAATTCAGAATATTTGACAGAACAATTACCAAGTCTCAGTGATATACCATATGACTTCAGTGGATTTCCGCTTGATAAAAGAATGTTATTAAATGAGTTTTTTCAACACACACTCCCGGCATTGTTGCGTAATTTTGATAGAGCTGGAATGATGAATAGTGTTGAAATAAGAATGCCATTTATGGATTGGCGGCTTGTATCTTATATTTTCTCACTTCCTACTGAAAGTAAAATAGGTGACGGTTTTACAAAAAAGATAGTTAGAGAGGCAATGAAAGGACGAATGGAAGAAAGTTTAAGAACTCGAACATATAAAGTTGGAATTGGAAGCCCTGTTGAATATTGGTTTAACAGCAAATTGAAAGATTGGGCTTTAGATACATTAAAGGATAATCAACTTAAAAATGAAGCAGAATTAACATTGAAAAAAGATGGAAAATGGTC
>CAMDAF010000038.1 GCA_945888525.1 Chitinophaga pinensis
TTAATGTTGTTAATATATTCGAAAATTTCATTTGCCGCAAGATCTGAAAATTTAGCTTCTAAAACTTCGCCTAGCACATAATGAAAATAGCCCTCAACGGTAAAACTAACATACAACTTCTCATTAAGTACATTTTCTGTTAATACCCCTTCCAGTAGCATTTGCTGGTAGGGCGAATCTATTTGAATGCTCTTCACAAAATCTCCAATTTGCCCATCGTCGAACAGCAAATCCACAGGCAAGATGTGTTGCTCGTGTTGCAGCATGAGTTCGGCAAGGCGAAAGAGCAATTTATGGTTGTCTGTCATCAGAAGCTATTGTGAAATCAATTTCTCATGGTACAAGGACCAAATGCTTATAAATCCACCGCGGCTCTTTGGCAAGCCTTTGCCATTGTTTAATTCGAGGAACAAACGCAGCAACAAGGGGTTGTCTAATTGGTCGCTTAATGAACGGTCGTGGTAAGTTAATTCCTCATAAGAAAAATTAGGTTTGCGCTTTACCTTGTCTTGTTTATCGTTCACATACTTATTCCATGCGCCTTCTACCTCAACTTTGTTTAGTGGCTTTAACCAATAGCATGATTTAGCAATAATATTTTCATCATTGTTGCTTTCCTTGGCATCGCTGTATATGATTGACTCATATTTGTCATCGGCTTGTGGCAATTCACTTTTGGTATTCACCCTCCAGCTTAAAACAATTTTAATGTGCCCACCTTTGTAGGTTTCTAAAAACTGAATGATAGAATCGAAAAGCTTTTTAGAATCAGAATTTTCATTTGCCCCATCAATTAAAATCATCAATGGATTTTCTTGTTCATAGCGAACGAAATCTGCCTCTTCAAAAGAGCTGTCTGAGGTTAAATTTAATCGGTAACACAACTCTTCCCAAATATCAGGCGTTCTAAAACGATTGCCCCTTAGTAAAATTGCATCCAAACCACGTTCTTGATACTGTCTATTCATTTCAAGCAAAAGGTTGGTTTTGCCACTTCCTGCTTCTGCAGAAAGAAAGAATAAACCAGCCCTAGCACCAATCCAAGACCTTAAGGCAACTTCGGCATCTTGTCTTTCTTGGTATATGCCTTTAATGGTCTTTTTTTCGCTTATTAGTGATTGTATTGTTGCTTCATTGTTTTCCTTTAATAGGGCCTTCCAGCTTGTTTCGTCCAAATCTTTCATGGCCACAGGTTCTTGCTTTTCTTTTTCCCTAATCATTAGATTAAGTTGTTCCAAAACTTTTTCATTGTTGGTTTCGCCATGAACACTTTCTGGACTAAAGAATACTATTCGGCTACCTGTATTTTGCTCATACACCATTAATTTGGCGAGGTCGGATACTTCTTTAATAAAATACTCGCCGGGCAATATAAAAAATGGAACAATGCTTAATTCTTGGTTCTCAGAATTCAATATTGCCACATTGGATTTCAATTTTTGCCTGAGGTTAATTTGTGTAATTTCATCTCCCATTAAGCGCCATGCTATTGTTTTGTCGCTGCTCACAATGGTATAGTTTTTACAAAAATCCATTTTAAGTAAAAGGTCTTTTAACAATTGAAAATGCTCATTCCATAGAACATTTGATTGGCTTTCATTAGGAACCGTTCCATGGCCTAAATTATGGTTGCGAAAATTAATAAGTTTGCCGATAGAGGTTTCTCCATTTTCAGCATAAGGCATCGTTTCTACTTCGTTGTAGTAATCAGGTAATTCTTTTATAAACCAATTGTGATTATGTTCATTTAGGGACTGAATTGCATTTCGCATAAAGGCATTCCAATGGCCAAATTGAGGGCGGTAAAGGAAGCTTTTAAATGCCCGATTGATTTCACCAATCTTCAAGTTGCTGTTAAAGTATTCTGAGGCAGTTAGAAGGCCTAAGTATTTTAAGTAGTTTAACAATACCTCTTTTAATAAGTGAAGTCGCTTAAACCCATCTTCTTCTTCGATGGCCCGTTTATATGGATGCGCCAAGAAATAAGGATAACTGCTTATAATCGTCTCGTCATTTTTATCAATAGTTACAATAGATGTTGTTGCAGGCGAATCATTTATGCTAAGATTATCTATCGATAATTGTGTTGTTGATGCAAATTTAAACGAACTGTTCTTAAACGTAAATCCAATATTACCACTGCACGCTTTGTCATGTCCATGTATGCTTTTATTGTTTGATGAGTCAATAAAAATCAGTTCAGAAAAGCTGTCTAAAGATTCGATAAAGGCATTTAAAATAGGCTCATAGGTTTCAAAAATTTTCTTACTTTCAATTTCTGAATAAACCGTTCCATGGCCTACATATTTATTCCTGAAATTGATTAAAAGCTCAACAGGGGTATTGTTAACCTCATGCAATTGTTTCTTCCCTTTGCTATCAATCACAGTATGTTTAACACCCATCCTTTTAATTGGGTCTTGTTTTTGGGACTTTATTGAAACACCAAAAAAACTTGCCAATTCAGGTGAGAGCAATTCAGAATTGTGTGCATCTAATTCTTGTATTATTTTTACTATTGTGGAAGTCCATAATCCATGGCTGTCTTTGAGCAATAATGAATCAATAGATTGTTGCAAGGAATCGTTGATTGCTTTCTCTTTCTCTGCAATGGCAATTAGTGCATAACCATATAATCTAAAGCATCCTAAAAGCACATCTGAAATTAGATGCAGTTTTTTAAAGTAATTGCTTGAGTTGTATAGTTTGTATAAGGGTAGAGAAATTTGGACTGGAATCTGTTCTAAATTCTTTGGTACTGCAGTTGTGTTCAAATTATTGATAGTTTGTTTAGGAATTTGATTTTGATTTAGCAAAGATGCTTGTATATGTTTTTGTGAATTTTAATTTTTATAGTTTCACCTATGTTCACCTATTATATATACAAATATAATTTTATAATTAACAAAGACAATAAAATTCAATGAATCTAAGACTTACCCTTATTACAGTGAAGTTAATTGGGTTAAAGAGAATAAAAAATGAGTACTTTTTAATCTGTTTTTACAAAGCAATTCACCAACAAATTGCTCTTATTTAGGCGCGAGAATTAATAAATTCATTCATATTGCAATCGAATACTATCCATTGCAGCACCTCACATCAAATAATAAAAAAACCAATTGACCTGCGTTCTTGTGAGACCATCTGCTTTTGCAATTAAACGGTTGGATTGGTCATACAAATATTTGCCATCAAGTTTGCCTAAAAGCCGATTGGAGGCATCGTAAAAGTAATTGCCATCAACCTTGCCTATCATGCGGTTAGAGGCGTCGTAGAAATAATTTCCATCCACTTTACCGAGCAATCGATTAGAATTGTCATATAGATATTTTCCATCTGATTTTCCAATGAGTCGGTTTGACGCATCGTAAAAGTAATTGCCACTTGTTTTGCCAATGAGTCTGTTTGAGTTGTCATAAAGATATTGCGCATTTATAATTCCTGAATAGAATAACATTATAATTAGTATGGCGATTGTTCTCATTGCTTATTATTTGAATGTGTTATATAAACAAACAGTTTGTTCGGCAGACTTTGCTTATTTCGAAGGCATGTCTGTAGTTGCTACAGCTTTGATTTTTCCATTAATGTACACAGGAACCGTGCGGGTTTTCATCCAGATGTTGCCTCCTCCAGCATCAAAATAAGGGGCCGACCATACCGCCTGACCCCCGTCTATGGCCTCGCGCAACCATAACTGGGTGTCAATATTATAAGCTGTATCCATTAAATTAGCGTAGGCAAGGGTTTCATTTTTCTTATACCAATAAGGACTTGAAACCGCTTTTTTTGTTGAGTCTAATAAAGTAACAGTTGAACCATAAAATAATGCGGATTTTCCCTGCATGTAATTTTTAACCCTGTCAGAAATACTACTTGTATCTGCTGGTTTCGATTGTAGGTCGGCTACAAATTCGTCAAGCGCCTTTTCAATTATTTCTTCATCTGTTAATACTTTTTCCTTTTTACATGATGGAATTATAGTTAAAAATGCAATGCATAGGCCTATAATTGATATTGTTTTTTTCATTGGTGTTGTTACGATTTTGAGTTCAATTTTTTCTTTATTATGAAAACAATTATTAATGCTAATTTATTCAATAACAATTTTTATTACTGGGTACTGATCTTGCCCATCGCTGATTTGGACAAAATATAATTATCACTGCTATTATAAAAAGTACTTGTTTTTTCATACCTACAATTGAATATTTAATTTTGTGAAATTAAGTTTTATTTAAGCTTTATGCAAATACCATACTGCCATACCCTCATTTTTAAAGAAATGTTCTCATCACCAAGGCTTCAACCCAAACCCAATTATTGCATCTAGTCTTCATTTTTTTCAGCGATTTTGTAACGCTTTTGTAACGCTTTTGGGTTGCTCTACAACTTGAGGGCTTGTTACAATACCGTAAATTTGTTATATTCTATAATTTTGAGCAAGCATAAGAACATACCACTTCAATCAAGCTTCTTGTTTGGCGTTTTGTTTTGGCTGTTTTTTTTAGTAAGTAATGCTGCATATTCTCAAAGCAATGCCTCTTTTTCTGTTTCGGGTTCAAAGTGCTATGGAGATTCAGTTTTCTTTCAGTTTACAGGCCAAGGTGATACTTTATTTTGGGATTTTGCGGATGTGAATTCTGGTTTCTACAATACAAGCAATGACAGCAATGTTGTTCATGTATTTGCTAATAAAGGGACCTTTAATGTTCGTTTAATTGTTAAAGACACCAATGGACTTAGTGATACGGCTTGGCAATCGTGGTCGGTGTACAATAAGCCACTTGCCAATTTTACTTTTATCAATGCCTGTATCGGTTTGAATGCTCAGTTTACAAATACCAGTACCTCCGATTTGAACAATCCAATTAGCACTTACTTGTATCGTTTTGGTGATGGCTCTAGCAGCAACCAAGCCTCGCCGCAGCATGCGTATACTTCCACTGGCGCAAAATCGATTAAGCTTTTGGTTCAAACCACGCAGGGGTGTAAGGATTCTATACAAAAAAATTTGGTGGTGTATGCTTCGCCTACTGTTTTATTGTCGACCGATTCAATTTGTCCTGGCGATAATTTAGGTGTCGACATTCAGCATGGAACGGATCCTGTTACACAATATTATTGGAATATGGGTGATGGCACTTTTTCTAGCAACAAAACCTTTACCCAACAATACAGCAGTTCAGGATTAAAACGCATTGGGGTAAAATTAACCTACAGCAATGGAAACACTTGCACGTTCAATAAAGATTCAGTGTTGGTTTACAACAAACCAAATGCATTTTTTACCATTTTAACTTCTCGAAACCAATGCTATAAAGGCAATCAAACATGTGTGCAGTTTGGATTGGATTCAACCAATATTGTTTACAGAAATATGCTGTGGGACGACGGTTCGAGTGTACAGGTAAACAAATCGAGTACTGGGGCCTGTTATACCTATAGCAATGCCAATGGGGGGGTGTATAAAATTACCCACGAAGTGATTGATACCAATGGATGTGCCGAACGGTACACGGCAAGTATAGACAGCGTTAAGGTATACAAAGACCCTAAGGCCAATTTTAAAGTGACCATTACAGGCGGGTGTTTTAAGACCAATGTGTCGGTTGTTAATTTGAGCAATATGCAAATTCCTGTAGTGAAAAGTTTTGCATGGAATTGGGGCGATGGTTCTAATCTTGATACCAGCACATTTACCAATGCTCAACACCAATACCTTGTAAACGGGGTATTTAAAATTAAATTGAGCATAACAGATATTTATGGTTGCAAGGATTCTTTTGTGTCATCGGATACGATCAAAAACATCAATTTTAAAGTTGATGGAATTAACTATGCCATAGATTCTTGTCAATCGAGCAACGTTTTCAAATTTATTCAAACACCCGTGGCAGGTGGACTTGCAACCTGGTTTTTTGGCGATGGCGATACGCAAAATGGCTGGAATGTGAGCCACCAATACAACAATGGAAACCGAATAGGCACTTACTACCCTACAATCAGGGTGAGCAAATTAGGTTGTGATTCATTTATCAACTTAAAACCCAATATAGTGCATGGGCCATTGGTGGATATGTCTATACTCAACCGCTACCAGTGCCAGGTGAAGGATACGGTTTTTTTTACCAATGCCTCTTTGTTGTATCTAAACAAAAAAATATCGGTTTTTTGGGATGCGCTTGATCCTTTTGCGGGCAATTGCACCATCAATTCAAAGCTCAATCAAAATGTTGACAGCAATTGCAATTTAAGTGTTGATTCGCTTTATTTTAAGCACATGTACAAAAAAGGGCAGGATAACTGTTATGCCGTAAAACTGACCTTGGTTGATTCTGCTTTGGGTTGTTCAGATGTTAGGTCATTTAGCTTGCCATTAACCAAACCCAATGCCCGCACAGGCATTACAATGCGTGCAAATGGCGGGTTTTGTTTGGGCCCTGAGAGTGGTAAAACCGTTTCGATTGATCTTGGTGCAACTAAGCCAGCCTGCGGACGCGAGCGGTATTGGGTGATGTGGGATTCGCTTTGTGCAGAAAATTCAGGCAATTTTAATGCTTGGTGGCAACTGAATACTTCCTACCACAATTACACCTATGTACCTTGCGATTCGAATGGAAATATTAGCATTGGGGTTATTATTCAAAATGGAACTGATACCAATGGCAGGGTCTGCAGAGACACTGCTTTTTACCACCATAAAGTGCGGTTTGGATTGACAGACCCAAGATTCACGAGCACCTATAACCCGACTGTTCAATATTGTAAGAATTCAACTTTCGATTTTATGTTGGGCGATTCTACCCTCGATTCGATTGTTTACATCAATTGGAATTATGGAGATGGCGTGAATGAATCGAACTTGAGTTTGGGAAAACGCACCCACACCTACAAACAACGGGGCCGTTACACCGTGATAGTGACCATGCGCCACGCCAATGGCTGTGTTGCAATCGACTCTATGGTGGTAAGAATTGGCGCACAGCCATCCTTGTTTTTGGACAAACGAAAAATATGTTTGAGCGACAGTTTTAAGGTCATTAACACCAGCAAATATTGGAATGGACCTGCTTATTGGAAAGACTCATTAAGGGTATTAAACAACAAGGAAAAAACGCGTTGGGATTTGGGCGACGGAAACGGATTTTCGAACAACAATTACCAAACATTTTTTAAGTACAATAAGATTGGGAATTACAGTATAAAGATGGAATACACAGACAGTGTTGGGTGTATAGACACCTTTAATTATCCAATTCCACTTAGGGTGTTTGATGTGTTCTCGAGCATTACCTTGCCCAGCAAGCAATTAATTTGTGCCCAGGTTGTTCAATTCAAATCCTCGGCGAGTGTTTACGACAGTTTAAATCAATTTGGACACAGCGACGACAGCGTTGTAACGTTTGCTTGGTATTTTGATCAAGCCAGCAGCTCTAGCCTTATAAAAAACCCATTTAAATTCTTTAAGCGTGGGTGGCACGATGTCGAATTGCTGGTGAGCAATACCTTGGGCTGCCAGGATTCGAAAAAGGATTCTTTTTTCATTAATGGTCCAGAAGCTGGATTTGAAATGTTGTCTGACACAGTTGGGTGTATGCCATTGACCGTTACCTTTAAAAACAAAAGCATAAACGCCAACAATTACACCTGGTTGTACAAAAATGCTGGGAACAATACCACCACCACCAATTCGAATGCCAATATAAACTTTACGTATACCAATTACGGTATTTTTAGGCCTCAGTTAATTGCCCGAAACACGTTTTTAAACAACGGTATTTCGGTTACTTGTGCAGATACTTTTGTGGTGAATCCACTGACAAAATATTCGCCTAAAATTGAGGTCTACGAATTGCCAAGACCAAATTTTACGCATTCGACCAATTGTGCCAATTATACCACTACTTTTACCAACACCTCGGCTTTGAGCACCGGAAATATTGGTCAATATGTTTGGAGTTTTGGCGATGGAACCACCAGTACTTTAGTAAATCCGGTGCATCAGTTTGCCGACTCCGGAAAATATACAATTGTTCTTAAAGCATACAGCCCTTATGGGTGCGTGGATTCGATCAAACGCGATATTTTTGTTTACCCTTTTCCTGAGGCTGATTTTACGTTTAACGAAGTTTGCCAAGGCAAAGCCACAAATTTCAGAGACATCTCAAAATCGTTCAATGACATTATTATCAATTACACTTGGAATTTTGGCAATGGTGCAGGCAGTTCAGCAAAAAATCCCAACTACATTTATCCTAAAGATTCTGTTTTTTATCTTGTGAGGTTAACGGTTCGCAACCGATCAGGATGCATAGATGATATCACCAAACAGGTAAGGGTTTGGGCTAAGCCAAAACCGAATTTTACAGCCGTTAATGTGTGCCTTAAAAACACCATTAATTTTACAAATACAGGCAGTTCAAAACAAGCTGTGCAAAGCAATGTATGGACCATGGGCGATGGCACAGTGCTTCAATCAAATGCTTTTTCAAAAACCTATGCGGATACCGGAAAATACAATGTAAAACTAAAAACCACAACGGTTCAAGGTTGTGTTGATTCGGTAAGCAAGAAGATTCAAATTTACGCCAACCCCAAGGCCAATTTTAACATCAATTCGAGCAGCCAATGTTTGAATCAAAACCGTTTTGTGTTAAGCAATTCGTCTGTTATTTATTCGGGTTCTATAACGGCCTACGAATGGCGTTTGTCCGACGGGTTTGTATCCACTAAAGCCAATGTTGTTCATAGTTTTCCTTCGGTCAATACCTACACCATAAAACTGATTGTTCGCTCCAATAATTTTTGTTACGACACCATTAACCAAACCGTTAATGTTAGGCCATCTCCAAAATCCATTATCCAATCGAGTGCAATTGAAAAATGCATCAATACCGCCGATTCGATTTCATTTAATGATGTTTCAAGCATCGACACAAGCATTCAATCGAGAATTTGGACTTTGGATCCAGGGATTACAAATAGTCAGAAACAATTTAAATACAAATACAATTCTGTTGGTGCCCGTGTTGTTTCTTTGAGGGTTCAGAACTCAGTTAATTGCTTCGACACCAGTTACAAACCAATAGCCATTCACCCAAAACCACAGGCCATTGTAGCGCAGCACGTAAAAGAACAATGCTTCAGAAATAATTTGTTCACCTTCAAAGATTCCTCTAAAATTACTTCTCCTTATACCAGCAGTGTCATATGGTATTTTGGAGATGGCGATACCTCCATTTCAGCATTTACGACCCACCGCTATTTAAGCTTTGATACCTTCAAGTTAAAGTTAATTGCCTACAGCAACAAAGGCTGCAAGGATACGCTTTATCAAAACGTCGTTGTGCATCCAATGCCAGTAAGTAGCTTTAAGATAGACACCTTAAAGCAGTGCTTAAAAGCCAATCAATTTAAGTTTACCAATCTGTCGAGTATTCCACACGGAAGTATAACGCATGCTTGGTTGTTTGGCGATGCAGCCAGCAGCACAATGCTTAATCCGACACACAGCTATTCGAATTTTGGTGTTTACACCTGCAGTTTGTTTGTTCAGTCGAATTTTGGGTGTAGAGACAGTTCATACAAACAATTGCAAGTTTACAGCATGCCTGTGGCCAACTTTAAATGGGTCGATTCCACGGCTTGTTTTAGGTCAAATAAAATGACAGCCATTAACACCTCTGCCATACCTCAGGGAACTTACACCACCTATTGGCGTTCGATGGTAAAGCAATTAACAGGCAAGGATACCTTTGTGGTGACATGGCCAAAAGATTCGACTTATCAGGTTGTTTTGAACTTGGTTTCAAATGCCGGGTGTATGGATTCGATTTCTAAAAAAGCCTATGTGTGGCCAATGCCAGTGGCAAGGTTCAAAATTGATTCGGCCAAACAATGTTTAAGGTCAAACCTATTTAAGTACAGCAATTTGAGCACGGCCAAAGACGGCCAGATAGGCTACCAATGGGATCTTGGCAATGGGTACAATGCCGTCCAAAAAGACACCCAAATGCGCTATTCAAATCAGGGGTCTTATACCGTAAGATTAATTGCAAGTTCGGTTCGGAATTGCAAAGACACGGTAAGCCAAATTGCCGTGGTTCATCCAATGCCAAAGGCTTTGTTTGGAATCAACGACAGCACCCAGTGTCTGAATACCCAAAATTTTGTCTTTACAGACAATAGCCTTATCGCCTATGGAAGTTTGCAGCGCCTATGGACATGGGGCGATGCAGCTGAAGACACGGGCAAAATTGTACCCCATTATTTTGCAAAAGACACTTTGTTTAAAAACAGATTGGTGTCTATTAGCAATCAAAACTGTAGGGATACTGCCTATTTATTTGTTGAGGCTTATTCAGTTCCAAAGCCTGATTTTAGCATCAACGATACCGACCAATGCTTGCCAGTTCAGAAATTCCAAATGGTTAATTTGAGTAACATTAAACAGGGTAGTATGGGCTATGTTTGGTTGTTTGGAGATGGAAATTCAGCCACATCAAGCAATGCCAATCATATTTATGCTTTGCCGGGCACTTATAAAATTCAACTAAAGGCCACCTCTAATTTTGGCTGCAGCGACAGCATTGCAAAAACCAATTTGGTTTACCAGCAACCCAAGGCCAAACTTCTGTTTAACGACAGCGCCCAATGTTTAAGGTTTAACCAGTTTGTATTGTCTGGAAACTCCACGATACAACAGGGTAGTGTTGTTGCGTATTATTGGGATACTTCGGGTGTAAATGCAGCAGGCTTAAAAGACAAAACCATTGCCTTTGGATCTTATGGCACTAAAACCGTTAGATATGTTGTGCAGAGCGATAAGGGTTGCTTAGATACAATGTATCAAACGCTCACGGTTCATCCAATGCCTAGGGCCAAATTCACCATCAACGATTCGGTGCAATGCGCTCAAAACAATCAATATGTATTTACGGCCACCTCGGTTATTGCCTATGGCACACTCAAGTACAAATGGAACATTGATCGAGTATATACTGACACAGGTATTGTGTTTACTAAAACGTTTAATGCAGCCGATACGCCAATTATTGGCTTGGTAACGGTGTCCGATAAATCTTGCACAGACACCCTAGAAAGATTGGTGTTTGTACAGCCAAGTCCTAAAGCGTTTTTTACCTTGAATAAAGCGGGGCAATGCCTAAAAATTAACCAATTTGTGGCCTCAAACAAGTCGACATTGACACATGGAAATATGCGTTTTGTATGGCGTTTACAGGATGGATTTAGCAGCACAGACACCAATATTGTGCATAGCTTTGCCAAGCACGGAGATTTCAAAATGCAATTATGGGTGAGCAGTCAATACGATTGTGTTGACAGTTTTAATGCGACCGTTTTGGTGCACCCTGAACCAAGAGCGTTGTTTTCGGTAAATGATGCCAGCCAATGTGTTAAGGGCAATCGGTTTTTATTTAACAATTTGTCAAGTATAGACAGCACAGCCATGTCTTACACTTGGATGTTTGGCGGTGGAGATTCAAGCATTTTAACGTCTCCAACGCATCAATACAAATTATTTGGAAATTACAGGGTTGGTGTAATGGCCAAATCGATCTATAATTGTCGAGATTCTTTTGAGAAGTTAATGGTGGTAAGTCCTATGCCAAAAGCGGCATTTACAGTTAACGATTCAGACCAATGCATCAATGCGCAAAGCTTCGATTTTAAAAATGCTTCTTCGATTCAAACAGGCGCATTAAAGAGCCACCTATGGACACTAAATGGGCAATCGCTAGCAACTTGGGATGTAAACAATTACAAATTTAACCAGATTGGACTATTGCCCATTCGACTAATCGAAACAAGCGACAGTTTGTGCAGTGATACGGCCTACAGCAATGTTACCATTTACCCTAAACCCAAAGCAGATTTTAGCATCAATGATACCGCACAATGCCTAACTGGCAACCGGTTTGTGCTGCGTTCAACTGCCACCGATTGGAATGGCATAAGTAAACATTTATGGTGGATAGACAATGCAGTAAGCTCTGTAGATTCAGTATTGATAAAATCGTTTAGTCAATCAGGTTGGCACACGTTTAAATATGTAAGCACTTCCAATACGCTTTGCAATGACACCATACAAAAACTTGTGCGGGTTAAGCCAATGCCAAATGCACAATTCAATACATTAAAGCCATACTACTGCAACAATGAGCCGCCTGCGTTGTTAACGCCAGTAGTGCCTGGTGGTTTGTTTACAGGCATCAATGTGCAAGGAAATTACCTGTATCCCAAACAATTGTTTGAAGACACCGTTACCTATACAATTACCATAGACAATTGCACCTCCTTTAGCAAACAGGGCACTATGGTTTATCCATTTCCGGTGGTACAATTGGGCAGCGATACCACCTTGTGTCAAACCGAAAGCATCATACTTAAAGCAAAGAATTGGAATGCAAGTTATTTTTGGCAAGATGGCAACACAAACGAAACCTATGAAGCCAGAAAGCCAGGAGTGTATTGGGTAAGAGCCAGTAACATTTGTGGCTCAGCCTCCGATACAATCAATGTTGATTACCGAAACCACAATTGCCGACTGTGGCTGCCAACGGCATTTACGCCCAATGGAGACCAGCTTAATAGCTATTACAAACCCATTGGAATAGATCTCATAGACCTGGAATACAAGATATTTAACCGATGGGGTGAGTTAATTTTTATCGGCGATTTGAACAGCCAAGGTTGGGATGGAACCTACAAAGGACTGCCGGCCCAAGACGCCTATTTTCTTGTGCTTGTAAATTACGCTTACAGAAACTCGGGTAAGAAATATGCTTTCTACGAAAGGGAAGTGTTTTATTTATTGCGCTAAGGCAACAAACGAATTTAAAAATCTGAGGTTTGAAGGAAATTGGCTTGCGTTGGTTCTTCTATTTCATCCAAGATTTTGAACAGCTGAGCATTGGATTTTAGGTTTAATTTTTGGCGCAATCTATAGATAGACACCCGCGCCGATTCTTTGCAAATACCCAGTTGTTCTGCTATCGAAAAATGGCACCTATTGCATTTCAGGATTAAGAGCAATCGGAACTCCGATTCTGTCAAATTGTTTGAATACTTCTTTGAAATATAATGGAAAGTGTTGGGCAAATACCGTTGGAACAATTCTTGGTATTTTTTCCAATCGGTCGGCTTAGAAATCTTAAACGTATTTAATTGCTCCAATTCAATATTGCCACTTGTTGAACCCAAATGGGCTCTTTTAAAGTTGATGCTAGAGTCGATACGTTTGTTAATCTCATCCAACTTTACAATTAATTTTTCAATGGTTTTATTTAAGTTATTTGATTTCAACGTTTTATGATTTAAAGTATTCAACCGAGAAAAGGTTCAAATTTACTGACAATCATTTTTCGGGAAATTGAATTAGTTCATGAATTCGCACTTGTTAATAAGTTTATTGAAAATTTAAGGCAAAAATTAAGTTTATTTTATAGTTAAACACAATTTATTTTTGTTCTAGAAAAATTGAACAAAACACATCCTTTACTCTGTTTACAGCCAAGCTAGATTCGGGCAACTTGCAAGCTGTTGTTTGTTACGGTCTTTATGTTACAAATTTAGTGTCGTCCTAGCATTTTTATTGTGAATGGCATTCTTTGTCTCTCTAATGGGTGTAATGGGGGTTTGTGATGCTACAAAACATGTATCAATTGTGCCTAAGGGGTTTAAATGCAATTACTTGTTTTAAATTTGTAGTACAATTTCGGTAAACTCAAAAAACCAATTTTAGACATACAACTAATTGATTTACAACAAATGAACAAGAACATTAAATTTTATTTTTTCGGATTTGAGCCAGTGTTTGTTGTGGGTTTAAGTTACGTTTTGAAAAAAAATTGTCCGGATGCAGAGATCCTCGACATCAATGCATCAGACGAAGACACATTTGCTGCCAGCAGTGATGGTTATGTGTTTTTATCAAAGGGTTTGTTTTTGAATTTTTCTCATCTTATTAAAGGCGATTTCACACAAAAAATCATTTTGATTGTTGACGATTTTAATGATGTTGCTTTAGACAATTTGATTTTCGATAAATTGGCGGCTTGTTTTACTTTTTCTGTCGATATCTCAGAGATAGAGTTTGGTCTTTATAGGGTTTTGAATGGTCAGAGGTATTTTTCTCAGTCTGTTCTTCAAGAAATATTGCCAAACATCGCTTTCAACAAAAAAGCAGGCAAACAGGATGCTATTTCAAATTTCAAACTTTCGAACAACGAAAGCGCAATTTTAAAGTACATGCAAGAAGGTTTGAGCAACAAAGAAATTTATTCTGTAACAGGTTTAAAGCCCTCAACCATTAGCACCTATAAGAAAAGAATTTTTGACAAATTTAACACCAAAAGTATTGTCAGAATAAATAGAATGCTAAGCATTAGACCTTAATCTCAAGGTCTTTAAACCCATTAACTTTACGCACTTTCTTTTACAATGATTCAAAGTTTTTTATTTTTTTGCTTTGATGTCTTTTGGTAAGAATACTACAGTGCCGTATTAATTCTACATTATCGAATAGTTATGGGGGGGGTAGTAGCTTCTTTTCTACAGAATTGAGCATCTTACTACAAGCCTCTGTTTTCTAATAATTTTATCTTTGCATTAAGGTTATTTTTCAATATTTAAACTTCTAATATGCCTTTCAGAAATAAGTATGCTCCCGCCTACATTGTCTTGTTTATTGATTTGATGTCACTGAGCGTGGTTTACCTTTTTGTGAGTTACTATTTGGTTCCGCATTTGTTCTCACTTCAAGTGCCCAACAAGCCTTTTGAAAGTTTTCTTTTTTACATAACGCTTAATTTCATTTTTATGGCTCTGCTGAATACGTATTCAGGGATTATTAGATTTTCGACCCTTGTCGAAATTAAGCGTTTGGCTCAAATGCTTGCATGTTCTGCTGTGGCCATTTGGATTTTAGACCGTATGCAGGCAATGTTATTTGGCCAGGTTTTGATTTCTACCATTGCCTTGCTAACTTTGTCTATTCTTGGGTTTCAAGCCTTGTTTTTCTTCCGACTGTTTGTTAAATCGGCTTACGAACTGGCTGTAAGGAACGATAAAAATGGCTTAAACACCCTGTTTATAGGCAAAGACATCAAATCTTTCCAAGCCGCCTTGACAACCCTCAAAACCAAAGCTTCAAATTTAAACATCAGCTCAGGTTATTTGGTAGAAGGCAGCGGCCATGGTTTGACTGTAAATGGTCTTCCGGTTTATTTTAAAAACCACGGAAGCTTTGGAAACTTAAATATTCTTCAATTTGATGCCGTCTTACTTTCTAAAAACGCAGCTAGAAACCCCGAGGTTAGAGCGCTTATAAGCAGTTTGGCCAATAAAGACATCAAAATTTTCTTTGTCAATACAGAGCCAGAACTCTTAGACAACAACCCCAAATCTGATGACATTGTTGAAGCTCAAATTTCTGATATTCTCAGCCGCGAAGAAATTGTCTTAGATCCATTTTTGAAAAACGATTCGATTACCAATAAAGTTGTTTTGGTAACCGGTGGTGCGGGCTCAATTGGCAGCGAAATAATTAGGCAGTTGGTTAAATTTAAGCCGCAAACGGTTTTAATTCTCGACAATGCCGAAACCCCTTTGCACAACTTGGAATTGGAACTTCAGAAAATAGATTCGGTTAACTTTCGGTATATACTGGCCGATATCAACGATGAAGCGTATTTAGAGGAAGTCTTCATTAAATACGCGCCAACAATTGTTTACCATGCCGCTGCCTACAAGCACGTGCCCATGATGGAGCGCAATGCCAGACAGTCTCTGCTCACCAATATTAAGGCCACCATCAATTTGGCTAAGATTGCCGAAAAACACCAAAGCCACAAATTTATCTATGTTTCGACAGACAAGGCGGTAAATCCTATTGGGGTTATGGGCATGAGCAAGCGCATTTCTGAAATTTATTTGAGTGCATTCTTCCACGAAAACCTCAAAAGCAATCCAAAAACATGCAAATTTATTTTTACCCGTTTTGGAAATGTGCTGAAATCGAATGGTTCGGTGGTGCATCTGTTTGAAGAACAAATTAAAAAAGGTGGGCCTGTAACCCTTACCGACCCTGAAATAACCAGGTATTTTATGAGCATAGAAGAGGCTTCGTCTTTGGTGATAGAAGCTTCTGTTATGGGCAATGGTGGTGAGTTTTATGTGTTCGACATGGGCGATCCCATTAAAATTAAAGACCTGGCCGAAAAATTAATCAAATTTTATGAAAAGCCTTTTGGCAACCAAGTAAAGATTGAGTACATAGGCCTCAGACCCGGCGAAAAGATGTACGAAGAGCTTATTTACGACAAGGCAAAAGACTTGCCTACCCACCACCCCAAAATATTAATATCCAAAGACGAGCCCCAGAATTACCATTTAAGCAATATTTTAATCTCAGACATGTTCAATGATTTTAAACAATTAAACAACAAAGAAATTAAAGTAAAACTAAATATTTTAATGGAAAAACTTCACAA
>CAMDAF010000039.1 GCA_945888525.1 Chitinophaga pinensis
TGTTTTTGTACCTTTGGTGTACCTTGTTGTGATGAGGTATATATAGTCGGAAACCAATTTGATTAATTTTTTATTAATAGTCTGTTAACATAAAATATATATATCGATTCAAGAAAAATTATTTAAACTTCAGGGGTTGGTGGGTAAAAGATATATTTAGATTGTTAGTTTCGTTTCAACGCAATAAATTAAAATAACAAACTGCTTATGAAAAAAATCTACTTATTGATTTTTCTTCTCATTGGGATGCTAGGCTCTGCAATGGCCCAAGGCTCTTCAGTGACGGGAAAAATCACACAATCGTCGGATGGAAAACTCTTAAATGGAGTTAACGTCCAAGTGAAAGGCAGCGAGAACAAAGTTCTCAGCGATGTCAATGGAACTTTTTCCATTCAATGCAATCAAAATGACACTTTGGTGTTTAGTCTCTCTGGATTAAAAACCGCAGAAGTTGCAGTGAATGGCCAAGCCACTCTTACTATTGTCTTGGATGAAGAATCAGCAACCTACAAACAACACGTTGTTACCGGTTTTGGTATTAAACGTAGCAAAGCAGAGTTGGGTTACTCATCTCAAAAAGTTTCCGCTTCCGAGATTACCACCACCAGAAGCAACAATGCTCTAAGTGCGTTAAGTGGTAAAGTTGCAGGTTTGGACATTAAAACAAACAATCAAATGGGTGGAAGTACAAATATTGTACTTCGTGGTTTTAAATCTTTGGCAGGCAATAATCAAGCTTTAATTGTAATTGATGGTGTGCCTTTTGACAACTCAAACACCAACGGTTCTGGTCAAGCAACTGCTCGTGGTGGTTACGATTTTGGTAATGCTGCAGCAGATATCAACCCAGATGACATTGCTTCAATTAACGTATTGAAAGGCGCTGCTGCAACTGCTTTATATGGTTCAAGGGCTGCAAATGGAGTTATCTTAATTGAAACCAAAAAAGGCCGCAGAGGTGTAAACGTTACGGTTAATATGGGCGGATCATATGGTGTTATTGATAAAACAACCATGCCACAATACCAAAACCAATACGGTGCTGGTTATGGCCCATTTTATGGCGACACTTTAGGTGGATATTACACCGAAGACGATATAGATGGTGATGGTAAAAAAGATGTTATTGTAAACACGACTGAGGATGCTTCTTTCGGCGGAAAGTTTGATCCAAATCTTAAGGTATTCGATTGGAAATCTTTAGATCCAACAGATAAAGAACATTACATGAAAGCCACCAGTTGGGTTGCTGCTCAAAACACACCAGCCTATTTCATGCGCAATCCAAGTGCAGGAAGTAAGAGTTTTTCAATTTATGGTGGCAACGATAAATCTACTTACAAATTAGGTTTTGCAAGAAATACTGAACAAGGTATGTTGCCAAACAGCAGCTTGTTTAAAAATATTTTAAACTTTGGGGTTACCAATCAGCTTACCAACAAATTGTATGCAGGTATTACTGCCAACATATCATTTAATGGTGCAACTGGACGTTATGGAACTGGTTATGATGCAAAAAATCCAATGGGTAACTTCAGACAATGGTGGCAAACCAATGTTGACATGAAAGAATTAGAAGCTGCTTACAATAGAAATACTGAACGCAACACCACATGGAACTGGGCGGATTATACAGACGTTAGTGCTGGGCCAATTTACTGGGATAATCCTTATTTCATGAGAAACAAGAGCTATGAGAATGACGAACGTACCCGTTTCTTTGGCAACACATTTTTAACCTACCAAGCCAAAAAATGGATGACCATTACCGGCCGTGTATCAATGGATGGTTACAACGAAATGCAAGAAGAGCGCATCGCAGTTGGATCTATCGATGTGTCTGAGTACTCTCGTTACAACCGCAATTACAGAGAATTTAACTACGACTTATTTGCTGAATACAACAAAGAAGTAAGTAAAAACTTTAAAATTAGTGGTGTTTCTGGTATCAACATTCGTAAACAAACCATTACCTCTATTTATGCTCAAACCAACGGCGGTTTAAATGTGCCTAATCTTTACAGCTTGAGTAACACCGTTAATCCACTTGAAGCACCGTCTGAATCTTATTCAGCCAAACAGGTAAATGGGGTATATTCTAACGTGAACGTAGGGTACAAGAATTTCTTGTTTATTGATTTGACGGGTCGTAATGACGTGTCAAGTACCTTGTCTAAAGGAAGCAATTCTTACTTCTATCCATCAATTTCAGGCAGCTATATTTTTGCTGACCACTTGAAGAAATTAATCGGTAGCAACATGAAATGGTTAAGCTACAGTAAATTCAGAGCAAATTATGCTCAAGTTGGCTCTGATGCACCATATGGTTCTACCAAGAACTATTATTCTGCAGGAACTGGATTTAACGGCAATGCTATTTACAGTGTTTCAAGTGTAATGAATTCTGCAGGTTTGCAACCTGAAAAAACGAAGAGCAGAGAAATTGGTATAGAGGTTTCATTGTTAAAAAACAGAGTAGGCTTTGATTTCAACAACTACAACGCTGTAACTGTTAATCAAATTATACCAGTGGACATTTCACGCGCTACTGGATATTCACAAAAATTCATTAATGCTGGCGCCATCTTAAACCGCGGCATTGAAATGACTTTGTATTTAAACCCTATTCGCAACAAAAACTTTAACTGGGATATCAACTTTAATTGGGCGCGCAACCGCAACAAAGTTTTGGAGTTGCCTGATATCGAAAACATTACTTTAGCCAATTTACAAGGTGGTGTTTCTGTTAACGCAACAGTTGGGCAAGCATACGGAACCATCAAAGGAAAAGACTTTATCTACGATGATAAAGGAAACCGCATGATTGACACCAACACTGGTTACTGGATGGTTACTTCAACCTCTAACAATGTAATTGGAAATATTAATCCAAAATGGATAGGCGGTATGCGCAATTCATTCAAATATAAAAATATGTCATTCAGTTTCTTGATTGATATGAAAAAAGGTGGTAGCGTATTCTCATTAGATCAATTCTATGGATACCAAACTGGTATCTACGATTATTCAGTAGGTAAAAATGACTTGGGCAACGACAAACGTTTAGATGTTGCTGAAGGAGGAGGTGTTATTTTAGATGGTGTTAAACCTGATGGAAGCAAAAATGACATCCGAGTGAACTACGATTATTTCTTAGGAAATGCGATGGCTCCTTCATATTTCGTTTACAACGCTGGGTATGTGAAATTACGTGAATTGACTTTTGGTTATTCAGTGCCACAAAAATACCTTTCTAAATTTAAAACCATTAAAGGTATTGACGTGTCATTGTTTGGCCGTAACCTATGGATCATTAAAAAGTATGTACCATTCTCTGATCCTGAAGATGGGATGAGCAGCGGTAATATTCAAGGTTACCAATCTGGCGCATACCCTAACACCAAAATGTATGGCTTTAACGTTCGTTTTAATTTCTAATCCGTTTAAAAAATCATCAATATGAAAAAGATACTAATTGTAATATTTACTATAACCCTCTTAATTGGATGTAAAAAATTCGAGGAGTTAAATACCAATCCAAAATTGGCAACTGAAGTGCCGGCAAAATTCTTAGTGAGCTCGGCTCAAAAGAATCTAGTTGATGTGATGACATCGTCGAATGTTAACACCAATACTTTTAGATTGTGGACCCAACAATGGACACAAACTACTTACTTTGATGAAAGCCGTTATGATTTAATTACCCGTGGCATTGCAGCTAATTTCTGGGGCATTTTATACAGAGATGTGCTAAGGGATTTAGCTGCCGCAAAAGATGCAGTTAAAAAGGACGCTTTAATTACAGATGAAAGCGTAAGGGCTTCACAAATTGCAACCATTGAAGTTATGGAAGTTTATACCTGGCATGTATTGGTTAATACCTTTGGCAATGTGCCTTATGCTCAGGCCTTAGACGTTTCAAACCCTTCTCCTGTGTACGATGATGCTAAAACCATTTATACCGATTTGTTCAAACGCTTAGATGCCGCAGTTACCGCGCTCAAAGCCGGTGGGGCTGGGTTCAGTTCTGGCGATTTAATTTATGGTGGAAACAACAGCTCATGGGTAAAATTTGCTGCAACTCTGCAAATGCGTATGGCATTATGTATTGCTGATGCTGACGGTGCTACTGCTAAAACCAAATTTGAGGCGGCTTTTGCTGATGCCTTCACATCCTCAGCAGACAATGCAACTTTTAACTATTTGGTCTCTCCTCCAAACACCAATCCAATATGGGTTGATTTGGTTCAAAGCGGTAGAAAAGATTTCATCGCTTCTCAAACTTTGGTTCAAATGTTGGATTCATTAAATGATCCTCGTTTGCCATTTTATATGACTAAAAATGCCAGTGGAAACTACACGGGCGGTGTGAACGGTACAGGTAATTCTTATAAGAACAATTCTAAGCCAGCGATCACTATAACTGCACCAGATGCTAGCAGCACATTGATAAGCTACACTGAGGTTGAGTTTATGTTGGCTGAAGGTGCGGCGCGTGGATGGGCTGTTACAGGCACTGCTGCCGACCACTACACTGCAGGTGTTACAGAGTCAATATTAGAATGGGGCGGAACTGCTGCTGAAGCGGCAAGCTACTTGGCTCAATCTACAGTAGATTATGCAAGCTCTGGTTCGGGTGCTGCTTATAAAGAAAAAATCGGCAATCAAAAATGGTTGGCTTTATACAACCACGGATTTGATTCATGGACTGAATGGAGAAGACTTGATTTCCCAGTTTTAAAAGCAGTACCTGGTTTAAGTCTTGCTGATATTCCAACAAGGTTTACTTACCCAGTGAACGAACAAACCATAAACAGTAAAAATTACAGTTCAGCTTCTAGCACCATTGGTGGTGATAAGCTAACTACTAAATTGTTTTGGGATAAATTTTAGCAGGAATTACATTTAATAAATGAAGGCTAGCAGCAATGTTAGCCTTTTTTTATGCATGGTCTTTTTTTAAAATTTAAAGTTTTTTAAACTAAATCCCCACTCATTCGTTTCTTATCCTACCTCAGGCAATGTGTTGTTTGTTAGGTTTAGAAATGCCAAAACAAGAAATCAATATTGTATGGTTTAAACGCGATTTGCGTTTGCTCGATCATGAGCCTTTGCACCTTGCGCAGGCAGATGGTAAGCCGGTTTTGTTGGTATATATTTTCGAACCGAGTTTGATGGCCTACCACGACAGCGACATAAGGCATTGGCACTAGCCTTAGGCTGTTTGTCTCCCAAAAAGATTTACCATGAAATAAAACGGTACGAAGAACAATTTGGGGCAAATGATTCGACCTATTGGTTGGTTTTTGAATTGATGTGGCGTGATTATTT
Organism: Chitinophaga pinensis; assembly: GCA_945888525.1. Classification (GTDB taxonomy): domain Bacteria; phylum Bacteroidota; class Bacteroidia; order NS11-12g; family UBA955; genus JABMMZ01. The sequence continues at coordinate 5,332 of CAMDAF010000039.1, forward strand.
CCGATTGGTGATGGAAAAACATCCAAAGAATTTCTTTATGCAAAATGGAATTCAAAACAATGTAAAATGGAATCTTAAGCATTCGGTTCTCGATTTAGAAAATTGGAAAAATGGCAAAACCCAAAATGACTTCGTAAATGCGAATATGTTGGAGTTAAAATACACGGGTTTTATGAGCAATAGGGGGAGGCAAAATGTTGCCAGTTATTTGATTCATGATTTAAAATTGGATTGGCGTCTGGGTGCTGCGTATTTTGAAGAAATGCTGATTGATTATGATGTGAGCAGCAATTGGTGCAATTGGGCGTATATAGCTGGGGTTGGCAATGACCCTCGTAATGGGAGGGCTTTCAACCTTGATAAACAAGTCAAGACCTATGATCCAGAATCAAAATATAGGAAACTTTGGTTGGAAAAATAGTTTTAGCCAAAGAGTTCTTTTTAAGGCCAATTGACTTTTTAGTTGAAAAACTATCTGATGGTTTATTTGTATTATAGTATATTTGAGCGTTATTAAAATAATACAAAGACATATTGATTTTAAACAAACAGGAACTTCATTTGCTGCTAAAAAATTGTGGCTTCTTATTGGCGTTTTACTCATTGCTTTCCAAGCTCAGTCGGCCCATATTGTAGGTGGTGAAATGTTGTACACCTATACGGGTACCTCCAATGGAAATGTCAACTACACCATAACCATGAACTTGTTTGTTGATTGCAAGTCAACCAATACCAATGCCATAGAGCAAGATAAAACCGCTTTTTTCAATGTTTTTAGAGTTAATGCCACCAACTATACAAGGTATAATAGTTATACCTTAAATAATTCAAGAACAGGTCCATTTCGTGTTTCTGATAATTCTTATAAATGCATAAAAAATGTGCCGAATGTCTGTGTAGACAAATACGTTTACACCATGAACTTAAGTTTGCCTGCCAACAATCTGGGTTATGTGGTATCCTTTGAGAGGTGCTGCAGAAATTCAACAACCACCAACATCCTAAATCCAGGAACGACTGGTGCAACTTACTGGACAAAGATTCCTGGTAGTGCTTTAGTGAGTAAAGACAATAGTCCAAAGTTTAAATTCACCCCGCCAACTTTTATTTGTCTTAATGCGCCTTTAACCTTTGATCATAGTGCTACCGATGCCGATGGTGATTCATTGGTGTATGAGTTGTTTACACCCTTTACAGGCGCAAGCTCATCGTCTCCAATTCCATCAGGAAATGCAGCCACCAACCCGATCAACTTTAAAAATGTTTCCTGGTCCTCTGCAAATGGATATGCGCCGAACAATCAAATTGATGGAAACCCTACCTTATCAATTAATAGGAAAACAGGTAAGTTGACCTTAACTCCAACCGTTGCAGGGCAATTTGTTATTGGTATAAAAGTATTGGAATACCGCAATGGGGTTTTAATTGGCGAGACCAAACGAGACGTCCAATTCTATGCCATCATTTGTGTTTTTGAAGTTGTTTCAGCTTTCTATATCCCTGCGGTTGTATGTTCAGAAACGGAGTTAAATATATCTAATTTTAGCCAAGGTGGCACCAGTTTTTCTTGGGATTTTGGTGTAGTCTCTAAAACCAATGATACCTCAAATGTAAAATCACCTAAATACAAATACGACAGTGCAGGCAATTATTCAGTGCGTTTGGTTGCAAGAACCAGTGTATGCGCAGATACGTTTTACAATGAGGTTACGGTAAAGCCTAATTTTGATGTAATACTTCCGAATGATACTTTGTATTGTGGACCTTTTCAAACAACATTAAGCAGCAATTTCAAAAACAAGCAGAAGCTTTGGAATACTGGCGATACCGGAATGAATATCAGTGTATCGAAATCGGGAGTTTATTGGTTAAAGGTTTCCGACGATCCATGCGTGGCGGTAGATTCCTTTGTGGTTCAAAACGACTTGAGTAAGGTAAATATTGGTTCAGATACAGTGATTTGTGCAGACGATTTTGCGCCATTTACTTATCAAGGGCCATTAAATTATAAGACATACAATTGGGGAAATGGGCGTGTGTCAGATTCGGTGTATGTTTCTAGTCCGGGGAAGTACATTCTCGAAGTTTCTAATAGCAACAATTGTTTTTCAAAAGATACAATTGATTTCATTGAATATCCGCAGCCTGCATTCGATTTGCATGACACCTTATTTTGCAGAAATACCAATGTAATAATCAATGCACTCAATACCAATATGAGTACACAAGCTGAATCAAAATATTTATGGAGCAATGGGGCCAAAACTTCGAGTATTTCGGTTGGAACTGAGGGTAAATACAGTGTATTGGTAAGCAACAAGTATTGCAAATATTTCGACTCTGCCACATTAACCTTTATAAAAACAGGTCTTGAGTTGGGTCCGGATACATTTTATTGTGGACCCATATTGCGCACCGTTAGAGCCCAAACATTTTTTAAGTCATACCAATGGCAAGATGCTTCAACGCAAGATTATACCATTGCTCAAACAGCCGGAAAATACAAATTAACCATTGTGTCGGTTGATGGATGCATTGAATCCGATTCAATGGCTATCTTTCAATTCCCTGTTTTAGATCCTGGCCTAGGCAATGACACCCAAATTTGCATTTCTTCCTTTATAGATTTAAATGCCATTTCAGGCATGAATTCATACTTGTGGAATACTGGAGAAACCAGCCAAGCCATTCGTTCTTACAACAAAGGTAAGTTTACGGTATTGGTTAAAAATGCTATAGGTTGCATCGCTGAAGACAGTATAAATGTTACTTCTGATCCTGATGCTGTGCCTAATGAGTTGTTTATGCCTGATGCATTTACGCCCAATGAAGATGGGGTCAACGACTTTTTCCCGGAGAATAAATACAGCAATTTATCATCACCTTACAACTTAAAAATTTACAACCGCTGGGGCGAACAAATCTACGAATGTGATGCCTCAAATATCAATTGGAATGGGTTTAACAAAAACCAGTTAGCACCTCAAGACGTCTATGTTTTCTTGGTGCGCTACACAGGTTGTGATGGCAAAGAACGCATCATAAGAGGAACGTTTAATTTGTTGCGTTGATTGGTCTTCTATAAAGTTTAAATGCTTTCCAAAAGCTTCATCAATCAATAGGATTGACAGCAATGCAAATGTCTAAAAAACAATGTACGTAATGGACCTAATTATTCTTTTAAAGCGAATACAAGTTCGCTTATTTCATGGTAATTGCTAATGGTTTCGCTGTCGTTAAACACTAAGTTTGCGCTGCCTTCCATAGAGCGAATGCTTTGTTTGCAAGTGGCATGAATTTCTTTACACCCTGTATGTTCGATTATGGTTTTTGCATTGTTCACAGAAACACCTGCGCCGGGCATTATGTGAATATCCATGCCCAAATCAGCTTGTATTTTTTTCAAATTTTCAAGTCCGTCCATCACATGAAGTGCCCCGCCACTGCTAAGTATGCGTTCAAATCCTAGATTACAGATATCCTTCGCTGCTACTTGGTAATTATTGCTTCGGTCGATGGCACGGTGGAAAGTGGCTGGGCCATTCCACGCGTCTAAGAGTTTTTTGTTAAGCGCTTTGTCAATTTCACCACTTGCGGTTAAGCAACCAAAAACAATTCCATCAACAGCAAATTGTTTGCAAACTTCTATGTCTTCTAGCATAATATCAATCTCCTCATTGGTGTAATGAAAATTTCCACCACGGGGTCGGATCATCACATAAATGGGCAAACTTAATTGACTAACTTTTTTAAGCATTCCAAACGAGGGTGTGCAACCCCCATCTGCCAGATTTTCAAAAAGTTCGATTCTGTTCGCTCTTGCATTTACTGCATTAAGGCACGACTGATAGCTGTTGCAAGCAATTTCCAATTGTATCATTTTTATAAAATAAATTTAGATTTTACTTGGTAGGTGCTTTTGTTTAATTCAGTAACGCCATAATCAAATCCATCTTGAAGGGCATAAGAACCATATTCGCCTTTTTTGTTAATAGCAATAAATCCGACTTGAATGTCTTTAGGGTTTCTTGGCGTTGCTTTTTGTATGCGTTCAACAGCTTTTTTGCAAGCTTGTTCAGGGCTGTATCCTTGGCGCATAAATTCAACCACCAAGAAACTGCCACAAATACGAATAACTTCTTCGCCATGTCCTGTTGCGGTGGCTGCGCCAACTTCGTTGTCTACATACAAGCCAGCGCCAATAACAGGAGAGTCGCCAACCCGTCCACGCATTTTAAATGCCATGCCGCTGGTGGTGCAAGCCCCGCTTAAATTGCCTTCTTCATCCATTGCAATCATGCCTATGGTGTCGTGGTTAAATTCGCCCGATTCAAGTTCCATAGGCATTTGTGGTCCATGGTTTTTTTCGATGTTTATTAGCGGTTTGTATTCGCTTTTTTTAAGCCATTCGTCGTATGATTTTTGAGCATGATCGCTAAGGGTCTCTTCTTCCAGTTTGGCCCCTTGAGAAACAGCAAACTCTTGAGCGCCTTTTCCAACGATAAACACATGGGGAGAATTTTCCATTACTTGTCTTGCAACATGTATTGGGCTTTTAATTCGCTCCATAGCAGCAACTGCGCCGATTTGAAATTTGTGGTTCATGATGCTGGCATCTAGGGTAACATGGCCCTCACGGTCGGGGTTTGCGCCCAAGCCAACACAGCAGTTGTTAACGTCGTTTTCGCTTACTTGCACGCCTGCTTCAACAGCATCGAGGGCTTTGCCTTTGTTTTCTAAAATATTCCAAGCCGCCACATTCGCAGTTTGCGATTGGTTGAACCAAGTACTCAAAACAATAGGGCCTTTTCGAGATTTACTCGGTGCGGCAAAGGCTGTTTTTTTCAAGCCAAAAACAAGGCCAGCTAGGCCAATGGTTTTAATTAATTCTCTGCGTTTCATGTTATATGACAATTGACTTCGATGCTATACAAAACTAGAATTTTAAATGAAAAAAACAAGAAGTAAAAAAAGGAGCGTTCCCTCAGCAAGGGAACGCTCACACACAATCAAAATAATTATAAAAAAAATATACAGATTCAAAAACGAGAAAAATCACTATCTCTTTTTTGTATTAGACACCATAAGATGTAAAAATGTTGCAAAACTTTAGAAATATTTTTCAGAAACTTTTTTAAACCGATTAAATTTTATTTTAAGTCTATATTTGAGCACACTATTTTTACCATGAAAATTAAAAATGTTCTCAAAACGGCAAGTGTTTTAACTTTACTTTTTTCCTCAGGTTTAATGAAAACTGCTTATGCACAGCTCAGTGAAGCCAATTATAGAATATATTCTGTAAAGCTTGGGAAGGAAGTAAGTTTGAATGAAATTGTGGAAGACATGGCCAATGCAGATGTATTGTTTTTTGGAGAAGAACACAACGATTCTGTAACCCATTATTTAGAACAAAAAACATATGAGTTGATGTACCGTAAGTTTGGCGCTAAGACCACCTTGTCGATGGAGATGTTCACAAGAGATGTGCAAGCGGTGATGGACGAATATTTGCAAGGCGGAATAAGAGAAAAACATTTTCTAAAGGATGCAAGGGTATGGAGCAATTACAAAGACTATAAACCCATGGTGGAATTTGCTAAAACCAATAAATTGCCGATTGTGTGCGCCAATGCCGCAGGACGATACAGCAATTTGGCGGGGCGTAAAGGTCAGAAAGCCTTAATGGAATTGCCTGCAGCGTCTAAATTGTTTTTTGCACCTCTTCCATACGATACCGCTTCGGGTGCATACTACGACAAACTAATGGGTCTAAGTGGCCATTCTGCAACCCCTGATACTGGAAAGAAAATAATGCCAGTGGTATCTATGGGAGGATTTAGTTTGGTAACAGCCCAATCATTATGGGATGCCACCATGGCATATTCCATTTCTGAACATTTAAAGCAGAAGAAAGGACAAAAAGTAATGCATGTAAACGGACGTTTCCACAGCGACGAGCGTTTTGCAGCGGTTACCCAATTGAAAAAATACAGACCCAAAGCAGTAGCACTTGTGGTTTCATGTGGATCAGATGCCGCTTTCCCTAACATCGATTGGAAACAGTATTTAAGTTTGGGTGATTATATTATTATTACGGATCCGGCGGTACCGAGGACGTATAAGGATTAATAGGGTAGTTTTTAGGAAAGGGACTAGGGGATAGGGTTTAGGGTTTAGAATTCGGTGATGCCTCATTATTCCGATTTTTAAAGTAATTGCGTTTCATCTGAGGGGCTAGGGTTTAGGGGCTAGGGTCTAGTGTTTGGTGGTGCTTCGTTTTTCCGATTATTAATATCTTAACTTGATTACTTTTATACTGCAGAATATAATTAGTCACCTAAAAATTAATTTCAACTAATCAATCCTAAAAAAATGTAAAGTTCAAGCTTCCTCAATAAAAACTATACCCTATCCCCTAGTCCCTAGACCCTCGGTTTTCTTCAGTATTTTTTATTTCGCAAAAAAAGTATTTATTTGTAACATGCCTATGAAGAAAATTATTTTACTATCGCTCAATTTATTCTGTTTGTATTTCATTCAAGCGCAAACGCAAACCTTACGTGGGCGAGTGATTGACCATGAAACACGACAAGTGCTTGAGGGTGCAAAAATTACCATCACGACCCCTGGAAAGGATAGCGGATTGTTTGCTATGAGCAATGCGAGTGGTGATTATACCATCGCTGACGTTTCAGTTGGTCGCCATAATTTATTGATTACACTCGATAAATACAACGACATCGTACTGCAAAATATTATTCTCTCATCGGCCAAAGAAATGGTCTTAAACATTGATATGTCTGAGGCCGTGAGCACCTACAAGAGTTTTGCAGTTAAAAGTAAAAAAAGGGCTTTAATAAACAACGACAATGCCTTGGTGAGTGCGCGTTTGTTTACCGTAGATGAAACCGATCGTTTTGCGGGAAGCAGGGGCGACCCAGCGCGTATGGCAAGTAATTTTGCTGGTGTTCAAGGAGCAAACGATTCGCGCAATGATATTGTGGTAAGGGGTAATAGTCCTCAAGGGGTGTTATGGCGTTTAGAAGGTATTGATATTCCAAATCCAAACCACTTTGCCATTCCCGGAACAACGGGTGGTCCGGTGTCTATCATCAACAATAAAATATTAGCCAATAGCGATTTCTTTACCGGTGCATTTCCTGCAGAATACGGCAATTCAACGGCAGGGGTTTTCGACTTAAAATTGAGAAACGGCAACAACCGTAAAAATGAATTTTCTACCCAGGTTGGTTTTTTAGGTTGGGATGTCTTAGCTGAAGGGCCCTTGTCAAAGAAAAGCAAATCGTCTTTTTTATTTACCTACCGATATTCAACCTTTGCCATCTTTGAAAAGTTAAACATCAAGATTGGAACCGATGCCGTTCCTAATTATCAAGATGCTTCATTTAAATTGAATTTTCCAATTGGCAAAAAAGGGAATTTGTCCTTCTTTGGAATTGGCGGGACGAGTAAAATTAACATCATGATTAGCGACCAAAAACAGAGCAGTGGCGAGTTGTATGGTGATGACGACCGCGACCAATTGTTTGGTTCTAAAATGGGTATTTTGGGTGCAAGTTTTATATGGAACCTTAACAGTAAAAGTTATTTGAAAGCTACTGTGGCAAAAAGCCATCAAAGTGTGGATGCAGTGCACCAATTGGTTTTTAGGCATAATACCGATACCAGTGTTGTCAATGGAAAAACAATTTACACCTTTGCCCTAGACTCATTGGTTAGAAATTTATTTTATAATTTTAGAACCAACACCACGGGCGTGAATCTGTTTGTAAACAATAAAATTAATAGCCGAACCACCTTGCGTTATGGCGTTAACATAACACAATATGATTTTCGTTTCCGCGATTCAGCCCGCAATTTTGATGCTCAAGATACTGCACGTTATTGGAAATGGTATACCCGATGGAATTCAGACGGTATAGGATTGAATGTGATGCCTTATGTGCAAGTGAAATGGTTGGCAACAAAAAAACTAACGGTTTCGGGTGGATTGACTGGGCAGTATTTTATGGTTTCTGATAAAGCATCAAACACCAGCAGCAGCAGTGCACAATATGTACAACCACGTTTGGGTTTACGTTACCAATTAAACGGCAAACAATCGCTTAATTTTGGATTCGGCGTCCACAGTCAAATGCAACCTGCGTACACTTATTTCTATATTTTACCAGGTAACACCAAACCGCATAATTTGGGTATGGGATTAACCAATAGCATTCACTATGTATTGGGCTACGATTTGGCCATTGGAAAAGACAAACGTTTTAAAGCGGAGACTTATTACCAATCGCTATCTAACATTCCCGCAGAATTGAAAAAGAGTGCTTTCAGTTTGGCTAATACAGGCAGCGGATTCAGTCGATTCTTCCCGGATACTTTGCAAAACACAGGAACTGGATACAATTACGGTGTTGAGTTTACATTCGAAAAATCGTTCACCAAAGGCTATTTTTACATGGCAACTTTAAGCTTGTTTGATGCTAAATACAAAGGCAGTGACAATGTATTAAGAAATTCTGATTTTAACACCAGCTATGCTATGAATGCTTTGTTTGCAAAAGAGTGGAAAGTGGGGCAGAAGAGCATCTTAAATTTTGGCGGTAAATTTACCACTGCTGGGGCAAGAAGGTATTCGCCTATGGATTCAGCAGCCAGCAGACGACAAAGGGAATACATCGAAGAAGACGCCAAGAAAAACACTTTAAAATTCGGCAGCAATTATGTGCGTTTGGATTTGCGCTTGTCTTATAAAATAAATGCAAAACATGTCACCCATGAATTTGCATTGGATTTTGTGAATGTTACCAATCGAAAAAATATATTGAACTATTCATACACCAATGAATCGCCATACTACAAGCAAGAATATCAATTAGGTTTCTTGCCATTGTTTTATTACAAATTGGATTTTTAATCCAGTTTTCTGGATGTATTTTTATTTATGCGTGTAAGAACCCTCTGAATAACCGTTAAGAATAGTAATTTGGAACGGGTTGATTACAAAATCTCAAGCCCATCTTCCAATGGTATCTTATAGAAGTTGAAGCTGTTTTTGTTCTCTGCATTTTCAAGCACATCAATAGATTTCGCATTGAAGGGAATGGCTTCAAAATACAGGCTAAAATACAACCAATCGTTGCTGGTTTTGAAGCTCAGTTGATTGGGCGCAAATGGAATGTGTTCAGCCTTTAGTAGAGCGTATTGTTTTTGAAGTCCGTCAACAAATACAAATGTTTTTTTATTGATGTGCACCCATCCACCTCTTTCATAGTAATCGGTACTTGTATATCCAAAGTCAATTTTTGTAAATTGGCTATTAATTTCCACCCTTAACAATTGAAGATTTTCTAGCTCTGCGCGCTTACTTTTAATGGGATATAAAATGCGTTTATTCTTCACGTTTTACTCCTTTCTGTAAATTTTCAACCTTTGTTTTTATCCATACAGGTTTTTCAACTGTTAATTGACTGCTCCACATGCAAAACCGGTCAATTAATTCTTGAGATGGAATAAGTTCTATCTGTAAACGCAAATCACCATACTTGCCGTACTCAATAATTTTTTGACTTTCGTGGAGTGGCTGCGAGAGCATATAATTGCCCAACATCGCATTAACTTTAAATACAATCTTTTCCGTTTTTTCTCTTAATGGAAATACGCCAAAAATGTCTTGAAATTGAAGTATAGGATCAAATTTTGGATCCATGTAAAAAGCAGCTTTTAAAATGATGGGATCAAGTATTCTATCGATGCCAAATGTGCGTATCGATTGGTGCGATTCGGAAAATCCAATAATATACCAGCGGTTTTGAAACTCTTTCAATAAGTATACATTCAAAATGACATTGCTAAATTTTCGCTTGGTGTAAGAGAAATGAGCAAACGCTACTGGTTTGCGTTCTTTAGCGGCTCTGAAAAACAAATCGAAGTGCTCGTATCCTCTTTGCTTTGGCGGATTTTCTAATTGTATTATGCTGCGTTTACCTGGAGCCCTTTCGTACTTTTCTTGTACAGATTTTAATATTTTGTCTACTGCCGTTTCGAAGTGCGAGCTCACACGGTCGCCACTAAAGGTACTTAATAAATCGGTAGCTGCCAGTAACGACTCGATATCGCTTTCACTCAAGGGTATTCTACTGATGCTATACTCCTTGTCTTCGTAGTAATAACCATTGTGGCTTTTACTGAATTTAATAGGGGCTAAAAATCCCAAGGCCTCATCTTCTTTCATGGCCTTAATGTCTTTTTGAATGGTGCTAGTAGAAAATTCCTTTCCCAACTGATCGGTGCAAGCATCCATTAATTCATCCATACTAGGAAACGGTTTGCGTTGATTGCGTAAACACGAATCAATGATTTTATACCGTATGGAAGCTTCTTTATTGAAAGACATCGTTGCGAAGGTAGGGTTTTGAAAGGAAATCTTCTTCGCATTGTTTTAGGGGTTAGGGGATAGGGACTAGGGTATAGTTTTTAGGAAAGGGTATAGGGACTAGGGTATAGGGACTAGGGTATAGGGGATAGTTTTTATTGAGGAAGCTTGAACTTTACATTTTTTTAGGATTGATTAGTTGAAAATAATTTTTAGGTGAATAATTGTATTCCGCGGTATAAAAGTAATCAAGTTAAGATATTAATAATCG
>CAMDAF010000040.1 GCA_945888525.1 Chitinophaga pinensis
TATAGAATTGTAAAATACGACACCATTGCAGAACCTGCCGCTCCACTTATTGGTTTTAAAGTATATCCTAATCCTGTTAAAGCAGGTGACAATATCAACGTTCAAATTCCTGGTAAAAACAATGAATATTTTGCAACTTCAATAATTGATGCAACAGGAAAAACAATATATAAACGCTCTTTGTTGGCCAATAAGATTCACAGCATCGAAACATCAGGTATAGCAGCAGCCGTTTATTTTATAGTTTTGCGCGATTCAGAAGGCAAAATAGTCTTCCGAGAAATGCTCTTGATTTTGTAGTTCATTTTAAATGAAATTAGCCGCTTTCTTTAAGCAATATTTTCTAAGTTTATTTTTTGCAATTCTTTCAGTTGCTTATTGTTTCCAAGTTTATGAAGTAGGAAAGAATTACAATCGATTCGACAAGGTAATTAACGAAGATGCATTCGGTTATTACATCATTCTACCTGCCTTTTTTCAGTACCACGATCACAATTTTGAATTCATAGACACAGTCTTAAGAAAATCAGAGGTGTATAAAAGCTATGTGCCTCCTGTAATCAACACAGCAGTAAACGGCAATAAAGTTTGCAAATACTACGCGGGTGTTGCAGTTTTACAGACGCCTTTTTATTTGATGAATTCTATTTTATTTGAGAACAAAAAGAGTGAAACAGGATTTCAAAAAAGCAATCATTTTGCAATACTAATTTCAGCAGCTTTCTATCTTCTCTTAGGTATTTGGGGAATGATAGATTTGTTAAAAAGATTAAAAGTACACCCCCTACTCGCAGCCTCGGCAGTTAGCCTTACTCTATTTGGCAGCAACCTTCTTGCCTATGCAACTTACGATATTGCCTACAGCCATGTATATTCATTCTTTGCGCTTGTGTTTTTTATTCGGGCGGCTTACATTTTCAAGCACAAACTAAACTTTCAATCCGCTGTAATGTGCGGGTTATTCTTTGGTTTAATTGTTATCATCAGACCACTTAATGGAATTGCTATTTTATTTATACCTATTATTTTTGGAATAAAACCGTTAACAGAATTGTTCCAAAAACCATCTTTAAAATTAACTTTAATTTCAATCTTTTCAGCATGTTTAGTTCTTTCTTTGCAATCCTTAATTTGGTATTGGCAAACGGGCTTATGGTATGTTTATCCTTATGGCAATGAAAGTTTAAATCTAGCCCACCCTCAATTGTTCGAATTGGTATTTGGTTTTAATTGCGGTTGGGCCATTTACACACCAGTACCTTTCATTGCGATGGTTCTAAGCCTTATTTTATTTTTAATTAAAAAACAATTTAGACAAGCCATTTGGATGTTTGTTTGCAGTTTTAGCCTTCTATACTTATTGTCTTCATGGTATTATTTGCATTACGGATGCACCGTTGGGTGCCGCCCGATTACAGAATTTTATGGACCCTTGTTTATTGTTTTTGCTTATGCTACAAATTCATTTATACAATCAAAATGGTCAAAGATTATTTTGTTGCTTTTTACCTCAATAGGAATTAAATACAATTTGATTGTTCATCATCAATTTTTTGAAAACATCATCAATTGGTGTGAGATGGATAAGGAACGTTTTCAAATGGTTTTTATGAAAACCCACGAAGCCTACAAATATGCAAGTTCCCCATTTTGGGATTTCAGTCGATACGATCAGCACAGAGTCTTTCAAACAATTGCAATCCAGGAACAACTCAGCATTAACAGTGAAAAAAACATTGATCAATTTCAAGTTAAATTACCTGAACTTGATTCAAAAGATTCTAGTTTATTGTTTAATTTAAAGATTAAAGGCTCTATGCATGATGGAATCAATGATTCGTATTTAAGAATACTAATCAATGATGGTGGTGAATATATTGAATTACTCAATTTATTGCTCAGGCGAAAAATAACTTTAGCCCAACATGAGCAAGCGTTTATTTACCAATTCCACGTCAGCAAATCAATAAAGAATCCATTGTTAAACATTAGTTTAGAGTCTGTAAACAGCAAAGCTTGCACAGATTTAAAAATAGAAAACATTGAAATAAAGCGGGTGAAATTGTAAGCAACTCTGGGTTTATCTTTTGTATTTTTTTAATGACGTTCGAAAACTTGTTTATATGGGTTTTCTATACTTTATTGCAGACAATAAACTCAATTTATTAAACCACTATGAAGATTATTGATATTAAGCCGATGAATGGCCCAAATTATTGGAGCATTAGAAGACATAAATTAGTTGTAATGCGCCTTGATTTGGAAGACATGGAAGAACGTCCAAGCAATACCATCGATGGTTTTTTAGAACGTTTAAAAACACTGTTCCCAAGCATGCAATCCCACCGCTGCAGCCCTGGTGTTCCTGGCGGATTTTTCCAAAGAGTAGAAGAAGGCACTTGGATGGGACATGTCATTGAACACATTGCCTTAGAAATACAGACACTTGCCGGCATGAACTGTGGGTTTGGTAGGACCAGGCAAACCTCTACAAAAGGTGTATACAATGTTGTTTTCAATTACTGGGAAGCGAAAGCAGGGGTATTTGCGGCAAAAGCATCTGTGGCCATTGCTGAAGCACTCATTGAGGGCAGACCTTACCATGTTGAAGACGACATTCAAAGGCTACGTGAAATTAGAGAACAGGAACGTTTAGGTCCTAGTACTGGAAGCATTGTAGAGGAAGCCATAAAAAGAAATATTCCTTTTATCCGTTTAAATGGTCGCTCCTTGGTCCAATTGGGCTATGGCATCAATCAAAAAAGAATACAAGCTACTGTGGCAAGTTCAACCAGCAGCATTGCCGTTGAAATTGCCTGCGACAAAGAAGACACCAAACTGCTTTTAGAATCGGCACAAATCCCTGTTCCTAAAGGCCGTATTTGCGTAAATCTAGATGAATTAGAAGCCGCCGCAAACCGCATTGGCTATCCTCTGGTAACCAAGCCAATTAATGGCAACCACGGAAAAGGTGCTACAACTGACCTGAAAAATTGGGATGAACTTCTTATGGGTTACGAATCTGCTAAAGTGTATTCAAGGTCAGTAATCGTCGAGAAATTTATCACAGGTTACGACCACCGTATCTTGGTAATCAATTATAAGTTTGTTGCCGCAGCGAAGCGCACCCCAGCCTCTGTAACTGGAGATGGCAAACACAGTATCCAAGAATTAATTGACATTGTGAATTCAGATCCTCGCCGAGGCTATGGACACGAGAAAGTTCTAACCTCAATAAAAGTCGATAAATTCACCCAGCAAATATTAGACGACAAAGGCTTTACCTTAGATACTGTTTTGGTAAACGACTACGAACTTTTGTTAAAACCTACCGCCAATATCAGCACTGGCGGAACCGCTGAAGACATTACCGATTATGTTCACCCAAGCAATGTGTTTATGTGCGAACGTATTGCGCGGATTATTGGTCTTGACATCTGTGGCATCGATATCATGGCCCCAGATCTAAGCATCCCCATTACCGAAAACGGTGGCGCCATTTTGGAAGTAAATGCAGCACCTGGTTTTAGAATGCACCTTGAACCGACCGAAGGTATCGCCCGAAATGTTGCAGAACCTGTAATCGATATGCTTTATCCGCCAGGAACGTCTGCCCGCATTCCAATTATTGCTGTTTCAGGCACTAATGGCAAAACAACCACAACACGTCTAATGGCACATTTGTGCAAACAACAAGGTTATAAAGTTGGATTTACTACTACAGATGGTGTTTATATCCAAAATGAAATGATGATGAAAGGCGATTGCACCGGCCCTATTTCCGCTGAATTTGTGTTGAAAGATCCAACGGTGGATTTTGCTGTATTGGAATGTGCGCGTGGCGGAATTTTAAGAGCCGGACTTGGTTTTCACAATTGCGACATTGCCATTATAACCAATATTGCTGCAGACCATTTGGGGCTGCAAGGAATTGATACCCTTGAACAGCTAGCAAGAGTTAAATCGGTGGTGGCCGAATCCGTTTTCCGTGAAGGGTATGCAATACTAAATGCAGACGATGACTTGGTTTACAAAATGAAAGACAATATTTCGTGCAAATTAGGTTTGTTTAGTATGGACGAAACCAACCAACGAATTGTAGACCATTGCGCAGCGGGTGGCCTAGCCGCAGTTTATGAAAATGGTTATCTTACCATAATGAAAGGTACTTGGAAAATTCGCGTTGAAAAAGTGAGCAAAGTTCCGATGACCTTCGGTGGTAGAGCGGAATTTAACATCGCCAACGCATTACCTGTAATTTTGGCGTCCTTTATAAGAAACTTCAAAATTGAAGATATTCGTGCATCCTTGCAAACCTTTATTCCTTCTCCAGCTCAAACACCTGGAAGAATGAACTTGTTTAACTTCAAAAACTTCTCCGTTATGGTTGATTATGCCCACAACACTGCGGGATTAATGGCATTGGGTAAGTTCTTAGCCAAGACAGAGGCCAGCAAGAAGATTGGAATCATAGCTGGGGTTGGCGATAGACGAGACGAAGACACCATTTCATTAGGGGAAGAAGCGGCTAAAATATTTGATGAGGTGATTATTCGTCAGGACCGGAATCTACGTGGGCGCTCGGAAGATTACATCATAAACTTGATGGTAACAGGAATTAAAAACATAGATCCAAACAAAAAAATTACCATTATTCCACTCGAAAAAGAGGCCATTGACTTTACCATTAAGAATGCAGAAAAGGATGCCTTCATTGTTATTTGCAGCGATGTAATTCCAGATGCCCTAGAACAAATCATTGATTTAAAAGCCGCTGAAGAAGAAGGCTTCAGCAGCATGAATTAAAATGATACACGCATTTTTTAAGCACAAATACACCCAATACACTTTCTTAAGTTTATGCCTGGTGTATGTGCTTATTTTGCAATTTTACCATCTTAATGAACTGCCCATAATTCAATGGGACGAATCACGCTTGGCTGTCAACGCCGCAGAAATGTTCCACTCTGGCAACTTTTTAACCACTACTTACGAATACAAACCAGATTGCTACAACACCAAGCCGCCATTAATGATTTGGCTGCAGGTCTTATCTGCATCTGTTTTTGGCATGAACGAAATGGCTATCCGATTTCCTTCTGCCCTGGCAGGTTTCTTTTGTATACTTTTTTGTGGATGGATAATCCATAAACGCACAGACAATTTAAACCTTGCCGCGCTGTCAATATTAATATTGGCAAGCACCGGTGGTTTTATCCAATTGCATGGCAGCTTGACCGGCGATTTCGATGCCCTATTAGCGGCACTTCTTCTGATGAGTTTCTATTACCATCAAGATTTTATTGTCAATAAACACAAGCCTGCCCTTTACAATTTTATCTTCTTTTTTAGCCTTGCTGTTTTATGCAAAAGCGCCGCTGCATTTATAGCCGCTCCTATCTTTATTCTCACTTGCAGCATAACAGCATCTAAAAGAAGCCTGTTAAAAACCATTTTAGCAATTGCCGCGGCCAGTATTCCTTTTATTGCCTTTGTCAGTTATAGAGAACTAGAAGCCCCCGGCTATATAAACATTATTTTAGCAAATGATTTTATCGGTCGTTTTGCCAAACCAATTGAAGGGCATAGCGGCGAATGGTATTACTATTTGGTCAACTTAATCGACTTTAGATTTAATTATTTTATATACTTGCTACCTATAGCCCTTGTCTTTGGATTGATTGGAAAAAGCAAAACATGGCGCTACTACAGCATCTTTTTTATTGCCTATCTTATTATCATTAGCATTGCCAAAACGAGGATAGAATGGTATGATATGCCTTTGCTGCCTCTGGCTAGTATTGTATTGGTGCTTGGTCTTTATTATTTATTTGAAAGATTTAAAAACAATATTTTTCAAACCGTATTCACTCTAATGACCTGTGCTTTATTGGCATTCGCTGTTGTTGATAAATTTGAATTCATCACCAAACGAAAAGGACTTTTGCTCGACCAAACCCACTACGAATTAAGCGATTTATTAAGAAATTATAAAGGGCAAACCCAAACACAATACATTGCCGCGCCTTATGATGCAGAGTTCTATTTCTATGCTCAATGCAACCCAAAAATCAATAGGGGCAATTTGCAGCAATTGGACACCAATGACATCGTATTTTATGGAAACCGTTTTAAAGACAGCATTCCACTTCTATACAATTACACCGTATTAATTGCAAGAGAAAATGCTTGGAAAGTCAAAATCAATGGCAAAAAATAAGTACTACCTCCCTTTAATAGCGGCTATTTCCTATCTAACTCTCGTTGTACTTAGCCCAAAAAATGGACACGAATGGGACAATTATTGTTGGGGATTATGGGCTGAAACGATACAATCCAAAGGGTTAGCGGCTGCTTATAATTCGAACAGTGTAATCAATTATCTGCCGCTTTATTTATACGTTTTGAAAATTTATTCCATTCTAGTTCCTAAGGCGGCATTGTTTGAGATGACTTATTGTTTAAAATCAGTCAGCCTATTATTTGATGTTGTTTCCATTTTTGTTTTAACTCGTCTCATAGAACCAGAAAAAAAATCTTGGAAATATTTCTTACTCGGTCTATTGAATATCGGCTTTATTTACAATTCTTTTGTTTGGAACCAAGTGGATGGTATTTTAAGTTTCTTTGTTTTTAGCTCTCTTTTTTCAGCCTACAAACAAAAACCAATACTGGCTTTGTGCTTGTTTTTGATGGCTATCAATTTCAAACTACAGGGCATCATTTTCTTACCCATTTTGTTGGCATTATTGACAGAATCTTTAAATTTACGTCGATCTATACAAGCCATTCTTATTTTAATCACTTTACAATGCCTCATTTTATTGCCTTTTATTTTGGCTGGCAATGTTTGGAACGTATGGGAAACTGCCAAAGGGTCTATGGACTATTACCCTTCTATCAGCATGAATGCCTATAATTTTTGGTGTCTTTTTTATAATGGCAGTCTGATGTTTGTTAAAGACTCAAATACTTTTATCTTTGGTTTTACCCACAAGCAAATTGGGCTAACATTGTTTCTTGGCTGCTCAGCAATTGTCTTATTGCCCTTATTTACACAAAGCATCAAACGCCTCATTGGATTAGAACAAGCGCGAACTGAATTAAAAACAATTTTTCTTAGCGCCTCACTTTTATCGCTTTTGTTCTTTTATTTCAACACCCAAATGCACGAGCGTTATGTGCATACTGCGCTAATCTTTTCTACTGGATTAGCCTTTTTATATGGAGCCTGGGGCCAATGGATAATATTAAGTTTAGCCTATGCCTTAAGTTTAGAGTCTATTTGTAAAATACTGAAACTAGAGAACTACAACACACTCATGTTTCAGCCAAAGTTTATGTCAATTTTATATGCAATAAGCTTGGCCATTCTATTTTACCATTGGTCAAAAACCAAACCCTTAAAAGGGTGTTTTAAAGGCTGGATTCGTTAAAAACGATTGATCTGTCAAGGTTTTCATAAACTCAACAATGTCGTCTTTTTGCTGTTGGGTTAAATTCAATTGCTTGCCATGCGAAAGGATATTGATGTCTAAATTAGGTGAATTCAATTTGATTCCACTTGAATAAAAATCCATTACTTCGTCCAAATTATCAAAACGACCATCGTGCATGTATGGCGCACTTACAGCAACATTTCGCAATGAAGGGATTTTGAATTTACCATTGTCCAAACTATTTCCTGTTGCATTGCCAAAGCCATTGTCCGTAAATTGAAAATCCAATCCGTTATTGACCATAGAGCCACTCACACTGTTGTTGCCAAAGAAAGGGTTGTTGCTGTGACAATGGAAACAATCGGCTCCGCCATTCTCAATTGGTTTCATAAACATTTGCAAACCCCTTAAGGCCGAAGCGCTAATAACAGCTAAGGTATCGGTTCTATTGTGCAATTGGTCAATTGGTGCATTGAAAGAGATCAGCGTAACGAGAAATTGTTCAAGTGCTTTGCTCACATATTCAGGGCTCATTGCTTGGTTTGGAAATGCATTTTGAAAAGCCGATTGATAGCGTTTACTCTTGCCTAATTTTACGGCCAAATCATATAGATTCATATCCATTTCATTGTGCGCTTGAATAGGTATCAAAACTTGCTCTCTCAAGGTTTTAGCGCGGCCATCCCAGAAGAACTTCTTTTGCCACATCAAATTATACAAAGGCATGGAGTTACGGCCTAAAATCTGCCCGCGTATGCCCTTGCCTACTTTTAACCCATCGGAAAAAGCTAAGTCTTGACGGTGACAAGAAGCACATGAAATGCTGCTGTCCAAAGACACTATTGGGTCGTAAAACAACATGCGCCCCAACAATACGCCTTCGTTTGTCAAAGGATTATCGGCTGGCAAGGCAAAGGGTGGCATACCCGCCTTGGTGCTGAGCACATAGGGTGTTGTTTGTGTATCAGACAATAAAATTTCTTGGTCTTTTTTACAACTCTTTATAAGAAGTATTGCTGAGCAAAAAAGGATGATTAAAATCTTAAATTTCATTACTTTATGCTTTTAAGTTCGAAAATTCCGTTCAGGTTTTGTATGAATTTATCCATTACCGGATCAACGTCGCCAGAATGCGAAAATGGTCCATCCGTTTTCAAGCTAAAATTAATTGCATTGCTAAAATATTTATTTGCATAAACGTTAAATACAAAGCGCTTGTCTTTATCAATATCATAATTTTGAACAAACGAGAAAACCCTTGAATTGCGCTCCAGTGCTATGTGGAATGAAAATCCAGCATTGGCGCCCTTGTTTAAATAATAACCTTCTATAACATTAAAGATATAACCACCAGCCCAACCCCAGTGCATTTCGTTAAGCGAAGGACTCATAGGATGGTCGAGTCCCCACTGTGTAGGATCTGAATGGTTGATTGCTGAATCTAATCCAAGTTGAAACCTAAATGATTTGTAAGAACCCTTAGGTACATTTTTTATCACCACACTGTCTCTGCCATCCGTTAAACTTAAATACGCATAAATATTAGGAAGAGGAAGCAATGTTCCGTCCGTTTTTTCCAAAGTAAAATTAGATAAAAGGTATTTCAATTTGGCATATTGAATGGTATCTCCTGCAGCAGTAATATAAGAACGCGAGGTGCTTAAAGCTGCTGTATCATACATAGTCTGAAACTTCAAGGTGATGGCTTGGGTATTGCTAGGCTGATCAACGGGTGGCTCAACGTGAGGGTCGCAAGATACCAGCGCGAATATGGCCAAAGCGCTTAAAATTATTTTATTTTTCATATCCTTATTAATTAGAGAGTTTGATTATTTTTTGGTGTAGGCTGCTTTCTGAGTTTCCGAATTTTAAATTGTAAATCCCATCGGCAAAAGCACTTAAGTCTATCCTCAAAATACCTCCTTCTTCGATGGGATTCGGGTAATTCATTTGTAATATTTGTCGACCGGTCAAATCGGTGATTTCGAAATAGCTGATTTGAATTTCTCGGGCACTGATATAAATTGAGCCATTAAATGGATTGGGATAAATTGAGATTAAGTCGTTGTTGTCTTTTGGAAATAGAATTTGTGTCTTTGCAAGTAGCCAATGCTGCGGATCAAAAACCAATTCTTTCACTTTGAAGTCTAATGAAATTTTATTGACCTGATTTAAAGACTTAATGTCAATGCGTAAAAAAGTGTCTCGGTTACTCCCCTTTAGTAATATTGGCAAAGGAACATTGAAGGTGTCATTCAGAGAAAAACTTGAAGTTTGCTTAATGTCAATTTCAAATTGATTGCCTTTTTGCTGCCATTCAATTTGGTAATTCGGATAGCCTTGTCCGTATATCCAGTCTTTAAAATAATCGTTTAAATTTTGTTTGCTTGTGGTTTCAAAGTAGGTTTGCAAGGATTTTTGTTTGGCGAAATTATAAGCCAAATTCTGGTCCGTCAAGTACAAGCGAATCGCCTGAAAAAAAGCGGAGTCACCGATCAACCATCTTAATTGATGCAAGACCATTGCCCCCTTTTGATAGGTGGTGCGGTAATCAAATAGTTTGTTTACATCTGTTGTGTCTTTGGCATAAACAGAGCCATAAGGCAAAGACATGACCTCTTCTTGGGTTTTCTTTAGCACATCCATCCATTGCTTTTTTGTTCCTAAAAAATCATAACAAAGCAAATTTCCATAGGTAGCAAAACTTTCATTCAACCATATATCCTTCCAAGTACCGCAGGTAATTTTATCGCCAAACCATTGATGTGCCAACTCGTGGGCAATGAGGTCGTAATTAAAATTCACCATAAAACTCATGGTTTGATGCTCCATGCCGCCTCCCCATGAAAATTGGGCGTGGCCGTATTGCTCTTTGTGAAATGGATAGGTACCAAAAAGACTGTCAAATAAGTGCATCATCTTTATGGTTTCGAATGTTTGAACCTTAACTTCATTCAGTTTGTTATGCGGAAATACATAATTTACGATATCCAAATCTTTTTGGGTTGAGCTTAAAAAAGCTTTTTGTGTGTAGGTATTGTATTTCGAAAAAGATACAGCCACCAAATAATTGGCAATTGGGTAGCGGTGTTTAAATACATAAGTCCGCTTGCTTCCTTCAATTAATATATTATGCAAAACCCCGTTGGAAACAGCAACATAAGGTGTATCAACCGTAAGTAGCACATCCAAAGAATCAATTTTATCTTTTAAATTGTCGCGGCAAGGCCACCAATAAGGTGCGCCATAGGGTTGTGAAAGGGTTGAAATATTCACTCCAGAGGCATTTACTGAACGTGAATAGGCGCGCGAACCCATGTTGGGTGTTCCGTGGTAATAGATGCGAATAGAGTCGAGCGCATTCTGAGTCAAGGCATTGGGTAAACTGATATTTAAAATATGGTTGGTGCCGTGAAGAAATCCAATTTTTATACCATGGTAAACAACACTGTCAACACTCAATTCTTTGCGCAAATCAAATGACAAAGCATTCAAGTTGGTCAAAACTTTAAAGGTAAATCTAACAGATGCAGAAACAATAGCTCCAGTATTCATGTTAGGCTCAAGTGCAAGTTTTGCATAGACAAGATCAATATTTTCATCTACAGTTCGTTTTTGAGCAAACTGATTTAAAACATTGTAGCGGTATAATTCAGACTTAGCCATACTCTCTTGAATGGGCTGCGAAAAGCTTTTAAAACTAAGACACAGAAAAAACAATATCGTGGCGAATCTGAACATGAATTTATCAATAAACAAAAATAAACAAAAAAAAGCAGTTTTAAAACTGATAAAAGTCGGACTTTTGCAGTGAAATGAATACGTATCCAATTCTCAAATTAAAACCGGGCAAAGAAAAATCATTGCAAAGAAGACATCCTTGGGTGTTCAGCGGCGCATTGATGCAAGAGATTAAAAAAACACCAGAGGGAACTGTGGTGAATGTATGCGATATCAATGGAAGCTATTTGGCAACAGGTTATGTTCAACATGGCAGCATTGCGGTTAGAATTTTATCTTTCAATGAAGATGTTATTGACCAAGTTTTTTGGGAGAATAAAATTTCCGAAAGCTATGAACTACGCTTAAAACTTGGCATTGCGAACAATAAAGACACCAATTGCTTCCGATTGATGCACGGCGAAGGCGATGGAATTCCAGGACTAATTATCGATGTATACGCAAGCACAGCGGTAATCCAATGCCACAGCAGCGGCATATTTCAGCACATTGAATCCATAGCAGAAGCGATAAAATCGCAAATGGGCCCTCTTATTAAAGCCATATTTAACAAAAGCTCAGAGACTTTACATGGTGCAGTAGAAGGTGCTGAAAACGGATTTTTATACGGTGAGCAAAACGAAGACATTGTATTGGAAAACGGGCACCGATTTATGGTCGATTGGCAAACAGGCCAAAAGACAGGCTTTTTCCTCGACCAAAGAGACAACCGTCAATTGTTGGGGCATTATGCAAAAGATAAGAGCGTATTAAACACTTTTTCATACACAGGCGGGTTTAGCGTTTATGCCATGCAAGCTGGTGCCAAAGAAGTTGTTTCCATTGACGTTTCAAAAAATGCCATTGACATGTTGAACCGCAATATGGCTGTAAACAACGAAACTGCAAGCAATTATGAAAGCCATGCGGAAGACACGTTTAACTTCTTTAAAAAAGACGAAAGAGAATACGACATTGTGGTGCTTGACCCACCCGCATTTGCAAAAAACATTGGCGCTAGACACAATGCCCTCATGGGATACAAACGCTTAAATATTGAAGGTCTTAAGAAAGTTAAAAAAGGTGGTTTGTTGTTTACCTTTAGCTGCTCGCAGGTAGTAGACAGCCATACGTTTAACCAAACCATATTTTCAGCTGCCATAGAGAGTGGACGTAACATCCGCATCATGCACCGTTTGAGTCAAGGTGCCGACCACCCAGTAAACATTTACCATCCGGAAGGTGAATACCTTAAAGGCTTGGTCTTGTGGGTTGATTAAAGTCAAAGTGGAGCTCTCGTTTATTGCCAAAGAATAGCCAAATCCTTGCTTAAAAATTGTTGAAACTTCAACTTCTTTTAGCTATTTGAAATGCCTATTTTTGCAGCAAATGGAAGCAACCCTGGAACAAGCCCAACAACTTGGCCTTTTGCCTGAAGAATTTGACAAAATCAAATCGATACTCGGCCGCACCCCTAATTTCACCGAATTGAGCATTTACTCAGTGATGTGGAGCGAACACTGTTCATACAAAAACTCTATCACTTGGTTAAAAACCTTGCCTAAAGAGGGTCCTGCTATGTTGGCAAAAGCAGGTGAAGAAAATGCAGGACTTGTAGATATTGGCGACGGCTTGGCTTGTTGCTTCAAAATTGAATCACACAACCACCCATCTGCAATTGAACCCTACCAAGGTGCTGCTACTGGCGTTGGTGGAATTAACCGCGATATTTTCTCAATGGGTGCTAGACCAATTGCCCAATTAAACTCATTGCGTTTTGGAAACATAGACACCCCCAGAACCAAATGGTTGGTTAAAGGTGTAACCAAAGGTATTGGAGATTACGGAAATGCCTTTGGTATTCCTACCGTTGGTGGTGAAGTATACTTCGACGATTGTTACGAAACCAATATCTTAGTGAATGCCATGAGTGTTGGTATCGCTAAAGTAGGAACCACCATCTCGGCAATTTCAGAAGGTGTTGGCAACCCAGTTTACATCTTCGGCGCTGCTACTGGTAAAGACGGTATCCACGGCGCTGCATTTGCGAGCAAAGACATTTCTGAAGACAGTGTAAACGATCTTCCAAGTGTTCAAGTGGGTGACCCTTTCTGGGAAAAACTTATTCTTGAAGCCAGCATGGAATTAATTGAAACAGGTTCTATCATCGGTATGCAAGACATGGGAGCAGCAGGTATTACTTGCAGCACCAGTGAAATGGCTGCAAAAAGCAAAACCGGCATGAAAGTGCATTTGGACAAAGTGCCAATGCGTCAAGAAAACATGAAAGGTTGGGAAATCCTTCTTTCAGAAAGTCAAGAACGCATGTTGGTGATTTTGAAAAAAGGCACTGAAAAAGAAGCCGAAGCCATTTTCAAAAAATGGGAATTAACCTATGCTCAAATTGGTGAAGTAACAGAAGGAGACCGCGTTCAATACTACATGAATGGCGAATTGGAAGCTGATATTCCTGCAGAAAGTTTGGTGCTTGGCGGAGGCGCCCCGATTTACAAACGCGAGTGGACCGTACCTACGTATTTCGAAAAAATAAAAGCCTATAAATTCGATGCCATTGAGCAGCCGAGCGATTTAAAAGCAGTGGCTGAATTTTTATTGTGTGAACCAAATATCGCGTCTAAAAACTGGGTGTTTACCCAATACGACAGCATGGTTGGCACCGTTAACCAAAGCACCAACAAAGCAAGTGATGCTGCAGTTGTTAAGGTAAGAGGCAGCAACAAATCATTGGCATTAACTGTAGATTGCAACAGCCGTTATGT
>CAMDAF010000041.1 GCA_945888525.1 Chitinophaga pinensis
AGGGTCTAGTATATTCCTAATACTTCCTTATAAAAGTATTTAATCTAATAACATGATAATTTTTATTTTATATCAAAAATCCGAATCATAGTCTTCTGATTAATTTTTAAGTTCGACTATTTTATTTCGAAAAGTTCAAGTTTACTCAATAAAAACTATACCCTAATCCCTACTTTGTCCGCCGAAGTGAAAACGTAGGTGGATCCCCTAAACCCTAGCAGATTCTTATCCCATTATCATCCTCGCGATCTTCACCACCCAGCTACGTGGAACAAACCTTCCTGAGTTGGCCATGATGTAGTTCGACAATTTATGGATGGCTACTGCTTTGCCTTTGATCATGCTTGCGTAACCGTACACTGCCACATCTTTAGATGTTGGAAGATTTTTGTTTTTAAATAAATTGCTGTTTTCCATAGAAGCAGCAACATCAAATCCGCTTTGTGTCGCGCCAGGGCAAAGGGCAGTAATGGTAACACCTTTGTCGCTGACCTCGTTGTTAACTGCCTCTGAAAAACTCAAAACATAGGCCTTGGTTGCGCAGTACACTGCCATTGTTGGACCAGGCTGGAATGAAGCAGTTGACGCCACATTCATTATTCTACCGCTGCCTCTTTTTACCATGTCTTGCAAATACAATTTGGTGAATTGGGTAAGGGCAGTGATGTTCAATTCGATCATCTGGTGTTCCTTGTTCCAATTGGTATCGGTAAAAAAACCGTGGTCGCCGAAACCAGCATTATTAATCAAATAATCAACTTGAATATTCTTTGTTTCGTTGTAAATATCTTGTGCGGCATTGGGCAATGACAAATCTTTTTCAATACAAATAACTTCAACTTTGTATTGGACTTCAATTTCAGATTTCAAGGCATCGAGTTTGTCCTTGCTACGGGCAACAATAATCAAATCACCTCCTTTAGAAGCGTGAACTCTCGCCAATTCAAGACCGATTCCGTTAGATGCGCCGGTAATTAATGCAGTATTTTTCATAGGGATATTTGAGTGGTATAACTGTGGCAAAATTAGGGAAAAAAGGGTCTAGGGTTTAGGGAATAGGAGACAGGGTTTTTATAATTTCGACAGAATGGGAATTTACTCGTTCTAAAATATTTTTTTATCTAGTTCTGCATTCCTATTAACTAAATACAATTGATGAAAAATTAAACTATCCCCTATCCCGATAGCTATCGGGACCTAGCCCCTTTCCTTTTCATCTAAAAATCCCTACTTTTGAAAACCAATCACCTTTCTTATGAGACAATTCCTCGCTCTGTTCATACTCTGCCTTATAGCCTCTTGTTCCCTACCCGAGAAGAAAGATGCCACAAAACAAAAATCCATCACCCGCGATTTTCAGGTTGATTTGAATGCACTTTTACCAAGCGGGGAGTTTAAAGCGGATATAATGGATAAAATAAAAATGTCTCCACGTGGTAAGGAATTGCAAGACAAATTTATGATTGCTATGAAAGCAGATCCAGAATGGTTTTTGCAGCAGCAACGAATTGTTGAAAAAACAGGCAAAGAGCCTCCTTACGATGCGCATTTGGGCATGAGTGAAACCGAATGGAAAGAATACCAAAGTATTATGAACAATGTTGAAGCAATGGAAGCGGAAGCTTCGGGCAGCGAACCACTTTTAATTAGCAATGTTGGAGGCATTATACGGTTTAAATCTTCTGGTAAATTAGAATACCTGAATTTTGTGAGCATTGACATTGGTAAAAAAGAGGTTTATATGTTTGACCATATCTTAAGTTTACTTGACACCATTTGTGTAAAGACCGAAAAAAATGTTTTCAAAACTGCATGGCGCGGTTATGAATTTCAATACACAGACGACAAAAACAGAGTCATGCCAAAAGACAAAAAAGAACTGGACAATATCAGCATGAAATTATTTAGCTTCACTCTCGGATTATTCCCAGAATCGGGCAAGACCTATATAGAAATCGCTGGCTCGGAAATCGAAAAAGGCAAAGACATTGTAAAGTTTAAGGTTCCGTTTGTGATTAGGAAATAAGGAGTACAAGGGTCTAGGGTACCCGCCTCCGTTTCACTTCAGCGGGCGGAGTAGAGTCTAGGGGTTAGTGGCAAATTGTATTCCCTAAAAAAACTTACCGAACATCTTGCCCATTGGCGAGTTGATCATTTTTAAAAGGTTTTTATCTATGCCCAAGAAGTTGCAAATGCCATCCAAATCTTTGCTTTCTGATGAACTTTGATAGGCCGTTATAATTTCGTCGACCAAATAGCTTGAGGCATAACCAGATACTTCCTCCGATTGTTCTGCCGCCAAAAGCCCTTTGCTTACAAAGTCGTTTTTCAATTGATTTTTTACCACCGTCTGAAAGCCTGAGCCTTCAAATGTTTTCTGCTTCAATAAAATTTCTTCTATCTCTTTACTTCCATTTTTCATCACGAATTGTTTGATGCATTCGGTCAATCCATTTTGCCCTGTTACCACCAAACTGTTTACTTTATCAGCGTCCAAAGAAAACGAGCTGCCTATGTTTGACTTTAAGCCCTCTCCTATTTTTTCTATTAATTGTTTGTTCATTCTTTTTAACTAAAAATCAAGCAAATTGGGCCATTTAATGGTGCAGAATAATTAACCCATTAAAATCAATTTGCTTTGTTTTCAAATTTACAATTTATATTCAAATCAGTGCAATAAATTAGTAAACTTCTGTATCAAATCTAAACCCGTTTGGGGACGCAATAAAATTGGGAATACAAAACCAAACAAGGCGCCGAAAAAGTGCGCATTGTGGCCAATATTGTCCATCTTTTTTTTGCCCATATAGTATTCGTAAAACAGGTACAAGATTCCAAAAAGCCAAGCGGGAATTTTGATGACATAATACAAATAAATGCTGCTAAATGGATTGTAAACAATGTAAGCAAATATAACCGCGGCAACTGCACCCGATGCACCAAGCGCTGAGTATGCATAATTGTTTTGGTGTCGGTAATAATCGTACATACCACTCATCACCAAGGCGCTGATATAAAAAACAACAAATAAAATCCCTAATTCATTACCTGTGATGAGGTTAAATTCATTTTCTACATAGCCTGCAAAAAAATAAAACGACAACATATTTACAATTAGGTGGGTGTAATCGGCATGTATAAATCCGTTGCTCACCCAACGCCACCACTCGTTGTTCTTCTTCATCAAATAGGGGCGAAACAAGGCCTTTTCAAAAAAGCTATGGTTCTGAAAAGCGGCCATTGATGCCAATACGGTAACTATAATTATGATTATACTCATTTGATTTTTTTATATCACAAAGAAAGAATTAATTTGCCACAAGTGAAAAAGATTTTATTGTTGAGCGATACCCACTCTTGTGTCGAAAAAGATATATTAAAATATTTCGATGCGGCCGATGAACTATGGCATGCAGGCGATTGGGGAAATGCAGAACTTAGCGACATGATGGAGAAGACTGGCAAACCTATACGTTCGGTATATGGGAACATAGATGGTCAAGACATCCGGCAGCGCTATCCACTTATTAATCAATTCGAATGCGAGGGCATTAAAGTTTACATGACCCACATTGGTGGTTACCCTGGCAAATACAGTCCAGGCATTGCAGGACAACTTCGTCAGACGCAAGCCGATTTGTTTATCGCCGGACACAGCCACATATTGCGTGTGATGCGTGATGCAACCTCTAGTAACAACATGTTGTTTATGAATCCTGGTGCGGCAGGAAGACATGGATTTCATATTATGCGCACCATGCTAACTTTTGATATCCATCAAGGCAAAATTAGCAATGTCGCTGTTATAGAATTGGGGAAAAGAACGGCAGGGATTTTGCCTGATTTACAATAAATTTGACACTTCTTAGTTTATACTACTGAATTCACCATGTTAAGAAAAATACAATTCCTTTTACTCAGTTTTACCCTTTGCGCTTGCGCAGTGGCTCAAAAAAAATCTGAAAAAGAAAATCCGGTCGACAAATACGCGGACGAGGCTTATCTGGAGTCTATCAAACCAGGCGGCAGCAAACAAAAGGCCATAGAGATTTGCATGAAAGGTCTGAAGAAAGATAGCACCTATGCAAAATTGTGGGAGTACAAAGGCCAAATTGAATACGACATTAAAGATTTCAAAATGGCCCTTAAGTCGTTTCAAAAAGTTCAATTATTAGAACCAGACAACAAAAGTATTTATTTTTCAATAGGCCGCTGCCAACGCATGTTGATGCAATTTGATGAAGCTAAAACTTCATTAATCATATACTTAAATGCGAAGATAAGACGCAGCGCCAATTACGAACAAGAATCAAAACTAACCCTTAAGAATTTAGACATACTCAAATCGCTTTACGCCAACCCCGTTGAATTTAAGCCTCAAAACTTAGGCCCAAACGTAAACACTGCTGGCGGTGAATATTGGCCAGGACTAACTCTCGATGGCAAATACTTTTACTTCACGCGCATGTTGAGTAAAAACGAACGTTATTTCGAAGACTTCTACCGCAGCGAAGTAAACGACTCAATATTCGGACCTTGTATGCGTTTGCCCGAGCCGGTTAATACAGCGGGCAACGAAGGCACCATTTCTATAACAGCCGATGGTAAGAACATATTTTATTCAGCAAAAGACAGAACCGATGAACGCGGTTTACCCATTGGCTTGGGCGGATTCGACATTTACCTATCAAGTTATTACATGGGTCAATGGTCGAAACCCGTTAACATAGGTCCACCCATCAACTCCGGCAGTTGGGATGCACAGCCGTCTGTTAGCCCTGATGGATTAACGCTTTATTTTTCGAGCGACAGACCAGGTGGATTCGGTGGCGTTGACATTTATATGTCAACATTTAAAGATGGGCGTTTTCAAGCGCCTGTCAACTTAGGCCCTGAAATCAATACAGCAGGCGAAGAGCAATCGCCTTTTATTCACTACGACAACCAAACCTTGTACTTCAGTTCTGAAGGCCATCCAGGTGTTGGTGGTGGCGATATATTTATTGTCAAGAAAAATGCAGATGGCAAATTTGGCCCGCCATTAAACATTGGTTACCCAATCAACTCAGAAAAAGACGAGCTCGGTTTTATTGTCGATCGCTTGGGTAAGTTTGGATACCTGAGTTCTGAACGCCCAGGTGGATATGGTGGCTTAGATATTTACAAGTTCGAATTGCCTGAAAGCTTAAAACCCGAGCCAGTTAGTTATGTTTCTGGTGTGGTATTCGACGCGATTACATTGGAAAAAATCGAATCAGAAATTGAACTTACCGACTTGGCCACTGGTCAGGTTATCATAAAAACCAAGAGTCAAAAAGGCAGTGGTGCATTTTTTATGGTTTTAAAATCGAACCGCAATTACATGTTGACCATAGACCAAACCAATTATTTGTTCTACTCAGCCAACTTCTCCTTGAAAGAACACAGCGGATTAGAACCATACAAACTGGAAGTTCCACTTAAAAAACCTGCCACAGATATCGAAGTGGTCTTGAACAATGTGTTTTTCGATGTAGACAAATTTGAGTTAAAATCAGAATCTAAATTAGAATTGGACAAGCTGGTATTTCTATTGAAAAAGTTCCCATTTATGAAAATTGAAATAGGCGGACATACCGACAATACAGGCGACAAGGCCCGCAACAAAGCCTTATCACAAAGCAGAGCCAAGGCGGTAAAAGACTACTTGGTGAGCAAAGGTGTTGATGCGACAAGACTATCAGCGATAGGCTACGGCGATACCAAACCTTTGGCAGACAACAAGACCGAAGAAGGCCGCGCCAAGAACAGGCGCACGGTGTTTAAGGTTTTGAGCGTACAGTAACTAGGGTTTAGGGGCTAGCGTCTAGGGTATAGTTTGTGCGCCAATCCGCGCCCTTTGTCTCCGCTTCGCTGCGGCTTTGTGGCCAGAGCGCCACAAGAGCTACACGTCGGTCATCGGGGCGCGAGGGGTATTTATAAAATGTTGTAAAAAAAACAGAAACATGTTGTTGGTATACCAACAACATGTTTCCACTTTATAAGCCCCCCCAACACCCATCGACTGCCTTCCTCAACCCTACTCCCAAAGGTCGTGAAAGCGCTGCGCTAAGTTCTTGTTTCACCCTGCATGGTGATTGTTGCTTTGAACAATCTCTCGTGCAGGGCCCATGCTCTTGCATCCCTCGAGGTATCCTCGAGGGATATTGTTTTTCTCACCAAAAATCCCTTAATTGCTTGTCTAAATAGATTGAAAAATATCTAAGCTTGACAATCCGAAACTACAATTTAATGCGCTGGATACAAACCGCCACTTGGGTCTTTTTAATTTTATATTGGATATTGGTCTTGTACCATTATCCTAACTTACCTGAGCAAATCCCCACCCATTTCAACATCATGGGTGAGGCCGATGCGCTAGGGTCAAAATCGAACATCTTCCTTTTGCCTGCCATTGCCACTGCAATCGTTCTGGGCATGGGTTCCACCAAACGCAGCAAAGTAAATGAGGGTGCTGGGCAAGAACCTGCATACACAAACGCTATGCGCATGGCTATAATCTTGCATTGCACCTTGGTCTTTTTATTTGCTGGCATCAGTTACCAAAGCATACAGATTGCATTTAACAAAAGCAGTTCACTCGGTATGTTTTTCCTTCCAATGAGTTTGGCCATTATATTTATTCCGATGGGATATTTTATGTGGAAGATATTTAGAGGGGCTTGAGGGGAAATATGCTAACGAATTTGTATTCCATCTTTTTTCAAGCAACTACTTGAAAAAAATTTAATCGTATGAATTCAGCTATTATAATTACTACTTTTGAAAACGAATTGATCAATTGAACTTAATGAATATAAGAAAATAAAACATGCACAAGCAAAACCTAATGAATGTTGCACTGCTTCTATTAAACACCAAACAATGAATAGACAATGGACTACCTAACAAAGTGCCTTGCTTGCAATTCAAGCAATTTTGCTGCCTTTGAGCAAACCATAGCTATGATGCATCAAAATTCTCCAACAAAATATAATTTTGATAGGTGCAAGGACTGTGGTTTGGTTTTTTTGAACCCGCGCATGGATGAAACAGAACTCGGGCAATTTTACACCGCATCATACTTACCCTACCGGGTAGAAGAAGCATGGGGAAAATATGCGTCTTTTGTAAAAAAAGACCAAGAACAAATTGACAAAGCAAGGGTGCAGAGGCTTATTAAACACAGCAGGCTTAGCGCACAAAGCAGGATACTTGATATTGGTTGTGGCAAGCCTACTTTTTTGTCTAGCCTGCGAAAAAGCACTGAAGCAAATCTTATTGGCTTGGATTTTAGCGATGAAGGTTGGAAAAACGACAGCGATTCATACCGCAACATTGACCTTAGGACAGGAGAAATTGCAGACTTGAGCAATGAAAAACCAATGGACATTATTACAATGTGGCATTATTTGGAACACGATTACCAGCCACAACAACATCTCAAACAATTACTTAATTATTCGCATGCGGATACACGCCTAATTGTTGAGGTCCCAAACTTTAACAGTTACACCCGAAAAAAATTCGGGAAGCATTGGTCGGGTTACCACACGCCACGACATACTGCACTTTATTCCCCTAAAAATATTGAATTGATGCTGAAAAACAGCGGATGGAAAGTTGATCAAATCTTAACCTACGGAACACTAAATCCTTATACGCTGCATTGGATGAGCCGCATGGAACAAAAGAGAATTGATTGGTCGACTTCGATGGAGCCACGGTTTATAGGTTATGTAATAGGCATGGTATTAAATGCGCCTATTTATCTCTTGCAAAAATACTTTTCAATGGGATTTATGACAATAATTGCTCGTCCAATTTAATTAAATCAGCGTTTCAAGTAAGGCGCTAACAAGTCTTTCCCCTCCCAAGTGCCAATGGTTTTGAATGGTTGAAACCGCGTAAACATCTCTTCTTTGTACCAATCTATTTGATGTGTTTTCTTAATGGCCTCGCGATGCTCTGCACTGTTATATGCATAATTTTTCAAGGAGTCCAAATTTTCCCAAAGACTAAAAGTAGCCATTTGAACAATTGGCGCCTCTCCCACTCCTTTGGTATAAATAAGCCCTGGGCAACCACGTTGAATAGGCATTTGTGATATGGGCACAAATCGCCAAAACTTCAACAGTTTATTTGTCTTTATTGTGGCGCGCGTTATTACTGCAATTAACGCGTTGTTTGCATCTAAATCTAATGAGGGTGTAAATGGATTTCCTCCAGACCAAAGTCCTTTGGTTTGAATGGGTTTCATAAACACCGTCCATTGCTCGGAAGATTTTTCTTGATAGCGTTTATAAATTTCTGAATGCTTAAAAAAACCGTTGGCGGATTGTTCATTTTCCCATACTCCAAGAAAAGCGTACACCCCCCAATCTGGAAATAAACTAAAACCAATATCCCTTCCGCTGCCCATTAATTTATAAAAAATGAGCCCAGGACTTTTTTTAATGAAAAAATGAGCAAATTGCATTTGAGTAAAAGCCCACAGTTTGGATTTTAGGCTTGGAAATCGAAATACGGTAATGGTGGTAATTGAAGCCATTTTCATTGCAAAGTTAGTCAAATAATTCAATCGCTTTTCTAATTAAAATGGGTAGTTCATCCAATAGTAAAGCAAATATGAATACCTAACAGATATTTCTAAATATTGTTTCTCATTTTTAAAATTCTGCTTAAAGAAATAAAATGCAATTTTATGGTTAAAACCAGAGCCCATTCTTAGTTAGGTGACTCATTGCATAAAAGCATGATAATGCTTGAACTAAGTTGGTTTGAAAATGGCTTTTGAAACCTTGATACAGCGACAATCTTCAATATTGTTCAGGGATTTTTAAAACTAAAATATGTTAATTTTGACCTATCAATGGTTAACGAGTATCATAAAAAGAGTATAAACTTACACATGTTGCGATACCGCTATGCCACACATCAATTAGAAACTGTTACTGATTTAAGGTGTATTCAAGCTTTGTTGGGTCAGAGTAGCAGCAAGGCAACGGAGATCTATACCCATGTCAGTACCAAAAGCCTTCAAAATATAAAAAGTCCTTTCGATGATTTGGATAACTAACTATAAAGGTTTTAATTTGTATGGGGACAAAAATTATCCTTTATCTTCTAATAGTTAAGTCAAAGGATGGTTTTATTATCCATATAAGTAAGTTAGCAGCAAAACAAAAAAATAACTTAAAAAGAAAAATGACACTTTATTATAAGCTTAAGCAAGCAAAAAGCGAAGAAGATGTAAAAGATGCTTACATTAAAGCATTAGGTTTAAAGGGATATTCTAAAAACCTGATTGATATACAAACCAAAGAAATTTGGTTTGAAGCAAAAGACAACAGCAAAATTTCTACTTATGCAATGTTTACACAGCTGATGCACTATGTGCAACAGGCGTTGAATAAAGGCGAATATGTGCCACCCTTTTTATGTGTTATTGATACACAAAAGGCAGCCATAATGAAAAGTGTAGATGTAATTCCATTCTTGGAAAAGAAAACAATTAAATGGGGGAAAAGTGCCAGCAGTTTCACTCAGGAAGCACTTGATGAAGTGTCGGCACACATAGGTACACACTTTGTAAGTTTTAAAATTGAAACACACGAAGAAGAATTTATCTCAACGGTTAAAAATGCAATACAAAAGGGTGACATTATTCGTACACATATTACACCCGATAATCTGAAACAGGTATTTGATAAATGGGTGCAGATGATAGGGCGGGAGATTAACGGAGTGGCAACTGAGGATTATGCACTTTTGTTTTTTGCTGATATTATGCATGATGGCACTGTGGCTACTCACGATGATTTAACAGCACAATTACTGCATAAAAACAATGCGCCTGTGTTTAGCTTAGGTGGAAAACTATATGAGTTGGGCAACAAAGAGGGCTACCGACAGTTTTGGACCATATACCACAAACCACCTAAGCAGGAATACAGAAATTATTTGCTTGAGCGCAGAGATAGCTTAATACCCATAGATGAGCGCAGTTTTAAAGGGGCATATTATACCCCACTTAAGGTGGTTGACAAGGCGTATGATAAGCTAAGCGAAACATTAGGCAAAAACTGGCAGAAGGATTATTTAGTGTGGGATATGTGTTGCGGAGTTGGCAACTTGGAAGTGAAGCACAGCAATCCCCGTAATATTTTTATGAGTACACTGGATAGCGAAGATGTGGATGTTATGAAAGCTACCAAAACCTGCGTGTCGGCTAATCGCTTTCAATACGATTATTTGAATGATGACATAACTGATGATGGTAAGATAGACTATACGTTAACCAATAAAATACCAGAAGCCCTGCGCGATGCAATTGCAAAGGGAAAAAAGATCTTGGTATTGATGAATCCGCCTTATGCTGAGGCGTCTAATCGGGGATTTTTGGGAGAAGATGTTACGGGTGAAGAAAATAAAAAAACTGGGGTGTCAAAAACAAAAATTGCGAAACACATGTCAGATTATGGCAAAGCGAGCAATGAATTATTTATACAATTTTTAGCAAGAATTTCTATTGAAATACCTACTGCAACCATAGCAATGTTTAGCACTCTCAAGTATATAAATGGTTCAAGTACTGAAAAATTTAGAAATAATTTCAATGCGAAATATTTAGGCGGTTTTGTGGTTCATAATAAAGCATTTGATGGGATGATTGGTAAATTTCCAATAGGTTTTCTGATTTGGAAAACTGCTCAAAATTCTACAATTAAAACCCCAATTACAGAGGTTGCAGTAGAAGTATTCGATAAAAATGTTTTCCCTGTTGGAGAAAAAGTTTTCTATAATTATTCTAGCGACAAGTATCTCAATACATGGTTTGAACGACCGAAATCGAATAAAACGTTTGTAATACCAATAAAAAATACCGTTTCTCCATCTACGGCAAAGTCAAATGTAGAAACATGGTCTGATGGTGCAATTGCATATATGCACTGTGCAGGAAACGATGTTCAACAAACTGAACAATTAACAACTATTTATTCTTCCTCATTTAGTAATGGGCATGGTTTTTACGTTACACCTGAAAATGTTTGGCAAGCTGCTGTAGTTTTTTCTGTGAGAAGATTAGTTAAACAGACTTGGCTCAATGATAGGGATCAATTTTTACAACCAAGCAATTCCTTAAGCGAAGAATTTAAAAACGATTGTTTAATATGGATGTTATTCAATCGATGTAACAAAACTGCTAGTGCCAACAATTTAGAATGGAACAATAAAAGGTGGAGTATTGTCAATCATTTTATTCCTTTCACAGAGGCAGAAGTAAACTCCCCTGAAAGATTCGAAAGTGATTTTATGGTACGATATTTAAAAGACAAAAAACTATCAGCAGAAGCAAAGAAAGTATTAGTTGAGGGGAAAAAAATTTGGCAGGCATACTTTTCTCAAACAGATGTACATACAGTGCGAGAAGAATTAAAACTAAACCGAGCAGATGTTGGTTGGTATCAGATTCGTAAAGCATTGCAAGCTCGAAATGCAAGCGGAGATTTTCCACTTGTAAATTTTAAACCTTATGAAGAAGCATATAAATCACTCACCGAAAAACTCAAACCAATGGTATATGAATTTGGGTTTTTAAAAGCATGATATTGTTCAGCTGCTAACAGCGTGCAAGCGCCATAACCCTGCCGCAGGCGCAACACAGGGTTACGATCGCCTGCACGCGAAACGTTATATGCCGATTTTAAACCAACATTATTACAATGAAAAAATATATATTACAAACTCTAACAACGTTTCTAATTATAGCAAACGTAAAAGCCCAACCACCTGCTGGTGCAGTGGCGGCTAAACCAAATATCATTTATTATGCAGGTGGAAGCTGTAAGTTTTATGATATCAATGACAACTTGCTATTGTCTGTAAATGCAACAGAAGCTGGATGGTCAGCCACTCCTGCAAAAACAGCATGGGCTGTTGTAACACCAAGCAATGTCGGATACTATGAATTTCCGAACTATAGCAACAACGCGCCAACCCATAATATGGGACAATACCTGCAACCATTCTGGAAATCAGATACTATTTACAATGAGTTGGTGCTTTTGAATGGTGTAAATACCACAGCAAAGCTAATGTTCAAACCCTCCAAAATAATTTCGGTTACCAATTATAATTTTTCACAATCATTTATTCAAAATACTGATTTTTCTATTGCTGGGAATGTAATTAAACAGTTAACAGCTAAAGTGTCTACTTCGGTTTCAATTGTAGCTGGGAAAAAGGGAAATGGACAGCCCAATGGTTTGATGAATACCAAAGCCACTTCTTGGACTTGTGTCACTTATATTCCAGATAGAACCAATTGGAATGGCTCATCATTGTTAGGATACAAAGGCGATAAATTACCCAAAACTATGGCTAAATTAAAAGCAGGTCAACCAGTTAAAATTCAAGCTTATGGTATGAGTATTACGGCTGGTCTTAATGTAAGTGGCTTTGCAGGTGATGATAAGAATTTTACTCCAACTGCACCTTATATGCATAGTTATGTAGATTTATTGGAAAATGCTTTGGAAGCAAAATTTGGTTCGGATGTTACAATGATTAACGGTTCTTGTGGGGGTAAAATGGTAGCATGGATAGATCAATATTGCGAGAGTATGGTTGTGCCAAATGTTCCTGATTTAGTTATTTTAGACATGGGAATGAATGATATTTGGGGAACAACTACTAATGCTGCATTTAAATCAAGTATGCAATCTTGTATCAATAAAATAAAAACAGCTAACCCAAACACGGAATTTATTTTAATTGGCAATATGCTGCCAGACATAAATTCACAAGGCTCTCCTTCTAATGGTGATGTGTTGATGTATGGATTTTTAACACAGTTGAAAAGCATTGAAACCACAGGCATTGCAGTTTTTGACATGACCACATTAAGCGATACGATTTATAAAAGGAAAGGCGCTACACATTGTCATTCCAATTCACTGCATCCTAACGATTATTTAGCCCGTTGGTACGCGCAAGGCTTAGCCGAATTGTTTAACGATGGCAGTACAATGAATAAAACGGCTAAAAAATATTATGTAAATACAACAGGCAACAATACCGACGGATTGAGTATAGCGAATGCATGGACAAGCTTGGATAAAATCAATGCCAA
>CAMDAF010000042.1 GCA_945888525.1 Chitinophaga pinensis
TTTTTTCCCTTCAACCCAGATTACGCTGTAGAACTTCGTAATGAGAGTTAAATATCAAATTATCAGCTTATTGGATTTTGAAATTCATCCTCTTAGGCGGATGGATAAGAAATACAATAAATAGCTGATAAAAAGAGAATTAACTCGTAATAGATTTTCTACAGCGTAAACTGGGTTTAATTTTAACTAACTTTGCCATCCTGTTTTTTTTAGGAAGAGCAGGTTTTATTCATGAAGGTTAGGGAATTGGTGGAGGCCTTTGGAAGGCATAAAAATATTCAAGAGTTTTTGTCTCAACATAAAAACTCAGGGCAACATATTGCCCGTTTTGAAGGCCTGGCCGGTTCATCTGCCGCAGTTGCGTTGGCATCTTTGTTTCACCTCAGTGGGAAAAACATGCTGATACTTTTGCCCGAAGCAGAAGAAGCTGAGTTTTTGCGGAGCGACCTCGAGCACCTGGTGTCCAACAACGAAGTACTTTATTTGGCCGATAGTTACAAACGTCCTTTCGAATTGGAAGAGCCGCATCCCGACCAAATTCAAGCCCGTGCTGAAGTGGTCAGCAAATTGCAACATGGGCTGCATCCTTACATTGTGGTATCAACTCCAGAAGGCATTTCAGAGAAAGTTATTTCCAACGAACAACTCAAAAAAAACACCTTCGAAATAAAATTAGGTGAACAACTTGACCTTGAATTTTTATCCGATTTCTTGGATGAAAATGAATTTGAACGCGAGGATTTTGTATATGAGCCGGGGCAATATGCCGTGCGTGGTGGTATTGTAGATATTTACAGTTTTAGCAACGACAAGCCCTACCGAATAGAGCTTGATGGCAATTTAATTGAAAGCATTAGGACCTTCGAAATTGATACACAATTGTCAATCGCAAGAATTGCTTTGTTAAGCATAGTGCCCAATATTCAAAGCGCTGGAATTGCCGGTGAAAAGGTTTCTATGTTTAAGTACTTTGAAGAAGATTCTATTATCGTATTAAAACACTTTGAAGACCAATTTCAATACCTCATCAAACAATGGGAAACACTAAAAGACGAAGATAAAAAACCGGAACATACTTGGCTAAGTCCCAAAGAAATTAAGGACCTAGTTTCCGATTTTAAAAGCATCATTGAGATTGGTGCAATGTGCAGTTTCAAAACCAAAGATATCTACAAGTTCAATACTGTTCCTCAACCACTGTTTCAAAAGAATATTGAGATGTTGTTGAGCCACTTACAGGCCAATGAAATCAAGAACATCATGAATTTGGTTTTCAGCGATACAGGCAAACAAATTGAACGGCTACTTGCCATTATACAAGACCGTCAGAAACAAATTAACGTGGTGCCAATTTACCACGGTTTGGCTGAAGGGTTTTTAGAACAAGACCTCAAATTGGCTTGTTATACCGAGCACCAATTGTTTGAACGTTATTACCGTTTCAAAACCCAGAAAAGAGGCTACACCAAAAGCACGGCTTTAACACTAAAAGAACTAAGCGAACTTCAGCCAGGCGATTATGTAACCCATATCGACCATGGGGTTGGTAAGTTTTTGGGGCTGCAAAAAACCATGATGAATGGGGTGGTGCAGGAGGCAGTAAAAATTGCTTACCGCGACGGCGACTTGTTGTTTGTGAATGTCAATTCGCTACACAAAATTAGCAAGTTTACTGGTAAAGATGGCTCAGAACCAAGCCTGCATAAATTGGGCAGTGGGGTATGGGAAAAACAAAAAGCAAGTACCAAGAAAAAGGTAAAAGACATTGCCCGCGAACTGATTAAATTGTATGCCAAAAGGAAGTCGCAACCCGGCTTTGCTTTCAGTCCTGATAGCTATATGCAAATTGAATTGGAAGCTTCGTTTTTATACGAAGACACGCCCGATCAAGCCAAGGCAACGGAAGAAATAAAACGTGATATGGAGAATGCCAAACCCATGGACCGCCTCTTGTGTGGGGATGTTGGTTTTGGCAAAACAGAAGTGGCCATTCGATCCGCTTTCAAAGCTGTGTCAGACAGCAAACAGGTAGCTGTTTTGGTGCCAACCACCATATTGGCGCATCAGCATTATAGAACCTTCAAAGAACGTTTAAAGGGCCTGCCGGTGAATATAGATTACATCAACCGTTTTAAGAGCACCGCTGAACAGAAAAAGACCTTAAAGAAATTAGAAGAAGGTCAAGTTGATATTTTAATTGGAACCCATAGAATTGTGGGTAAGGACATCAAGTTTAAAGACTTGGGTTTGCTGATCATAGACGAGGAACAAAAGTTTGGTGTTGGGGTGAAAGATAAACTCAAAGAATTCCGCGTGAATGTAG
Source organism: Chitinophaga pinensis (assembly GCA_945888525.1). Lineage (GTDB taxonomy): Bacteria > Bacteroidota > Bacteroidia > NS11-12g > UBA955 > JABMMZ01. The sequence goes on from CAMDAF010000042.1 coordinate 2,324, forward strand.
ATACCCTAACTTTAACGGCTACACCTATTCCAAGAACCCTGCATTTTTCTTTGATGGGAGCACGCGATTTGTCGGTTATCAATACACCGCCGCCAAACCGTTTTCCGATTAAAACAGAACTTCATACTTTCAACAAGGAGGTTATTCAAAAGGCTTTGACCCATGAGTTGGCTAGAGGTGGTCAGGCCTTTTTCGTGCACCACCGTGTTAAAGACATTTACGATTACCAGCACATGATGGAAATGATGATTCCTGGTGTTCGTGTGGCCATTGCCCATGGTCAAATGGAAGGACATGAATTGGAAAATGTAATGGTGAAATTTATTGAAGGCGATTACGATGTCTTAATTGCCACCACCATTATTGAAGCCGGTTTGGATATCCCAAATTGCAACACCATTATCATCAACAATGCGCATATGTTTGGCTTGAGCGACTTGCACCAAATGCGTGGAAGAGTGGGACGAAGCAACAGAAAAGCCTATTGTTATTTGTTGTCACCACCATTAAACACCTTGAGTTCAGATGCCAAAAAACGTTTGAGTACCATTGAAGAATACAGCGATTTAGGGGGCGGTTTCCATGTGGCTATGCGCGATTTAGACATACGAGGAGCAGGTAATTTGTTGGGCGGAGAGCAAAGCGGATTTATATCAGAAATTGGATTTGATACCTACCATAAAATATTGGATGAAGCCATCAGAGAATTGAAGCACGACGAGTTTGCAGATTTGTTCATCGACCAGGCCCAAAGCCTTAGCAGCCGCGACTGTCAGGTGGACACCGATTTGGATATGTTGATACCCGATTCGTATGTCTTCAATATGCCGGAGCGCTTGAGTTTATACACCGAATTGGGCAAGGTAGAAAACGAAACCATGTTAACTGAATTTAGTGAAATGTTAATCGACCGCTTTGGGAAATTTCCTAAAGAGGTAAGCACTTTATTGGCTTCAGTAAGACTAAAATGGATGGGAAAATCTATGGGTTTTGAAAAGATATCTTTGGAAAAAAGCACCATGAAAATCTATTTTCCATCAGATGAAAAATCACCTTTGTACGACAGCATGGCCTTTATGAAACTCTTGCAACACGTGGCAGCGCATGCGGGCAAATTCGACATGAAGCAAAGTGCTAAAACCATTATTTTGTATATCAAATCGGTGCGCAATATTACAGAAGCCACGGAGATGTTGGAAAGCATTAATACGTTGTATGGGGAGGTGTAAATAATAATCCTCCCTAAAAATGTGTCACCCCTCTGGGGTTTTTGAATCGTATTTTTCTTTTTTACAAATGTGTCACCCCTCTGGGGTTGTGGTAAGCTTATTGTCAATAGAGCATTATCTGAAAACGAATGCCGCGCCCCGACGACCGACGTGTAGCTCTTGAGGCATTGCCTCAAAGCCGCAGCGAAGCGAAGACAAAGGGCGAGGTAAGGCGCCATAGTAATGAGAGTGATCCCAGTACCAGAGCTCCTTCCACTCGCACGGTACGGGATTTAAATGAAAGCGAATGCGGTAAATCCGTAAATGGAAATTCTGAATCGAAATTAACTCGAATAAAAAAGACTAAACCCTAAACGCTAGACCCTATACCCTTATTACATATTCCGGCGATACTGCCCGCCAACTTCAAATAGCGCAGCAGTAATTTGACCTAGAGAACAAACTTTACTGGCTTCCATTAAGGCTTCGAATAGATTTTCATTCTTGATTGCAACCTCTTGAAGATGTCTTAATTCTTTTGGAATTAAATCTGCAAAATGCGCCTGTAAATTGTTCAACATGGCAATTTGGTATTGCTTTTCTTCTTCGGTTGCGCGAATCACTTCTTTAGGCAACACTGTTGGTGAACCTTTGCTGCTCAAGAATGTGTTAACACCAATGATTGGGAATTCGCCAGTGTGTTTAAGCGTTTCGTAATAAAGACTTTCTTCTTGAATTTTACCGCGTTGGTACATGGTTTCCATAGCACCTAAAACGCCACCTCTTTCTGTAATACGGTCGAACTCCATTAAAATGGCTTCTTCCACAAGGTCGGTTAATTCTTCGGTGATGAAAGAACCTTGCATTGGGTTTTCGTTTTTAGCCAAGCCCAACTCACGGTTAATAATCAATTGTATGGCCATAGCACGACGTACAGATTCTTCTGTTGGTGTGGTAATTGCTTCGTCGTATGCATTGGTGTGTAAGCTGTTGCAGTTGTCATAAATGGCATACAAGGCTTGTAAGGTTGTGCGGATATCGTTGAAGTCAATTTCTTGAGCGTGTAAGCTTCTACCACTGGTTTGAATGTGGTATTTTAACATCTGACTTCTTTCGTTGGCACCATATTTATCGCGCATGGCTTTTGCCCATATTCTTCTGGCAACACGGCCAATAACGGCGTATTCAGGATCTATACCATTGCTAAAGAAAAACGATAGGTTAGGCCCAAATTCATTGATGTCCATTCCACGGCTTAAATAGTATTCTACATACGTAAAACCATTCGCCAAGGTGAAGGCCAATTGGGTAATTGGGTTTGCACCAGCTTCAGCTATGTGGTATCCACTAATGGATACGGAATAGAAATTGCGAACCTTTTTGCTGATAAAATATTCTTGAACATCGCCCATTAAACGCAAGGCAAATTCGGTGCTGAAAATACAGGTATTTTGCGCTTGGTCTTCTTTTAAAATATCCGCTTGAACGGTGCCTCTAACTTGCGAAAGGGTATGGGTTTTAATTTCTTGGTAAACGTCTGCTGACAAAACTTGATCGCCTGTTACACCGAGCAACATAAGCCCCAAGCCATCGTTGCCTTCTGGCAATGGGCCTTGGTAACTCGGCCTGGCTTCTAAATTGGCGGCATATATGGCTTTTATTTTTGCTTCAACTTCAGCTTCAAGATTGTTTTGTTTGATGTGCTTTTCACATTGTTGGTCTATGGCCGCATTCATGAAAAATCCAAGTAGCATAGGGGCTGGACCATTAATGGTCATTGACACCGATGTTTTTGGATCTGCTAAATCGAAACCACTGTATAGTTTTTTGGCATCATCTAAGCAACAAATACTTACACCTGAATTGCCTATTTTACCATAAATATCAGGGCGAATATGTGGATCATTTCCATAAAGTGTAACACTGTCAAAAGCAGTAGACAAACGTTTTGCAGGCATGCCTAGGCTCACATAGTGAAAACGGCGGTTGGTGCGCTCTGGTCCACCTTCTCCAGCAAACATGCGGGTTGGATCTTCACCTTCGCGTTTGAAAGGATAAATACCAGCAGTGTATGGGAATTCACCTGGAATGTTTTCTTGTAACTGCCACCTCAAGCGGTCGCCCCATGCCTTGAATTTTGGCAAAGCTACTTTTGCAATCGGGGTGTGGCTAAGACTTTCGGTATGCGTTTTAATGCGGATTTCTTTATCGCGCACTTTGAACACATAATCTTCGTTTTTGTACTTGGCCACTAATGCATCCCAATTCTGAACGAGGTCTTTATTTTCAGGACTAAGTTTGCGGTCCAATTTGATGATTTCATCTTCAATGGCCGAGATTAAGGTCTTATTTGTCATAGAGGTGGAAGACATGTTTAAATAAGCAACAAAAATAAGCAATTCAGTGGAATTCAATAATGTTTTCTCAAGGCCTTTCATGTCTCAATTTTGCCATTGAAGTTGTATATCGAAAACAGGTTTTGCTAACGGTTTAGGGATGTTTAATCTTTGTGATTCCTTCGCGCCAGACGATTTGACTAGAATGCATAAAAAAAGCCCGAAAGAAATTTCGGGCTTTTTAAAAGTATCTATGTGGCTTAACTACTTAGGGCTGCTGCTCCACCAACGATTTCGGAAATTTCATTGGTAATTGCGGCCTGTCTACCACGGTTGTATATCAATTTTAGTTCTTTTAAGATTTCACCTGCATTATCGGTTGCTTTATCCATTGAAATCATACGTGCACCATGCTCACTGGCAAAAGAATCAAGGAAACTTCTGTATAAGTGTGTTTTGATTGAACGCGGAATTAATTCTTCAAGAATTTCAACCTTATTTGGTTCGAAAATGTAGTCTTTAGAAACCGCTTTAGCTGCAGAAGAGGTATTCATCGATACAGGCAATAGAACATCGTTTGTTACGATTTGTGTTGCTGCATTTTTGAATTTATTGTAAACCACTTCAACACGGTTGTATTTTCCGGAAAGGAAACTTGCAAGGATATAGTCTCCCACGGCGAAGCCAGTTTGTGCATTTAAATTTGCAAAAGTCGTCATGTAATCGGTGTTGGTATTGTATTCGAATTTTTTGAAGAATTCGAAAGCTTTTTTACCGACAAACAATAAATCTACATTGTTTTTAGCCGCTTGTTTTGCGTAATCATCCGCTAAAAGTGCTTTGGTGCGTTTTATTACGTTGGCGTTGAAACCACCGCATAATCCTCTATCGCTACTTACCACAAGCAACAAAACTTTTTCAGGTGTTTGTTCTTTGAAGTATTTGCTTAATTTTTCGTCATTAGCAGAATCGCCAAGGTTCATCAATACACCGTTTAATTTGTCGGCGTATGGGCGCATTTGCATAATTGCAGACTGCGCCTTTCTTAACTTGGTAGCAGACACCAATTTCATCGCTTTCGTAATCTGTTGCGTTGAAATGGTTGAACTGATTCTACTTCTAACTTCTTTTAAATTTGCCATTGAGCGAAATTAAATGGTTTATGCTTTGTAATTAGCGCCTACTTGTTTAGCAACTTCTTCTAAAGTATTGGTAATTGTATCATCAATTTTACCAGCCGCTAAAGCGTCAAGGGTAGATTTGTGTTTACTTTCTAATACTTCCAAATATTCTGCTTCGAATGCTCTAACTTTTGATGTAGGGATATTGTTCAAAGCACCTTTTGATCCTAGGTAGATAATTGCAACCTGTTGGTCAACTCTTTGAGGAGCGTATTGACCTTGTTTCAAGATTTCTACGTTACGAACACCTTTTTCAAGAACTGATTTGGTCGCAGCATCTAAGTCAGAACCAAATTTTGCGAAAGCTTCTAGCTCACGGTATTGTGCTTGGTCAAGTTTCAAGGTACCAGCAACTTTCTTCATTGATTTAATTTGAGCCGAACCACCCACACGTGATACAGAGATACCTACGTTAATCGCAGGTCGCACACCACTGTTGAATAGGTTTGATTCCAAGAAAATCTGACCATCTGTAATTGAAATTACGTTGGTTGGAATGTATGCAGAAACGTCACCCGCTTGGGTTTCGATGATTGGAAGTGCAGTTAATGATCCACCACCTTTTACTTTGCCTTTCAATGAAGGAGGCAAGTCGTTCATGTTTTGGGTAATAGCATCAGAAGCGTTCAATTTGCAAGCTCTTTCTAACAAGCGGCTGTGTAAGTAGAACACGTCACCTGGATAAGCCTCACGTCCTGGTGGACGTCTAAGCAACAAAGATACCTCACGGTAAGCTACTGCTTGTTTGGATAAATCGTCATAAACGATCAATGCAGGCAAACCTCTATCGCGGAAAAACTCACCGATTGCAGCACCGGCCATTGGCGCGAAGAACTGCAAAGGAGCTGGAGCTGAAGATGGAGCTGACAACACAACAGTGTATGGCATTGCACCTTTTTCTTCCAAAGTTTTTACCACTTGTTTAACGGTAGATTCTTTTTGACCTATTGCAACATAGATACAATATACTGGTTTGCCTTTATCGTAAAATTCTTTTTGGTTGATGATGGTATCGATAGCAACCGCAGTTTTACCTGTTTGACGGTCTCCGATAATCAACTCACGTTGACCTCTACCAATTGGAATCATCGCGTCAATCGCTTTGATGCCTGTTTGAAGTGGTTCTTTAACTGGCTCACGGAACAAAACACCTGGCGCTTTGCGCTCTAGAGGCATTTCAAATTTTTCGCCGCTTAATTCACCTTTACCATCAACTGGTTCTCCTAGGGTGTTGATTACACGTCCTAGCATACCCTCAGTTACATCGATGGAAGCAATTTTGCCAGTTCTTCTTACTGTATCACCTTCTTTAATTAGGGTGCTACTTCCGAACAATACCGCACCGATATTGTCTTCTTCTAAGTTTAGAACAATGGCTTTCATGCCGTTTTCAAACTCAATCAGCTCACCTGATTGAACTTGAGTAAGTCCATGGATACGGGCAATACCGTCACCCACTTGCAACACTGTTCCAACTTGTTCAAGTTCAGCTTCAGTTTTAAAGTTAGTTATTTGTTGTTTCAGGATTGCTGAAACTTCATCAGGTCTTATTTCTGCCATGATATAATTTGTTTTATGCTATGTTTAATTCTTTTTTGAGTTTTCTTAATTTGGCAGCAACACTAGAGTCTAGTAGGTTGTCGCCAAATTTGATCACCATACCGCCTATAACGGATGGGTTTATTTCTGTATGCAGTTCAACTGATTTTGCTCCGGTTATTTTCTGAACATATTGTTGAATGCTGGTTTTATCACTTTCGTTTAATGCTGCTGCTGATTGCACGCTAACTTTTTCTATACCTTGGTTTTTTCTATAAAGGTCTAAAAAACAATCGGCAATTTCCGGAAGAATATTTTCTCTGTTTTTGCTGCAAACCAACTTGATGAAATTAAGCACCAGTTGGTGGCTTGATTTAAACACAGCTAATAAAGCGTTTTGTTTTTGCAAAGGGTTGATGATAGGACTGCTCAATGCATTGCGCAAATCTTTACTGTTGCGGCAAGTAACACTGATCTGGGCCATACTATCGGCCACCGCAGAAAGCTGATTGTCTGCAACGGCTTGTTGCATCAATGCTTCGGCGTATCTATTGGCTATTTTTGTTTCAGACATGCTTAAGCAATGGCTTGTTGATTGTTGTTAAGACTATTTACCTGTTTGGCAATAATACTTTGTTGTTCTTCTGAATTTGAAAGTTGATTGTTAATCAATTTTTCAGCAATGTTAACAGAAAGAGTAGCAACTTGACCTTTCAACTCAGCGATGGCAGCAGTTTTTTGTTTGCTGATTTCTTCACTGGCTTTCATGATCATGCGTTTACCTTCTTCTTCTGCTGAACGTTTTGCTTCACCTATGATGCTGTCTTTCATCTCACGGGCTTCTTTCAAAATCTGATCGCGCTCTTCACGGGCTTGTTTGTAAAGTGCTTCGTTATCACTTTGCAATTTTGCCATTTGTTCACGTGCTTGATCAGCTGATTTCAAGGCTTCCTCGATAGAGTTCTCTCTTTCTGCAAGCATAGTCAATATAGGTTTCCATGCAAATTTCTTTAATAGGAATAACAACAAAGAGAATACCAAAAGCATCCAGAATGTGAGTCCTACGCCGGGTAATACCAATTCCATTTTATTAGATTGTTTTGTTTTGAATTAAAAATTAAAAGCAAGTGGGTAATAAAATTACTTACCCCTTGCTTAAAGTTTTGAGCTTCTGATAGTATTAAACGAACAATATCAGTAGGCAAAGTACGATTGCAAAGAAAACTGCACCTTCAACAAGAGCAGCAGCAACAATCATGTTTGCTCTGATATCTCCAAGTGATTCAGGTTGACGTGCGATACTTTCCAAAGCACTTTTACCAATGTTACCAATACCGATACCGGCACCGATAGCTGCTAAACCTGCACCGATTGCAGCACCTAATTTAGATGGGTCGGCGGTTGTTACTGTTTGTAATAGAATTTCTAAAATTGACATGTTAATTATGGGTTTTATTATTATTTTTATTTTTTAGTGGTGCTCTTCAGCGTGGTGGTGCTCTTCTGTTGCTGATCCAATATACAATGCAGCCAACAAGGTAAATACATACGCTTGTAGGAATGCAACCAATAGTTCCAATACACTCATGAACAAAGTAAATGCGACAGAGAACAGTGCGGTTCCATATCCTGCAACGATGTTCATTTGACCGAATATAAAGATTAAACTGAAGAATCCAAGGATAATCGTATGGCCGGCTGTGATGTTAGCAAACAAACGCAGCATCAATACGAATGGTTTTAATACCACGCCCAATATTTCAATTGGTATTAATAAGATCCACAATGCAACTGGAACATCAGGCATGAAAATGTGCTTCCAGTAATGCTTGTTTCCTGAGAAATTTACCACAATAAAGATAAACAACGCCAAAATCAAGGTGACTGAAATATTTCCGGTCAAGTTGGCACCAAATGGGAAAAATGGAATTAATCCCAGTAGATTGTTGATAAAAATGAAGAAGAATATTGTTAATAGTAAAGGCAGATATTTTGCATAATGCTTTCCAACCGATGGTTTGATAACCTCATCTTTCATGAAGACGATTAATATTTCTAACAATGACTGTATTCCCTTTGGAGCGCCTACCCCTCTTTTCTTGTAGCCTTTTGATGCGGTCAGAAAAACCAATAAGATAATTACAGCACCCAGCAACAAAGCAAAAACGTTTTTAGTAATAGAAAAGTCCAATGGAGCAGCATTGCTTACAACCTTTTTCGCATTTGCCTCAATATGGCCATCTGCTTCTGTTTTGTATATGTGCCCTTCGTGAAGTTTGTAAAAGTTACCTTTACTTTCTACAACGGCATGTCCATGTTCAAATTTAGATGACATGAACACATGTAAACCATTGTCGTATAAAATAATAGGAAGAGGAACACTTAAAGGGTGTGAAACGCCATTTGAAGTATAATCTAAAATATGCCAATCGTGTGCATCTTTTACGTGATCCAAAATCATGGTGCCAGGATTGAATGCCTCAGGTTTCACTTGGTCATGCGCCTCGGCATGCACTGCATGTTGTTCTGATTTTCCTGCGTTGGCGGTATCTATAGCGCTGATTGTTGGGTTGGCAAAAGTAAATATGGGTGAAAAAAGCGTAAAAATTACAATTATTGTAAATTTTTGTAATTTCTCGATAGTTGAAAGTTCTTTATTTTCGGGCATCATCAGTATTTTTAGATTTTTCTGAATCGGTGCGCAATTTAGGTAGGATAAATTTAATTTCAAAACTCATGTAAATAAAATAAACACAAATAAGAAAAATTATCCCGAACTTGTTGACTAAAGGGCTGATTAATAGATATATGCCAATTAAAATAAGTGTGCTGACCATTCTTAGTCCCATGCTGCCAAAAAACACTGCGTTAAATCGACTTTGAGAAATGTTTAAACCTTTTAAAATTTTATTGGTGCCGACAATAAAAAGAAAAAGCATGATCGAACTTATACCCGCCAATAAAAATTTGTCGTTATTGCTTTTGCTAAGTTGTGGGATTGCAAAAAGCAATAAACATTGAATAAAAAAGAAAATGCTGTAGGTTTTTACAAGAGGTTTGGAATTCATTATAGTTTTTTTATCATATAGTACATAGAGCCAAATACGCCAAAAATTAGTCCAATGATTGTAAAAAGGGGTATTTGAAGCAACTTAAATGAATCTATATATTTACCAGCAAAGGTACAAATAACTATAAAAGCGGCCATTTGTAGACCCAATGCAGAATATTTTGCGTAATCGGCTAATGGTTTTTTTTTGTTCAAGCTTTGCTTTGAGATGAGCTGATCATATGGCAGGTTCCGTTGAATTCTGCACCACTTTCAACCACCAACTTAGAGGTGGTAATATTGCCATTTATTTTTGCAGAAGAACGCAAAAATAAAGTTTCAATAACGCTTAGGTCTCCATCAATACGGCCTGAAATGTCAGCACTTCGAGCATTTACGTTTCCTGCGATACTTGCAGAAGCCCCCATGGCAATTTTTGATTTTGAAAGGACGTTGCCTTCAATTTTACCATCGATTCTCAAATCGCCTTCAGAGCTCAAATCGCCTTTTAAAAGTGTTCCAAGGCCAATCATATTAAGGGCTGAATTTTGTGAGGAGTCGTTTTTGGTATTTTTATTCAACATGGGTGTAAAATTATTAAAAATCTATTTGATTGCAATATTATTAAAAAACTATGAAATTTAGTGGGTCAACTGAAATTCCATTGTGCCAAAGTTCAAATCGCAGTTGTTTTTTGGGATTGGCTTTGTCGGTATAGCCCGTTATGCCAATAACTTCTCCAGAACGCACAAATGAACCTGGTTCTTTGTAAACTGCAGCATTGAATTTATAAACGGACAACCAATTGTTTTGATGGAGAACAGAGATAGTAAACCCATATTCAGGGGTCCAAGAACTAAATACCACCGTGCCGTCCATAGTTGCTTTTACAGTCTCATCTAAAGACGGAACTATGTCAACGCATGGGTGGCGGGCATTAAACCCGTTCCCAATAATGCCTTTTAATGGCGTAAAAAATAAAAATTCATTGCCAAGTAAATCTTGTTCTGAACCCGCATCAGATATGCCAACATTTGAGATTGGTCTAATTTCTTCCGTTTCTTTTGCTTTTGCTTGCTCAATTTTATCGTTCGCATTCTTAACGCGTTCGCCATCCGCTTTGGTTTCGTTGATGCTTAGTTCAACATCTCTGCTTTTA
>CAMDAF010000043.1 GCA_945888525.1 Chitinophaga pinensis
TCGTGGTGCAAATGGGAAAGCCTTTTGTAATGGGATGACTTTTTCAAATAATCCATCAGATTCCCCTTGGCTAAACTGTATAAATCAATAGACATTAATGCTGCATCACAATCAATCAAACAAGACGTTTTATCCGACAACATACTTGCCATTGAACCGGCAAAAAGAGTGTCCTCCAAGTTAAAACTGTCTTTCCACCCTGCGCAAAACAAGACCACATCGCGGCCATCCATAACCAACCAGTCGGCAGTAGCATCTATATTCAAAAAACTTCCACTTAAAACATTTGCGGCACCAGCATTGGCTGCAGCTTCAATACATTTGGTTCCATTCGTTGTTGTCAATGCTATTTTTTTACCCAATACGGCACCATTCATGCATTCAAATGGAGAATTTCCCATATCAAAACCATCTATTTTTTGGCCATTCCTTTCTGCTGCAGTTATATATCCCTCAACGCCAAGTGCTTTAGCCTGCTCGACGTCTTTTACTGCCTTTACTGCCTCTGCACCTTCATGAATGGCTGTGCAAATGGTTGAAGTTGCTCTTAAAATATCGATTACCACAACATTTTTGCTGCTAATATCCGACAAGTGCAATAAAGCTGGACTCAATACCACTTCAATATTCATCATTCCACAATAGTAGATATCTATTTTTAATTTTCAAATTTTAAAACTTTAATTTTGTTACTTTATGCAATTTAGACCCTTTGCTCTAATCCTTTTATTGACATTTATTAGCGAGTCAGCTGCAATGGTTACAATCGATTCTTGCATGATTAAAGGCATGTCCCTATTACAAGAAAAAGAGTACAAAAAGGCTATTTTAGAATTCGACAATTGCATTAACCAAAAATCGAATGATGCTGCGGCCTATTTCCAAAGAGGTACTTGTAACCTCTTGCTAAACAAACACAATATTGCCTTGGTTGACTTTAACCAAGCTTTGCGCCTAGACTCCAGTTTATTTGAAGCTTATTACAACCGTGCTTTGGCTGAACATGCAATTAAGAACTTCACCTTTGCTGAAGCCGATTTTTTACTTTACAAAACTAGAGTACCTAAGGATGATCGGGTAATAAAAAATCTTGCCTTGTTAATGGAAGACATGCAAGAATTCCGTTCGGCGATTTCCTATCACACTGAATATTTGCAAATGCATCCCAATGATTTTGAATCTTTAAAATCGAGAGCTATGCTGAATGCGGAAATGCATTCAATAGACTTAGCGATCGCTGACCTCGACATTTGTTTACGTCCTGATGCCAACGACACGGCCATTTGGATGTGCAAAGGCAATATTTATTATGATGCTCAGCGATTTGCCGAAGCCATTGATGCGTATAATGTTATTTTGCTTTTGCATCCCAGCAACAAAGCGGCCCTTTATAACAGAGCTGATGCATACACTTCACTTAAACGCTATGAGGAGGCAATCAGAGATTATCAATTGTTATCCGCAGCTGACAAATACAATTCTGAACAGTATTTCAATTTAGGTTTTTGCTTTTTACAATTGGGCAAAAACCAAGAATCCATTTTAAATTTTGGCAAAGCATTAGACACAGATTATCCAAACTTAGGCTTATTGTTAATGCTAAGAGGCATAGCATACAACAACCTTGAATTACAAGGAGAGGCTTGCTCTGATTGGCAAAAATCGGTAGAACTTGGTTACAAAGAAGCCCAAAAGTACCGTACTGAATTTTGTAAATAATTTAGACTTTAAAGATTTTACTCTTTAAAACACCCCATTTATTAAGGCGGTAAAGTATTGACACCTTCAACACACCTAGTCCATAAATACTACTTCTTTTAAAGTTAATGCTGCTTGCCTCATCGAAATATTTGGTCGGACATGTTAGTTCGCCAATATCAAATCCGGCATAAAAAATCTGAGCAATCATTTCATTGTCAAATATAAAATCGTCTGAATTGGCTTCAATATTAATTTTATCGAAAATCTTTTTATCAAAAGCTCTGTACCCTGTGTGGTACTCAGACAACTTCTGCCCCATCATAATATTTTGAAATAGTGTTAAAAGCCGATTAGCAATATACTTATACATTGGCATACCGCCTTTCAAAGCACCTTTGCCCAAAATCCGGCTGCCAAATGCGACAGGATAAACCTCATTGGCAATCATGTAAGACATACTCTCTATTAATTTCGGTGTGTATTGGTAATCAGGGTGCAACATGACAATAATGTCAGCGCCGATGTCCAATGCTTTGGTGTAACATGATTTCTGATTTCCACCATATCCTCTATTTACCTCATGCTTGATGATGTGTTTAATGCCTAGTTCCTTAGCCTTCGCAATGGTTTCGTCACGGCTATTATCGTCTACCAAGACCACTTCATCAACGATTTCAAATGGAATTTCGTTATAGGTTTTTTCCAAGGTTGCCGCCGCGTTATACGCTGGTAACACAACTGCAATTTTTTTCCCTCTAATCATAAAGGTCGCAAAAATAATCGATTATTTATAAAATTAATATTAAATACTTGATTAAACACAAAACATATCATAATCTTGAAACATGAAATACTATTTAACACAATTCAGGGATCAAGTTTTTAATGGCTCTTTATCTCTTTACAAACGCGTTTTTTTTCAGTTTTTATTGTTAAACATTCTTATTGGCATTGTTTCATTGCTTGTGTATACCCCCTTAATTTTAAACTTATTTAATTGGGGTTTTTCTGATTTAATCAACTTGCAAACCAGCATGCAAGAAATGGGAGAAACCATTCAAAAAGGCGGCGACCCTTCTGAGGCTCTAGAAGGTCTGTTTGGAACACCAAATTATCTTTACATGTTACCACTTCTTCTTTTTGCGCTATTTATAACTATTTGGACATTAAATCTTTACTACCAATTGAACGATTCAGAAATAAGAAACAAGAATAGACGTATTTTAAATGCACTTAAGAATTCTATCTCTCCTCAACTGTTCACAATTCTTGGATTTATGGTTTTATATTATCTTTTGTGCATCGCTTCATTTGCAATTTTTATGTTTACTGTTGTTATGCTTATGCAAATCAGTAAAATATTGGGTATTTTAATTGGCTTTGTTGGAATCTTTTTCTTGATGTTTTTCATTCTCCGTTTTTCACTCGGATTTGCTGCAATCGTGCATGGCAAAATGAGCATAAACGAAGCTTTTGCTTATAGTTTTACAAAAATAACATTTAAAAGAGCGGCTATGCTTTTTTTAATGGGCATCGTAACGCTAGTGGTTATGGGTATTGCAGGCGGAATTGGCGGCATGATTGTTCATCTGCTGGTTAGCCGAGACCATTCAGACCCTATGATCTATTATGTGGTTAACCAAATTTTTGGAACCATTATGGGCGTGGTGGTTAGTACCTTTATCTTCACCGGCAGCAGTGCTTTATACTTCCGCTATAGCAACGATGAAGATCAAGAAAACGAAGAACTAAGCGAGCATTTGATTAATGGTTAAAACAAGGGAATACCATCCATTTCTGAGGGTATTTCAAGGTCCATCATCTTAAGAATACTCGGTGCAACGTCGGCCAACTTTCCTGTATGGTTTAATGCTGTGCATTTATCACTAATAATAAAGCAAGGCACAGGATTCGTGCTATGAGCAGTATTAGGCGTTCCATCAGGATTGCGGGCTTCATCAGAGTTTCCATGATCGGCTATAATTACCATTTGATACCCTTTTGAAACCGCTAAGTCTACCAAGCGTTTAACACAAGCGTCTACCGTTTCTGCCGCTTTAATAATCGCCTCCCAAACACCAGTGTGACCTACCATATCGGTATTGGCAAAATTTAAACAAATAAAATCAAATTGTTCAGAAACAATGGCAAGTTCTACTTTATCGGTCAAGAGCAAAGCGCTCATTTCTGGCTGCAGATCATAGGTCGCAACCTTGGGCGATGGTTCCATAATTCTTGATTCACCTTCAAAAGGCTCTTCCCGCCCACCAGAAAAGAAGAAAGTAACATGGGGATATTTTTCAGTTTCAGCACTTCGCAATTGTGTTTTGCCATGAGCGCTCAATACCTCACCCAAAGTATTGTTTACATTATTGGAATGGAAAACCACATGAACACCTTGGTAGGTTGCATCGTATTCTGTCATTGTTGCATAGTACAATTTCAATTTATGCATGCCAAAATCAGGAAAATTGGTTTGGGTTAGCGCTTGGGTAAGTTGTCGCCCTCTATCGGTTCTAAAATTAAAACACAAGACTGCATCGCCATTTTGTATGGATGCAATAGGCTTATTTTCTGCATCTACAATAAGAGATGGCTGAACAAATTCATCCGTAACACTTTTACTATAAGCAGCTTGAATGGCTTCACTTGAAGAATAAAACGAAGTGCCTTTTCCGTTCACCATTAAATCGTAAGCAAGGTGAATTCTTTCCCAACGTTTGTCTCTATCCATGGCATAATAGCGTCCAATCACAGTAGCTACTTTTGCATTTGTATTTTCGATTCCCCTCTCTAAATATTGAATAAACCCTATTCCGCTTTTCGAATCCGTATCTCTTCCATCGGTGAAAGCGTGTATGAAAATTTGTTTTACCCCCTTATTCGTAAATATTTTGCATAGTGAAATTAAATGTTCAAGACTGCTATGAACCCCTCCATCACTGACAAGTCCTGTTAAATGCAAGGGCTTATCATTTTCTTTACAATAATTGACTAGATTGTTCAATTCAAGCTCTTCTGCGGCCGTTCCATCCTCGAATTTTTTATTGATTAAAGCCAATTGCTGCCAAACTACCCTGCCTGCACCAATATTCATGTGACCAACTTCGCTATTGCCCATTTGCCCTTCAGGCAAACCAACTGCATGACCAAAAGTAGTTAGAGTGGTATTGGGTACTGAATCAAACAAAGAATCTACAAAAGGTGTTTTTGCATTGTAAATACCATCTGTAAAATCGCGCTTACCAATTCCCCATCCATCCAATATCAATAAGAACACCTTGTTTTGATTTTGCATGGAGCAAAGGTAAATAAAATGAGTGAATCAGACCAATGCGGAGCATCATATAAAATCGGGATATACATCAAGTCTTGGATTATCTATATTTGCAACATGGAACTTCAACAGATCAGTGCTTCGCTTAATTCTATTGTTACCGAAACAGGCCATTTCATTGCGGAACAACGGAAAACATTTTCATTGGAAGCCGTAAGTGATAAGGGCTTAAACCAGTTGGTGAGCTACGTCGACCTTGAAGCTGAAAAACTTTTAGTTAACGCATTGAGCAAATTGGTTCCTGAAGCTGGATATATAACCGAAGAAAACACCAGCGATGTAGGTCGTAAAACATTGAATTGGATAATTGACCCTTTGGATGGAACCACCAATTTTATTCACGGTCTACCTGTTTATTCTGTGAGTGTTGCCTTGGCTCAGGGCCAAGAAGTATTGGTAGGATCAGTATACGAAATTGGGCGTAAAGAACTGTTTAGTGCATGGAAAAACGGTGGTGCATGGTGCAACGGTCAGCAAATTTACGTTTCTAAAGAAAATGAGTTGAAAAACAGTTTAATGGCTACAGGATTCCCCTATTATGATTTTGAACAAATGGAGGCTTACATACATACTTTAAAGGACTTAATGCAAAGAACCCATGGATTGAGAAGAATGGGTTCAGCGGCAGTAGATTTGGCGTATGTGGCTTGTGGACGCTTTGAAGGTTTCTTTGAATATGGACTGCATGCTTGGGATGTTGCTGCAGGTTGCTTATTGGTAAAAGAAGCAGGTGGCACATTATGCGACTTTGAAGGCAAAAACGATTATCTGTTCGGCAGTTCTATTGTTGCAGATAACCAAGGCATACATAATGCCTTGATGGAAATAATAGAAAATAGATTCTAAAGATTTAGTTTAAGATTAATTTCAAATCAGCTTCGTTGCTGTTGTCAAAATTAAGATGTTCTTGTAAGGTTGTAGCCATGCTGGTGCCAACAAAATCGGCGCGTATTGGATACAATCTATGGCTTCTTGAAGCCAGCACTGCAACTTGAATCTTGCGTACTTTTTTCGAAACCAAAGGCATCATTGCCATCATCAATGTCTTGCCCGTATTGAGCACATCGTCAACCAAAACAATTGTCTCTTGAGGCAAGTTATCCATTGAAAACTCAGAATAATAACTTGCTTCTAAGGTATCAGCATCCAATTCAATTCGTATGATTTGAATTTTCTGTTCACTAATTTTCGCCAATTCGCTTGCAATTATATTGGCAATATACATTCCTCTTTGGTCGATACCCGCTATCCAAATAACGGCTTCATCCATATTGTTTTCAAATACCTGCCAAGCCAATCTCGTCAATTTATGACTGATTTGCTTATGGTTTAGTATAATATCTGAAGATTGGCTCATATGCGGTTTCAAACCTACAAGAAATTCGAGTAAAAAACTAATCCAAAATTGCTTTTACACCTGGAAGCTCTTTGCCCTCAAAATATTCAAGCAAAGCACCTCCACCAGTCGAAACGTAAGACACTTGATTCGCCAAGTGAAATTTGTGAATGGCTGCAGCACTGTCACCACCGCCAATTAAACTGAATCCGCCATTCTTGGTTTGTTCAGCAAGCGCAAGGGCAACGGCTTTGGTGCCAGCTTCAAAACTGCTCATTTCAAATACGCCCATTGGTCCATTCCACAGTACGGTTTTTGAATTTGATATCACCTCACAAAACAATTTACTGGCAACAGGCCCAATATCTAAGCCCATATAATTATCGGCAATTTGATTATTTTCAGACACATTGGTATTGGCGTCGTTGGCAAAATTATCAGCCACAACACTGTCTGCGGGTAGATACAAATTTACCCCCTTAGACTTTGCCTTTTCAATTAATTCGAGCGCAAGTGGCATTCGGTCATCCTCGCAAAGTGATTTGCCTATTTTGCCGCCTTGGGCTTTTGCGAATGTGTAGGCCATCCCGCCGCCAATAATGATGTTGTCGGCGATGTCCATTAAATTTTCAATAATTAACAATTTATCAGACACCTTAGCCCCCCCAACAATTGCAGTAAATGGTCTTTCAGGATGTTTGACTACTTTTTCAGCGTTGGCAATTTCGTTGGCCATTACATAACCGAAGCATTTTTTACCAGAAAAGAATTGAGCGATAACAGCGGTCGATGCATGCGCTCTATGAGCAGTGCCAAAAGCATCGTTAACGTAAAAGCTGCCATATTTTGACAATTTCTCAGCAAATTCCACATCCCCTTTTTCTTCGTTTTGATAGAAACGTAAATTTTCAAGCAACACAATTTCACCTGCTTGAAGGTTAGCAGACAATTCTGTTGCTGTTGCGCCTATGCAATCGTCGGCAAATAAAACCTTTGAACCACTTAGTTGTTCAATTCTTGAGACAATATGTTTTAAAGAGTATTTATCAGCAGGTCCTTCCTTTGGTCTTCCTAAATGGCTCATTAAAATGCAAGAACCTCCATCATTCAATATTTTTTTAATGGTAGGAATGGCTGCAGTAATTCTAGAATCATCAGTGATATTAAAATTAGAATCTAAGGGAACATTGAAATCTACACGGATAAGAACTTTTTCGTCTTTAAAATTGAAATTGTCTACGGTTAACATTTTATTGAATTAAATTTTGAGTCAGCAAAAATAAGTCAAAATATTATTCTTTAATTTGCAATTCTTAATTTCCATTCATTGGGCGCATCAATAGACCATATCAAACTACCGATTAACAAAGAACTAGAAGCTTTTGAAAAAACTTTTAGCAGCAGCATGAAAACCAATGTTCCTCTGTTAAACACGATAATGACCTACATTGTAAAGCGCAAAGGCAAGCAAATCAGACCCATGTTTGTTCTGTTTTGCTCTAAATTGCATGGAGAAATAAACGAAAGGACCTACCGAGGCGCGAGTTTGATCGAACTATTGCATACGGCAACATTGGTGCATGATGATGTGGTTGATGGCAGTGACATGCGTAGAGGATTCTTCAGCATTAATGCCTTATGGAAAAACAAGATTGCCGTATTGGTTGGCGATTTTTTATTGGCTAAAGGACTACTGCTTTCAATAGACAATGATGATTTCGATATGTTGAAAATTGTTAGCGAAAGCGTTAAAAAAATGAGTGAAGGCGAATTGCTTCAATTAGAAAAAGCAAGACGTTTAGATATTACAGAGGAAGTGTATTACGACATCATCACAAAAAAAACAGCCTCTCTAATTGCAAGTTGTTGTGCGCTTGGCGCTGCGGCAGCCCATGGCAGCAAGGAGGTAATAGAGCAAATGCGGCAGTTTGGCGAATACACGGGCATTGCTTTCCAGATAAAAGACGATTTGTTTGACTATGGCGACAACAATATAGGAAAACCCACAGGCTTGGACATAAAAGAAAAAAAGATGACTTTGCCTTTAATTTATGCACTAAACAATTCGAGCAAAAAAGAAAAGCAACATATCATTACGCTCATTAAAAACAAGAGCGACAAAAAGAAGTCCGTTCACGAGGTCATTAACTTTGTTATTTCTAAGGGAGGATTTGAATATGCTCAAAAATGCATGAAAGTGTATCAACAAAAAGCCTCAGAAATATTGTTAACCATGCCAGACAATGCTTCAAGACAGAGCTTGCTTGAATTATTGGATTTTGTAATTGAACGCAGGAAATAAAACCGTTCAAGTCCGACACTAAAAAACCCCTAAGTAGCTAAAAATCAATAAACAAATTCATATTTTGTTTTTTGAAATATTTTGAATTTGCTTATTCTACAATTCTGTAAAAATGAGTAACTTTGCAGAAAAATTGAAGTATGCTCTCAAACTCGTATCTTAGCAATGCCGATGTCAACTTTATTGACGATTTATACAAGCAATACCAAAGCGACAACCTATCGGTTGATTTCGGATGGCAAAAATTCTTTGAAGGATTTGATTTAGGTGCAGGAAAAAACATCCCTGGATCATCGGCAATAAGCGAAGATGCGATCAAAGAAATTAATGTACTCAATTTAATTAATGCTTACAGAACACGTGGTCATTTGTTTACAAAAACAAATCCGGTGAGAGAGCGTCGCAAATATGTTCCAAGCTTAGACCTTTCAAATTTTGGTTTGTCAGACAAAGATTTAGAAACGACTTTCAATGCTGGCCATGAATTGGAAATTGGTTCTGCAAAATTAAAAGACATTGTTTCTCATTTACAAAGTACCTACTGCGAAAGTATTGGTGCGGAGTATTTGCATATTGGAGATCCGGTTAAAATCGAATGGTTGAGGAAATTGATGGAAACCACCAAGAACCAACCCAACCTTAGTATTGAAGAGAAAAAACAGTGCTTAAACAAACTAAACCAAGCAACAGCATTTGAAAACTTTTTACACACCAAGTTTATTGGCCAAAAACGTTTTTCACTAGAAGGATTGGAATGTCTAATACCAGCCCTTGACAGTGTGATTCACTACGGTGCCGAACTGGGCGTAAATGAATTTGTAATGGGTATGGCGCATCGCGGCAGATTGAATGTACTGGCAAATGTTTTCAACAAAACCTATTCAGATATTTTCAGTGAGTTTGAAGGAAAAGTATTCCAAGACGACCAATTTGAAGGCGATGTAAAATACCACTTAGGTTATACAACGGTCGTAAACACGCCAAATGGCAAAGAGGTAAAATTAAAACTTTCTCCTAACCCATCCCACCTTGAGGCTGTTAATCCAGTAGTAAAAGGAATGGTAAGAGCAAAACTTGACCATGTCTACAACAACGACATCAATAAAGTTTGCCCAATATTAATACACGGAGATGCCGCTATATCTGGCCAAGGCATTGTATATGAAGTGGTACAAATGAGCAATTTGGAAGCCAATAGAATTGGAGGCACCATGCACATTGTAACCAACAACCAAATTGGCTTTACCACCAATTACACCGACAGCAGAACAAGTATCTATTGCACCGATGTAGCTAAAACCACCAACTGCCCGGTATTCCATGTAAATGGCGATGATGTTGAAGCAGTGGTTCACACCATCAAAATGGCTATGGCATACCGTAACCAATTCAATTGCGATGTGTTTATCGATTTATTAGGTTATAGAAAATATGGACACAACGAAGGCGATGAGCCTCGTTTCACCCAACCATTGCTATATAAAATCATTTCTACCCATCCGAATCCAAGAGAAATTTACAAAGAAAAATTAATCTCTAGGGGTGAAATTGATGCTGAAATTGCGCGTGAGATGGAAGAACAATTCAAGCAATTGTTGCAGGTAACACTCGATGATGTAAAACAAAACAAAGCTCCAGAATCCAAACTAAAAATTGATGATCTTTGGAAAGACTATCATTTCCCTGTAAAAGAAGATTTTGAAAAATCAGCGAATACTGTGTTTGATGCCAAACGTTGGGCAGAATTGGCCAAAAAAATCAACCAATTGCCAGCGGATAATTTACCAATTAAAAAAGTTCAACAATTGTATGAAGGCAGAATTAAAATGATTGCCGACAACAAATTTGATTGGGCTATGGGTGAGTTAATGGCTTATGCCACTTTGTTGGATGAAGGCCATTCGGTAAGATTGGCTGGACAAGATTCTGAACGCGGCACCTTCAGTCACCGTCACGCTCTGGTAAAAAAGGAAGATTCTGAAGCAGAATACACTCCGCTTCAGCATGTCAGCGACCAACAAGGTCAGTTCTACATCTACAACACCTTGTTGAGTGAATACGCTGAATTGGGTTTTGAATATGGATACAGCACCACAACACCAAACCATTTGACCATTTGGGAGGCTCAGTTTGGCGACTTTGCTAATGGTGCACAAATTATGATAGACCAATTCATTGCAAGTGCTGGAACCAAATGGGGCCAATACAGCGGTTTGGTTTTACTGTTGCCTCACGGTTATGAAGGCCAAGGCCCGGAGCACTCATCAGCACGTTTAGAAAGATTCTTGCAACTAAGTGCTAACAACAACATGCAAGTGGTTTATTGTTCAACACCAGCAAATTTGTACCACGCTTTGCGCAGACAATTGAAACGCGACTTTAGAGTTCCATTGGTGGTAATGACCCCTAAAAGTTTGTTGCGTCACCCATTGTGCGTGAGCAATGCAAGTGATTTTACCGAAGGTCAATTCCAAGAATTAATCAACGATAAAAATGCAGATCCTAAAAAAATAAAGCGCGTTTTGTTCTGTACTGGTAAGATTTACTACGAGTTGCTGGCCAAACAAGAAGCTGAAAAAAGATCTGATATTGCCATAGTTAGAATTGAGCAATTGTATCCATTGCCTGAAACACAAATGAAGACCGTGTTTGAGCAATACAAAAATGCTGAATTTGCATGGGTACAGGAAGAACCAAGAAATATGGGAACATGGATGCATTTAGGACGTTATGATTTCCCTGTTGCATTGAAATACATCGGAAGAAAAAGTTCAGCCAGTCCAGCAACAGGATTCAAAAAGACCCATGACAAAGAGCAAGAAGCCATTTTAACAGAAGCATTTGCTTAATTAGGTTTTGAAATTATTTTACAAACAATATGGCGAAACCGGAGAACCCATTTTTATTCTCCACGGTATTTTCGGCATGTTGGACAATTGGCATAATATTGCTCGACAATTAAGCGCGCATTTTCAAGTTTTTACCATTGATGCCCGCAACCACGGTCAGTCTCCACACAGCCCAGAAATGAGCTATGCCTTAATGGCTGAAGATGTGTTTGAATTGGCCGATGACTTAGGATTTGATACCTTTAATTTGATGGGCCATAGCATGGGCGGCAAAACAGCGATGCTTTGCGCGTTGATGCACCCTGAGAAAATAAAAAGATTGGCGGTGGTTGACATTGCACCAAAAGGATATAAGCCGGGTCACGAAGCTTATTTCAATGCATTTGAAGACATCAATTGGTCTGTTTTACAAAACCGTAAAGAAATAGACGAAGCCTTAATGGAATTCGAATCAGACTCTGGGGTTCGTTTGTTTTTAGCTAAAAACATAGAGCGCAGAGATGAGGGTGGTTTTGCAGTTAAAAGCAATATCCATGCGATTAAAAATGCCTACCAAGGAATCATTGGTGAATTCGCGATTTCAGGGATGTATTCCGGACCCTGTATTTTTATTTTGGGTGCCAATTCAAAATACTTGAAAGAAGACGACAAATCAATGGTGCAAGAACATTTTCCAAATGTGCACTATGTAAGCATACCGAATGCAGGACATTGGGTACACGCGGATAACCCTGCAGCATTTTTGGAAGCTTTGAATTTATTTTTGGCCTAAAAAGGCGTCTACAAAGCGCTTAGAAACCGTTTCAATATTGATTGAATTTTCAATAATCGAAAGCGACTTTTGGCCCATTTCTTCTCTGTCCGCTTTAAACATTTTTTCAATAGCCAAACATAAAGATTCTAAATCAGCGTCTTTGAAATAAAACCCATTTTCACCTTCAAACACCAAGTGTTTTTCTGTGCCATCAGCAACGGAACAAATAATTGGTAAGCTATGCGCCATGGCTTCGTTGATGGACAAACCGCCCATGCCTGCAAGTACGTAGACTGACGACTTCAAGAATTCAAGACTTTGATCCTCCCCTTCATATATCGCCCCAAGAAATTTGACCTGTTCGCCTAATTGCATGTCAGCGCTCAATTTCTTTAAAGCCACTTCCTCTTCACCATTTCCAAGTATTGCCAATTCAATATCGGGGTATTTATCTTTCAAAACATATACTGCACGAATTAGCATGTCTGTATTTTT
>CAMDAF010000044.1 GCA_945888525.1 Chitinophaga pinensis
TTCTGTGCGTTTGGATATTCGCCGCATAGGACAAATAAAAGACGGTGATGAGATTACCGGCAACAGAACCAAAGTGAAAGTAGCAAAAAACAAAGTAGCACCGCCTTTCCGTGTGGTTGAATTTGATATTATGTACGGCAGAGGAATTTCAAGAGTGGGTGAAGTTTTAGACCTTGCGGTTGACAATGGCATCGTCCAAAAAAGTGGTTCATGGTTTAGCTATGGTGCAACCAAACTTGGTCAAGGTAGAGACTCCGTTAAAGAACTTTTGGAAGACAACCCGGAAATGATTAAAGAAATTGAAACCAAGCTAAAAGAAAAATTAATGGCTGGTTCCATTCAAATTCCTGAAGATAAAACAGAAGAATAAAAATACGTTCCTTTATTGGAACTTGAATATGTGTGTAAAAGGTCCGGGGCTGAAATACCGGGCCTTTTTATGTTCATGGGGTTGGTAACTCAGGGATGGAAAACACTCCTGAGAAAATAAACATCCAATTTACAAATAATTATGTCCTTCAATTGCTTCAATTGTCAAGCCAAAATCGCCCTTTACAATTCTATAATAAATAAATGCTTGATGCTTATCAAGCATAAAAGCATCAGACCCACCGCCAAGCATATTTTCATCATTAATTGTTGTTCCCAAAAACATCCACGAAACTTTAGAATAACTGATTTTTGATTTTTTTAGACAATCAACCAGTGAGTCTAAATTATCGCAATTAATTGCTTTAATGTCTTTATTGTAGGTTAATGTGTGGCCCATTATAAAATCCTCAACTTCACTTAAGGGAGTTGTTTGTGCATTTGCATTCATAAACCCAAATAAGGCTATGATTATGAATAACTGTTTTTTATTTTTCATTGTATTTTTCTCCTTTTAATCTATTTTCTAATATAGAATAACGTTAATAATAAAATTAATATTGTGAGCTCTCAAGGGTGGAAAACACCCTTGAGACATTTAATCGTTCATGGGGTGTTTCCCACCCCATGACTCTTCTTATATCTTCTCAATATACAAAATCTGATCGCCCACCTTTAAGGTGTTAATCACCTGCATGCCTTCAATCAATTCTGCAAAAATGGTGTAACGCCCATCCAAATGAGGTGTCCAGGTATGGGTTACAAAAAACTGCACCCCTTCCGAATCTTTTCCTGCTGAGGCCAAGCCTACACTTCCTGGTTTGTACACCAAAAAATTACTCAACTCACTGCGCTGGGTCCAATTTAATGAGCCCCAACCATCACCCCTCGGGCATCCGCCTTGCACCACAAAGTTTGGAACCATACGGTGAAAATACCGTTTATCGTAATAATTTGAATCCAATAGTTTCAAGAAATTAACCACAGAGCCAGGTGCATCATTGATTTTTAACACCATCACAAAAGCGCCCTTATTGGTGGTGATTTTTATTTTTAAGTTTTCAGGAACCAACTTAACATATTCCCAATCAATTGGATGTCTGTAACCTGTTAAGGTAAACCAAGATTTGTATTCGTACTTTCTGTTTTCTGCCTTGCAAATGGTTTTTTCCAGATCAACCCATGCTTCAAAATCACGGGGCATGATCAAACTACTTTGTATGGTTTTTAAAAATGGAACCTGCAGGTGGGACATAGACAAGTAATTGCTGTCAGTACGCATTTTCTCAGCCGCCATAGAAATAAAAGCCACATTGCCACTTGCCGACAGCATGCGGTATTGATCAAGACTCAATGCTTTCTGAGTAGCAATATATTGTTCCATGCAATACGTGGTAAATGCACAGGGATATTTTTTATTGGTGGCCAAGGCATACCAATCATTTTCCTTTACGTGTACAGATTTTAATTGTTCAATTGCGTGGTAAGGATTTGCCATAATTTGGGCACTGTCAATCATGCCTTTTGAATATGCACCGATTGCCTCAGGTATGTTTGAACTTTCCATGGCTTTGCTTGGTGCTTGAAATGGCTTAAGCAAAACCTTCACCCCATTTGACTTGGTAATCAAAGACAAGTGTTGAATGGCATTAAGCATATCCTCTCCCCCATTAGTGCCTAAATTTTTAGTCCGTCGATACGCTTGAAAAACTGAATAGGCAAAGGCATATTGCTGCAAGGTATCTTTATCGCGAATGACCAGTTTGTTGTAAAAACTCAAATCGCTCAAATTGGCGCCCTTGCCAATAGCCATTAACAAATCATTTTTTACTTTTACGAATTTCTTATCGCTGTGAATGACAATCAAACGCTTAGTGACAGAGTTCAGACGCAATTGACCCAAACTTAAGACCAAGGCTTTTTGAACGTCTAAATCTTTTTCATTTTTAAAGCAAGCAATCAAACTGTCTGCCACACTTGAATCTTGCACGCTGGCAAAAGCAATCGCAGCAGCGTATCTGTATTTTTGTTGCGTATGCCTTAAATACGGCAATAAGGCTGTGGTATTTTGATCGTATTGATGCTGGTAAATAACCTTCATCAATAAATCGTTGCTAAAACGATTTTGCCCCTTTAGTGAAAAAGAAGACAGAAGTATTAACGCAAAAATCAACCCTTTCTTCATACTTTTCTCTAAGGATTTTGACGAATCACTTCGTACATCATAATACCAGCGGCAACCGATACATTTAATGAATCTAGATCGCTTTTCATTGGAATTTTAACCAATTTATCGGCCAATTTCAACAAAGCTGGAGAAATGCCATCCTCTTCACTCCCGACTATTAAAACGCAAGGCTTGGTATAGGTTTCGAAAAACAGTTCTTTATTGGCTTTTTCCGTTCCACATATAACTTGCAGCCCTTCATCTTTTAGATGCTTAATGGTTTGAAACAAATTTGAAGAGCGGCACACCGGCAAGTGCAACAAAGCACCGGCAGAGGTTTTAATCGCTTCTTCGCTAACAGTTGCAGAACCTTTCTCAGGTATAATGATGGCATCCAAACCGGCCGCCATCGCAGTCCTTGCTATTGCACCAAAATTACGCACATCGGTAACTCTATCAAGTGCAATCACAAAAGGTGCCTTGTCATCATCCAACAAACGCTTCACCAATTCTTCAGCATTGTGGTAAGTAATAGATGATATTTTAGCCACCACGCCTTGGTGGTTTTTGAATTTAGACAAACTGTCTAACTTTTCTTTAGGCACTTCGGTGAAGTTAACCTTATGTCTATTTAGAATTTGTTTGATGTGTTTCAATCCATCGCCCATACCCTTTTGCACATATACCTTCATAAAGGTTGTTCCTGCGCCTAGGGCTTCTTCTAAGGGTCTAACACCAAATATAATGGTGCTGTCTTTTTCTTCGTTTTGCATGTTTGTATTTGAAAAAGAAAGACGCAACGGGTGCGTCTTTCTGTAGGTATTAATAAATTTAAATTTGTGTTTTCGATTAATCTGAATTCACAAAATTGTTAACGGTTGATGAAAGCTCTTTGTTTGTTTTTTCAAACTTAGCGGCCATATTGCTTAAGCCCCATTCTTTGGCAGATGCGGCTGCACGGTCCATAAAGTCGAAGGCATCTTTAGCCAAACCTCTCATGTAACGTGTTTTCTTAGAACCGAAACGCAGGTAGTATTTAACTTCAGATTCGCTGGTAGCATATACTTGGCCTAAGTTCTTACCTGCTTTTTCGTTGTCGCCTATTTCATGCCAAATCATTGAAATATAAAACTTGGTTTGACTAGGTGTATGGTAAACACTTTCAGGAATTTCAGTATCGCATTTGGTCAATAGGTTGGCAATTTTTGCTTTGTATGCTTCTACTTTTTCTTTGTTACCGGCAATGCTCATTGTAGAATCTGTGCGCTTAATTTCCATCATTTTATCTAAATAGTGGCCAGATAAAGTGATAAACAATTCTTGGTAAGCATAAGGACCAGTGGTTGCTTTGTCGTCTAAGAAGAAGTGTTTCTTTTCTTTCATTCCTGAATATTTAAACACCTTCATCAAGTTGTTGTACACCATCTCATCGTCGATATTGCTGATGTTGTTTCTTGATGCAGCAGATTTAATAGGAACCAATTGGTATGACAAACCTTTTCTTTCAAAGTAAGGCTCTAAGTTCATAAATCCATCGCTGCCTGAAGTGGTGGTGAAGCAAATAGGACGTTTCCAACCTGTTGCTGCATTGGTAGCAATTAAATCCAATAAGACAAGGTCACCTTTGTTCATGGCTCTTTTCGGGAAATCGATAATGATATCACTTACAATACTAGCCGAATCACTTTCTTTTACCACCCCTGCGGCAATAACTGCAGCTTTGTTAATAGACACTTTAAATT
This sequence comes from Chitinophaga pinensis, assembly GCA_945888525.1. Lineage (GTDB taxonomy): Bacteria > Bacteroidota > Bacteroidia > NS11-12g > UBA955 > JABMMZ01. The sequence continues at coordinate 4,279 of CAMDAF010000044.1, forward strand.
TGGTGTTGCTGTAATATTGGGTTCTTTCAGACGTTAATTGTTTGATGTAAGTGCTCAAATCGATGGGCGCAAAATCTTTACCTGCTGAATACTGGTAGTAATCGTTGACACCAGAAGCCAAATCGCCTTTCTTCAAGGTTAACGGCAATGGCTCACTGTTGTATACCTTGGTTAATAAGACTTGCGAGTACCAATCGGTAGGCAATAAACTTTGGTTGATAATACGCACGTCGGTTCTAAATCCTTCTACGTTTTGCGCATACCACAATGGATAGGTATCGTTGTCTCCATTGGTGAATAATATTGCATTTGGCGGGCAAGACATTAAGCAGTTTTTAGCAAAGTCAATTCCAATGTAACGTCCGCTTCTGTCGTGGTCGTCCCAACCTTGTGAGCCCATTAAAGCTGGTGCTGATAAGGCCGCAACCGCTGCAATAGAAGCAGCAGCCATTCCTGAAACTTTTTTTCTTAACTGGTCCCAAATAAACAATACACCAAGCCCAATCCAAATACAGAAGGTTTGGAAAGATCCTACAATTGAGTAATCCCTTTCACGTGGTTCGTATGGAGGTTGGTTCAAGAATATATTGATTAAAATACCTGTAAACACAAATAAAACCATGGTAATAATGGCGTCGTTTTTACCCTTTTTGAAGTGGAAAACCAAACCAATGATACCCAAGATTAATGGAATAAAATAGAATTTGTTGCGGGCTTGGTTGTTTGCCAAATAAGCAGGCAATTCGGTTTGAGGTCCCAAACGCATAGCGTCTAAAAATTTAAATCCACTGATCCAGTTGCCATCAATAATAGAATTGAAATCATGGCCTTGTTGGTCGTTCTGACGGCCTACAAAATTCCACATGAAATACCTTAAATACATATGGCCCATTTGATAGCTCATTAAAAAAGCAAGGTTATTGCTCATTTTAGGCTTCTCGGCTTTTAAAAATTTTATTTGTTCTTGAATTTCTGCTTTTTGCTTTGGGTCTTCGGTTTGCGAAAGACTTTGCTCAGCATATTCAATCTGATTGGCTACATCGCTCATATTGCCCCAACTGTAGTAACCTTGTTCAGGTTTGTCAGCAGGACCCATTCTTGGGAAAAATGTATAATCGGCATCGTTGTATACATACTCTTGCTTAATTCCGCTTTCTACATAGTTTGCAGAATCTTTTCTGTAAGAAACTTTTCCTTCTTTAACATCAACTGGTTGAGCGTTAAAGTATGGACCTTTAAACAAGGGTCTGTCGCCGTATTGCTCACGGTTGATGTAACTCAATAAATTTGATGGCTCTTCAGGATTGTTCATGTCAATGGCAGGATTGTCCGACGAACGCACAACAACCATTGCATAACTTGAATATCCAAACAACACATAAGCCAAACACACAAAAGCCAAATTGGCTAATTGGTTGGGTTTCACTTTTGCGAAATAATAAATTCCATAGACCGTTGCGCCTACAAAAATTAAGATAGCAGCCAAAGTACCTGAGTTGAATGGCAAGCCCATATCGTTCACAAACATAATGTCCATGGTAGCCATCAATTGAGGCACACCTGGAATAATTGCTTTTTGAACGAAGAACAAAATACCCAATCCAATTAGGAAGCTGTAGATAAATCCTTTTCTTGTATGGGTGTAGTGTTTGTAGTAATAAATAAATACAACTGCTGGAATAACCAACAAGTTCAATAAGTGGGTACCGATTGCCAAACCGATTAAGTAGGCAATTAGAACCAACCACTTGTCGGCGTATTTGCTGTTGCTTTCTTCCCAGCGCAAAGCTGCCCAGAAAGTTAATGCCGTAAAGAACGAAGACATAGCATAAACCTCTGCTTCGACTGCACTGAACCAAAATGAATCGCTAAAAGTTAAGGCCAAAGCAGCAACTGCGCCACTTGCGAAAATTGCGATGCGGCTTCCGTTTCCAACTTCATCTTTAACCATTTTCTTAGCAAAGTGTGTGGTAATCCAAAATGTAAACAATACTGTAAAGGCGCTGCTAACAGCACTCATAAAGTTTACAGCTACCGAAACACCAGCAGGCTCAGAGGCAAACATGGCGAACAATCTGCCCAACAGCAAGAACAATGGCGCCCCCGGAGGATGCACAACTTGTAATTTGTACGAGGCTGAAATAAATTCACCACAGTCCCATAAACTCACAGAAGGTTCTAGAGTGAGGCTGTAAACCACCAATGCTACTAGGAACATCAACCAACCCAAGAGGTTGTTTATCATTTTATAACTCATAATATTTTTCAGAAAAAAACGAAGCGAAAATAGGTAAAATGATTTTGGAATAAAAATAAAATCATGAAAGCCTCGGAGATAATTGGATAAACTGTCTTTTTTATGGGATTATATCATGAAAAGTTAAAGTGAAAACCACAATACCAAGGGCTTAAGCTATTGTGTTATTTATGATAAGTTTTCATTCATTAAACAGATAAATTGGAATTTTAACCGCAATGAATATATTTGCATATGGAAGTAAAAATAAAATTATTTCTTTAACTCTATGGGCCTAAATAGTCAAGTAATTACATCTGCAACTCAAATACTCTTCAAAAATTCAAAGTATTTTGGGTTTTTATTTGTTCTCGTTTTTTATCTAAACTGCGTTTCTGCGCAAGAAACTTTTGTGGGTATGAGCACTGAAGGGGGTAAGGAATTTGGCTTAATTTTCTCGACCAATAACAATGGTGAACAGCAAAAAACTTTGCACCAATTTGATGGTGTATCTGGCGCATTTCCATATTATACAAATCTTTGCGAATCCAATTCCGGCAAATTGTATGGTTTGTGTAGCCAAGGCGGACAATTCAATCTGGGGGTTTTATTCGAATACGACACGGCAAGCAATCGATCTAAAAAAATTATAGATTTTAATGGCGCTGGAAATGGGAGCAATCCAAGAGGCAGCCTAACCCTAAGTCCCAATGGCAAATTATACGGCATGTGCAGTCAAGGAGGCAACAACAATTATGGTGTCTTGTTTGAATACAATCCTTCAAACGATTCATTTGTAATTAAGCACCATTTTGATGGAAATAATGGCCGCAACCCTTTTGGTAATTTAACTTACCACAGTTCAGGAAAGCTATATGGCCTCACCTACCAAGGAGGAAGCAGCAATGATGGGATATTGTTTGAATTTCTTTTGAGCAACGACTCATTTTACAAAAGACACGACTTTGATGGCAGCAGCACCGGCCGTAACCCATTTGGCAGTCTCTTTCAAGCAAGCAATGGACTAATGTATGGCATGACCTACCAAGGAGGAGCCAACAACTTTGGTGTTGTTTTTAGTTTTGATCCCAGCACAAATATTTTCGATCATAGGATAGATTTTGCTGGCAGCACTTCGGGCAGCAACCCATACAGCACCTTTGCTCAAGGCCCGAATGGCAATTTATATGCAATGACCTACCTCGGGGGCAGCAATAATTTAGGAACCCTATTTGAATACGATGTTAGCAACAATACCATCAATAAAAAACTAGATTTTAATGGAACAAATAATGGCAGAAATCCATTTGGGAATTTAACTCTAAAAAGCAATGGCCTATTTTACGCTCAAACACCCTATGGAGGAGCCAACAATGCAGGAACTATTTTTTCTTTTGACCCAAGCAATAACAGCTATTCAAAGAAATTAGATTTCAGTGCAAGTGCTCAAGGCAGATTGCCCTTCGGAAGCTTATTCTTGGCATCAAACCAAACGTTTTATGGAATGACCTACCAAGGAGGGACCAGCAACTCAGGGGTTTTATTTCAATACAATTCCATCAATTCAAGCTACGTCAAAAAACTCGACTTTAACAGTGCCATAAATGGAAGCAATCCTTATGGTGATCTTTGTTTGGCAAACAACCTAAAACTTTATGGGATGACCTACCAAGGCGGTACCCAAAACGCTGGGGTTATCTTTGAATTTGACCCTAAAAAAAATAAATACACCAAAAAAGTTGATTTGGAATCTGCCAGCTATGGCAAAAATACTTACGGTGGTTTTGTGCAGGCATCTAATGGAAAACTATACGGCATGACTTACCAAGGTGGGACCTCAGATTATGGGACAATTATTGAATACGACCCCATAAAAGACACTTGCATAAAACTACATGACTTTGACGGCAACAACGGACGAAATCCTTATGGAAATCTTTTACAAGCAAACAGCGGGAAATTATATGGACTATGTCCCTATGGTGGAAATGATGACTACGGGGTTTTGTTTGAATACAATACCAACAACAACACTTTCTCAAAATTATTAGACTTCGATTCAAGCACAGGCACCAACCCATTTGGAGACTTGATTCAAAGATCTAACAACAGCTTATATGGATTAACTTATCAGGGCGGGGCTAACGATTATGGTGTATTATTTGAATACAATATCAACAACAATTCTATCACAAAAAAAGTAGAATTTGATGGCAGTTCAAAAGGTGCATACCCGCAAGGAAGCTTATTGAAACAAGGTACTAAATTATATGCGATGACCCAATTTGGAGGTGCTTATAATGTTGGTGTGCTATTCGAATACAATACCCAAAACAATACCTTCAACAATTTGTTCGATTTCAATTCAAGCAATGGCAAAAGCCCGAGCGGCAAACCAACTATCTCTAAGAATGGCAAGATATATGGCCTTACCCAAGTTGGAGGGACTCAAAACAACGGAGTCCTTTTTGAATACAATTTAAGCACCGATACTTTAATAAAAAAGCTAGACTTCATAGGGGCAAATGGGAAAAGACCATTTGGCAGTTTAACCCGCTTTTGTTTGCCAAGTTTCGACACTGTAATTGTAAACGCTTGCGGTCAATATGTATCCCCCAGTAAAAAATACACTTGGACAGTTACTGGTAACTATTCAGATACCATCTCAAGCTTCACAGCATGCGACAGCATCATCAATGTTCAGTTGCGAATATTAAAGAGCAGTAATTTCAATTACACTGCAACCGCTTGCGATAGTTTTACGGCCCCAAATGGCAAACTGTACACGAGTTCGGGCAAGATTGCTTATACTATTCCAAACCACGTAGGATGCGATAGTTTGATAAACATTCAATTAGAAATTTTAAACAGCAAAAGCAATTTACAGGTTAAAACCTGCAATAGCTATACTGCTCCTGATGGCAAAACATACAATAAATCGGGTATCATAACAGCTATAGTATCAAATGCAAGAGCTTGCGATAGTGTCATCACTGTTGATTTAGAAATCTTAAATACCGACAGCACCATAAACGTCGATGCCTGCAGAGTGTATACAGCTCCCGATGGACAGACACACCGCAACTCTGGCATCAAACAAGCAATCATAAAAAACAGAAATGGCTGCGACAGTTTAATTACGATAAATTTAAACATACAAAAAGTGGAAACTGGAATAGTGGTTGCCGATTCTGTTTTAAGTTCTAATGCAATCGGGGCATTGTATCAATGGCTAGATTGCAAACAAAACTATTTGCCAATTCCAAATGCCAATTCGCGCTTTTACACCGCCACCAAAAACGGGGAATATGCTGTAGCGGTAACAGAAAACACTTGCAGTGATACTTCAATTTGCCTGAACATTAATGGCCTAAACATTGCCAAAAATAACGCGCGAAACAATATCCTGCTGTACCCAAATCCAATAGAACAAACTTTAAGCATTCAGTTGGGAAAGCTATACGAAAACATAGAATGCACGCTTAAAAATTTAAGTGGTCAAACCATTCAAACATTTACAATAAAAGATGCCCAAACATTTGATCTTGAGTTGAGGTGTGCGGCTGGAATTTATATTTTAGAAATCAAAACGGAATCCGTTTCAGCAAGCTACAAAATTGTAAAAAAATAAAAGCAAGGAAATAAAACCAAATGGGTTTAAAACTCAATCCTATAGCCAATATAATACCCAATACTTTTCCAACTCAAGGGCACCGAATGTTTGAATCCGTTGTAAGCAAATGAATTAACAGGACTGGCCAAAGACACTTGGTTGTTCAAGCCCGCTTCCAAATGTTTGAACCTCACCCCTGCGCCAAATGTTACCAAGGGCATAAAGCTCTTTAATGAATTGTTGCAAACCGTGGGCGCAAAATCGTAAAACTCAGCGCTAGCGCCTTTATACCAAGAAAAATCGGAGCTCATATCTATGCCGGCTTTGTTGCTCAAATATCCACCGATACCGGCCATCCCAAAAACCTCTAGTAGTTTAATGTCTATGGTTTTAGAAAAATGAATATCCGCGCCCAACATGTTTTGAGCACTCGACATGGCAGGACCGCCAAATACCGAATTGGCATCGAGGTATTGCGGGGTTATGACCAAAGGATTGTAAATGCTAAAAAAATCGGCTCCAAAAATATTGCCTTTTTTCATGCGGTATTGGTAGCGTAAACCAACTGGCGTGCGCAGTCTGTCGCCACTGTTATACGACACTTGTAGGCCGTGGCTAACACGCAGGGTATAATTGGTAACACCCGTATTGGCAATACCCATATAAGGCATCACACTGTGTGTTGGGAATTTAGCAAGCAAGGCATTGGTACTTAAAAAAGCAAACGCTACAAGGCTTAAAAATTTTAGAGAAAAAGATTTCATTTGGTTAAGCAAAATTAAAGAAAATTGAGGAGAAAATTTCTGACACAGCTAGAGGGGATTGGATTGCAATAATTTTCAGACCATATCCTCATCATAAAAGCCATTAATATTTTGCACTCTAACTTGTTTAATATTATTCAAAACCTTATTTTTGCACCTCATTTTAAGAAATGGCGGGGTAGCTCAGTCCCGATAGCTATCGGGAGTTAGAGCAAACGCATCAAAAGACGAAACCTTCTTAAAAGTTCTTAAAATAAAACAATTGGCGGGGTAGCTCAGGTGGTTAGAGCGTAGGATTCATAACCCTAAGGCCGGGAGTTCAACTCTCCCCTCCGCTACAAATGACAGAGTGAATGTGAGAGCGAATGCGGCCACATACTCTGTCATTTTTTTTCACACTCACCTCCACATTTACTCTCACTCTAATTCGGAATTCCATATTTTTACCAGAAAGATCAAGTTTTCCCCCTATTATTAATGTTAT
>CAMDAF010000045.1 GCA_945888525.1 Chitinophaga pinensis
AGATTATTATTGCAATAGTAATTCACAGTCTTTCGATTTTGTTGGCTGTTTAACGCTTCTATTCATTGAGAAATTACAAGTACAAGAAAGTTCCCGGCATGAGATTTAGAATCTACATATTAATGGCTGCTGCCTTTTTATGGTTTGTCTTTGCTTCTGTGTTTATGTACCGCTCAACATGGACTTTAAAGGACGCCAAATTCCACAAGAATGTTGTGGTAGAGATGGGTATGCACCATGTTTCTAATGCAGTTCCTGCCAATGTTTACAAATTCAAATTGCATGACTTGGACCATGGTTTTGTTATCAGCCGTAAAAAATACACTGACTACGACACCTTTGTCAACAACATCTATATTGGCGACACCTTAAGTGTGTATTATGAAGATTGGAAACACATAGAGGGCCAAGAAAACAGCCAGGTGGTTCAGCTGTCAAAAGACAAACTTTTGTTAATCGACTATTCTAGGCGCAAGACCAACGATTTAATTATCGCCATAGTCTTGTACCTTATATTCATTGGTTTTGCCAGTTTTGCCTTTGTTCTCAACCGCCGCCGTGTCAAAAAAATAAAAGCCATAGGCCAGGAGTTTTACGGGTTGGGGATGTATGATAAGTTTTGAAACCCCTCTTAGGGTTTAGGGTATAGGGTATAGGGTATAGTATTTAGAATACTTCGAGATTTCGTTTATTAACAACATTATAAATCGTTGGTTCACTCTAGAGACAGGGCATGCCATGCCTAAAAAAACAAATGATAAAAATGATATCGATGGTGGTAATAGGAAATGCTTCGAGATTTTATTTTCAAAAAAAAATCCTAAACGATAGAATCATGTAGGTCAGGGAATGCAAGGCCCCTACTAATCCTCTTCCCGTTTCCATGTTACAACATCCTTAATGAATTCTTTGATGTATTTTGGGTCATTGCACATCACAAGCATTTTGCTGCCTGTGGTAGGTTTTTCTAAAAACACCAAATAATCGCGCATGCTGTCGTACATCATATAGGCATTGGTATCGCTGTTAAACTTCTGGGGGGTAAAACCAGGCATCTCTTCTTTTGCCCAAACGCGAACTGAATCGCGGGTTATGGAAGCATCTTTACGGTCAATAAAAACCGCAATTACAACGGTATCTAAATTATAAATAAAAGTTCTTTTTTCATTGGCATTCACTTTAAACAATTCTTGAAATCGGTGTTCATTTTCTACCTTAAACAAACCAGTAACAGAACGACCGTACTTCCCTTTTATTTCATAATGGTGCTTACCCAATTGGGCCTGTATGGATAGCGATGACAGGAGAACAAAAAGAATTATGAATTTATTCATAGGTTATGATTTATTGGACAAAAATAGTTTAAAGGTTAATGTATTGTTTGATTTTTTTGACGGTGCTCATTTGTTTTGATTAATACTCAGGAATTCCATTGATCTAAATTTACGAATATCTGCCCAAAGCTGAAACGGCAGCCCAGATGCTCAATGTGATAATGTTTTTGAAAATGTATATATGGCGCGCGGCAGTAAGCCCATGTAAAAGTTTATTAGAATTAAAATATTCTAGAGCAGCTGGCTATAGTGAAAGCTTGGGAATGGCAGGCAAGAACAGCAAGAACAAGAACTAAGCGAAACGAAGTGCAGCGTTCTCACGACCTTTGGAAGTAGGGTTGAGCGAGGCTATCGTTGTATGTTCGGGATTTCGTTTAAAACTCAAGGGTAAAAAACACCATTGAGACAACATGGTTTAAACATCAGATACTCTGAAACATTTAAAGATTCTCGTCTTCACGAATACCTGCCCTACTCAGCCCTGTTGCTCTTGCTTAACTTAACTGGATGAAACAAGTGCAACCAAAATGTTGCCCTCCTCCATACCTCACGGCATCGAAATCGTAATGTTGATCCTTTTCAATCCTTCTTTGGCTTTCAATTGACCTTCGTCTAATAACAAGGCGTTTTTGTAATCGTTGTAGGCACCTGTGCTGTTCTTTAATTTCTCTTTCATCAAGCCTCTTAAGGTATAGGCATCGGCGTATTCGGGGGCCAGATTAATGGTTTCGTCCAAATGCGTGATGGCCTTCTGGTAATTGTCAAAAAGGGCCTCAATAAAGCCTAAATTATAACGGCATAAAATATGGGATGGATTGATTTTGGCAACGGTGGCATATAGGGCCGCTGCGTCTTTGTACTTTCGGTCTTTTTGCAAGAACAAGCCTTTGGCATACATAGCTTCATCGCTGTATTCGTTAATTTCCATGGCGCGGTCGAAAAACAACAAGGCTTTGCGGTTGTGGGTCTCGGCATAGAAATTTCCCAATTGCATGATGGCATTGTAGTTCTTGCTGTCGTAAACCAAGGTTTGCTCAAAAAGCAACATGGCCTTGCTGGTATCGCCCATTTCTTTTGCAATAATGCCAAGGTAAAAATAGGGTGTAGGGTTGCTTGGGTCTAATTTATTGGCCTTGGTGTATGCCTCTTGCGACTTTTCATAAGACTGCTTGGCCAAATACAATTTTGCTAAATCTAAATGCGCATCAAAAAATTTAGGGTCCGTTTTGATGGCTTTTAAAAAACTAATTTCTGCTTCTTTTGCATTGGCAGTATCGCCAGCCATTAAATATTTGCCACGGCAAAAGTTGTACAAAGGACTTACTGAATCCAGTTGCAAAGCATATTCAATGTCTAAGGTTGCTTGTTTGAAATTGTCCTCAAAAAAGAAAGCATTGGAACGCTTGTAATACAGCTCTGGATTTGCAGGGTCGGCATTAATCTTCTTGCTCACATTTCGAATGTCTAATGAGTAAGATGTATCTGTTTCTGAGATATATCTCTGTGCCGTTTTTTTATTGCAACTCTGCGTGAATACAAGCAGGCTGAGTAACATGACGGAGAAACAGATTGATTTACAGTACAACATTTAAAAAATTTGATTAATTTTACCCACAAATTTAAACGATTTTATGCCATATTACCACAAGGCAGGAAAATTTCCTGAAAAAAGACATACTCAATTTCGCAAACCCAACGGGGAGCTTTATGCTGAAGAGCTCGTAAGCACCGAAGGATTTTCTAGCATATACTCATTGGTGTACCATAGCCACCCGCCCACTTTGGTTAAACACATTGGTGAACCTATCGATGTAGCGCCGAAAGCCGCCATTGCAAACAATATGCAAAACCGCAGTTTCATTACGTTTAAAACTGAGGCAAAAGACGACTTTTTGGAAAGCCGTGTTGTGCAATTGTACAACAGCGACCTTTACATGGCTGTTGCAGCACCTAAAGAATCGATGAGCACTTACTTCTACAAAAATGCAGATGCAGATGAGGTTATTTTTGTTCATGAAGGCAGTGGATACCTACAAACATTGTACGGTAAAATACATTTTGAATACGGCGATTATTTGGTTATTCCGCGCGGTGTAATTTACCAAATGCATTTCAACGACAGTAAGAACCGTTTAATGATCATTGAATCGTTCAGCCCAATAAAACCACCAAAGCGCTACCTTAACAGCATGGGTCAGTTTTTAGAACACTCGCCATACTGTGAGCGTGACATTAAATTGCCGACCGATTTGGAAACCATCGATGAAATGGGCGACTTTAAAGTGATAATAAAAAAAGGCGACCAATTGTTTCCATACACCTACGGGAGCCATCCTTTTGATGCCATTGGCTGGGATGGTTACCATTTTCCTTATGGATTTAGCATACACAACTACGAGCCAATTACCGGCCGCATACACATGCCACCGCCAATACACCAGACCTTTGAGGGGCATAATTTTGTGATTTGCTCGTTCGTTCCCCGTTTGTTCGACTACCATCCATTATCGATTCCTGCCCCATACAACCACAGCAATGTCGACTCTGATGAGGTTTTGTATTATGTTGATGGCGACTTTATGAGCCGTAAGCATGTTGAAAAAGGCATGATTACCTTGCATCCAAAAGGCATTCCACACGGCCCGCACCCGGGCATGGCAGAGAAAAGCATAGGGGCAAAAGAGACCTTGGAATTGGCCGTAATGATAGATCCATTCTTCCCGCTTAAAATTACTGAAGCAGCGATGGCCATCGAAGATCCTAGCTATTACAGAAGTTGGGTTGAGTAAGCCATTTCATGACCTTAGACTTAAAAATTAGCATTAAATTTGCAGGCAGTACCGACCGAATTATTGAGATGGAAGATGGCAGAATTATTAGCGATCATGCCAAATTAAGTGTTTAACCACAAGGCTTAAGTGTTTCAAATCCTCGAAGACAAGCGGTTTCTTTACAATTTAATGAAGTAAAAACAAGAGCAAAATTTTCAAAACGCATATTTTTTGAAAGTATTTTCTTATTTTTGCACCCTTAATTTTTGAACAACACATAATTATTATGAATCAAATTGTATATTTAGTACCGCTGCTGGGTCTGATCGGATTATTGGTCATGGCTATCAAGTCTGCTTGGGTAAACAAACAAGAGACTGGCGATGAAAACATGAATCGATTAGCCTCTTACATCGCCGCAGGCGCTATGGCTTTTCTAAAAGCGGAATGGAAGGTATTGGGAATATTCACTGCCGTTGCCGCCATATTGTTGGCATGGAGTGGAACTTTGGTTGAAGAATCAAGCCCTGTAATTGCAATTGCATTTATAATCGGTGCTGTATTCTCTGCAACTGCAGGATATATCGGAATGAAGGTTGCTACTAAAGCAAACGTTCGCACAACGCAAGCGGCCCGCACAAGTTTAAAGCAAGCTTTAAAAGTATCATTTACCGGCGGAACGGTAATGGGCCTTGGTGTAGCTGGTTTGGCTGTGTTTGGTTTAGGTGGTTTGTTTATTGTTTTCTTGAAAATGTTCAATGTCATTGATGTGAGCAGTACAGAAATGAAAACAGCTATTGAAGTACTAACAGGTTTCTCTTTGGGTGCTGAATCTATTGCCTTGTTCGCCCGTGTTGGCGGTGGTATTTATACCAAAGCTGCTGACGTTGGCGCTGACTTAGTTGGCAAAGTTGAAGCAGGTATTCCTGAAGACGACGTTCGCAACCCTGCTACTATTGCAGACAACGTTGGTGACAACGTAGGTGACGTAGCTGGTATGGGTGCCGATTTATTCGGTTCTTATGTTGCAACTATACTTGCTACCATGGTACTAGGTCAAGAAATTGTTGCATCCTCAGCCGATGGATACAATGGATTTTCACCAGTCTTGTTGCCTATGGTTATATGCGGTTTAGGTATTTTATTCTCAATCGCAGGAACCTGGTTTGTTCGTATTAAAGACGACAAATCAAATGTTCAAATGGCCTTAAACATGGGAAATTGGGCCTCCATGATATTAACCGTAATTGCTTCTTACTTTGTTGTTATGTATATGCTTCCAGATGGTGTAATCACACTTCGTGGTGTTGAGTTCACCAAAATGGGTGTATTCGGTGCAATCTTAGTAGGTACTGCAGTAGGTGCAATTATGAGTATTGTAACTGAGTATTACACAGCAATGGGTAAACCACCAGTTTTGTCAATCATTCAACAATCATCTACAGGACACGCTACAAACATTATTGGTGGTTTGGCAGTCGGCATGAAATCGACCGTTATTCCAATTTTAACTCTAGCTGCTGGTATTATGGGTTCATACTACTGCGCAGGTTTATATGGTGTGGCTATTGCTGCCGCAGGTATGATGGCAACAACTGCTATGCAATTGGCTATCGATGCATTCGGTCCAATCGCTGACAACGCAGGTGGCATCGCTGAAATGAGCCAATTGCCGCCAGAAGTTCGTGAGCGCACAGACAACTTAGATGCTGTTGGCAACACCACTGCTGCAACTGGCAAAGGTTTCGCTATTGCTTCTGCTGCATTGACTTCATTGGCTTTATTTGCGGCCTTTGTTGGTATCGCAGGTATTGATGCTATCGACATTTACAAAGCACCAGTATTGGCTGGTTTGTTCGTTGGTGGCATGATTCCTTTCATTTTCTCAGCATTGTGTATACAAGCGGTTGGTAAAGCTGCCATGGACATGGTTCAAGAAGTTCGCCGTCAATTCCGCGAAATTCCTGGTATCATGGAATACAAAGCACAACCTGAATATGAAAAGTGTGTTGCAATTTCAACCAAAGCCTCTATCCGTGAAATGATGTTGCCAGGTGCTATTGCTCTAATAACTCCAATCATTGTAGGTTTTGTTTTCGGACCTGAGGTGTTAGGTGGTTTATTGGCAGGTGTAACAGTATCGGGTGTATTGATGGGTATTTTCCAATCAAATGCAGGTGGCGCTTGGGACAACGCTAAAAAATCATTTGAAAAAGGTGTAATGATAAACGGTGAAATGTTCTACAAAAAATCTGAACCACACAAAGCTTCTGTAACAGGTGACACTGTAGGTGATCCATTTAAAGACACTTCTGGTCCATCAATGAACATCTTAATCAAATTGATGAGTATTGTTTCTTTGGTGATCGCTCCTCATATTGCCGTTGGCGGACCAGGTTTGGAAGCTGAAGGCGATTGCTGCAAAAAAGATAAAATGGAAGCATGCGCTGATCAGAATGGAATGGGTGGAAAATGCGAAATGAGCAAGTGTGCTAAAATGACCAAAGCACAATGCGATTCTATGTGCACTGCTAATGGTTGCGATTCTACAGAAAGAGCTTATTGCATGAGCATGTACAATGACAAAGGCGAATATGTAGGTTCTTGCATGAGTTCTTGCGGTAAAAAGTGCACAAGCAAAGAAGAGTGTATGAAAAACTGCGGCGCTACTTGTGCGGCCAAACATATGGGCGCTGACAAAGCATGTTGTGCAAACAAAGACACTAAGGCATGTGCGGCTGACCCTGCAAAATGCGAAAAGAAAGAAAAAGGTGGTGCTTGCTGCAAAGACAAACATTAATTTTTAAACTCTATTAAAAAGATACTATTGACTATCGCCTGTATTGGATTTGGAATCTATCTAAATGCACAAGATACAGCCGTTAAGTCAGTTCACTTGGATTCTTTAATTGTTAAAGAAATCAATAGTTATCGAACCAGCCTGGGCGTTCCAACAATTAAAGTGTTTGAATATGGTGAAATGCGTGCGCTTAGCTATGAATTAACTGATTCAAATTCAAATAGAGAGTTTATTGAACACACTAAAGGCACAAAAATTTTTGTTGGATATAATTCAGAATGTATCTTTAGATACAAAACTACAGAAACAGATTCTTTTAAATTAACAGAAGCTGAACTGCAAAATTTAGCTAAACGTACTGTGCAGGCCTGGATAGATTCCCCTAATCACAATTGGATTATTTCATGTTCGCTTGCCCATTCATGCACCGTAACTACGGTCATAAAAAAACGTGGCAAGAATTTCAGTTTAACTGTTTCTTACCACGCTAAGAATAAAAGCATTAAGTAAATTGTCTGCAAGTAGATCTTCCTTAATATCAGTTAAAAAAAGAGATTGGAAGTTTGAAAACAGAAATACCCAGCGTTCCTAGCTAAGGTTTGCTTTTAATAAGATTGTCTAAAATGATGGCTGTACTGATGGCTGCATTTAACGATTCAGCTCCGCCGTATTTAGGAATTGTTAATTTGTATTTTGCCTTAGAAATAATAAAATCGTTTACCCCATGGCCTTCGTTGCCGATAACTAAAATCCCTTCCTTAGGCAAACTGCCTTGGTGAATATTTTGACCTTCTAAAACCGCAACCATAAGCGGCAATTGGGTTTGCTCGGCAAGTTCTACAATATCTTGACAATGTAATTTTACCCTTAGAAAACTACCCATGCTCGAATTAATGCATTTGGGGTTGTAGGCATCCGTACACCCTTTATTGCAAACAATGTGCTCGATGCCATACCAATCGGCAATGCGGATAATGGTGCCCAAATTTCCTGGGTCTTGGATTTCGTCGAGGGCCAAAATCAATTTTGTATTTTTTTTGATGGGCTCCTCTTCAGGCATGCGAACGACAGCTACCGCTTTTTGAGGGGCCATATGGGCCGACATTTGTTTTAGTTCTTTCTCATTTACCTCTTCATAAGAAACAGACTTCAAGAGTTGAAAATTTTGCTCTAAAAACGTCGAAACAGCGTAAAGTTTAACCGTATCGAAAGGGCTTTTCAACAATTCGGTAATACTTTTTTCACCTTCAACTACAAATTGGTTATATTTTTGTCTTTGTTTTTTATCTTGAAGACTTTTAACCAATTGAATGTTCGCTTTACTAATCATGGCTTTATTGCTCTGTTTACAGTGGTATTCATGTTTTTAAGTTCCTGCAAAACTACCAAATTAGTTCCCATAGGACAACATCTTTTAATTAAAAATAAACTTAAGACCTCAGATTCTGCTAACGGGCTGTTTAACAAGATGATGGGTAAGCTGGATGACGACAAGGCCACGTATATCAAGCACAAACCCAACCGCAACATCATTGTACTTGGACATTTTCATCTGGGGTTATACAACCTGGGCAGTTCGAGAAAACACCCCGAAAAAAGCGATAGCAGTCGATTTAGGACACTATTAAGAAGCTATGGCGAAGCTCCAGTTCTTTTGGACACTTTGCAAGTGGCTAAGTCTGAAATAAACTTAAAAAACTATTTGTTTTCAAAAGGGTATTTCAATTGTGACATAAGCCATAAAATCGAATATAAACATAAAAAAGCAAGCGTTACTTATTTTATACAACCTGCAAAAGCATACAGCTTAGCCAAGGTAAATTTATCTGCAGATGATGCGGAAGTAGACAGATTTTTAAATCTGCACATGGACAAAAGTGTTCTATTACCCGGTAGCATTGTCGATGTTGATGCGATTAATATTGAAAGAAATCGCTTAACTGCCCTAATGAAAAACAATGGTTATTTTGATTTTACAAAAGATTACATCGATTTTGAATTGGATACCGTTGGCAAAAACAAAGGCTTAAAAATAAACATCACCATTGGCAATAAGAGTGAAACTGAACGCTTCGCTCAAAAACGCATCAGCAAGGTAAGTGTATTTTTCGAAAATGATTCTGAAACACATGTCCAATCAGCTGTGATGCCATTTGAGGGAATAGACTATTATTTCAATGGGTTCCCGGTCAATCCAAACGTATTGTCAAAAATTATTTCAATCAAAAAAGGTGACATTTACAGGAACAAGGAAATGGAGAATACCTACGTCAAGTTAAGTGAGTTTTCGATTTTTAAATTTATTGACATCAATTACCAAACATCAAAAACAGATTCAGTCAATGGATTGGATGCGGTTATAACTTTAAAAACCAATTACAGACAATCATTTACCATAGAACCACAAGGAATTGTCTCACAGTTGAACCGAATTCAAAACATCAACTTGGGCAATTCTTACGGTGTGGCAAATAGCTTTGTGTGGACACATCGGAATTTATTTCACAATGCAGAGTTGTTTGAAATTAGTGCCAATACGAGGATTGAAACCCAACTATACAGAGATTCCATTGACCAAAAAATTAAGAAATTTAACCCCGCTTTCCAGCAGAGTTTAAATTTATCCTTAAGTATCCCAAGTTCTTCATTCCTTAAGCCTTTGGAAAAATGGCGCTATGTGAAGTCGATCAAAACCAATTTCAATCTATCTTTTCTGTATGAAAAAAACCCTGATTACTTGAGAAGAATCTTGCCGCTAACCTACCAATACCAGATAAGCACAACGCGATCCACTTGGTTTTTGAATGTAATGGAAATGTCTTTTAGCAAAAACACATTATCGATAGACATATCTGGTAGAGCTGACAGCGCATTTATACAAAGGTTGTTTTCAAACAACTTAGTAACTTCGACGGGATTGAGCTTTTTGTTTACAGACAAAAACACCACCCATAGCAAATCACATTTCTTTATACGCGCCAATGTATTGGAATTAGGAGGGAACTTACACCGCCTTTTAAGACGCGCAATGGACGGCACCAAACAAGCTGACACCTCATATCAATTATTGAAAGTAAACTATTACCAATATGCGAAGTCAGAGATAGATGCCAGATGCAGTACCATAATAGATGAAAACCAATCGACCATACTTCGCTTAAACTTAGGACTCACCTATCCATATGGCAACCAATTGATTGTTCCCTTTGATAAATTGTTCTTTATTGGCGGATCAAACAGTTTGCGCGCATGGAGACCAAGAACAGTGGGCCCAGGAAGCTATTACGAGAGTTCTAAGAACTTTAGAATAGACCGGGCAGGCAATGTGATCATCCAGGGAAATGCAGAGTACAGATTCGATATATTCGACAAAAAACTAGAAGGTGCATTGTTTGTCGATGCTGGAAATGTTTGGTTGATAAGAGATGTGAACAACACCGATCCATTGAAGCTGTTTCAGGTTAAATCATTCATAGGCGATATGGCCATGAACACAGGCTTTGGTTTGCGATTTGATTTTCAATTCTTCTTATTCAGATTGGATTGGGGCATGCAGATTAAAAATCCAGAGAAGCCAGTTGGTCAGAATTGGGTTATAAAAGAATTTGCACAGAACAAGTATTTCACCAAGTATTCTATTTTGAATTTTGGTATTGGGTATCCTTTTTAAACGGGATCCTAGCAATTAAAGCCCTTAAGGGCATCTTTATATAAATAGATCAAAATACAAGTAAATACCAGCAGGGTGACATTATTGTAGAGTGAATGAGAGAGTGGGAATGAGAGCGAAGAATATACAGTGGCAGAGACTTCACTCCTCGTGTCATTATTCGTTCAAAGCTATAGGAACAGAGTAAGGCAAAGCAACAAAGGACAGGTCGTTGCGTCACGCCACGGGGTACAACATTTGTAGAAGGTGACATTATTGTAGAGTAACATTATTGTAGAGTGACGTTTCTGTGGGGCATAAAAAAAACCTAAGAGAACTTAGGTTTTAAAAGTGGGGTGGACAATCGGGATCGAACCGACGACCTCCAGTACCACAAACTGGCGCTCTAACCAACTGAGCTATGACCACCGTTTTTAAGGAGTGCAAATATAGGGTTTAAAACAAAACATAACAAAATATATTTCATTGAAATTTGCAATATTTGCAAGCATAAACCGAGCATAAAAATTGGACATAAAAAAAACCTTTACTAAGTTAGTAAAGGTTTTTTAATAAATTTGGCAACGACATACTTTCCCAGTTTTAACACAAGTATCATCTGCGCTACGGGGCTTAACTTCTCTGTTCGGGATGGGAAGAGGTGAACACCCGTGCTATAGTTGCCATAAAGATTTTAGGTCTAAATGTAT
>CAMDAF010000046.1 GCA_945888525.1 Chitinophaga pinensis
CGGGTAAATATGGAATACATGTCTGGTATGATTTTGATGAACACATTTTCATTTTCAACCATATTAAACACAGCGTTTAATTTGTTGTGCTCTGTGGTTTCTAAGGCAATTACTAATTCTTCAATTTGCATGCTGTGGATCAATGCAGGTAGGTCTTTGTAATTGCCTAATAGGGGCAAGTTCTTTTGCATTTGTGAGGTGTCTTCGCCATTAACGGTAACAAATCCAAGGAATTTAAAACCATTGGTGGTTTTAGCATTTTGAAGATCATCAAAAAGTTTTAGCGCTTTTTCATTGGACCCAACCAAAATGGTGTTGAACCCATATACGCGTTTTTGTATTCTATGGTTGGTGCGGCTAGATAAAATGAAACGACCAATATAGGTAACCAAACATTGCAGGGAGATTAGTAAGAAAAAAGTTTGATAATACGCTCTGTAATTGCTAACGCTGTCGTCGAGCAATAAGGCAAAGAAGATAATTAACGAACCAAAGAAAGAGGTGTAAATGGTTTGCTTAAGTTCTCTTAGGCGCGAGCGTCTGAAGATGTTTCTGTAATAGCCTGTGAAGTAGTATAAGACCAACCAAAAAGTAGGAATGGCGATAATGCCTAAAATTAATTTGATGTCTCTACTTAAAGGGATTTGATAGTCGCTGTGGGCGGTATCGATATAGTTTTTCCGAAACCAAAACAATAAAAACCAAACGACAGCTGCACTTAAGTAATCTGAAAGAAGGTATTTTATGGTTTGTTTGGCCTTATTCAAAGTGTGAATTAATTAACGTATACGAGTTTCAAATTGTCTAAATATACTTTGTAGTCTGTGTTGTCATTGTCTTCTTTGTAAAATCCAAAGAACAAACGAATCGGTGTCCCTGAGGTAAGGTCGCCAATTTGAGGTTTCAAATTAACATAAATCTTTTTCCATTTACCGGCAGTTGAATTTATGACCATAACAGGTGCTTGGTCGTAATCAGCACCAATGTATGAGTAAACGCCAACTTGTACATTTATATTGCTTTTGATATCAAGTTCAACATAAACATCGGTGCCTAAAAATGGGATGTCATTAAATGTTGATAGGGTGCTGCGTTCAAACACCACAAAACTGTCGCTGCTTACTCGTATAAAACCACAGTAATTGGATCCTGAGAAAGGTTGGTCGACACCAAAAGTTGATGTAGGAATTGTATAAAAGGAATCTTTGGTGTTGTTAGAGCCAGACCTTACAATTGAGATGGCTTGGTCTTCAAAATCTTCCATCCATCTAAAGGTCGTATTAGCTCTATAAGTGATGCTCGGTTTTAAGCTGTCAATTTTACCTGCTTCAAGATTTACCGTTTGGGTATACGATTCATAGGGTTTAAAATACTTTTGGCTATTTGAAGACGCATTTTCTTTAATGTTTGGAAAAACAATGACTTCAGCTTTTCCACTTGCTATAACAGGGAAAGTTGCAGGTAGTTCGAAGGTTCCAATTTCTTTTCCGTTTACATACACTTTGGCGCTTATAATATCTGCGGTGTTTAGGCCTTGGGTTAAAGGCGTGCTGCTAAAAGTGAATTTGCTGATGTGTAAGTAGGAGGGAATTGCTTCTTGTTCTTGGTCGCAAGACAGAAACAAGCTCGAGAAAACAAATAAAATTAAAGACGACTTAAACAAATGATTCATGCTGACTATAGGTGAAATGTTGCATCACACTTACCACATTCATTGCTTCATCAATAGAAACAAGTGGTGATACGCGGTTGCTTATACAATCAACAAAGTTCAACAAATCTTTTTGAATTACATCAAAATACATAATCTTTTTTTCAGCTGTATGCATTTTTTGAGCAATAGAAGTATGGGATGCTTCAGGGGAATCGAAAGGCAGTTGATGTTCTAAATTAACATCTAATCTTGTCTCTTCAACCTTAAAAGCGGCGATGTCGGCATGAATAATTTTGCCTTTTTGGTAAAGCGTTAAGGCATGTTTGGCTTCTTGACTTACCGTATTCAAAACAATTTCGGAGGTGCTGCTGTTGTCGAAGGTAATGTGCACTTTAACCTCATCCGGACTTTGATTGAAAATGTATTGTCGGTTAATTTTAACTTTGTGAACAGGGGAGTTTACACAACGCAAAACCATATCAATGGTTTCATGCATTAGTTCCTTGCTGTTCCCATCTGTAAAATGGGTGTTAAATGGGATTTGAATTTTGTATTGGATAAAGGTCGGCTTGCTTACCGATTGTCTAGCGGTGGTATACACGCATCCCAAACCAGGGATATTTGCAATGTAAAATAAAGTATCCGCTTCTGTTTTGAATTTGTTGAGCAAAGACAATTCCGTATAACTGAGATCAGGGAATTTATCAAACAAAATATGTTTGCAGTTTTTAATGCATTCTGCTAATATATCAAAAGTATTTTGGTGCTCATTGCCGCAGAAAATAATTGCATCGGCCCGTTTAATAAAATCAGTGAATGGTGAAATGCCATAGAAGGATTTGAAATTATTCGCGTCCGTGCTATCGAACGATCCGATAACTTCGAACGAGTCATTTTTCTGCAGATAGGCTAAATATTGACCTACTGCATCTGGTTTTCCTGCTATACCGACTTTAATTTTAAACAAATGTGTTCAAATAAATTTGTTACAAAAATGCAATAGTTGCTTATTTGCGGCACTATTTTGTTATTAACCGTGTACTAAAGAACATACATAAACTATTTTGAATACTTACCAAGACACCTATAAACACAAAGGTTTGCGCCTTCAGTTGGTCGAGCTGCTTAAGCAAAAGGGCATCGTAGACCCATTGGTTTTAGACGCTATTTCTGAGCTTCCAAGGCATTTTTTCTTACCCCATGAGTTCGAATCGCATGCCTATGAGGACAAAGCTTTCCCTATTGGTGAGGACCAAACGATCTCTCAACCATACACTGTTGCTTATCAGTCTCAGCTTCTTCAATTAAAAAGAAATGATAAGGTTCTTGAGATTGGAACGGGCAGTGGTTACCAAGGTTCTGTTTTGGCTTTATGCGGGGCTGTTGTATTCAGTATAGAAAGGCACGCGAAATTGTCTGAGCAGGCTGCAGCCACAATCAAGAAAGTAAATTCATATGGCATGAACATTCAATTGCAAATGTTTGTGGGTGATGGCACCAAAGGTTTGGCTGAACATGGACCTTACGATAAAATAATAGTAACTGCGGGAGCGCCCTCTGTGCCAAAAGCATTGGTAAAGCAATTGACAGTTGGCGGGTGCTTGGTTATTCCTGTTGGCGGCGAAAAAGATATTCAGCGCATGGTGAGAATTACCAAAATAGATGCGACAAATATCAAGACAGAAGTATTTGAACAATTTAGTTTTGTGCCCTTGCTTGGCGAGAATGGTTGGAAATAGGAGCCTAAGAAATATAAAATATTTAGCCTTGCCATTTTAGAAGGCAAATACCTCAATACGCATGACGATTGAGTTCAATCTCGGATAAACTGCCAAAATTGGCGAAAGTTCTCAAAGGCACCTTCGTGGTGTTTGGTTTCTTTATGGGTAATTACCAATGTAAATGGTATTCCTCCTTCCCATTTGGGATGTACTTGTTCAATTAATGTGCCCATCTCATAGTTTCCAATAATATAGTGTGTGCCAGGCATACCGTTTTTGTCAATAAATTTTTGGACTTTATTTTCGCTGTTTAGTGGGTCAAAAGACACAAAAATAAATTTGAAGTTTTCTCCTTTTAAACTCGTATCGGCCTGAATAAAATAGGGAAGTTCCCTCACACATGGTCCACACCAAGTGGCCCAAAAATTCACTACAACAGTTTGACCACTGTCTGCTTTCATGTGGGCTAAGCTTCTTACTTCGGCTTGATTAATGACACTAATTTTTTGAGCGTTAAGTGCTGCTGCTGCAAATAACGCAAGGCTTAGAAGAAGTAAAGAAAATAAATTTTTAATTGGCATTTAACTTGAATTGAAGCAAATATAATGCCTTTAATTTTGAGCAAAAAAAATCCTAAGTTTTAACTTAGGATTTTTAAATAGTAGTATTGAATTAAGCGTTGGTGCTTCCCAATATGCTGTTCATGCTTCTAACTGCTTCTGCAGATTTGTTGAATGCAGCTTGCTCGCTTTCTGTTAATTTATAGTCGATGATTTCTTCCCAACCATTTTTACCAATAATAACTGGCACGCCTAAGCAAATATCGTTTTGACCATATTCACCTTCTAGGTATACGCAGCATGGCATTACTTTTTTCTCGTCTCTAACAATGGCTTCAACTAAGGCAGCGCCTGCAGCTCCTGGAGCATACCATGCGCTGGTTCCCAACATGCCGGTTAAAGTAGCTCCACCTACCATAGTGTCAGCTGCAACTTTGGCCAAAGCATCTTCGTTTAGTTTATAACTTACTGGCATGCCATTGATGGTAGCGAGTCTTGTTAAAGGAATCATGGTGGTGTCGCCATGACCGCCGATCACAACACCGTGGATGTCGTTGGTTGATGCTCCTGTTGCCAATGATAAATAACATTTGAAACGCGCACTATCTAAGATACCGCCCATACCAATGATGCGGTTTTTAGGAATCCCGCTTGATTTCAAGGCCAAATAGGTCATGGTGTCCATTGGGTTGCTGATAACAATGATGATGGCATTTGGAGAATGCTTTAAAATATTTTCTGTTACGCCTTTTACAATACTTGCATTGGTGCCGATAAGTTCTTCACGTGTCATGCCCGGTTTGCGCGGTATACCACTGGTTATAACCACAACATCGCTGTTGGCCGTTTTTGTGTAATCGTTGGTGCTACCAGTAATGCGCGTATCAAAACCAAGCAAAGAAGAGGTTTGAAATAAATCCAAAGATTTACCTTCGCTGATTCCTTCTTTAATGTCTAATAAAACCAATTCTGAACAAAGTTCTTTGCGGGCAATGTTGTCTGCACATGTTGCGCCAACTGCTCCTGCTCCTACGACTGTTACTTTCATATTATTGTGATGCTTATGGGTTATAAATTATTCGGCAAAGGTATGACAGATTTTTCAAAGTTTAACACTTTAAACTACTACATTCCAATAAATGAGCAATGTCAATTTATATGGCGATTCATTTAATTTATTTGCCGTGTTTTTTCCAATAGCGTTTTCCATAACTACAGAAAATTTCTTCACCAGATTTAATCAAACGTTTTGCAACCAAACAGATGTTTTCTTCTTCATCTATACTGATAATTGAATTGTTTTTAAAAAGACTGTCATCAAAAGCTTGGGCATCGTTGGCGAGTTTTGCAAAGCCTTTGGTTTTCCCAGCATCTAAAATGGTTCCATTGGGTAAATTCATGAAATATTGATCTTGTTTCATGTCAATTCGCTTTTCAATTTGCGCCTCATTTAAAACCTTCCCCTTAAAAATTGCAATAATCTCTCCTTTGTATATTTTTATGGCTGTAAATAAGCCATATCCAGCATTTTCAATCTGAGAAATACC
The DNA here is from genome assembly GCA_945888525.1 of Chitinophaga pinensis. Classification (GTDB taxonomy): domain Bacteria; phylum Bacteroidota; class Bacteroidia; order NS11-12g; family UBA955; genus JABMMZ01. The sequence continues at coordinate 5,483 of CAMDAF010000046.1, forward strand.
TGAATACAAATACTCAGATTCAGGAATCTCAATTGGGATCATTCTGTATTTTTTTGCCTTCTAGGTGTTTCAATCGCTCGGATTTCGAGAAAAATGTCCATGCAATAAAGCGACTTGTTTTATTTCCTTGGCCCATCTCTATGGTTCTTTGTTCTGCAACGCCTATTTCACTTAAAAAACGTTGAAGTATATGAATATGAGCAGATTTAGAAACTAAGCTGCTAAACCAAAGAATATTCTTGTTGAATTTTGTACTTTCTTTTGCCATATCTTGTATAAATTTAAGTTCGGCACCCTCGTAAATCAGCTCGTTGTTTTGACCGCCAAAATTTAAAGCATCTTCTTGCACCACTTCCGCTTTTAGATTCTTCAGTTTTCTTAAGGTTCCTGCGCTTGCTTCTTCTTGGGAAGAATGAAATGGCGGGTTGCAAATACTGGCTTCAAAGAAGTCATCTTTGTTGACTATGCTTTTGAAAAATGAATTTTTATTTTCTTGAAGTTTAAGTTCAATATCTTCGCTCAATTCGGCGTTTTTTTGCAAAATTTCATTTGCATTGTCTAAGGCAATTTGATCAATGTCTGTTGCTATAAATTTCCATTTATATGCCGATTGGCCAATGATGGGGTAAATTAAATTGGCTCCGGTTCCAATATCCAAACATTTAAAATTGGGATGGGATAATGTGTCTTTTTTCGGAAGTTCATTTAATACATCGGCCAAGAAGTGAATGTAATCTGCACGCCCAGGAATAGGGGGGCATAAATAACCTTTAGGAATATTCCAATATTTGATATTATAGTCCTTGAAGAGTATGGCTTTGTTAAGGTTTTTTACTGCTTCAGGGTTAAAGAAATCTATAGAGGTATCGCCAAAATCAGTTTTGACAATGAAGTTCAATAGCTCGGGAAGTGTATTGCTCAGTGCATCTAAATCATACCTACCTTGGTGCGTATTTCGAGGGTGCAAACCAGGGGCTTTGGGTTGTGGCGCTGCAATTTTTTTAGGTATTTTATGGTATTTTTTCAAGGCCTACAAATTTAGGGGAATTGAAGACCCGATTGAAGAGCAATATAAAATTAATAATTAGTAAGCCTTTTGCAGATTATCTTAAGACTGTTAGCGTGCCTCTAAAGATATAGCTTTTGCCATCGAAATATTTAAACTCAATGAGGTAAGTGTATACACCGTCAGGGACATAGGTTACTTGGTAGGTCCCATCCCAAGCTTTCTTAGGTTCGTTGCTCATGTATATTTCTTCACCCCAACGGTTGAATATATTCATCTTGAAATCTAAGACTTCTCCGAGTCCTTCAATTTTAAAACCATCATTCAATAAATCACCGTTTACTGTAATTGCATTTGGCAAAAATACATTAAAGTTGTTTGGGTAGAAGGTGATGAACTGCATAGAACTGTCCATGCAGCCATTTTTGTCTGTAACAATAAGTGACACATTGCCTTTTAATTGTTCGGCTATGTTTATACTTGGAGTGTCTCTGGTGCTTCGACTTCCGTCAGGGAATACCCATTGGTATTTGTGGGTAGGGCTTTGAAGCGGCTTGAATTTCAAGTTCATTTGATTGATGCCAAAATTGCTTGTACTGACTGTAAAGTTGGCGATTGGCAGAGTGTTTACTAGTACTGAATTGTTGGCGATAATGGCATTGCTGCAGCCAAATTGGTCGCTAATATTTAACCTTAAATTATAGGTTCCAACTGAATTGTAAGTATGGCTAGGGTTTTGAGTATTTGATGAATTTCCATCGCCTAAATCCCATATCCAATATTTAACCGCTGAGCCAAGGGTTTGTTTGGCTTTAATATTTGCTGTTTCATACAAACAAATGCTATCGCCAATTATTTGTGCATCGGGTGTCTCAAGCACATAGAGATCAATTCGGCTGGTGTCAAAACAATTCTCGGCAGTATGGATAAATAGTTCTATTGTTTTTTTGCCAATACTGCTGAAAGAGTATGGAGAGAGACTGTCTACATTGGGGTAGATGTTGCTGCCGTAGGTGAATTGAGTGAAGTCAATTTTATCAGCTACAGCGCTGGAATTGTTTTTAATTGAAAATGCTTGTTTGTTGTAGCATTGAGAATCTTGATTGACGCTTATTTTTGCAATTGGCTTGTCCAACACAAACACCGACTTAACAATACTGTCTCTGCAAGCATCAGGCGTTTTAGAAATTAACTTTATAACATGTTTGCCTTTGCTGATGTTTTGTAAAATAAAGCTATCAGTGCTCGATGACAGACTTAGGTTCTGGTCGAGGTACCACGATTTTAAATCTGGATTGCTCAGACTTTTGAAAATAAATTTATTGGGTGTAAAACATTGAATGCTGTCGTTTATATTTAAATCTACATTTGCTTTTGGAGATACTCTTAGCCATATTCTACTTGTATCCGTGCAAGATTCTTGGTCGCTTGTTGCATAGGTGATTTGATAGCTGCCAGAATCTTTAAAACTGTAATTGTTAAGACTTTTACTGGAACCAACTGTTTTGCCACTGTCTAACCAAGTATGGGTCTTTACGCCTCCATTGTAGTAGGTGCTGTTTGAGCTAATGTTAAAAAGGTTTCCGTTAAGGCATTGGGTGTCTTTATTGACATTGATTTTGGCCATTGGATTACGCAAAACATTTAAGTAATGTGTGACAGAATCTGAGCATCCTGGGATTGGACTTTTTACCAATAATTTAATGGTTTTAAGTCCATAATTTTGGTAACGCAATGAATCGATTATTTTGCCAGTATCAGTTTGGTTTTCATCAAGATACCAAGTGTAATTTAAGTATTGTCCTTTTGATGAATCTATAAGGGTAAACAAATTGTATTTGATACATTTGGCGGTGTCAGGGGAGTAGAAGCCAGCCTTTGGAACTGGTATAACTTCTAAGGTTTTGCTTATGGAGTCTTCACATCCATAAGGCGAAATGGCCAATAATTTTACCTTGTATTTGCCAATGCTGTTATACCTGTAATTCTTGATGGTAAGTGCGGTGCTTTTACTGCCATTTCCTAAATCCCATTTTAAAGCAAATGAATCGGTTTCAACAAAAGTTGTGCTGCTAAAGGTCCAACGTGCGGAAGGCAAACACTTAATGGTGTCAGCGGTGCTGAGTGTGAAATTAACTGTTGGTTTTGGCCAAACTTTAACCGCATAAACAGCCGTGTCTTTACAATTGTGGTCTGTAATGGTAATGTGCTTGTAAAAGCGCAATACTTCCCCGTTTGATTTGTCGTAAACAAATGTTTTGAATGTTTTGAGTGAGTCGCTTATAATGCTGCTGCTATCGCTGAAATCCCATTTTACTTTTGCTATTTTCCCAGACATAATCTGAGAACTGTCATACAATAAAATTGGTTTGTTGGAACAAAATTCTTCTCCTTTTGCTTTCGGAAAAACTTCAGCATTTGGATAAACGTTAATGTCTATTGGGTAGCGCGCCTTACAATTGGCTTGTTTGGTGTATACATCATAGTAAACCTTGTATTTGCCTGGTGCAGGAAAACGCACTTTGATGTCCCCTTGATCCCATATTGTTTGCCAGCTGAATACCCAAGCTTTGTGCTCTATTTGGTCTGCGAAAATACTTGTGGAATCTTTGAATCTAAAACTGTTGTATTTAAAACAGTTTTGAAGAGAGTCTATGAATATGTTCGATAAAATATCAATCTTGCTTACAATTCCTGTGTCAACAAAATGGCAATAACCAGATGTGTCGGTTGCCCTTACCCATATGCTTTTATTGGTCCATGCTTTATAAGTGTTCAAGGTGCTGCTGTCTTGCCATTTAAAATTGGTAAAAAAAGGATTGCGCTCCTCAAATTTGACCGTGTCAATGCCACAAATGATTTTATTTCTAACAGGATCAAAAAGCGGATAATCAACTTTGATGTTTTTGATGATGGAATCTTTTTTACCACTAAAATCTTCACCAACCAATTTCACGGTGTAGAATCCAGTATTCGCGTATAAATGGCTTACAGGTGTTCCTGTGCCGGTGTTTCCATCGCCAAAAGTCCATGTGTACTTTTTAAGGGTTTTACTCGATACTGCCCTAAATTGAATTTTGATTTTTTTGTTTTTACAATCGTATTGAACAACAGAATCTTTGAAGTCGAGGTCAAAATTGGGTAAACTAAATCCGGCTAAGTAAAGGTATGATTCATAATAGCCAATTCCATAACTGTAGGCTAGAAGTCCATCGCTGCATTCCAATAAGTGCAAACCATTGTTGATTTTTAGTGCGGCATAAGAATAGGATTTCGCAAAAGGGAAGGGCTTGAATTCCGATGAAGATATTTTTGTTTTATTATGGTAAACATTGTTTTTTGCATTCGTTGGTATGACAATACTAACAAAATGATCGCGTAAATTGGTTGAATTAACGGTGCTAAACAAAGCACTTTGCCCAAAATATTTGGTGCTAACCATTTCAAGCATTGCAGGGTCACCATACCCATTGGTAACGTATCCATTGCATGAAGCGCCTTTTAAGAATTGATAGGTATGGAAGAGTTTGTTTGATGAAGCGTAATATCCGCTGTCGCCTTTAACATCTAAAACAAGTGGTTTTTTTCTAGAGACATTGTTGTAGGTTTTTCCGTTTATTTTTAATGTAGTGGCGGTATCGAGCGGGATGAATTTTAACAAATAACCATTGGTGTGACCAAAATGTGGAGGTATGGTGTAGGCTGTGTCCAAGACGTCGTTTGGGAGCACTTGTTCATATTGATGGTCGCATGCCCCACAAGGCCAATTGCTGCAACGGTCGCCTGAAAAAACCACCACTTTGCTGTTGCTTGTAACCTTAATGACAGAACCGCTTAAGTTGTTAGTAGACCCTAGCATGTAAGATTGGCCCTTATTGAGTTTGATGTTGTAGGTTCCAGTTTTAGGCCTAAGGGTGTTTTTGGTAATCGAGTTAACACCAGAAACGCTTATTTTGGTTGAATCTGAGGTAGCAATTAGCAAAACTTGGTTGGTGGAGGGATTTGGATTGCCAACTACATACGTTGCTGCGAAAGGTATGTTCGCCAACGGCAGCACAATACTTGCATCGGTTGTAGCTGCGCTCAAGTTCATTGCAGAGATTGAAATTGGGAAGTCAGATTTGATGTAAATTCCTTTATTGTCAACAGAATCGTATAAATTATTTTGGCCTTTTAATACCGGGATATAGGCAATGCGAACACTGTCTTTTGGTACATAGAGTGAGTCATAGTAACCAATGAGTGGTATTTTTACCAAGACTTTTGAATTGTACGAAGAGGAAATGTATAACCTCAAAGTATGCCCGCTGGTGGTATAATTCTCCATAAATCCCATCCAAAATTCCGTCCCTGAATTGGTCTTTTGGGCCGATAAGAAAATGGGGGATAGCAAGAGTAATATGAGTAGGGCTCTTTTCAACTATACAAATGTATTGAAATCGAATAATTTAAGCAACAAAATGAATGAAATATGACAATAAATCGTCAATTTTGCAGATAATGAACAAAAGTAAAATTATAAACGACCCAGTCTATGGTTTTTTGAGTATTCCAAGTAAATTGGTTTACGATCTTATTGAGCACCCTTTTGTTCAAAGACTCAGACGCATTCGTCAGTTGGGTATGACTGAAATTGTTTACCC
>CAMDAF010000047.1 GCA_945888525.1 Chitinophaga pinensis
CAAGTATTAAAATCAAACAACTGGGAAAAGTACAAACCAAGTGTCATATTGGTTGAAGACCAAGATGAAGACGTTGAAAATTTAGAGAACTTAGAAACCTATAAATTTTTAAAGCCATTGGGATACAGGCTTATAGCAAAAACGATTTCAACTGCAATTTATACCAAGTCATAGTTTATGATTATCTCTAAACTCAAAGCAATTAAACAGAATTTGGAAATCAATTTATTTCCATTGGCTTATAAAAAGAAATATTTCGAAAGAATTGATTCATTAAACTGGAAAAACATTAAGAATAGAAATATTGAAAATGAATTGCTTTTGATTCAATACTTTTTAGATTCGGATTCAATATTTATTGATGTGGGGGCAAACTTAGGGCAGTATGTATTCAAAGCAGAGGGCATAATTCCAAGAAACCATATTTATGCTTTCGAGCCACATCCAGCGCTCAACAAGAGACTTTCTAAATTGTTCACTGGCATACATCTTTCGCAAGATGCTTTGTCAGACTCAGAAGGAAATACACAATTTAAAATCCCTTATTTTAACAATAGGGAGATACACACCAGAGGAACATTAAAAACAGAACATATTGAAATAGACGAGACCAATTCAGTCTTAATAGATGTTCATATTTCAACCCTTAATAAATTTTCCGAAACCCGTAAAACTGACAATATTTCTTTGGTAAAAATAGATGTTGAAGGGGCTGAATTTGACGTCATCAATGGTGCCAATGAAATGATAGAAAAATTTCATCCAGTCTTCATTATAGAAATTGAGCAAAGGCATCATAAAACATCAATTTTGGACTTTATAATGCATTTGGAAAAAACCGGGCAATACACTTGTTGTTATTTTGACACCATAGATCAGCAGTTAAAGACAGACATAAAAGACAAAAAGATAGAAGACATTCAATCTTTAGACAACCATGGGAAGAACCGTCTTTTTATTAATAACTTCATCTTTATTCCTAATGAAGACGCAGCTAAAAAAGTTGAAGATATAAACCAGAAAATTCAAGAAGCAATAAACTAATTATTGCATCAATTCATTTGCAAGCAAGACTTCTACCATTTGCTTAAATGTTAACGAAGCTTCCCAATTGGTCAATCTTTTTAATTTCGAGTTATCGCCTTGTAAAACGGTTACCGATTTTTTCAGAATAATATTTGAATTCACTTTTACGTAAGCTCTCCAATCAAGGTTTAATTGATCAAATGCAATTCCAACAAAGTCTTCAATGGTATGCAAGCTTCCACTTGAAATTACAAAAACACCCGATTCATTGACTTGCAGAATAGAATGCGCAGCTTTAACATAATCGGGTGCAAAACCCCAATCTATTTTGGCACTTAAATCGCCTAAAACCAATTCTGAGGCCTCTCCTTTTGAAATTTTAACAGCCGTTTCAATGATCTTTTTGGAAACAAATTTGGAACTGCGTCTTGGTGATTCATGGTTGTAAAAAACACCTACTGAGCAGAACACCCCTTTCTGTCTGTATAAGTCGCAATAATGCATACCAAGTACCTTACTAACGCCATAAATCGAAACAGGACAATACGGTGTTTCCTCATTTTGAATCAATGTCCTTGTTCCGCCAAAAATATGTGAAGAGGATGCATAAAAGAGCTTGCAATCCAATTTGTGTTTTACAATGCACTCTAAAAAATTCAATAGTCCATTGGCATTGACATCAATGGTGTTTTTATAAAAACTTAAATCATCGTATGACTGTTCAATGGATGATTGGTGCAATGCAGCCAAATAATACAATTCATCAGCTTGTGTTTGAATCAATAGCTTTTCGCAAAACTCAAAATCTGTTATCAAAGCCTCTCCTACATCAAGGTCATTTAAATTTAATCGAGACGAATTAGAAAAACCAAACACTTGATAGTTTTGGGCTTCAAGTGTCTGCGTTAAATAGAAACCATCTTGTCCAGAATGGCCAATAATGAGGGCTCTTTTTTTCAAGTTTAAAGGCTGTAGATTTCTATTTGAGGAAGAGGGAAAATCAATTTTCCGCCATTCTTAAGAAACGCATCTTCTCTTACAATTATTCCATCTCTAAAGTGCCAAGGCAATACGAATAAGTAATCAGGATTTTGGGCTTTAGCCTCTTTCTCTGAAATAATTGGAATCAACGTATTTGGGGTAAATGAACCGAATTTGTCTGGATTCACTTCGGCAATACAATGAATGTCTTCTTCCTTAATTCCACAGTATTGAAGCAATACGTTGCCTTTGGTTGAAGCACCGTAGCCGAATATTTTCTTGCCTTGAGATTTTAAATCGTTAAGTAAATCCATCAACTCAGTTCTATGCTTACTTACATTTTCGGCAAACGCTTTGTAAATTTCAAGACCTTGGTAACCGGCATTGTTTTCTGCTTCAATGGCTTTGTTTAATTTCTCAGTTTGTAATGGAAGAGTTGAAATACTTTTGACAGCAGTAATTCTAAAACTTCCACCGTTGATGTTGTTAAATTCGATATCCGCTATTTTAAAACCAATTTTGTCAAATATCCACTTAATTTGTTGGATCGCGTAATACTCTAAATGTTCATGACAAATTGTATCGTAAGACGTGGTATCTATCATTGCAGGCAAATAACTTTGTTCAAAAACCCAAACACCATTCTCATCCAAAACATCGTAAATATCTTGAACAAATTTCATAGGCGCCTCTAGGTCATAAAACATGGCAATAGAGGTAATAACTTTCGCTTTTTTATTGAAAATCTTATTGTAGGTATCAGCGCTAAAAAAGTCGGCTGTGTTGTTGATGTGGCTCGGATAGTATTGTTTGAATTTGTTAGATGTTGGATCAATGACCATTAAATTCAGGCGTTTGTCCGAGGGATACGCTTGCAACAAGGTAGAGTCATTTCCTCCAATATCGATAATTACATCATCTGCATTTAGTTCAACCAATTTGCAAATTTCAGCGACTACGCTTTGTAAGTGTCTAACCATTGATTGGTTAAGACCTGAGCGGTAACCATAATTTTCGCCATACATTTCATTGCTGTCGTAGGAGTGGTGCAATTGAACCAAACCACAAACATCTTCTCCATTTTGACTGAAGCATTTAACCAATTCCAATGGACCGCTGGTAATTTCGGTACTTTTGTTTTTAGGAAACACACCGGTTAGGGTTTGTTCACCAAGGTGCAACAATGAAACTAAGTTTGAATTTCCACATATTCTACAGCAGTTGATTTTCTTGTACATTTCTTCTAGTCGATATTAATTCAGCAAATATAAGAAAATTCAACAAATTTAAGACCCGCAATCAGATTAGTCTTTTGATTAATTCAGCTGGTGAATATTGCAAAGAAATCTTCATGGCATTGGCTTTTAATTCCTTTATAATTTGAGGCTTATTAAACAATTCCACAAACAAATCATGCAGATCTGAATACGCCTTAAATTTCACCACAGAATCTTTAAAATCTTTATCTAGAACAAAACTTTCAGGAAAAACCCCAGGCTTGGCACCTCTTATCATTTGAAAAACGGCAGCTGTTTCTTTGTTTTGCAAACCCAAACTGTCATCCAACAAGATGTTGCTGAGTATAATATCAGATTTATAAAGCTCCAGATCAAATTGTTTTACATCAATAAAGTAATTGTATGAAAGAATGTTTAAACCCTTTTCTTGCATCACGCTGATTCTTTCGATTATTGCAGTTTCACTTGGGGGAATAAACCCAAGTAAATCGAGAATAAAATTGGATTTATAAAAATCCAAGTTGGATTCAAGCACATCGAACAATTTGTTGTATTCTCTTCTTATTTGGGTCACCGAACCTGGTATGCAAACCCTAATTTTAGTATTGTCTGTCGATAAATCCTTGTAGAAATCAGGTTCAAAAATCAAGGTTGGAAACACAATTGCATTCTTTGCATTTAAATACTTTTGTAAATGAAAACGCTGTGCTTCGCTTAAAATGACAATGTTTGTTCCGTCCTTGGCTATTTTTTTAATAAATTTTTTTCGGTAAAAATCCCACAAAACATCTTTCACAGAGTACTTAATTTGCCTCATGAAATCAATCTTATTTCTGTCTTTAAAAAAAACCTTATAAAGACGTTTGATCTGAATAATTAAGGCTGAATCATACCATAAATCAATATTATGAAAATGAAAAAAGACTTTACAATTAAGATTCGGTTTAAAAAAATAAAAGGCTTTAAAATGCTTAGAAACAGTGGTATAATGAATCCTATCTAATGGATACTCCTTGATTTTTTCGAAAAAACCATTGACGTTGCTTTCTTGATCAAATAAAATATATTCTATTTGCGCACCGTCGTTGTCTTGGGCCATAATTAAATCTTTTGCACCTTGAGTGGTGAAGATGAATATTTTGTTTGCAGGATCGCTTGCATAGGTCTTTACCACTGCATTTACCACCATGTAATGCTCTTTAACACATATTTCTAAAATTCCAATATTCAATTTTTCGTTTAATTAACTCAGCGCAAATATATAAAATGGGTACTAAAAAGTACACGCTTGTCGAAATTACTTAAGAAAGCAATGACAATTAAGTTTAAATTTGCCACATTACATGGGAGTTATAATCAGACAAGGATTTAAAGCAGCGTTATCCAATTACATTGGAATGGGGCTTGGGTTTTTAAGTTTATTCATCCTACTCCCCCTATTTTATACCCCTGAAAAACTTGGCGCGGTGCGCTTATTTATCGAATTGGGGACCGTTTTATCTTCTTTCGCTTTAATTGGAACCCACTACAGCATCAATCGATTTTTCCCATTTTTCAAAACAGCTGATGAACTACACCATGGCTTCTTTTTTTGGGTGTTATTATTTCCACTTCTAGGATTTTGTCTACTATTAATTGTATTGCTTATTGGTGGAGATTCAATTTTTCTTTTTATAAATGCCAATGCTTTAAAATACAAAGAGCTTTTCCCAATGCTCATTTTACTGGTATTTATTATATTATACCAGGTCGTTTCAGAAGTTAGTTGCGCCAACCATGGACGCATTGCGGTGCCAAATTTCATGAGAGAAATTGTGATGCGGGCATTGATTATTGTTGCAGGATTGCTGTATTATTTCAACTTTGTTGGTTTTACACAATCGGTTTGGTTAATTGTGTTTGCCTATGGTGTCGCTTTGATTGGAAATCTTTGGTTTTTAGGCAAACTAACTAAAATAAATTTAAGACCGAATTTAGATTTTATCCGCAAAAATCCACAGATCAAAAAAGACAGTTTGAGGTTTACCATGCTTTTGTTTTTCTCAGGCATTGCCTCTTTGCTCTATACTAAAATGGATTTTTTTATGATCTCTGCTTTGCAAAAAGATTTGTCGGACGTTGCCATTTATAGTATTGGATTTTATTTGGCAACGTTTATTGAAATACCTAAGCGCACCATCTTGCAAGTGGCAACGCCTGTGTTTTCGAATTTAATGAAAGAGTCAAAATTCAAGGAGGTTGAAGCATTAAACAAAAAAAATGGCAGCAATCAGCTTTTGGTTTCTGGTATCTTGTTTTTTATGATTTGGCTGAACATCGACAACCTTTATGAATTAATGCCAAGGGGTGACTTTTACCAAAGAGGAAAATGGGTGGTATTTTTTATTGGAATAAGCAAATTGATCGATGCGGTTGTTTGTGGCAACAGTCCCATTATCGTAAACTCAAAATTCTATGGACTATCCACTTTCAGCATTGTTGTGGCCGTTATTTCATCCTTTATTTACAACTACATTTTCATCATAAAATTTGGGATAATTGGTGGCGCAATTAGCACCATATTGGTTATGATATCTGTTAATCTTTGTAATTTATTGGTACTTCAATACAAATTAAAAATCAATCCATTTCACAAGGATCAGATTAAAATCAGTTTACTACTAATATTGTTTTTTGCTTTTACCTTTATGGGCGATTGGTTTAATAATCCAATATTAGATTCAATCGTTAAATCGTCTGTTTTGGGTTCGGCTTTAATCTTCACTGTTTTTAAACTGAAGCTTTCTCAAGACTTCAACAGCTTGCTGTGTTCTAAAGTACCGTTTTTGAAGAACCTTTAATGCGCCTCCAACCAATTTTTTCCGGTACCAGCTTCTGCAATTACTGGAACATTGAGTGGCATGGCATTTTGCATTTCAGTTTTTACCAAATTGGTAATTTCTTCTACCTCGTCTTTGTGAACATCAAATAGCAATTCGTCATGCACCTGCAACAACATCTTTGATTTGTATGGCTTTTCTTGCATGCGCTTGTGTATGCGTATCATGGCCATTTTAATCATGTCGGCTGCCGCACCTTGTATCGGTGCGTTGATGGCATTCCGTTCCGCAAAGCTTCTTACCGTTGCGTTATTAGAATTGATGTCACGAAGATACCTTCTGCGACCCATTAAAGTCTCTACATAGCCATGGGTTCTTGCATTTTCAATTACATCGTCCATATAGGTGCGTATGCCAGGAAACTGCTTGAAATAGTTGTCTATAATTTCCTTGGCTTCCGTTCTGCTAATACCTAGGTTTTCTGCAAGGCCAAAGGCTCCTTGTCCGTAGATCAAACCAAAGTTTACACTCTTTGCTTTATACCTTTGCTCTTTGGTAACCTCTTCTAAAGGCACGCCAAAAACCTTAGCGGCTGTGGCTGCGTGGATGTCTAAGTTTTGTCTAAAAGCCTCCATCATACCCTCATCACCACTCATACTTGCGATAACGCGCAACTCAATTTGAGAGTAATCCGCAGACAATATCAAGAAGTCTTCACTTGCAGGAATAAAGGCTTTACGCACTTCTCTACCTCTTTCTGTTCGTACAGGAATGTTTTGTAAATTCGGATTGGTGCTACTCAAACGGCCCGTTGCTGCAACCGCTTGGTTAAAGGTTGTGTGTACACGTCCTGTATTTTCATTTACAAGCAATGGCAGAGCATCTACGTAGGTAGACTTCAACTTTTGCAAGCCTCTAAAATCCAAAATATCTTGAACGATTGTGCTTTTATGCGATAGCTTTTGAAGCACATCCTCCCCCGTTTGGTATTGTCCCGTTTTGGTCTTCTTTGCTTTCTCATCTAGATTGAGTTTGTCAAACAAAATTTTGCCCAATTGCAAAGGCGATGCAATGTTAAACTTCTCACCTGCTTGCTCGTAAATTCTTTGTTCAATTTCTACTATCTGTTTTCCCAAATCAATACTGTAATCTTGCAAAAATTGTGAGTCAATACGAATACCTGCTCTTTCCATCGACGCCAAAACAGGCACCAAAGGCAATTCTATTTCATTGAATACTTTGCTGGCATTTTGAACGCGTAAATATGGATCAAGAGCCGATTTCAATTGCAGGGTAATGTCAGCGTCCTCAGCTGCATATTCTTTAACGGTTTCAGGGTCTACTTCGGACATTTTAATCTGCCCTTTTCCTTTCTTGCCAATCAAGGTTTCAATTGATACAGGGTCGTATTTCAAATAGGTTCTCGACAATTCATCCATTTTATGCCGCTTGTCTGGTTCTATTAAATAATGCGCCAACATGGTGTCATAAAAAGGCTCTTGAACTTGAACATCATAATTCTTTAGAATTTGCAAATCAAATTTTAAATTCTGTGCAATTTTTAAGGCCTTAGATTCAAATGCTGGCTTGAAAAACTGAACATCTTCTTTGCTAGACAATGGCACATAATAAGCCTCCCCTTTTGTTATTGAAAAAGCCAAACCTAGCGCATCAGAATTCAAAACATCCAAACCGGTTGTTTCGGTATCAAAACAAAATGCTGTTGAGGCTAAAAGTTTGCTCAATAAATCTTGCTTCGATTCTTGAGTATTGACCAAAAAATATTGGTGTTCGACATCTTGTATGGTTTGGTATTGCTCTTGAGCTTCCTCATTCTCTTCAATTGCATCGTCATCTTTCACGTTTGGTTCTGCTGCAGCAGGTTGGCTGAACAAATCGCCCTGATTGGGATTGGTCTTTGCTGGTGCTTTTTTAGCAGGAAGTTCTGGCGCCTCCTCTCCTAAAACACGCTTTAACAATTGTCTAAATTCCAATTCAGCAAACAATTCTCTTACGGCTTCCTTATTAAAGTCCTTCAGAATATAATCTTCCAAATTATGGTCAATAGGCACAGCCACATTAATTGTTGCCAATTGTTTAGACAACAAGCCTTGGTCTTTAAAATTAATTAAATTCTCTTGTTGCTTGCCCTTAAATTTATCGGTGTTGGCTATAATATTTTCAAGACTTCCGTATTCCTTAATCAACTTTTTTGCTGTCTTTTCGCCCATGCCTGGAATGCCTGGTATATTGTCTGAGGCGTCACCCCAAATGGCCAAAATATCTATTACTTGATGGATCTCGCTAATGTCCCATTTTGCCAATACTTCTTTAACGCCCATGATTTCAAAATCATTCCCCATGCGGGCTGGCTTGAATATAAAAACATTTTCATTCACCAGTTGCCCAAAATCTTTATCTGGCGTCATCATATACACTTTGCAATCAGGTGCTCCATCGCGCAGGGCCATAGTTCCAATGATATCATCCGCTTCATAACCATCCTTGGTAATAACAGGAATGTTAAAAGACTCCAAAATCCGAAAGATATAAGGCAAACTTTTTCTTAAATCTTCTGGCATTTCTTCTCTATGGGCTTTGTATTGTTCGTATACGATGTGCCTTTCTGTTGGCGCTTGGGTATCGAACACACAGGCTATATGGGTCGGTTTGTGGTTGCGCAAAACATCCAATAACGTATTTACAAATCCGAACATTGCAGAGGTATTCAAGCCTGTTGATGCAATTCTTGGGTTTTGGCTAAAGGCAAAAAAGGCACGGTAAATAAGTGCCATCCCATCTAATAGAAATAATTTTTTCTCAGACATATCGTGCAACGAAAATACGAAATTTCAAGCGCGATTTTTACAGAGTAACCCACCTTTTATGCTCAATTTATCAGAAGAATATATTTTGAATTTGAGCCAAATTAATGCACATTTGCTCAATCAATATGAAATCTATTTTTAAGCTAGGAGATAAAAAACAATTCACTAAAGTGATAGGATTAAGCGACCTGGCGGAATTTGAAAGTGGTTCTGTTCACAAGGTGTATGGAACGTTTGCTCTAGGGCGCGATGCAGAATGGAGCAGCCGTTTGTTTGTCTTAGAAATGAAAGAAGACGATGAAGAAGGCATAGGTACTTTTTTGAACATCACCCATAAATCGCCTGCCCTATTAGGCGATACAGTTGTTTTTGAAGCCTACATTTCTAAATTGGAAAAAAATAGTATCGATTGCACAGTTACAGCCAAGGTGGGTGAAAGAATAATCGCAGAATGCAGCACAGGGCAAAAAATTATTGCAAAAGAAAAGTTAAATTTGCTGTTCGAAAGCCTGAAGTAAAATGAGTGAAAAAGCCGTCAATATTATCAACCGCAAAGCTGGGTTTGAATACCATACGGATTTAAAGTTCACGGCTGGCATGGTGCTTACAGGCACAGAAGTAAAAAGCATTCGGAACGGCAACATCAATATCAGCGATGCCTATTGCATGATAGAAGATGGTGAATTGTATGTAAAAAACATGCACATCAGCGAATTCAAACAAGGCACATACAACAAACACGAGCCTTTAAGGAACCGCAAATTGCTATTAAACAAAAAAGAACTTGGCAAAATCGGAACCCGGTTGAAAGAAAAAGGCACAGCGGTTTTTCCTATTAAATTGTACGCCAACGAAAGGGGTATTTTAAAACTAGATATTGGCTTAGGTAAAGGTAAAAAAGCCTTTGACAAACGCGATGATATCAAAACCAAAGACATTCAAAGGGAGTTGGCTAGAATTAAATTTTGAAACTACTCATCACCTCAATATTGCTCATTGTTTCAGGACTAGCTCAAGCCCAATTATTTGGCAAGAAAGACCTTGCACTTCAACAAGGTGTTATGCAGTACCATGCAAAGTCTCTGAACAATCAAAGCAATTCCAATTCTAAAATCTCTTGGGTTACAGAATTAGACAAACATCAAAACCTCAGCCGCATTTCAAATTTCAATTGGGGAATTGGCGTTGGTGATTTAAGGAATCTGGACAGCAATTTTAGAACTTTTCAAAACAGCAGTTTTTTCCGATTCAAGGCTGGCTTGGTTTTTTCATTGCCACAACAATATACGCCTAGAAATTGGTCGCCAAGAAGATTCAACCCTTATTTTAAAGTTTCCTATAATTTAGATTTACACGACAAAACCTATAAAGATGTTAATATAGGTAGAGTAGCTTCGTCTGTAAGATTGGGGTTTGGCGCTGTTTACAAGCTTAACCACAATTTCGGTTTAATCTATGAATTTTCGCACAACCAAAGACTGGGTGCAGATTTCAGAACCTTTTACCAGCATAATTTTGGACTAATCATTAATTTTGATTTGCCTTACCTTCCCTATTAACGCCAGCGCTGTCTGCGCATTTCTTTTTTAGAAAACAGTCCAATATTTTTTACCCGTTTTCTTGATTTTGATTGTTCAGTCACATTGCTTGCATCATCGCAAGTTTTTGCTTTACAAGAAGGCAGAGAAATTGCGGTTACAAACACTCCTATTACGCCATAAATAAAGAATCTATTTATTTTCATTGACACGAAAATAAAATAGTTTTTTCATTAAACCACAATTACCCAAAAATTGCAATTCAAATATTTCTGTTCAAGAATAGTTGATTAATCCCCTTAAAGGTCTTAATTCAGGATGTTATAAT
>CAMDAF010000048.1 GCA_945888525.1 Chitinophaga pinensis
AGCCACTCACTTGAACACACCATCATTCATTCGGTGCCACACGAAAGTATTTCGATGATGATGATGGAGGAATTAAACAGACAATTTAAAGGGAAATTGGACTTGTGCATTCAGATTTTCAGCAACCGCTATAAAAAAGCTTTTTTACACCAATTGATCTCAGGTCAATTGGATATGGACCGACTAGATTATTTGGGCCGTGACAGCTTTTATACTGGAGTAAGCGAGGGTATAATTGGTTCAGAGCGCATTATTCACATGTTGGATGTTGTGGACGATGAATTGGTGGTTGAAGAGAAGGGGATATACAGCATTGAAAAGTTTATTATCGCTAGACGCTTAATGTATTGGCAAGTTTATTTGCACAAAACCGTTGTTGCAGCCGATGTTTTGCTCACCAATACCATGCGAAGGGCCGCAGAGGTATCCAAAGAAGGTATGCAATTGTATGCCTCTCCAGCACTCGATTTCTTTTTGAAAAACCACATTGATGTAAAGCAATTTATGGAGGACCCTAATGTCTTGCATCAATTCATACAATTGGACGATTCAGATGTGATTTCTGCCATTAAAAACTGGCAGTTTTGCAACGATAAAGTTTTGGCTTTATTGTCTAAAAACCTAGTCAATAGACATCTGCCTAAAATTCAACTTTCTTCGAAGGCCATTCCAATGAAGGACGTTGCAGAAATGCAGGAAAAAATGGTAAGTAAATTCAAGCTTAAGCCCGATCAAGGGGTTTATTTTGCATCAATGAACACCCTTGCCAATGATGCGTATAAAGTTGAAAAGAGCACCGGTATTCGCATCTTGAAAAAGTCGGGAGAGGTCTTGGATGTTACAGATGCAAGCGATAATTACAACCTAAAAGCCTTGAATCAGACTGTGAAAAAATATTATTTATGCTATTACCGCTAAGCCTTATCTTCGCAGGATATATTTATGCAGATAAATGCCGCTCAAATAGCAGAACTTATACAAGGTAGCATTGAAGGTGATGCCTCTGCATCCGTTAGTGCTGCAGGGAAAATTGAAACCGCTGGCCCAGGTGAGGTTAGCTTTTTAGCCAATCCCAAATACCTTAACTTTATTTATGAAACAAAAGCTTCAGTTGTTATTGTTTCAAACGATTTGGTTTTAGAAAAACCTGTGCAATGTACCATCATTCGACATGCCATGCCATACTATGGATTTTGTATGGTATTGAATGCTTGGTTTAACCCACACCAGCAAAGAGAGGGCATACACCCAACGGCCGTTATTGCTGAATCAGCTAGCATTGGAAAAAATGTGTTTATCGGTCCTTATGTTGTAATTGAAGATGATGCCATCGTTGGAGACAATGCCCAATTATACCCTCATGTTTTTGTAGGTCAAAAAGCAAAAATAGGGAACAATACTTTGTTTTACTCTGGGGTTAAATTATACTCTGATTGCCATGTAGGAAATAATTGCATCATCCATGCAGGCACTGTCATTGGGTCCGATGGATTTGGTTTTGCGCCTACGCCAGATGGTACTTATGCTAAAATTCCTCAAATCGGAAATGTTATCATTGAAGACAATGTGGAAACTGGCTCAAATTGCTGCTTAGATAGAGCAACCATGGGTTCTACGATTATTAGGAAAGGCGTAAAACTTGACAATATGGTACAAATTGCTCACAATGCTGAAATTGGCGAAAATACAGTTATCGCCGGACTTAGCGGTGTTGCTGGTAGTACCAAGGTCGGCAAGGGTTGTGTAATCGGAGCACAAGTCGGTATCGTTGGACACATCGCCATTGCCGATGGAACACAAATAGGTGGACAGAGTGGAATTCCTAAAACCATTAAAGAACCGAATCAACAATTTATTGGCAGCCCTGCAATGCCAATTAAAGAGGCATTCAAAAGCCAAGTGATCTTGCGCAATTTACCCCAACTAGAAAATAGGATAAAAGAACTTGAAAAACACATAAAAGAATTAACATCAAAATGAAACAAACCACAATAAAAAATTCAATAACCGTTTCAGGCGTTGGCTTGCACACCGGAGCGGTTGTAAATTTGACTTTCTCTCCAGCGCCAGTCAACCATTGGTATAAATTTCAAAGAACCGATTTAGAAGGTCAGCCTATTATTGAAGCAGATTGCGAATTGGTGGTAGATACTTCTAGAGGAACCACTTTAGAAAAAAATGGCGCCCGTGTCAATACGGTTGAGCATGCCTTGGCTGCACTGGTTGGATTGGAATTAGACAATGTTCTTTTAGAAATTGATGGTCCAGAAATGCCAATTATGGATGGAAGTTCTAAGCCATTTGTGGATGCCTTACTGTCTGTCGGAATCGTTGAACAAGATGCCGAACGTGAATATTTTCATATTCCAGTCAATGTGCACTACAACGACAACCAAAACCATATTGAAATGGTGGCTATGCCATTAGACGATTACCGTGCAACAGTAATGGTTGATTACAACAGTCCTGTTTTAGGCAGCCAGCACGCAACCATTACCAATTTAAATGAGTTTGAAAAAGAAATAGCAAGTTGCAGAACCTTTTGTTTCCTTCACGAATTGGAAATGATGTTGAACAACAATTTGATTAAAGGTGGCGATTTGAACAATGCCATCGTTATTGTTGACCGTGTGGTTGAAGATCAGGAAATGGAAAGATTGGCTAAGGTATTTAACAAACCAAAAGTTGAAGTTAGAAAAGAAGGTATTTTAAACAATTTGGAGTTAAGATTCCAAAATGAGCCTGCCCGTCACAAGTTACTTGATTTGTTGGGCGACTTAGCCCTTATAGGTATGCCTATCAAAGCGCAAATTATGGCAGCCCGCCCTGGCCATGCTTCGAATGTTGCGTTTGCAAGAAAAATTAAAGCGTTAATTAAAAAAACCAAGAAGAAAAACAACAGCGATGCACCGGTATACAACCCGAATGTGAAAGCTTTATACGAATACAAAGAAATTTCTAAGTTCTTACCACATAAACATCCGTTCTTGTTGGTGGATAAAATTTTAGAAAAGACTCCAACCTATGTGATTGCCATAAAAAACATCACAGGCGACCAATACTTCTTTGATGGCCACTTCCCTGGAGACCCAATTTTTCCAGGCGTGTTGCAACTAGAAGCCATGGCTCAAGCCGGCGGAGTGCTTATCTTAAGTGAGGTTGAAGACCCTGAAAACTACACCACTTTGTTTTTGAAAATTGACAAAGCAAGATTTAAAGACAAAGTTGTTCCGGGCGATACCTTGGTGATGAAGCTTGAAATGCTAGAGCCAGTAAGAAGAGGAATCTGTTTAATGCGCGGCAGATGTTTTGTTGGCGAGAAATTGGTAAGTGAGGCAGAAATGATGGCTCAAATTGTTAAAATAAAATAAATTTCTTTTGGGGGCTAAGGCCTCCAAAATTGTATATAGAGTAATTACTGAAAAATGATTCAACCCCTAGCTTATGTTCATCCGCAATCGAAGGTTGCAGAAAATGTGGTAATCGATCCTTTCGTTACCATTCATAAAAATGTAGAAATTGGAGAAGGTACCTGGATTGGCTCTGGTGTCACCATATTCGAAGGTGCCAGAATTGGAAAAAATGTAAAAATATTTCCTGGTGCCATTATCTCCGCAATACCCCAAGATTTAAAATTTGACGGCGAAGATTCTCTTACCATTATTGGCGACAATACCACCATTCGCGAATGTGCAACCATTAACCGTGGCACTAAAGACAGAGGACAAACCGAAATTGGTGCAAACTGTTTAATTATGGCATACAGCCACGTAGCGCACGATTGTGTTATTGGCGACCATGTCATTCTTGCAAACAGCACCCAAGTGGCAGGCCATGTCGTTATTGGCGAATCTGCAATTCTTGGTGGTGCAACTCTTGTTCATCAATTTGTTCACATCGGGCGCCATGCCATGATCAGTGGTGGCAGCTTGGTGCGTAAAGATGTACCGCCTTACACAAAGGCAGCACGTGAACCACTTAGTTACGAGGGTGTAAATTCAATTGGCCTAAGACGCCGCGCTTTCACTCCCGATAAAATAGCTGAAATTCAAGAAATATACAGAACGCTTTATGTGCGTGGTCTAAACAACAACAAAGCCATCTCCCACATTGAAGCCAATATGCCTGCTACCCCAGAGAGGGACGAAATCTTGCAGTTTATTAAGGCTTCGGATCGTGGCATCATGAAAGGCTACATCTCAAAATAAAATCTTTTACAACCCGGATTGCTTCGGTTTTCTGAAAAAAAATGCTCATGCACAGTATTTTACTGCGTTTGCAAAAGTGGCATTTGGGGTGCTCGCCTTTTCAGGCACGATCAAAAATAAAAGGGAAAGCTTAAGCGTTCTTAGCGATAAATGCATCGCTCCAAGCCTGGGCATCTATGTTCCATTCTGAAACCTTTACTTGGGCCTCTTCGCTAATGTAATTGGTCTTTGCCGCTTCTTCTGCCAAAGTGTTAAAATCACATAAGGACACATAAGGGCATTGGGCATCTAAGAATTTTTGATGGGTCGCTGCAAAGCCATAATTAAATATGGAAACCAAGCCTACCACTTCAAAACCGTTTTCCCTTAAATCTTCAACAGCTTTCAAACTGCTTTTGCCCGTGCTAATCAAATCTTCAACCACAACAACTTTACAACCTGCTTCCAAATGGCCTTCAATGGCATTTTTTAAACCATGTTTTTTTGCTTCCGCACGGATGTATGCAAATGGAATGTTTAATTCATCTGCAATCAAAGCACCTTGAGGAATGCCCGCTGTTGCAACACCTACTATGCCTTTTAAAGATGGGTATTCGTTTTTGATCACCTCGCTTAAGCAGTTGGTGATGTACTTTCTTATTGTGGGGTAAGAAAGCGTTACACGGTTGTCACAATACACCGGCGAACGCATGCCACTGGTCCATGTAAAAGGATTTTCAACATTCAATTTAACGGCTTCGCTTTCAAGCAAAGATTGTGCTATTTTTGCACTGATTTCTTTTGATACCATGTCGCAGCAAAGCTATAAAATATTCATCAACGCTCATACCATTGTTTTTACAAATAATAATCAATTTGTAAACAAGAAAGATTGTGCTGTTTTCAAAGCTTCTGATTTAGATTCGGTGGTCCAGCAGCTAACCTCAGGCGTATTCGAAGGTCCAAGTTGTTTGTTGTTCAAAACTGAGCAACCGAATGTTCTTTATGCAGCCCTTAAGAGGCAATTTAAACTCATTAAGGCCGCGGGTGGTGTGGTGTTCAATGAGAAAGGACAATTGTTGCTCATAAAGCGTTTAGGTAAATGGGATTTGCCCAAAGGTAAACTTGAAGAGGGGGAGGACCTTAGACTTGCTGCCCTGCGCGAGGTGCATGAAGAATGCGGTCTCAATTTTTTGGGGATCCTTGGGAAAGTATCAAACACTTACCACGTTTATTGGCTAAAAGGTCGATGGATACTTAAGAAAACGGCTTGGTTCAGAATGGTGGCCTGGGGAGATCATTCGGTCGTTCCTCAAGTTGAAGAAGACATTACTGAAGTCGTTTGGGTAGACAAGGATTTTATAAATGCCAAGGATTTCGATACCTACGATTCTCTTAAAGACATATTTGAACATATAGAATTCCCAAAGAAAATCAAACATTAAGTCTGAGGATAGTAAATAAGAATTTTAGCTTCAAAATTCGTCTTATCTACCCAGCCATTTAATGAAGCATTTTGGCGATTTTTTCTAAGTTTTATTTTTCTCACAGCTTCACGAATAACTAGAAAATAAATTCCACCAGGTATAAATAATGTAATGCCTATGGCCGCAAGCGCTGGGATTTTATACTTCATTCCATTTGAACCTTGTATAAATACCTTGTGAATGTCATTAATATGGTAGGTTTCACCTACCGGTTCTAAAAAGTAATTGACAAAGCAAAACTGACTATCGTTTAAAATTTTAATTTTACCTGATTGGGTATTGTTGTTCTTGTCTTGGAAACTAAACTTTTTAAAGTTATCAATTTGAATGTCTTTTTTGTTTTTGAAATCGATGTTTAAATACGATTTATCTTGAGCCTGAATTTGTGTTAACCCCAGACTTATAATTAGACAAAATACTGCTATGGTTTTATTCATGGAATTTTTTTTCTCCAGCTTTGATGCTGACTTTTAATCTGTTTTGCTCGGGAACCAGCGGGCAACTGTAGCTGTGGTTGTAATGGCAATAGGGGTTGTATGCCTTGTTGAAATCTAGAGTTAAAAAGTCTTTCTCGCCTTTGTATTCTATATCTAAATATCTTCCTCCTCCATAGGTTTCTACATTTCCGCTTGCGTCTTTAAATGGAATGAATAGTTGCTTGACGTCTTTGTCTGTATCAGCATAAGCAATTAAGGTGCACAATGAGTCTCCAACTTTGAATTCCAATAAACAAACCACAAAGTAGAGTGGTGAGCGCTCTGTATTGGTTTTGAATTCTACAGGTAAAGGAGGTAGTTCTTTGATGCGTGCCTTTATTCTAAAATTGCTGTCCACATCAAAGTAATTTAAACCTTTATAATTAATTGTGTCCTGAGGTTCTATAATGCCTTGGGTAAGCATGTTAATATTCCCCTCGCGTCGGCTGTTTTCAATTCCCCTTTTGTAGGCTTCATATGCTTGTGCACTTTTGCTTTGACAAGCACCAATTAGCGCTGAGATGATAAATATAAAACTGACTTGAAATAAAATACGCTTAAGCATAAAAATATCTACAACAATATTAAAGAAAAAATAATCAAAACCAATGCCTCAATAGGCCTTCTTAAAATTGAATCTTCAGCGGTTAACTTCTTTTTGCCAACTTCTTTTTCTGGGCTGTGGTCATGGTATTTATCTTTTTGTAAACCGCAGCTTTGTTTTTAGGCACTTTTATTTTTAGTTTTTGACCTTTGAAAATATTGTCTTTTTTCATGCCATTCCACTTGCGGATATCGCTTACACGACAATCAAATAAATCGGCTATTAACAACAAGCCATCCCCTTTTTTTACCACATAGGTAATGGTTACTGTTTTGCTTTCACTTGCAGCTTTTGGTTTTGGAGAATCTTCTCCATTGTCTACCTCTTCATTGTTCTCAGCATTGATAGAATCTCTCGGAAGCATTGGCTTTATGACCATGGCGTTGTTGTCCATAATCAAAGAATCGCTTAAGGTCGTATCTATATTTATAACAGGTGCAGGGAAGAGTATGCTCAATTTGCTATGGTATTCTAATACCTTGTCTTTGGGCAGTTTTAAACCCTTTTTGTTGTAAGAGACAGGAACAATGTCTAATCGAAGTTCTGAATTGCTTAACCTCAAAACATCTTCAGATAAATTTAAGTTGTAGGCAATGGCGTTCAAGCCAATTTCTCTTTCAACATGAACGGTATCGGTATCAGGTAATTTGTATCGAACAGGAATGATTTTGTGGTCGGTGTAAAAATTCCAGATATACCAAAATGCAATATAATTTACCGCTGCGTTTTGATGTTCAAGTGAAAGTTGATTGTGTATTTTGGCGTAATCTAAACTGCTGTTGGCTTTGTGAATGGCCATATTCATGTTGATGGGGCCAGTTCTGAAGGCTACCAAGGTTTTTAACCAATCTTGGTAAATTAAATTTAAGTCTTTGAAATAATTGGCCGCGACTGCACAGCTTTTTGCCGGATTTCTTCGCTCATCAACGTAACTGCTGGTGCTTAAATTGTATTTTTTTGCAATGGCATAATTTAATGCCCACATGCCGCTACCTCCGTCTTGGTCTATATACAGAGGGTCAGAATTGCTGTAAGCGGCTATACTCAAAAACAATTGTTTCGGGATGCCCGAAGTTTCAAAATTAGAATTGTATAGTTGGTTGTAGTATTGAGTCTTGCCAATTAAAATTGCTGTACTGTTGTTCAGGTTTCTGATATAGTTTGCTATTTGACGTTTTACCTGGTCGTTATAGAATATTGGAACCTGTGAATTGGTCTTTAATAATTTAACGAAATAGGGGTCTTTCAAATAGCTCGAATCGTTTGATTCAGCTTGGGTTAAGCCAATGCTTAAAATATATGTCAGTACAAATAGTAAACGTTTCATTTTTGGGTTAACGGCATTTTGGTTCCGAAATTGTTACGAAATTACAAATTTTACTAGGCAGAAAGCACAAAAAGTTATCCTTTAATTGTTGATAGCCATTCAATTGCTTTGATCATCGATTTTCTAAGCAAATGCTAAACAAGTTTTCGTAGATTTGCACCATGCAAAACGACAGTAGACTTGATGCTTTTAAAAGGCTTTTGGATATCATGGATGAGTTGAGGGCTAAGTGTCCTTGGGACAAAGAGCAAACCACCGAGTCTATTCGCCACCTGACCATTGAGGAAACCTACGAGTTGAGTGATGCCATTTTAAAAGGCGACCATGAAGAGGTAAAAAAGGAATTGGGCGATATTCTTTTGCATATTGTTTTTTATGCCAAAATTGGTTCTGAAACCGGGCTTTATGATATTGAATCGGTCATCAGTCAATTGTGTGAAAAATTGATCCGCCGTCACCCTCACATATACGGAGATGTTCAAGCGGAAAATTCTGATGCGGTTAAGCAAAATTGGGAACAGATCAAACTCAAAGAAAAGGGAAATGCTAAAAAATCAGTCTTAAGCGGTGTTCCCAATTCGATGCCTTCTTTGGTTAAAGCTTTGCGTATGCAAGACAAGGCTGCACAAGTTGGATTTGATTGGGAAAACAAAAATCAAGTTTGGGAAAAGGTAGAGGAGGAGTTAAACGAATTTAAAACCGCCAACAATGCTAAGGACCGAGAGGAAGAGTTTGGCGATTTGTTGTTCTCTTTGATTAATTACGCCCGTTTTGAAAACATAAACCCTGATGATGCCTTGGAAAAAACCAACCAGAAGTTTAAGAAACGTTTTGAATACATTGAGGCAAAAGCGGAAGCCAAGAACTTGGATTTAAAATCTCTGGGATTGCGTCAAATGGATGAGTGGTGGGTGGAAGCGAAAGCGCTTAAATAAAGAAAGACTTGCGCATACACACAAGTCTTTCTTCAAAATTATCTATTGATTAAGCTCCTAATCTCAATGCCAAGGCATTGTGGTAAAGGTTTTTAATGTCTGCGGTCGAGCCGAAGTTTTCAGAATCTACAACCATATCATTTCCTTTCACAGAACCAATATGCAAGCATTCGACACCCATGTCTGCGAAGTGTTTTTCAATGCTTTCTTTGTTTGAAGGGCTAATACTTATAACCGCTCTGCCTTGCGCTTCTCCGAATAAAAAAGCATCTTTTCTGATCTGGGCATCGGTGCAAATGTCAAATCCAGTTTTTCCTTGCATCGCTGATTCAGCCAAGGTAACAAATAAGCCACCTTCACTCACATCGTGTGCAGAACGGACTTTGCCACTGCAAATTGCAGCGTACAAAGCATCTTGCATTTGTTTCTCTTCATCCAAATTGAAATAAGGTGCGGGAGAGAAATTTACCTTGTGGTATTTTGCTAAATATTGGCTGCTGCTGATGTCGTTTTGTGATTTTCCAATTAAGAAGATGAAGTCACCCTCCGCTTGAAATGCAGAACCCATATGGTGTTCTGGTTTTTCTATAATGCCTACCATACCAATGGTTGGGGTAGGGAATACAGCAACACCCTCGGTGCTTTGGTTGTAAAAACTTACGTTACCACCAGTTACTGGGGTTCCGAATTTTAAACAAGCTTTTCCCATGCCATCAATACTGTGTTTGAATTGGTAGTATACTTCTGTGTCGTATGGATTACCAAAGTTTAAGCAATTGGTTACTGCACCTGGCACGCCTCCTGTACAAACAATGTTTCTAGCGGCTTCAGCCACTGCAATGGCACAACCTGTTTCAGGATCTGCATACACATAACGGCTGTTGCAATCTACAGTTAATGCCAATGATTTGTTGCTGCCTCTTACCTTAACAACTGCAGCATCACTTGCTTTGTTGGTGCTTTGGTTAACGGTGCCAACCATGCTGTCGTATTGGGTAAACACCCAGTTTTTAGACGC
>CAMDAF010000049.1 GCA_945888525.1 Chitinophaga pinensis
TTAACTCGAAGCTTATAGATAAAATAAAACAATCTTTTTGATATTTTTTCAAATCTTATTTATAATTTGCAACGCTTAAAACAAGCTTTAAAACATTAATGGGTAAAATTACTGCAGCAATTACCGCAATCGGAGGATATGTTCCTGAGAAAAAATTAACCAATTTTGATTTAGAGAAAATGGTTGATACCAGCGATGAATGGATTATATCCAGAACGGGTGTCAAAGAACGTAGAATCTTAGATATTCCTGGTTTGGCAACTTCAGATATGGCTATGCATGCTGTAAATGAATTGCTTCAAAAAAGGGGTATCTCTGCCTTAGACATTGATTTGTTAATTGTAGGTACCGTTACAGGGGACATGATCTTTCCTTCAACTGCTAATATTGTTTGCGATAAAGTAGGTGCAAAAAATGCATGGAGTTTTGACGTTGCTGCTGCTTGCAGTGGTTTCTTGTACTCATTGGAGATTGGTTCAAAATACATTGAGTCTGGCAAATACAAAAAAGTTGTAGTATGTGGATGCGATAAAATGAGTGCCATTACGGATTACACCGACAGAAATACCTGCATCATTTTTGGAGATGGCGGCGGCGCTGTTTTGTTAGAACCAAACGAAGATGGATATGGTGTTATAGACACAATCTTAAAATCTGACGGGTCTGGAAGAGAATTCTTGCATCAAAAAGCGGGAGGTTCTTTAAAGCCGCCAACACACGAAACCATAGATGCACGCGAACATTATGTTTACCAAGAAGGTAAAACAGTGTTCAAGTTTGCAACCACCAATATGGCCGATGTGTCAACTAAAATTATGGAAAGAAATGGTTTGACAGCCGATGATGTTACATACTTATTGGCGCATCAAGCCAACAAACGCATTATTGACTATACAGCAGAGAAAATGAATCTACCTTCAGAAAAGGTATTGATGAACATTGAACGCTATGGAAATACCACCAGTGGCACTTTGCCTTTGTTGTTCTGGGATTTTGAGAAATTATTTAAAAAAGGAGATAATTTAATTCTAGCATCATTTGGCGGTGGATTTACTTGGGGAAGTATTTACATTAAGTGGGCTTACGATAGTCCTTCAAACTAAAAATAATTATAAATTCGCATACAACACAACTTCATTATGGATATTAAAGAAATAGAAAACCTAATTAGATTTGTCTCTTCACAAAAGAATGTTGGAGAAGTAGAAATTGCACAGAAAGATTTTAAATTGGTAATCCGCAAACCTTCGACCAATGTCATTCAAACGCCTCAATACATTCAAGCACCTGCACCAGCAGCTTTGCCCGCAAGTGCACATGTCCCAGTAGCAGAAGTAAACGCAGCACCTGCAGCAGAAGCTCCAGCAAGCAACTTAATTACCATTAAGTCGCCGATGATTGGAACCTTCTACCGTTCGTCTTCTCCAGACAAGCCTTTGTTTGTTAATGTAGGGGATGAGGTCAAAGTTGGTAAAGCAGTTTGCATCATTGAAGCAATGAAATTGTTCAACGAAATTGAATCTGAAGTGAGTGGTAAAATTGTAAAGGTATTGGTTGATAATGCCAGCCCTGTAGAATATGACCAACCTTTGTTTTTAGTAGAACCTAACTAAATTTTAACAACATTTTATTTTAACTCATTTACCAATGCAGTTGCAAAGAGGTAATTGGCTTAGAATACAATTAAATACAATCTATGTTTAAGAAAATATTAATCGCCAATAGGGGTGAAATCGCATTGCGTATCATCCGTACTTGTAAAGAGATGGGCATTAAAACCGTTGCGGTATATAGCACAGCGGATAAGGAAAGTTTACACGTGCGTTTTGCTGATGAGGCAGTTTGTATTGGCCCTGCACCAAGCGCACAATCGTATTTAAAAATTGCGAATATTATAGCTGCTGCTGAAATAACCAATGCTGATGCGATTCATCCAGGTTATGGTTTTTTAAGTGAAAACGCTAAATTCAGCCAAGTTTGTAAAGACCATGGCATAAAGTTTATTGGCGCTACTCCAGAACAAATTAATGGTATGGGCGATAAAAGCAATGCCAAAGACAGCATGATCAAAGCAGGTGTTCCTACCATTCCTGGTAGCGAAGGTTTGCTTAGTACATTTGAAGAAGGAATTAAATTGGCTCAAACCATTGGATATCCTGTTATCATTAAGGCAACTGCCGGTGGTGGCGGAAGAGGAATGCGCATCATTTGGAAAGATGAAGAGTTTGAAAAAGCTTGGGATTCAGCCAAAACGGAGGCTGCCGCAGCTTTCGGAAACGATGGCATTTATATGGAGAAATACATAGAAGATCCAAGGCACATTGAGATTCAAATAGCTGGCGATCAATATGGAAAGGTTTGTCATTTAAGTGAAAGGGATTGCAGCATTCAAAGAAGACATCAAAAGCTCATAGAAGAATCGCCATCTCCATTTATGACACCTGAATTGCGCAAGCAAATGGGAGATGCAGCCAAGAAGGCGGCTCAATGCATCAATTACGAGGGCGTTGGTACAGTTGAATTTTTGGTAGATAAGCACCGTAATTTCTATTTTATGGAAATGAATACCCGTATTCAAGTTGAGCATCCTGTAACTGAAGAAGTAATCAATTACGACTTAGTTAAAGAGCAAATATTAATCGCTGCTGGTCAACCAATATCTGGTAAAGATTATGAGCCAATGAAACACGCCATCGAGTGTCGTATCAATGCAGAAGATCCATATAATAACTTCAGACCGAGTCCAGGTAAAATTGTTAATTTTCATATTCCGGGTGGTCACGGTATCCGTGTTGACACCCATGCATATGCGAATTATGTAATTCCTGCAAACTACGACAGCATGATTGCCAAATTAATTGTAAGTGCTCAAACCCGTGAAGAATGTATCGTAAAAATGGAAAGAGCCTTAGAGGAATTTGTGATTGAAGGTGTTCATACATCTATTCCATTGCAAAGACAAATAATGGCAAATAAAGACTTTAGAGAAGGTAACTTCACAACTGCCTTTATGAATACCTTTGAATTCAAACCATAAGAATATGAAATATTTATTTTTGTTAAGTTTCATGTGCTTAGCTGTTTTTGCTAAGGCTGCAGAATCTGATACACTAAAGGGGTATTGGAAGGTCTCTAAAAGAGGAGATATGTATTTGTATCACTTTGTTAATGACAGTGTTTTAAACCTTGTAAATATTGTCAACAATGCAGATACCATGACTTATAAATACAAGATTGATACGGCTGCAGCATGGCCTAAAAAGATAGAAATGGTTCAAATTGACAAAGTAACTGGAGACAAGTTATACAATTACAAAGGCCTGTTTGAATTTATGGGGCCGGGAAAGGTTAGAATTCGATTTGGCGAAGGTGACAAAGAAAGACCTTTGAGTTTTATGCCAAAGGGTAATCTTGAAACCTTTGTAATGGTCAAACAATAGCCAGCGGTACAAATATTTAAAAGGGATGTAATGCATCCCTTTTTTTGTGCTCTCTTTTTTAATCATTCTATAGGATCATAAGCCGGATATTGTTTATAAATGGAATTAAATTTCAAAAGACTTTTAATTATTTTTGCATAATTAATAACTTTTAAAACCATGTGTGGAATCGTATCTTATATTGGACCCAAAGAAGCTTATCCTATTATCGTAAAAGGTCTTAAAAGACTCGAATACAGAGGGTATGACAGTGCCGGTGTCGCTTTAATTCACAACGATGAATTAAACATCTATAAAACCAAAGGCAAAGTTGCTGATTTAGAAGAATCTGTTAAGGGAAAAGACGTGTCTGGCAACATTGGTATGGGTCATACACGTTGGGCAACCCATGGAGAGCCTAACAATGCCAATGCCCATCCACATTTGTCCCAATCTAAAAATTTAGCAGTTATTCATAATGGAATCATTGAAAATTACGCTACCATCAAAGCAGAATTGCAGCAGCGTGGTCACATTTTTGAAAGTGATACCGATACAGAAGTATTGATTCATTTGATTGAAGATATTCAAATGAACGAGAATATTTCAATTGACGAATCTGTGCGTTTGGCCCTTAATCAAGTTATCGGTGCATATGCTATTGTAATCTTGGTTAAGAATGAGCCTGCAAAGCTTATAGCAGCCCGCAAAGGCAGTCCTTTGGTGGTTGGTATTGGCGATCAGCCAGGGGAGTATTTTATGGCAAGTGATGCAACGCCAATAGTTGAATACACGCGTGATGTATTCTATTTAAATGATGGTGAAATCGCAATTATAAAAGATGGTAATTTGAGCGTTAAGACCATCGATAATGTGACCAAGACCCCATTTATTCAAAAACTTGAAATTAATCTAGAACAAATTGAAAAAGGGGGGTATCCCCACTTTATGTTGAAAGAGATTTACGAGCAACCAAAGTCTATCCAGGATAGTATCCGCGGTCGTATTGATTCTATACAAGGAAAATTTGTCATGCGCAGCATACATGAATATGAAGACAAATTGCGCAATGTTAAACGCCTTATTTTAATCGGTTGTGGAACCAGTTGGCATGCCGCTTTGGTGGGGGAGTATTTGTTTGAAGAGTATGCGCGTATTCCCGTTGAAGTTGAGTACGCTTCTGAGTTTAGATACCGCAATCCAATTATCTATCCAGATGATTTGGTGATTGCCATTTCACAAAGTGGTGAAACTGCAGATACCCTTGCCGCTATGGAATTGGCAAAAGAAAAAGGCGCTACGGTATTTGGGGTTTGCAATGTGGTTGGTTCTTCCATTCCGCGTATGAGCCATGCTGGCGCATACACGCACGCAGGGCCAGAAATTGGGGTAGCATCAACCAAAGCTTTTACGGCGCAGGTTTCTGTTTTAACCTTGATGGCCTTGTCTGTTGCCCAGATCAGAGGTGTAATTTCTCAAGAACGCTTAAGAACAACGTTAAGCGAATTAGAAGCCATTCCTCAATTGGTTGAACGTTGCTTAAAAACCAATGACGAGGTGATGAAAATAGCGGCTATTTACAAAGATGCCCGTAATTTCTTATACCTAGGCAGAGGGGTTAATTTCCCGGTAGCCTTAGAAGGTGCTTTAAAACTAAAAGAAATCTCTTACATACACGCTGAAGGCTATCCTGCTGCAGAAATGAAGCACGGACCTATTGCTTTGATTGACGAAGAAATGCCAGTAGTGGTGATCGCACCAAAACGTGGCATGTACGAAAAAGTAATGAGCAATATTCAAGAAGTTAAAGCCCGTAAAGGTAAAATCATTGCCATCGTTACTGAAGGCGATACCCAAGTACGCGCAATGGCCGACCACGTTATCGAAATACCTGATACAGAAGAAGCACTTACACCATTATTGTCTACCATACCTCTGCAATTGTTAAGTTACCACATTGCGGTATTGAGAGGCTGTAATG
This sequence comes from Chitinophaga pinensis, assembly GCA_945888525.1. GTDB lineage: Bacteria > Bacteroidota > Bacteroidia > NS11-12g > UBA955 > JABMMZ01. The sequence continues at coordinate 5,401 of CAMDAF010000049.1, forward strand.
TCGACCAACCAAGGAATTTGGCCAAGTCGGTAACTGTTGAGTAGTTTCGAACGGGGGTGATAGCTTTTATGATCGGGGTGGGCTGGATTCGAATGATTGATAATAATTCTCTTAGTAATTCTCTATTCGACCTTATCGTTTGAACTTTTTGAAAACAATGTAGCGATTAATATGATCAATGCAATTGAATTAGAAACCAAACTTACCATACCTAAATAATAGTAACTGGAATCTTTTGTAGGGCTTGATGTTAATACCAATGTATAGGACAAAAAACCAAATATTGCAATAAATATTAAGGACAGTAAAAACCACCAAAATACTGTTTTTTGTTTTCTTTTAGCTCTTAATGCGAGTATACTAAAAAGCAAACCACCCAAGCAGGACGACAATAAAAAGAGTATTAAAGTGCGCAGTGCTGATCCTGAATCACCTGACAGTTGCTTGTTTTTTCTCATCTCAAAATATTATTTACCGAATATAGCTTTTATAATTGTCCTGCCAACTTTACGCTCAATACCGCCTTTTGTTGTTGGTATGCCTGTTTTTCTGGCTATAGAATTTTTTAATGCCGTTATACCTAATAACCTTTTCCAAGAAAATGAAAATCCAAATTTACCCATATTTATAAAGTTGTTCTTTGTTTAATTTAATGCCCTATCCCAAGTTTATAATTTCAGTATTGTTTTCAATTTACCCAAGGCAATAAATAGCGTTGCAATATTTTAATTAATAAATCACGAATTTATCTATTTTTTTTAAAAAAACAAAAAAATGGATATCAAGGATGTTAATGAAAAAGCTCCTTTTGCATGCTCATATTGCAACATAGACAGCGAACTTTATGAGGGTTATTATCCCTTTTCCACCGATTCAAATGGAACACCAGGAACTAATGGATGTTTTAAGTTTTGGGTGTCTACGGATGTGTTGGATTAAGCTTCCTGGGCATTCAAATGCCTCGCCAATTTTACACCCATGCTAAAGCAGCCTTGTAAGAGATAGCCGCCGGTTGGTGCATTCCAATCCATCATTTCGCCAAGGCAATAGTGGTTTGGTAAATCTTTCAACTGAAAGTTTTCATCTATGGCTTCTAAATCAATACCACCTGCAGTGGATATGGCTTCATCGATGGGTGCGGAGGCTACTATAGTTAAAGGGAGCTTCTTAACTGTTTTTGCCAATACTGCGCAGTCGGAATATGAATCTTTTGTTAAATGGTTCTTTATTATTTGAATGGCTGTATTGCTCAACACCAAATCTGTTTTTAATTTGTCATTGATGCTTTTTGCTTTCGAATTTTCAAGCTTGCTTAACAATGCTTCTTCTGAAAACATTGGTTTAAAATCGATAAAAATTTGAGCGTGTCCAATGGATGCAAGGTCTGATTGCATATCAGAACTTAGCGGGTAAATGGCATTGCCTTCAAGACCAAACGAAGTAACGCTTAGCTCACCCTTGCAAGTTTTGCGACTTGAACTGATCGTAATATTTTTCAAAGCTTTGCCTGCGTGGTGTGCAATAAAATCCTTAGGCCATTGAATTTCGAATGCGCAATTGGCTGCTTTAAACTCTATACATGGGATGTTTTTAGATTCAAACAGAGAGAGCCAAGAGCCATCTGAGCCTGTTACTTTCCAACTTCCACCACCAAGCGCATACACTACAATGTCTGATTTAACAGATTCCGAATCATTTAATTGCAAGGAATTGTCTTCATTCCAACCCGTCCATTGCTTGCCTGTTTGTATTTGTACCCCTTTGTTTTTAAGCACTTTTAAAATGGCTTGTAAAACTTCAATTGGCTTAATTGATTTTATAGGAAATACCCTTCCGCTGCTGCCCACATACGTTTTAATGCCTATTTCTTTAAGCCAATGTCTAAAATCATCGTTGCTAAATTGAAGCAATGCATCATCTAAGAAGCCTTGAGGCTCATATTGTTTAATAATTTCCTCTATGCTGCTGCCATGGGTGAGGTTAAATCCACCGTCTCCAGCCACTAAAAACTTCCGTGCCAGGGCTTTGTTTTTTTCGTATAAAACAACATCAAACTTTTCAGTGTCTAGGTATGCCGCAAAGGCTATTGCCGCCGAACCACCGCCAATAATTGAGATGCTTTTTTTCAAGTAAATTAGCTGGCTAAGGCTGCAGAATTAATCGGATGTTTTATCCTCTGCATTTTGCAAATATTTAAACCAAGCATTCACCAATTGTCTTTTGAATTGACGTTCCGATTTTGAATCCCTTTTGACAAGGTTGGCTTCTGCCCTGAAATCAATGTGCTTGTATTTTAAGTGAACTACTTTTAAGCGAAAGGTGTCTTTTTCTACATTGGGATTGCTGGCAAAAACATTGGAGAAATATTGTTCAAGTGCCTCAATTGATTCCATATTATTAGCCTTGGCAACAAACTCAATACTCACTTTTAAACTCTCTGCCTTGGTGTAGTTTATGATGTCCTGGCTTAAGACATTGGTGTTGGGGATGTAAATTAAATCGTCTTCTTCATTAATGATTTGCAAATTGAGCAAACTAATGTGGGTTATTTTTCCTTTATGTCCGCCTATTTGTATGCGGTCGCCAATAGAAATTTGATTGTTAAACATCAAAATCATGCCATTGATGGCATTGGAAATATAGTCTTTTGCTAGGATGGCAATGGCGGCAGCCAATATTGAAATGGAGGTAAAGAACTCGCGAAGATTGACCCTTAGCAATGCCATGGCTAATATGATCATTAAAATAATAATGAAAATATAGTAGATGGTATTGATACCAATGGTAAAATTGTCTTTACCTTTTATGTGGTTGCGTCGTCTGTATACAAAAAGCGCCGTGGTTTTTAAACTGTACAGCGCCACAATCAATACGATCAGTGCAAAGGTTTTCGGATGTTCGAGCCAAAACATAGTGCAAATTTATTGTTAAATTATGGTTTTTAAAGCTACTATTTTTAGCAAATCTTAATGCAATAAGGTAAAGGTACCTCTATAGGTTTTGCGTTTGCCGAAAACATCTATCAAATCTATCCAATAGGTGTAGACATCTTGAGGGCATGTTTCATTCTTGTAGTTGCCATCCCATGGAAGCTTAGGGTCATTGCTTTCAAACAACAATTCACCCCAACGGTTATATATAGAAAGGCGGTATTGTTTTACAGTTATTCGTCCACTTGGATTAAAGAAATCATTTAGCTGGTCCTTATTTGGCGTGAAAGCATTAGGCATAAATAACAACATTGGGCCCGAAGCAAATATTGTTTTGTTTATTTGATCTGTACAACCTTTAATATCTGTAACCATTAAGCTGGTTTTCACAGTCACCGTGTCTTCAATTGATAATGAAGTATCATGAATAGCTTTGCCAAATGACGCAAAGTCCCAATAAGATGTTAATGGATTTGGAGTGCTTTGGTTTTTGAATTTAAGTAGGCTGTTGTTTTGATCGCCTTCTTCCAAACTGTAATCAAATTGTGCATTTGGAAGGGGGTATACTTCGGAAGCACTCGGGTAAGTTTTGCTAGCACTGCAACCTTTGTCGCTTTTTGCGTTTAATACAATTGTGTAAAGTCCACTGTTGGAGTATATATGTTGAGCGCTGCTGTGTTTTCCAAAAGTATTGTCGCCAAAATCCCAGCTGTAATCAACAATCTGACCCTGTGCAATCGATGATAAACTACTGAATTCTGTTGCTTTTCCCAAGCAAACAGGTTTTATACTTTGAATATTGATGATAGGGTTGGGGTTTATCTCAATGGTTTCAGAGATGCTGTCGGTGCATAAACTGTCTGATTCAATAAATAATTTGACGGTGTATTGTCCAAATGTAGAATAGGTTTTAGCTGATGGACTAATAGACGTTGAAGTACTGAGGTCTCCAAAATCCCATTGATTTGTTTTGATACTTCCACTAGAAACTAAGCTGTTGTTTGTGAAGTTGAATTGGTGTCCATCAAAACATTGAACTGCTTGGTTGATGCTGAAATTGGCCTTGGGCACTGGGTTTACCACCACGTATTTGTTGTTCAATCCAGGGCATCCAAATTTGGTGTTTAGTATAAGTTGTATAGAGGTTTTGCCAAGAGGAAAAGTGTTGCTGCTGTAAGTGCTTTGGTTAAAATAAGATTGGCTAAGAATTCGCCATTCTATGTTGACAATGCTGTCGTTGGTTTTAATAGGATTGTAATTAAAACTGAAGTTTTGATTGTTCTCACATTGAGAAGGGTCGTTAATATTGAAATCAACCACGGGGCCATTTTTTACATCTACCCATTTTTCTACACTATCAGTGCATCCAAAGATGTCGGTTACTTTAAGTTTTATTGAAAATTTCTGAGCATTGGTG
>CAMDAF010000050.1 GCA_945888525.1 Chitinophaga pinensis
CGGTTAAAAGCTTTTGCCAGATTCAAGGAATAATTGGCTATAAGTGATGGACTGTAGGATATGGCTGCTTTATGAAGTTCCAGTTTATAATTATCCAATTCCTTAATCAGGTTAATTTCTGTTTCATTGGCAGAAGTAATTTCAAAAGATGCATTTAAATCATCAGCACTTGCCGCATTTAACATGCTATTGATCCTTGCAAATGTATACTGCACAAAAGGACCGGTATCTCCTTGTAAATCGATAGACTCTTCAGGATTAAACAACATTCTCTTTTGTGGATCAACTTTTAACATAAAAAACTTCAAAGCACCCAATCCCAACATTCTATGTAATTCTAATTTCTCCTGCTCAGGCATGTTGTCTGTTTTACCCAATTCTTCTGTTTTTGCTTTGGCCGTATCAATCATTTCTTGCATCAAATCGTCAGCATCAACAACCGTACCTTCCCTGCTTTTCATTTTTCCAGAAGGCAAGTCGACCATTCCATAGCTTAGATGGTATAATCCCTTGGCCCAAGATTTACCTAATTTCTGAAGGATTAAAAACAGAACTTTAAAATGATAGTCTTGCTCATTGCCAACCACATAAATGCCTTTATCGCAGGCATAGTCCTTATATTTTAATTCAGCAGTTCCAATATCTTGTGTGATGTATACTGAGGTGCCGTCGCTTCTGAGCACCAATTTTTCGTCAAGACCTTCATCTCTCAAATCAATCCAAACGCTGCCATCTTCTTTTTTATAGAAGACATTCTTGTTCAAGCCCTCTTGAATCAGGTCTTTTCCCAATAAATAGGTATTACTTTCATAATAGTACTGGTCAAAATGAACGCCTAAATTTTTGTATGTAACTTCAAAACCAGCATAAACCCAAGCGTTCATTTTTTCCCAAAGCTCAAGGGTGTCTCTATCACCAGCTTCCCATTTTCTTAGCATTTCTTGGGCTTCAAGCATCAAAGGTGCTTGTTTTTCAGCCAAGGCCGATTCCATTCCAGCATCCACTAGAAGTTTGATTTCTACTTTGTAGCATTTGTCAAACTCAACATAATACTTCCCAACCAAATGATCGCCTTTAAGCCCGCTTGATTCGGGTGTTTCTCCATTGCCGAATTTTTGCCAAGCTACCATACTTTTGCAAATATGAATGCCCCTATCATTGATTAAGTTTGCTTGTGTAACATCATAACCATACGTTTTCAAGATGCTTGAAACACTGTAACCCAAAAGATTGTTTCTAACATGTCCTAGGTGTAATGGTTTATTGGTGTTTGGTGAAGAGTATTCCACCATAACTTTTCCTTTGTAATCAAGCGCTTTGAGGTTATCAATTTCCTTAAATTTTTGAATCCAATAAATTTGACTAAATCCAATATTTAAAAACCCTTTAACGACATTGTACGATTCAATTTCGCTCAGATTGTTATTTAAATATTCACCAATTTCATTTGCTGTTTGTTCTGGATTTTTTTTTGAAACTTTTAAAAATGGAAAGGTAACAAAAGTAAAGTCGCCTTTAAAATCAAGATTTGTTGGTTCTAATTTAATTGTCTCAAGATCTACCAATGCGCCATACAAATGATTTAGAGCATTGCGTATTCCTGATTTTAAAAGCATATCCATATTCATGCCGCGAAGATAATTATTTGCTTATAGTATTACACAAATAATTGAAAATCAAATTAAATTTAAATGATTCAAACCCAAAAGATGACCAACAGGATCATCATTCCCAAATCAATTTCACAACGCCATTAAGAATGGGTTCATCTTCATCTTTACCCGCGTAGCGGTAATTTAAAATATAATAATAAGTTCCGTCAGGGCATTCGTCGCCAGTATTGTTGAGATGGCCATTCCAGTCGTATGCTGTATTGTCACTCTCAAAAACTTTCACCCCCCATCTGTCGTAAATTACCAAATGATAATTTGAAACATTTTTGGTGTAAATATTGAAAACATTGTTTCCTTGCAGGCCTTCTTTATCGGCGCCTACAAACCCATCATTCCCTGAAGGGGTAAATACATTGGGTGGCAAGATGGCGTATTCAAAATCGTTGTATATTTTTTTGCAAATTGTATCCTTGCATCCGAGTTTGTTTTCCGCTTCCAAACAAATCCAATTAACCCCAGGGTGAGAAACAAAATTTTGGCAGATATATCTATCCGGTTCTTTTTGTTTTTCATTGGCTTTGAATTCTAATCTAGAAGGGGTTATGTCTGACTCATGGAAAAACCCCCAGCGGTATGAAACAGCCCATTTTGATGTGTTGGTAAAACAGTAAATCGGTTTTTTAGATTCATCGATTGTAAAGTCTGCCAAAACACTGTCAGCAAAAACAGTTAAAGTATCAAAATCAGGGCAGTATTTACCTGCTATTCCGCTGGTATCAGGCGTCATGGTTAAAATGAATTTGCCTGCTTTTTTGAGTGTGAAGTTAAATTTCAAATCACTTGAAAGATTGTTTTGATTAGCAACAGACCATTTATACAATTTATATTGGTTAGCACTTTGAACATTTGCAAGGGCGCGAATGGTATCACCCACACAGACTTCAATTGGATTGGCTATTAATTTCACCACGTCATACGGGCTCACAATTACAGTAATTTTCTTCTGTCCTTTATTGACATCTGGATAAATATCAGCACAGTATTTTCCTGTATTGGCTATGCTGTCGTATTGGCTTAAAAATACATCGAAGGTGCCTGGATTTTTATACTGATGAACCATTGCTCCAGTATCTCTCTGCGGTATGTAAAAACCATCTCCAAAGTTCCATAACCATTGCGCTGAGGCTGTATAATTTCCACTAAAATTTCTGAATTTGACCGAATCATTAACGCAAATTCTCAAAGTGGTTTCTGGAATAAACTCAGGACTTGGCCCAGGAATAAAGACTCGTTTTTGAACCGTATCTGTGCACCCTAAAATAGATTCAATTGTTAAGGTGATGGTGTAATAACCATTTTTTGTGTAGTCGTGTCCTATTTGCTTTGGCAATTGCTTGAAATAATCAACTGGAGCCGAGCTGTCACCCCAATCTATGGTCCACTTGTAAATAAAGTCGCATGGATCTAAACCCAATGCAGCACAAGGATCAACAATCTTGGAGGTGTCAAATAATTCTAAAATCGTTTTGCAATTGGGGCTTATGATGTCGGTGTAGAAACCCGCCTTAGGGCCGGTAACATATATCTTCTGTGTAACTGTGTCTGAGCAATAATTGCTATCAGAGGCTAAGACCCTAAGGGTATAAATGCCTGCTCTTTTGTAATAAAATCCGGAAGGTTCGTTTCCTAAAATGATGAAGGGTGTACCGTATCCTTTTTTGGAATAAGGGAAATTACCAAACATAGTTGCAGGTTTGTTTACGTCGTCATCTTCCTTGCTGTAATCCCATATGGTTAAACCTTCTCTGTTGTTGGCTCCAGCTTGATTTTGACGATTAAGCCAATACTTATTGGTATCCAATTTCCCAAAGGAACTTGAGTCTGTGCTAAAATACTTGAAATCTGTTGTAGCCTCAATGGTTCGACCAACACAAATAATTGTATCTGAAAAACCCACCTTGGAACTGAATCCAACGGCAGCAGTTACAAAATCTTCTAAAGCACAATACCCAGGAAAATAACTGCTGATGTTTCTGTAAATATTGTAGGAACTGTTGTGGTCTACTTTAAATGCATATGCTTTCTTATAGAGGTTGTTTATTAAGGCACTATCTGCAGGAAAAAGACTGCTGTCTTTATAACTCAAAATGGTGGAAGACGCTATTTTATAATAATAGTTCAACAAGTAGCCATAGCCAGACGTATCAATACAGCCTTTGCTTCCTGATGAGGGTTTGCCAATAGTTCCAATACCGTTCCATATAAAGTCAAGCACATTGGTGTCCGAATAGTCGTTGATGTCGAATCCCAGTTTTGCCATATCCTTTTTCAATCCATTTAATCCAGCTCCTGGCAAAGCAACTGCTTGGTATTGGTGAACAATTGCGGTGATTAAAGTATCTGTTTTTACAAGTCTTAATTGACCTTTAATCAATTTACTTCTTTGTATTAAAGTATAATTTACTTTCTGATTAGGGTATTTATAATGGTAAAGAACTTTAAAATACGTTTCATCAATTCTTTCGAGGGTATCACCAGACAAATTATCAATGATATACCAACTGGATTGATTGGCTAAAAAATTTGCATCCGGCCGGTCTTGGGGTATGGTAACATAAAGGAAATTATTTTTACAAGCATGTTCCTCAGTCTTATTGTTAGAAGCGAAAACTATGTCAGGAGAGAGCCGCGGAAAACTTGCGAAATTTTTATAATAAACTGTATCGGCGCATTCATCTGAATTTAAACCATTTCCTACAATAAGCGCAACATGAATATTTTGAATGTTCTTTTTATCTAAAATACTGTCGTTGTAAACCCAATAAAAAAGACCACCATTGGGACCTTCTTTTGCATAACCAGTATAAGGACCCTTAGAATTTAGAAATACATTGCGTTTTATATCCCCATAATACAAATTATTGAGCAAATTCCAATCGTCGGGATTTTTTTTATAATCTGGATTAAACTGCACTGAAGGTGACATACAACCTGGCTTGGTGTCTTCCAAACTAAACTCCAAAACTTTATTGTTATAGCCATAACAAAAATGGTCACTTATATTCAAGCGTTTGGCTGAGGGTGGCAATAAAGCGACTGCTGCACTTGCTCTATTTTCACAATGCATTGGATGCACAGTGTCTCTTAAAGAAAGTGTAATTTTAAAACATCTTGGAACAGTTTGATAAAACAAGCGTCTATGTAAAACAGGATTAATACTGTCAATCTTTTGAATGTTGGACAACTTAACTTTGTGGACTTTTAAGTGGTAATTTTTCACCCAAGCTAAGGGCAAAGTATCTTTAAATATCTTTATGCCATAAACAAAAAAACATGAATCGTTTTGTCCGGTAATAATTCGATGGTAATTGCTGACATTGTAAAGTTGAGGGCCATTAACTTGCAAAAAAGCGGAACCATCTTTCTTGTCTATTTGAATTGAACAACCTGAGGGTATATAAACCCTTATATCAGAAATCGGATCATAAACAGCTTCCACTTTTAATCCTGAATTTATTTTGACAAAATGTTTAATGTGTTTGAATACACTGCTGTCTTTGGCTTTTAGTCCTAGGGCATTGTCTGAATAATAAAGAATCGAGTCGGTAACAGCGTATAATGAATCGGCATACCAGATTTTTTTATTTGAGCAAGTTTTGGCAATAGGATCAAAATAGGCTAAATCCAAGTGAGCCTTAGTGTATAAATAGTTGTAAACTGAATCCCAATCGGTGTAGATGTGATAATCTGCACTGTCTTTTGAATACCTGCAGTTCATTCCAATATTCATATTGGCTTTTCTATCGCTGGTGCACGGCAAACAATAGGGATCATCAAAATCCCAAATGCGGTCAACATTATAATCATTCCGATCGTAATTAAATGGTTTAAGTGGCACATTTCTGCCAAGACGTGGGTCAAATTTAAAAGCAAATTTAAATTGTGTCGGCATCTTATTCAAAAGACTATCATCGTCCAAGAAATTGCGGTCGTTGTGGTAATAACTTGAATGGTCGGCAACATGCACAGTATCTTTTACACGGCATTGATAGCGTTCCAATGGATCTATAAAATCAGGTTCAATAACAGCGCGGGGGCCTATTACCGTAATGGTGTCATAAAGCAAGTAAGGACCGCAAACATGAGGCACCATGCAAGAAACAATATGCGGCCCAACGGTAGAAAACATATTGCTTGCTGCATAACCATAAACCACACCTGGATCAAAATCCCAGCGAACTTTGATGTCGCTAATGTAATCCTTCATCTCAAGTGGATACAACTGATAGTTGATTGTTTCACCCACACAAACGGAATCTCGATCTTTGGTAATAAAAGGTTTAAAGTTAAACACCACGATGTTTTTCATTTGGTATTCGCGTTTGCAAGCATTGCCGGTATAGATGATCAATTTTGGCGCAAAGACTTTGGTTATTTTATTGCCAGAAGTGTAATCGTGAAAAACACTATCCCATGAGGTAGAATCTTTGGTACCATCGCCAAAATCCCAAATAAATTTGGTCACATTGGATTTTGACATTTGCGTTTGGTTGGTAAACTTGACTTTAACCGTTCCATTGCAATTGCTTGATTTTTCATTAAAAACAGCTGAAATCGGGGGCAACATTTGCACTTTCATTTTAAAAGGCATTTGTTGCTTATAAATACAGCCATTGCAATCTTCTATTTCGACAGTTAATGTGTAGGTTGCGCCTTGAGGATCTAGGTACGACTTACAAAAATTTGAAGGCAAAGCAACAGGTTTGTTTTTGCTTCCATATTTTGTGATTAGCTCACCGTCGCTGAAAAGGTACTTAATCGATTTTATACAATAATCATTGTCTCCAGAAACACTTGAATCGACAAAACAAAACATATTGTTTTCAAAGCATTGAATCGAATCGCTAAGCAGTCTAAGCTTTATTTTCGGTCTATCCTTTATAACGACAGTAATGGAACTACTGCAAGGTTTTCCATTGGGCAATGTGCACGAATAGGTAATTGTTTTGCTGCCTGTGGTGCTAAATGTAAAGGTAGGATTTGAATTGCTGTTGTTGAAACCTTCATTGTTGAAATTCCAATTGTGGTTGCTGGCACCAGGCGTGTTTGAAACAAACTCTATCGGATTGTTTATACAAGGCAATCCTTTAACGCCTATGAGACATTGTGCTTTAGTGCTCAAACATAAAAAGAAAAACGATATAAATATCAGCCTGCGGATGTTCAAAAATAAGTCAATTAATGAATAAGACGCTATTTTATGACTTAAAGTGGCGTTAAAATGACAAATAATTAATTCAACAAACCATGGTGGATGAGGTATTCTGCAATTTGAACTGCATTTGTAGCAGCGCCCTTTCTTAAATTATCTGATACAATCCAGCAATTCAACGTATTGGCTTGGCTCTCATCGCGTCTAATTCTACCAACAAATACAGCATCCTTGTTGTGTGCGTTTAATGGCATTGGGTATTCAAAGTTGGCAACATTATTTTGCACAACAATTCCTTGCGAATTTTCCAATAAATGAACAAGCTCTTTCAAATCAAATTCATGTTCAAACTCAATATTTACACTTTCGCTATGGCCACCCATAACAGGAACTCTAACAGCTGTGGCGGTAACTTTAATGTTGTCATCAGACATGATTTTCTTGGTCTCATTTACCATTTTCATTTCCTCTTTGGTGTAGTCATTATCAGTAAACACATCAATTTGAGGAATCAGGTTTAAATCAATAGGGTAAGCATAAGCCATTGGTCCTGAAATGCCATTTCTTTCATTCATGAGTTGATCAACTGCTTTTTTTCCTGTACCAGTAACACTTTGATACGTGCTTACCACTACCCTTTTTATCTTATACTTCAAGTGCAAGGGTTTTAAAACAAGCACCATTTGTATGGTACTGCAATTAGGGTTTGCAATAATTTTATCTTTGGCCGTTAAGGCATTGGCATTTACTTCAGGAACTATAAGCTTTTTATTTGGATCCATTCTCCAAGCAGAAGAGTTGTCAATTACAGTAGTGCCAACTTCAGCAAATCGAGGAGCCCATTCTAAACTCGTGCTGCCACCAGCAGAAAACAAGGCAATATCAGGTTTCATTGAAATTGCTGTTTGCATGCCAAGCACTGAATATTCGTTTCCTTTATATTTTACTTTTTGACCAATCGATTTTTCTGTTGCTACTGGAATTAATTCTGTTAAAGGAAAGTTTCTTTCCTCTAAGATTTGCAAGATTTTTGTTCCGACCAAACCAGTGGCACCAACTACAGCGATTTTCATGGTTCAAATTTAGTAAATATTCAATTATAAATTCAAATCTTCATTCATTTACTTGGGTTTATAAGTTAATTTGCGAAGCTTTTTAAGAACAAATTAATTAATTGTGAATATTTGAAACCATTAAAATCAATTTTTAATTTTTTAGTGCAGTACAATTTCATTGTGGCATTTGGCGCAGTTGCCTTGAGTTTTCAAACCATGGTCTTAATCAAAAAAGAAGTCGAATTAAGCGCCTACACCTTCTTGCTATTTTTAGCTTGCCTATTGGATTATAATTTACACAGACTTATAAAATTCAAATATCAGAACGGTTCACAAAATCCTGAAAACTTTTTAAGGCTAAAAATGCTGGTAGTCGTTTTAATACTTGGCATTTCAATTAACCTATTTTTCATTTCGAAGGCCTTGTATATGGACCTTTTTTATATCGGAACACTTACAATTGTATACACATTGCCATTTGTATTCAAGAACAAATACATCAATGTTATTAAGAAAATCCCATTTTTAAAAACAGCCATGCTTGCATTTGTATGGACCTATTTAACTTTAAATATCCCAATAAAACTAGCAAACACAATTTTAGATGAAACTGAATTTATTGCCCTTTTTGCCAGTCGATTCTTTTTCATTTCAGCCATAACTCTTCCATTTGACTTGAGGGATAAAAAAACAGATTTAAAAGATGGTGTGAAAAGCCTTGCACATATTTTGACAGTAAGTCAATTGAATTTATTGACCTATTTATCGCTTGGAATGATGAATGCAATGATGTGGATTTACCTTAACAAAAATCAATGGTCGATTTTGTGTTTTGCTTTTTTAATATCAAGCGCAATTTTACTTGTGCTTACACAATCGCAAAAAATCAAGCACAACAGGTATTTTTATTTGGTGATGCTCGATGGTTGTTTGGTTTTACAATTTATATTGGTGTATTTGATTGCAAAAATTTAAACCCAATTATTTCACAACCAAGGAAATAAAGCGGGCTAAAAATAAAGAACCGATAACCATTAAAAGAAGCCCAAAATATTTATTAATGGTAAAGAAAATTCTAGCATTTAATTTTTTGCCGATTAAATGAGATAAAAACACTTTTAAAACATCCATTAAGAAAAGAACAATCAGAATGGTAATTAAATTAACACTTAATAGTATTTTATAATTTGCTTCCTCAGCATATTTTAAACTAATCGATCCCATAACATTAAACCAAAGAATAAAGGTAAATGGATTGACCAAATTGAGCCAAAAGCCTTTTAAAATACTTTTACTTGAAGGCACTCGAGCTGAATAGGATTGAAGAAAGGCTTTGTATTGGTGGCGAAAGTATTTGACCCCCATTAAAAACAAGACAACAGAACCACATAAACTATACATCTTTTGAAAAGAGGGATTTTGCATAAAATCAGCCACTCCTAAAATGCATAAAATGGCGACCAATAAATCACTTAAAAATACACCAGAAGCCAACAAGACGCCTTTCTTGAAACCGTCTTGGATACTGGTGTGTATCAATTTAAAAAAGGCAGGTCCAAAAAGCAAGATACTAATTAAAAACCCTTG
>CAMDAF010000051.1 GCA_945888525.1 Chitinophaga pinensis
TCTTAAATTACATGCCGGAGAAACCAGAAAGAATTGACATGATTAAATCTGGAATGATTAATTCAATATCATCTAACTTCCCAGCCTTCAGAAATATATCAACATCAATCGAATTAGGTAAGCAATTAGGGTATACGCAATCCCCATTAGGTGAAGAATATAAATTGTATAAAACCTTAACCTTTGACGATATCACCAATTTCTATCAACCAAATATTCAAAAACAACCAAGAGTTATTACAATCTATGGTGATTTAAAGAAAATTGATCTAAAGAAATTAGCTAATTACGGTCGAATAATTGAATTAAAATTGAAAGACATCAAAACTAATTAGAGACCTGAATTTGCGCTTGTTTATACAGAAAAAAAGGGAATATGATTCTGTGATTCTATTGTGTTTAGAGACTTCTGAACTCGCAATTTCACAACAACTATTTTAAGTACTATCAAAATTATCTTCACTTGTCTCGCGGCTTATTGTAGTTGTTTTACGACTTCTGCTTTCTCAATGAAACCTGTGTTTGTCCAAGAGAGTGTTTTGTTTTTGTAGAGTTGTAAAACGGGAAGTGCATCAATTTTTAATTCTTTGCAAAGTGCATGATTGTCGTCTGCGTTTATGCGGATTACAATAACTTTTTCTACCATTTCTTTTGAAATTTCTTCTAAATAAGGTTTCATTTTTTTACAAGGGGCGCACCAGTCGGCATAAAAATCTATCAGTACTAATTTATCGGAGATGAGTAATGCATCAAATTGTTGTTTACTCATTCCGTTTGACACAACTGCGTTGTCGGTGGTTTCAGGAAGATTTTCACCTCTCCATTTCATTATACCGCCGTCCATTTCATACACTTGTGTAAAACCATCTGAACGCATTTTGTTGGCTGCTGACGAACTTCTACCTCCACTTAAACAGTAAACAAAAACAGGCTCTGATTTGTCAAGCGGTGCAATCTGGTTGTCAAATTCAGTTCCGTTCCAATCGTAATTATTCGCATTGGCTAAATGTCCTTTTGAAAATTCATCTGGTGTTCGAACATCAATAAGTGTAGCATTTGGCAGTTCTTTAATTTTGTCTGCAAATTCGGTTGCGGATAAATTTGTTTTAATACCATTGGTTTGCCCGCTACTGCAACTGTTGAATAGGATTGCAGCTAAAGCGATTAAAAGTAATTTTTTCATTTATTTTGAATGTTGATTGATAATTTGTTCAAGATTATTTGCCGAAACAACTCCAGATTGTCTCCATTTTATTTCTCCTTTTTTAAAAAGCAGAAGCGTTGGCACACCTTTTATATTATAAGCATTTGCTACTTGCGGATTTTTTTCCACATCTATTGTTATGATTTTTGCCTTATCGCCAATGTTAGATTTCAAGTCTTCTAAAATCGGTTTCATCATTTTGCAAGGTCCGCACCATTCGGCAAAAAAATCTACCAGTGTTGGGGTTTCGCTATTTATGATTTCTGAAAATGATGTTGCCATATTATTTTGTTTTTACTTCTTCAAATTTTACATCTTGAATTGCACTATTTGATTTTTGTTTCGGTTCTGTTGAACAATTTCCACCATGACAGTTTCCTGCTGCGCAACCAAAGGCGAACAAACCCATTGCAGCAAAGTATCCGCCAAAGATAGCTCCGAAGTATTGTTGGCTCATAACTGATTGAACGATTATGGTGATTCCTATTGCAAGATATAACGCTCTCGTAAATGTCCAGTTAGATAAAATTCTTTGTTTCATTTTTTATTTGTTTAAGTAGGACGAATACATCCAAACTAATTTTTCCTGCTCTCGGATATAATCACTCATAAGTGCATTCGTTCCTTCATCACCAGCATCCGCTGAAAGATTTAAAAGTTCTCTTTGTTTGACAAGGAGAATTTCAAATGCTTCTAAAATAGTTTGCACACCTTGTTTTCCATCAGAAACATTTTTTATGCTCTTAATGTGTGCACTATATTGGTAATCATCAAAAGTATGAAGTGGGGTTGCACCCAATGTCAAAATCCGCTCTGCTACTTCATCTACTTTTAAGAGAAGATTGGTGTAGAGTTCTTCAAACTTTAAATGCAGTTCAAAAAACTTTTCTCCTTTGATGTTCCAATGCAAACCTCTTGTGTTTTGGTAGAACATCATATAGTCCGCCAACAAATTATTTAATTTAACTGCCAACTTTTCAGTTTTCTTTTTATCAAGTCCGATGAAACTCATAGTCCTTAGTTTTTATGATTCGTTTAATTTATTTTGTAAACTGCTCCATCCGCCACCGTTGTGGACTTCTGAAAAGCCATTTGATTTTAAAATACTTTTTGCTGATCCACTTCTCATACCGCTTGCACAGCAAGTGATAATTGGTTTGTCCTTTTTTAGTTTACTCAAATTATTGCCGAGTGTATCAACCGAAATATTGATTGAACCTTTGATGTGTCCACTTGCATATTCCCCTTTACTACGAACATCTAAAATGATTGCTCCTTGCTTTACTAAAACTGCGTAGTCCACTTTGGGACCAAAACCAAAAAGTTGTTTGAGTGTGTCTAACATATTTTTAAAGTGTTTGTGTTTGATAATAATTTACATCTAACCAAGAACCGCCATTGCAACATTCAATGCCTTGTTGCGATAGGAATTGAGTGGCTTGTCCGCTTCGGTTCCCACTTGCACAGCACAACACCAATGGTTGTTTTAAGTTTTTAAGTTCATCCATTCGCTGCTGAATTTCCTGTAAAGGAATATTGATTGAACCTTCGGCACTGCCGCCTTTAAATTCTTCTTTAGTTCGCACATCTACTATTGTGCCTTGTTTTTCTTTTATGATTTTTTCTGTGTTCATTTTATTCTGATTTTTAATTTGACAACTTACCTGTCATACAACTGGTAATACTTTTTAGTTTGGTTAGCAGCCCATTTGCTTCCGTTGCTTCGGGGTAGCCGATTGATAAAAGCATTTCGGTTAGTTGTTCCCTTCTAACTGCTTCGTTGTGATTGACTGAAACAATATTTGTTTCTAAATCAACTTCAACTTTTTCAACTCCTGTAATGGCTGTTAGCTTTTTTGTTATGGTGTTTATACACCCATCGCAACTTAAATTCGCTATTGTGATATTTTCTGTTTGCATATTATTCTGTTTTAGATTTTTCTATTTTAAACATATTGAACAACAAACCACCCATCATTGCACCATATAAAGTGCTGTTCATCGGCTTTGAAGTAATGGCACAAGTGCCACTTGCACAACCCACAAAATGATAATAGAGATAGCCGCCAATTGCTCCTGCAATTATTCCAATGATGGTGAGCTTATGTTTGATTATGAAATTCATTTTTGAAATTGTTTTACTGCTTCGCTTAAATCAAATACTTGCGAAGTGCCGTTTAATTTAGATTTGATAATGCTGCTTCCTGCGGCACTTCTATAACCTCCTGCACAATGCACTACGATTGGGTTGCTTAATGGTATTTCGTTTGTGCGTTCTCTTAACTCGTGCAAAGGAATGTGAATAGCGTTTGCAAATATTTTATTGGTTTTTACTTCCGAATGATTGCGAATGTCAATGATGGTGTAAGCATCTTGATTTGTTTTCAATTCTTCACTGTCAAATAATTGTGTTGATGTGTTGCCATAATCCATTACAAAAGCTAATGCAATTTGTTTCTCGTAACCAATTTTTGCAGTGCGTTCAATCAACTCACTTAATATTGTTTCATTTTCTGCAATCAAATAAAATTGCTCATCAGGATTTACAATGCTGCCCAACCAAGTTTCAAATTTGGTATCGTTCATTAGGTTGATGGCATTTCTTAAATGAGCTTTTTTGAATTGCTCCTGTGGTCTTGTATCAATAATTAAAACATCTGGATTAAGTGAATTTGCACAACCTGCACAAGTAACGGATTCTCTTTGCTGCACTTTTGAAATGCTTGTTGCGTAAGAATCAGCACCTTTTTTGTTTACTCCCACATCAAACGGAAAATATTTTGGAATAAAAGGTTGGTCTGCCAACAATTCTTTTACAAATTCTTCTTCACTTATAGTCTGCAAACTCCAATTGCTTATTTTTTCTGCACCGATTGTGTTGCTGTTTTGCTCACTTAAACCTTTGCCGCACAAACTACCTGCACCGTGTGCAGGATATACTAACACATCATCGGGTAAAGTCATCAACTTATTGCGAAGTGAATGGAACATTTGTTTTGCCAAATCTGCCCTTGCTGCTGTAATTGCTCCTGCTTGTTCTCTCAAATCGGGTCTACCGCAATCGCCAATAAATAAGGTATCGCCTGTGAAAACAGCTTGCTGTTTTTCATTTTCATCAATAGCAACTATACTAATACTGTCTGGTGAATGCCCTGGTGTGTTTAATGCTTTTAAGGTTATGTTGCCTAAAACAATTGCATCGCCTTCATCAAAAGTTTGGTGTGGATATTCTGCACCCAATAGTTTACTTACATAAATTGTTGCATCTGCTGTTTTGTGGATTTCTAAATGACTGCTTACAAAATCAGCGTGAGGATGTGTTTCAATTATAGCTGTAATTTTTGCGTTGTGTTCCTTCGCAAAATCGTAATACGGTTGCGGATTACGAGAAGGGTCAATCAATGCCATTTCTCCGTTGCTAATTATAGCATACGAATAATGAGCTAAATTTTTATCTTCATATTGTTTTATTTCCATTTGTCTTTTATTTAATGATACAAAGGTGCAATGATTAATTTCCCTGCACAGCTACCTTTGTTACATAACTGAATATTTTATTTTCTTTCCAACAAATCTTATTACATCAGCTTTTCCAATGTGATATTTCCCTTCGTTCAACTGAATAACATCAGTAGAAAGTTGTTGAATATCCAAATCATTAAAATCGTTTTTTAATAATTCTTTTGTATATAGCATTGATTCATCTTTAGGGCCTCCGCTGGCATTTTTGAGTTGATTGGGATTAAATGCCTCGATTATCACATATCCATTCGGTTTTAACCAGTTCATAACTTTTTTATGAATGGATTTCCTAATTGTTTCAGGGAAATGGGCATAAATTAAGGCAATAGCATCAAACGAATTTTCTGGATATTGAATTGTAGTTGCGTCTTGAACTTGATAATTTATAGTAACATTATTTTGTTCTGCTAATTGCAATGCTTTCTTTTTTCCTTCGGCACTTAGATCAAATGCTTCTACATTCCAGTATTGTTTCGCTGCAAAAACTGCGTTTCTTCCTTCACCTTCACAAACAAACAAAATTTTACCTGCTGAAAGGTTTTGTAATTGTTCTTTTAAAAATTCGTTTGGCAAAGCGCCATAAGCAAATTCTGTTTCCGCATATCTTTTATTCCAAAAATCTTGCATAGTTTAATATTTATTTTTGAAACCACATTTTAATAGCAATACCTACAAGCATGATAGCAAATGTTTTCTTCAAAATATCCTGTGGAATTTGCGTGGCAAATTTTGCACCGAAGTAGCCACCAACAAAAAAGAATACTGCCATTATTAAAGCGGCTTTCACATCAACAAATCCTTTTTGATAGTATTGAAAAGCTGCTAAAGCACCAACTGGAAGCACCATCATCATTAATGCCGTCCCTTGTGCCATTTGTTGAGAATAGCCCAACAACATTACCAAGGCAGGGATAATAATAATTGCTCCACCTAAACCAATTACACCTCCAAGAAGTCCAGCAATTGAACCAATTAAGGCAATAAGAGTTATATTTTGAAGTTCCATATTATGCTCATTTTTTTTTGGTGGAAATACCGAAAGGATAATACAACGGACAGAAACTCATAAAACTGGTCAGGATAAAAACTCCTGCAAGTATTAAGAGAATAATTGCAACAGTTCCTGAAATGATGTTTGCAAAATACAAACCTGCAATTACAATAGCGACAAGTATTCTTAATATTTTGTCGGCTGTTCCAATATTTTTTTTCATTTGTCTACTTCTTTAGTGAATGAATTATTACACTACAAAAGTCCAACAATGAATGTAGCTACACAGCTACTTATGTTACATAAGGGAAATTTTATTTCTTCCAAGTTTTACCAATCCCTCATCTTCCATTTGTTTCAACAATCTTGAAACCACAACACGGGCTGTTCCAAGTTCGTGGGCTAATTGTTCGTGGGTTACATAAAGTGTTTGGCTTTTTGTTATTTCGCACTTCTTTTTTATGAAGTTTAGAAGTCTCTCATCCATTTTTTTGAATGCGACAGCATTCACTACTTCCAATAATTCTTCAAAGCGTTTGTGATACAATCGGAAAATATAGTCGAGCCATTCAGGAAATTCTTTAATTAGTAAATTTACTTTGTCAATCGGGATAAAAAGTATTTCGGTTTCTTCCTCAGCAATGGCTTTTACCTTACTGGTGTCGTGGTGCATACCACCTAAAAAAGACATAATGCAGCTTTCACCTGCCTTGATGTAATATAAAAGAATTTCTCTTCCATCTTCGTCTGTACGCATCACTCTAATACTTCCATTTGTTACAATGGGAATAGCTTTGATATAAGCATTTTCATTTAGTATTGTTTCCCCTTCGGAAAAGGTCTTAGCGAAACCAAAATCAGCCAGTTTTTGTCTAATTAAAGGAGAAGATTTGAATTCAATGATGTCTTTTAATTCCATTGTGCAAAGTTAGCATTTTGTTGGGGTGGTAGATGAGCTTTGGGTACGGTTCGTTATAATTAAATATACTGCAATTTGTGTCGGATTACGCCATAGGATGGCCGATTTTTTTTTATAGTTCATAGTATTTACCTTCGGTGCTACTCCGCGGTTCGTCGTTTAAATCCTTGAATAAATAATCTCAATTGTTGAATTTGGTTAAATAGGAGTATTTTTCATATCGATAAAGCTTAATTTCCAAGTATCCATATAATTATTCTTTATTTTATGGTTCAAGGAGATCTTGATCTAATGAATTATCATCCCCAATTTTTTTAGCTTTCCATTTGTTCTCAAGGATCTTGAACAATCCCCAAACAAAAAATAAACCGAAAGGCAAAGCAATAAGGTTTAAAACTATGTCATTAGATTCTTCAATGATATGTGTGTTTGCAATTATATCAATGATGGCAATGGCAATACCAGCAATAAAAGTACCTATGTAATAAGTAGCAATTCCTAATAAGCCATATCCCCATTTGCTTTTATTGTGTTCAATTGCAAGTTCTGAGTAACCTTTCCAGATGAAGTAAATTAGAATAATGCCTATCATGATTATTAGTTTAGAAATAAATTGTTTTCTTTGTTTTTTACCTTTTTTCTAAAATAGGGGGTGACTTTTTACTGGTAGGCGATGTAGCCCTATGTTGTCCCGAAGCTTGGTGACGGCAGGGTTATGAAACATGCACGCTATTAAGGAGCTAGCTTATTCCTTTATCACTTTAAATGTCTGTTTCAAGTTCTCTCCTGCACTGAACAAATAAATACCGCCCGATAAGTTACCTAATTCAATAACTGTATTCTCAGAGTTTATTTTTCCTGACAAAACCACTTTCCCAGTGTTGTCATAAACAGTGTAAATAGAGCCTAGCAATTTTGCATCTGCTTTCACATTGATTTGACTATTTGCTGGATTAGGATATACCTCAAACAATGAGCTTTGTGTTTCAAGAATAGCATTGGTTAGATTTACTTCGTAAGGATCACCTGTAATGCCGCAACCGAACTCATTGGTTATATACACAGTGTATAATCCCGATGCAGTAGGAACATAAATATTTAACGTTGCACCTGGAATCAGAACACCATTCAAAAACCATTGATAGGAAGCCGCAAGTGAACAAAATAAGGTGTCATTCGACTGAGTAATTACTGGAGGGAGTGGATTACTTCCTGCATTGACCACTACGATATTGCTTGCTTGACTTGTACATCCGCCTATCGTGTTGGTTACGTAGTAAGAACCAGCTGCAAAAACCAAAATGGTATCGCTTGTTTCGCCATTGGGAGACCAGGTATTCCCGCCCATGATATTTGAGTAAAGTTCAATATTTCCATCCGCACAAATAATTAAAGGACCTGCAGGATTAACTATTGGAGCTGCTGGATTTGGATTGACAACTACATTGATAGGCAATGAACTTGCTTGGCAGCCATTTGCAGCTGTATAGGTTACAGAGTAAGATCCAGCATTGGTTACTGCGATGGTTTGTGTATTCAAGCCATTTGGCGACCATGAATTTCCATTTGGATAGGAAGAAGTGAGAAGCAAGGTATCTCCAGAACAAATAGTAGTGGGACCTGAAGTTGAGATTGTTGGAACTGCAGGACCTGTATTTAGCGTTATAAAATTTGACGTAATAAGGGTGTCTACACTTACTCCATTGCCAACGATTAATGTCACAGGATACGATCCGGGAGTAGTGTAGCAAATGTTTGTAGGGTTTTGAAGGTTCGAGGAAGAAGGATTTGCACCGGGGAATGACCACGACCAAGTGCTTGGACTACCGTTCGAAATATCGGTAAAGTTGACACAGCTATTAGGTTGACAAAGTTGAGCTTGATTGGTTTGAAAAGCCGCGTTTAGAGAAGGTAAGCCACATAGAATTGTTGTTGTTCCTCCACTGCCATAAAGTCCGCCTGAAACACTTGTCCCTCCTGCCGC
>CAMDAF010000052.1 GCA_945888525.1 Chitinophaga pinensis
GCTTGTTGATTTCGAATGATATCAATCTTGACCAATCCAAGCCGCCAACAAGATTTAAATAAAAAACGAGATTATCTGGCGGCTTGAAGATTGGGTTACCTTGGGTGCTGCTTCGCGGTGCGGGAATAAAAACCATTTTTTTTAAAAAAAATGGAATTCATTGTATCTTGTTAGCGCCATTTCGAATGGGATCAGCGGAGCTAATCTTTTAGGGTATAGGGTTTAGGGTATAGGGTTTAGTTTTTTGAAATTGCTTGTTGATTTCGAATGATATCAATCTTGACCAATCCAAGGCATTCATTGGATTTAAATATTCTCATTTTTACGAAATGACTCGCCCCGATGGACGCGGCAGCCCTGTGTAAATTTGTGGCTATGCAGCGGCGTGTTTTGCATGGCGCACGGCAGTAAGCCAAATAAAACACCTGCAGATGCTGCCACAATTTAACAGGCTAGAGCAAACAGCGGGAAAAGGCGACCATCCGAACTCAATTTATTCATTCCTTACCCTGAAAAAGTTATTTCTCCGTTACGGGAATCAATTTATCAATTTATCAATTTATCATTTTCTCATTCTCTCAATACCATTTCTTCTTATCTTTGCGCTTTAAAATTAAAACAAAAATTGAAATTAGAGTTAGACAATGCACCATTGGATTTAACAGGGCATAATTTGGATTTGCTTCTGGAGAAGGGCTATTACAGAATGCGTCAGAATTTATTTACAACCGATGAGTTTTACGATTCTCAGGCGGAGAGGGCCTATGATTGTTTTTGGTTGCGTACCCGTTTGGATTTGGTTAAAAATGTAAAAGCCCATAAGATTTTCAAATTAAATAAACGCTTCACTTATATAATTGGAGCAGCTCAATTGAATGAAGAGATCGACACCTTGTACCAAACGTACAGAAGTGCAATGGATTTTGATGCCCATGAAAGTGTGTTTCATTTTTTACTCAATTCAGATAAAATGGTCGAGTTTAATTCAAAGACCATACAAATTAGAGATGAAGGAAAGCTTATAGCAGTGGCTTATTTTGACGAAGGCCAGCAGGTAATTATGGGCAATATGAATTTTTACCATCCTGATTACAAGAAATACAGCTTAGGAAAATACTTGATGCTTTTGAAGATTGATTATGCTCAAAGTAAAAATATGGATTATTATTACACGGGTTACATTTCCTTGGAGAATACAAAATTTGATTATAAGTTATTCCCAGATGTACATTCAATTGAGGTACTAATCAAACAAAAAGAAAACACCTGGCTCCCTTACTCAAGCTTGGAAAAAGAAGGTTTAAAAGAATTGGGTGGTTTTTGGGCAAATATGAATGGAGATTTTGTTTAATGGCGATAAATATAATGCCAAGTTGCAACTGTTTGTTTTTGAGAAATTTGAGCGCTTGCTGCAATTTTGCCGCTTCCAATTAATACATTTAGTATCGTTACCTTCAGTTTCCCACATTTCATAGACATGGGTATTAATCCATTTTTTTATCTTTACCTTTGCTAATAGTGAAATTTGAAGGCAATATAAACAGTAAGCTTCCCCAAGCTGGCAATAGCATTTTCTCTGTTATGTCGAGCATGGCGCAGGCCCACAATGCAATTAATTTGGCGCAAGGTTTCCCTGATTTTGATTGTTCTCCAGAGCTTAAAAATCTTGTTTCAAAAGCCATGGAAATTGGTCACAACCAATACGCTCCAATGCCTGGCTTAATGAAATTACGTGAACAAATAGCGCAAAAGACAGAAGAACTTTATTCTGCGGTTTACAATCCAGAAACTGAGATTACGATTGTTCCTGGAGCTACTTTAGGGATTTTTGCCACCATCAACGCACTCATTAAAGCGAACGATGAAGTTATAGTTATTGAGCCAGCCTACGATTCTTACATTCCTTCTATTGAGTTGGCCGGCGGAAAAGCAATCGTTTATGAAATGCAATTCCCAGAATACAAAATCGATTGGGATCAAATACGCAAACTGATCAACATAAGAACGCGTATGATCATTATCAATTCACCGCACAATCCAAGTGGCTCGATATTGAGTTTTGAGGATATGCGCAAATTGGAAAAATTAATAACCAATACCGATGCTCTGATTTTAAGTGATGAGGTATATGAACATATTATATTTGATGGGATTGAGCACCAGTCTGTTGCGCGTTACCCAAAATTAGCCCAACGCAGCATCATCGTCTCTTCTTTTGGTAAAACCTACCATACAACTGGTTGGAAGACTGGTTATTTGTTGGCACCTGAAAACATTACAGCCCAAATTCGAAAGTCATACCAGTTTATGGCCTTTGCCGCCAATACACCGATTCAGCATGCCTATGCCGAAATTTTACAAAATAAAGACTTGTATTTAGGCCTTGGGGCTTTTTACCAAGAGAAAAGAGATTTGTTCCGAAAAGGTTTGAAGTCTTCTAAATTTAAAATGATTGATTGCAATGGAAGCTATTTTCAGTCGGTTACTTACGATAAAATATCCGAACAATCAGACCTAGAAATGGCGAATTACTTGTGCAAAGAAATTGGGGTTGCTTCGATACCTGTTTCTGCATTTTACATGCGGAAAACCGACCATAAGGTGCTGCGTTTTTGTTTTGCAAAATCGAATGAAACACTCAATAAAGCCTTAGAGATTTTATGCAAGCTATAAACATCGCTGTGGTTCAAACCCATTTATATTGGGAGGATGTGGATGCCAATCTTCAGCATTTTGAAACGAAAATAGAGGGGATAAAAGATTGTGATTTGATTGTTTTACCTGAGATGTTTTCCACAGGATTTAGTATGAAGCCAGAGGCCTTGGCCCACGAATCCACAGAAAAAACAAGAACTTGGATTTTACGAATGAGCGCAAAGCTCAATGCGGCAATCATGGGTAGTTTTATGTTGCACGAACAGGGTAAATATTACAATGCCTTGGCTTTTGTTACCCCTAATCAAGAGATTAAATGGTATTACAAAAGACACTTGTTTAGTCCGGGCGATGAAAGCAAACACTACAGCGCAGGCAAGGAACGCTTGGTTGTGGATTACAAGGGATGGCGAATTTTGCCATTGGTTTGTTACGACTTAAGGTTCCCTGTTTTTAGCCGCAACACCGAAGGGATAGACCTAACGGTATATGTCGCCAATTGGCCACAAAAACGTAATTATGCTTGGCAACAACTGTTAAAAGCTAGGGCAATAGAAAATCAAACTTATGTGGTTGCATGCAACCGCATTGGGCAAGATGGAAATGGCGTCGACCATATAGGGAATTCTGGTATTATTAATTATTTAGGTGAAGAAATTGGGTTTGGTTCGGATGATAAAGTATTTCAATTTTATTTAAATAAAGTTTCTTTGGATGAATACAGATTGGAATTTCCTGTTTTGGATGACATGGATTCTTTTACCTTAGAATAAGCCGTTTATTATTCGTTTATAAGTAAGCTAAAAAGCTGTTTTATAACTCGTTTTTTTAGGTCATTTTTGCATTCAATTTATATTCCATGCCCAATACACTAGAATTACAACAAATCGCTTCTCAGGTTAGGCGCGATATTGTAAGGATGGTGCACGCTGTTCAAAGCGGTCACCCCGGCGGATCCCTTGGATGTGCTGATTACTTAACAGCACTTTATTTCCAATTAATGGACCACAACCCAGCAAATTTTACTCAAGAAGCTAAAAATGAAGATGTGTTTATTTTATCTAATGGGCACATTAGTCCCGTTTTTTACAGCGTACTTGCCAGAAGTGGTTATTTTCCAGTAAGTGAATTGGCTACTTTTCGCAAAATAAATACCCGTTTACAAGGCCATCCAACCACCCACGATGGTTTACCGGGGGTAAGAATTGCAAGTGGTTCATTGGGGCAGGGTTTGTCTGTTGGTGTAGGTGTTGCCTTAGCTAAGAAACTCGACAAGGATGACCATATCGTCTATGTAAACATGGGTGATGGGGAATTGCAAGAAGGTCAAAATTGGGAAGCAATTATGTATGCAGGAAGTCATGGTTTAAACAATATTATCGCATCAGTTGACTACAACAAACAACAAATTGATGGCTCAGTTTTAGAGATCATGGGCTTCCATGAATTAAGAAATAAATTCGAAGCTTTTAATTGGTTGGTTCTAGAAATGAATGGCAACGATATGCAAGACATTTTAGATACCAATGCCAAAGCGAAAACGATGCGCAATCAAAATAAACCTATTGTGATTTTAATGAATACTGAAATGGGTGCTGGTGTAGATTTTATGATGGGAAGTCATGAATGGCATGGTATAGCCCCCAATGACCAGCAATTGGCTGCAGCTTTGGCTCAATTGCCAGAAACGCAAGGCGATTACTAATAATACCAATTGGCATGAAAATGGCGTTAGACCAATATATGAAAGCAATGCTTATTGCAGTTTTCCTTTTTATGGGAATAACTGCCCACGCTCAAACGCCAGAGAAAACTAGAATCTTAATTATTTTCGATGCTTCAGGAAGCATGACTACGCCCATTGAAAAATGGACACGCATTCAAGTTGCTAAGCGAATGGCCATAAAATTAATTGACAGTTTAAGCACTTTCAAAAATGTTGAATTGGCCTTGAGGGTTTATGGACATCAAAAAACAGTAGATTTAAAGGACTGTAAAGATTCTCGATTAGAAGTGCCATTCGCACCAAATAATTTGGTGGTAATGAAAAAACGGGTAAACAGTTTGGTTCCAAAAGGATGGACACCAATTGCCTATTCATTGCAAGAATGTGAGAAAGATTTTCCTGCTGAAAAAGGCGTAAGAAACTTAGTAATCATTATAACAGATGGTATGGAAGAATGCACAGGCGATCCTTGCCTAATTTCACAAAATCTTCAAAAGAAAGGCATTTTTCTAAAACCATTTATTATAGGCTTGGGTTCATCAGAACAATTTAAATTTAAATTTGATTGTGTCGGTACATACTACGATGCCAATACAGAGAAAGATTTCGAAAACGTTGTTGGTGTTATTGTGTCACAAGCCATGAATGCCACAAGTTGCCAAGTGAATTTGTTGGATAAAAAACTGAGACCCTTAGAAACCAATGTTTTAATGAGTATTTATGATGCATCTACCAAAAAATTGTTGTTCAACTATGAACATACGATGAATGGAAGAGGTGTTCCAGATACTTTGTTTTTAGATCCTTTGAGACGCTACGATATTGTGGTGCATACTTTACCACCTGTTCAAAAAAACAATGTGGAGTTAATCGTTGGCCGACATAATATTATTGCTATTGACGTGCCTCAAGGGTTTATCGAATTTGTGTGCACAGGGAAAACCAATTACACCGATTTAAAGGCGGTGGTAACCGTTAAGAAAAAATCTGGAACCATACACGCCCAAACGTTTAACACCAAAAAAAGATATTTATGTGGGGTTTATGAAATGGAATTATTAACCACGCCACGTATACATTTAGACAGTGTTGTGGTTGACGAAAACAAAACCACGACCATATTGATTCCTCAGCCTGGAAGACTTCAAATAAATAAGAGCCGCGATTTGGTCTGTGCAATTTACCACGTAATCAACGGGAAAATGGTTTGGGTTGCAGATATCAGTGATGAATATTACCAAACGATAATCATGCAACCAGGCAAATACATTGTTGTTGGCCGCAGCAAATCAGAAACAAGAACCATTTATACTTTCGAAAAAGAATTTACAATTACCTCCGCAACCACAACAGAAATAAATATATAATGCAAGCATTAGAGATACTAGGGAATAACGACACAAGATCTGGCTTTGGCGCCGGCTTGTTAGAAGCAGGAAAACAAAACAGTCAGGTTGTCGCTTTGTGCGCAGACTTAACTGGCTCTTTAAAAATGGATGCCTTTAAAAAGGAATTTCCTGAGCGTTTTTTCCAAATGGGAATTGCTGAAGCCAATATGATTGGTGCGGCAGCAGGTTTGGCTACAGCAGGCAAAATCCCATTTACTGGAACTTTTGCTAACTTTAGCACTGGAAGGGTTTATGATCAAATCCGTCAAAGCATTGCCTACAGTGGTAAAAATGTAAAAATTTGCGCGTCTCATGCCGGAGTAACTTTGGGCGAAGATGGTGCTACCCATCAAATATTGGAAGATTTGGGCATGATGAAAATGTTGCCGCATATGGTGGTTATCAATCCTTGTGATTACAACCAAACCAAAGCTGCAACCATTGCTATTGCAAAGTATGAAGGACCTTGTTATTTGAGATTTGGAAGACCTAAAGTGCCCATTTTTACAGCACCTGATCAGGTTTTTGAAATTGGAAAAGCTGTCACAATCTATGAGGGCACGGACGTTTCAATTTTCTGCACTGGTCATTTGGTTTGGAAAAGTGTACAGGCTGCGCAAGCTTTGGCAGAAAGAGGAATAAGTGCTGAGGTAATTAACATACACACCATTAAACCCTTGGATGAAAAAGCAGTATTGGATTCCGTGCGCAAAACCCGCTGTGTGGTAACGGCAGAAGAGCATATGTACAACGGTGGTTTGGGCGATAGCATTTGCCAATTATTGGCACGTAACTTCCCATTGCCGGTTGAAATGGTAGGCGTTAACGACAGTTTTGGCGAAAGTGGCACGCCTGATGAATTGATGGCGAAATATAAATTAGACACTGTTGATGTAATTGCGGCTGTTGAGAAAGTGATTTCAAGAAAATAAACGCGAAGAGGCTTATCCCTTTTTTGGTTTGATATTTAAAAAATAGTTTGCGCATGCAAACTATTTTTTTTGCTTTTTTTGCAGTATCCAATCATATAAATAGCTTGCAGATGTATTCGAATTGTGTATTCGAAAAGCGTTTTTTGGAGGATAAAAGCGTTTATACCGCATTTAAAAAGCAAGCAGTTTGTATTTTCCAGACCAATTGCTTCAAAATAGGTCTCAAAAACGGCTTCTTTATTGATTGGATTAACCTTCGATTTACGTTAAATTTTAAAGAATTAAGCTTAATCTCTCTTCTGATTTTAGAGATAAAACCAGCTGCGTTTCGCCATTACTTGCAATCAATGGGTGATTTTGATGGCGAAAAACCCTTCTAAAACCGCTATAATGGGGATTAAAAATTACTTGAACACATGGGGTTAAATTCAAACATTTAGAAATCATTTAAAAATGCGGGTTTTTGTGTTTAAAAATAAGAATTTAACCATTTGATTTACAGTTACTTGTTCTTTAAATTTAGGATAAGTGAAAAAAGATTAGGGATAGTGGCAAATAGTATTACCTTTGCACTCCCGTTCTGAAAAACACTGTAGAGAAATAAGAGACAAACTTTATAATAACAGCTAAGGAGTTAATTGCTTCGAGGCTTTAAAAATAGAGACTTTAGCTTGGAGTTGTCATTGAAGTATTTTAATGAAGATGGCA
>CAMDAF010000053.1 GCA_945888525.1 Chitinophaga pinensis
AAATAAGAATGATGGCCCCAAAAAGGCAGGCTGGAACGCGCATTAGCAACTGTCAAATCATGGCGGCTTGGCAACAAGCCATGGACTGACATGCAGATATAAGCTATATAGACTTGGCCTAGAGTGGAAAGCAGGTAAAAGGCATAAAAGAACTGAATCGTTAATTAAAGGGAATTTTATGGTATTATATTTGAAGTCTTTAAAACATGCGTTACCTCATAATATTGTCAATTTCTATACTTTGTCTGTCAGCAGTACCAAAACCCAACCCAGTGCTTGATTTTACCGTTTTAAGGGCAGAAAAACAAACATTCTATGGAGGAGTAGCAGGCAGCCCAGTAGTTACGACCTATACATTATATGCTAGAGCCAAACGTTCATTCAAAATTTCGGTTGATTCAGGATGGGCAGAGGGCAAGGCAGACCGAGCTTATATATTGATGGATAGCGCAAAAACGAGATCAGATTGGGCAGTTGATATTGGAGAAATTGTGCGGTTTCAGGTTCAAATAAAAACAGCTAGCAATATTGGAGGCGGGGATAATCAATGGCAATTGCCTGGAAGTGTTGAAAGTAAATCGCCAGCACGTGTTAAAAACTCACTTTGTATTAGATACAAAAGCGTCAAGAACAAGTACCTAACAATCAATGCGATAAAAACAATTCCGCCTATTTTAGGGCAGTAGAAAATGAAAACAAAGACTGATAATTATAAACAATTGAAATATTTTGGACATATTGTTTGTATTTCCAATAAAAAAGTCTAATTTTGCAGTCCAAATTTTTTAAAAAGCATGTACGCTATTGTAGAAATTGCAGGCAAGCAATTCAAGGTTGAACAAAACAAATATATTTATACCCACCGCCTAAATGGGGATGAAGGATCATCTATTACTTTTGATAAAGTGATGTTGGTAGATAACAGTGGTAAAATCTCTGTTGGCTTACCTAACATTAAAGGTGCATCAGTAACTGGTAAAGTTATGGAGCATCTTAAGGATGATAAAGTTCTCGTTTTCAAAAAGAAACGCAGAAAAGGTTATAAAAAGAAAAACGGTCATAGACAGTATTTGTCTAAGGTCTTAATTGAATCCATTAACGCATAATAATAAATTAAGAAATGGCACACAAGAAAGGCGCGGGTAGTTCGAAGAACGGACGTGAGTCGCATAGTAAAAGATTAGGTGTAAAAATCTATGGTGGTCAAGTAATTAAAGCTGGCAACATCATTGTACGTCAAAGAGGTACAAAACACCACCCATCTGACAATGTTGGTATTGGAAAAGACCATACCTTATTTGCATTGACTGATGGTATCGTGAAATTCACTAAAACAAGAAACAACAGATCATTTGTTTCAGTATTAACTGCTGAAGCTTAATAAAATTCAATCGTATGCATTTATCATCACAAGAGAAAAAAGATATTTTCCAAAAGTTTGGAGGTTCTGAAACCAATACCGGTTCAACAGAAGGACAAATCGCGATGTTCACCGAAAGAATCAATTTCATCACTGGCCACTTAAAAGTTAATCCAAAAGATTTCGCTTCTGAGTTAAGTCTTGTGAAATTGGTTGGTAAAAGAAGAGCTTTTTTAGACTATTTAGCTAAACAAGACATCTTCAAATACCGTGACCTAATCAAAGCGTTGGGTATCAGAAAGTAATCCAAAAACTTTTCCATTTTATTAAAAAAGCCCCCGATTTTCGAGGGCTTTTTTTGCTTTTTGAAAAGCAGCAAAAACAATAAAATAATTTAATTTATGAGTAATAAACCCAATGGATTCCGCAGTTCCCTTGACATGGGCAACGGCAAATCAATCGAAATTGAAACTGGTATTTTGGCCAAGCAAGCCGATGGTAGTGTTGTCGTTAAATGCGGCGATACGATGATTTTGGCTTCTGTTGTTTCTAACAAAGAGGCAAAAGAAAATGTTGACTTCCTACCTCTATCTGTCGACTACCAAGAAAAATTCGCCTCTGTAGGCCGTATTCCTGGAAGTTTTCACCGCCGCGAAGCGCGTTTAACTGACTATGAGATTCTAGTATCTAGAATCGTTGACAGAGCGCTACGCCCACTATTCCCTGAAGATTACCACGCCGACACGCAAGTAATCATTACCTTGATGAGCAGCGACAAAAATTTCCCGCCAGATTGCCTGGTAGGTCTTGCAGCTTCATCAGCTCTTATGGTAAGTGATATTCCTTTCCAAGGGCCTATCTCTGAAGTTCGTGTTGCTAAAATAAACGGTCAGTTGGTGATTAACCCAACTGAATCGGATATGGTCAATTCAAGTTTAGAATTGATTGTTTCTGGCACTGCGAATGACATCAACATGGTTGAGGGTGAGTGCAACGAAGTAAGTGAATTGGAAATGGTAGAAGCCATTAAATTCGCCCACGAAGCCATCAAAAAACAATGTCAAATGCAATGGGATTTATGTGAGCAAATGGGTGGCAGAAAGCCAGCTAGAACGTATAGCCATGAAAAAAGCGACTTAGAACTTAAAAAACATATCTGGGAAACTACCTACGATAAAGTATATGTAGTAGCCAAAAGCGGTGCACCCAAATCAGAAAGAAGTGCAAACTTCAAAGCGATTATCACCGAGTACCTGTCAAACATGAGTGAGGAAGATTTGAAAGCAAAAGAATACTTAGCTAAAAAATACTACCACCAAGTTGAGAAAGAGGCTATGCGCAAAATGATTCTTGATGAAAGCATCCGTTTGGATGGCCGAAAACTTGATGAGGTTCGTCCTATTTGGTCTGAGGTTGGATACTTACCTGCTGCACACGGTTCTGCTGTGTTCACTAGAGGTGAAACCCAATCGGTTACCACCGTTACCTTAGGTGGAAAATTGGATGAGCAAATGTTGGATGCGCCAATGTTGAATGGATACAGCCGTTTGATGTTGCACTATAACTTCCCAGCATTTTCTACCGGTGAGGTAAGACCAAACCGTGGACCAGGAAGACGTGAAATTGGTCATGGCAACTTAGCACTTAGAGGATTGAAAAAAGCATTGCCAAGTGCTGAAGACAACCCATATGTAATCAGAATTGTTAGTGACATTTTAGAATCAAATGGTTCTTCAAGTATGGCTACAGTTTGTGCTGGTAGCTTGGCTTTAATGGACGCTGGTATCAAAATAAAAGGTGGTGTAAGTGGTGTTGCAATGGGCTTAATCAGCGACGAGGCGACAGGTAAATACAAAATCTTAACGGATATCTTAGGAGATGAAGACCATTTAGGTGACATGGACTTTAAAGTGGTTGGTACTGCCAAAGGTATCACTGCTTGTCAAATGGACATCAAAATAAACGGATTAAAATGGGAAATGCTAGAAGAAGCATTGGAGCAAGCTGGAAGAGGCAGAGCCCACATCTTAAACGAAATGAATACCACCATCAATGCTGCAAATGATGATTACAAACCACATGCGCCACGTATTGAACGCATAACGATCGACAAAGACCAAATCGGTGCCGTTATCGGGCCTGGAGGAAAAGTTATTCAAGGCATTCAAAAAGACACCAATACCACCATCTCTATTACTGAGGTAGACAACCATGGTATTGTAGAAATCTTATCTGACAATGCTGAGAATATGGCTGCTGCAAAACGCATCATTAAAGGCATCGTGGCAGTTCCTGAAGTTGGTGAGGTATATGAAGGGAAAGTTAGAAGCATCGTTGAATTTGGTGCTTTTATTGAAATCCTTCCAGGTAAAGACGGCTTATTGCACATTAGCGAAATCGATTGGAAACGCATTGCCAAAATGGATGGCATTTTCAAAGAAGGTGATATCGTAAAAGTGAAATTGGTTGAGGTTGATAAAAAGACTGGTAAATTAAGACTTTCAAGAAAAGCCTTATTGCCAAAACCAGAAAACGAAGAGGGCCAAACGCAAGCCTAATCGTTCTTCAATATTTAAAGCCGTGTCATTGTTGACACGGCTTTTTTTTGCTCTAAAAAAAACAAGTCTAAATCAATTGTGGCTTACCTGTCTAAAATAAGCCAATAGAAACATACCACCAATTAGGCATTAAATGATTAAATTTGTCGCTACATTTGAACAAAGTCATCATTTTTTCGGCCCCATCGGGCAGTGGAAAAACCACTGTTGTGAACCACTTGCTTTCAATTATGCCAGAGCTTGGTTTTTCAGTTTCCGCTACCACACGCAAACCTCGCCCCCATGAAGAACATGGAAGAGAATACTATTTTTTAGACCAAAATGATTTTGAAGCTAAAGTTTCCAATGGCGAATTCTTAGAACATGAGGAAGTATACAACGGCATATTTTACGGCACTTTGAATAGCGAAGTTGAACGGTTATGGCTATTGGGTAAAACCGTCATTTTTGATGTTGATGTTGCTGGTGGCTTGCGCATCAAACAAAAATACGGGGAAAATGCTTTGGCCATTTTCTTGCGTCCACCGAGCCTCGATATCTTAATGGAGCGGTTGAGAAAACGCAGCACCGAAGTTGAACACCAATTGCAAATGCGCATTGACAAAGCAAACTTTGAATTGCAATTTGCTGATCAATACGACTTAGTATTAATAAACGATGTTTTAGAAGAAACCCTAGCAAAAGCGGAATCAATAGTTAGAGATTTTATCGCTAAATAAGATGAAAATAGGATTGTTTTTTGGCTCGTTCAACCCCATACATATGGGACATTTAAGCATTGCACAATACATACTTAACGAGACCGACATACAAAAAATAAATTTCATTGTTTCACCGCACAATCCATTAAAAGACAAAGACACATTGATGGATGCAGAATTGCGTTTAGATATGCTGCGTTTAAGCATAGCCGATAACGTGCATTTCGAGGTTAGTGACATTGAATTTGCGTTGCCAAGACCTTCCTATACCTTTCAAACTTTGGATGCTTTAAAAGCGCAGCCAAGCAAACACAGCATCATCATGGGCACAGATGCCTTGGAGCGGTTGAATGAATGGGAGGAAGTCGATAAGATTTTAGCCTTCCCTATTTTGGTTTACAAACGTTCTGAAACTTTTGTCCACCCATATCCAGGCCATCCAAATATTAGAGTATTAGACTCCCCTATTTTAGACATTTCTGCAACCCAAATCCGTGATTTAATGAAAGAAGGAAAGAATATCAAATATTTGGTGCGCGATGAGGTCATCAATCTCTTAAAATTATATTAAGTTTGCAACATGTCATTAGGTTTTGAGATTAAAACTGCGGCTCAGTACGCATCAGAGGGAAAAACACCTGAAGTTTTATTTTATGTTGGTTGCGCGGGTAGTTTTGACGAGCGTGCACAAAAAATCACCAAAGCATTTGCAAAAATTCTTCACCACTGCAACATTGATTTTGCTATCTTAGGCAATGAAGAAGGCTGCACAGGCGATCCAGCAAAACGCGCTGGCAATGAATTTTTATTTCAGATGTTGGCAATGAACAACATCGCTGTAATGAATGGATATGGCATCAAACAAATTGTAACCACCTGTCCGCATTGCTTCAATACCTTGAAAAATGAATATCCTTCTTTGGGTGGAAATTACCAGGTGATGCACCATACACAATTTTTACAAAACTTGATTAATAATGGTCAATTAAAAGTAGAAGGTGGCGCATTTAAAGGAAAGAAAATAACCTACCACGACTCCTGCTATTTGGGTCGGGCCAACAACGAATATTTAGCCCCACGTTCAGTTTTAGAAACATTGGATGCAGAACTTATTGAAATGAAACGCTGCAAAACCAATGGTTTTTGCTGCGGTGCTGGTGGCGCTCAAATGTTCAAAGAAGCTGAAAAAGGCAATAAAGAAGTTAATATAGAACGTGCTGAAGAGGCAGTGGAAACTGGCGCCAGCATTATAGCCGCCAATTGCCCTTTTTGCATGACCATGTTGCGCGATGGCGTAAAACACCAAAACAAAGAAGCTGAAGTTGAGGTACTCGACTTGGCTGAATTGGTGGCAAGAGCCAATGATTTGTAAGCACTGATTTTGGAATTCAATTCATTCCAAATACATTTGTTATAAAATAAACTATAATGAAAACCACGTTAAAACTAATTATCCTGTTGTTTCCATTCTCTTCGCTCTTGGGCCAACAATGGAAAGACAAGAAATACCAATACGATAGCAACTTAAATGTGGTATATGGAACTGCCATCAACTTTAATGGTGGAATCGATACATTAAAAATGGATATTTATACACCCATTTGCGATGACCAAGCGCATATTGCAACCCGTCCTTTGTTGCTTGTCATACACGGTGGTGCTTTCTTGGCCGGTGATAAAGGCGAAAGCAATATCACCTCCATTTGCAAACAATTTGCGAAAAGAGGATATGTAACGGCCAGCATCAATTACCGTTTGGGTTTTATATCCGACAAGTTAGCTTGGAACTGCAATTACCCCAACTATTCTTGCATTTTCGCAACAGACAGTGCCGAATGGTACCGCGCTTATTTTCGTGCCATTCAAGATGGGAAAGGTGCTTTGCGCTATTTAATTAACAGACACAAAACCTTCAGAATTGATACCGCCAATGTTTTTTTAGCAGGTGAAAGCGCCGGGGCTTTTACAGCCCTAGGGATAGGCTTGATGGATACCACCAGCGAAAAACCTCCACAAGCATACAAAATTAGTGACGCAGTAAAACCCAATGCCAATGCTTTAAATTGCCAATACAATGCAGGAAAGTCATTTCCAAACACCAATATCGCTCGCCCTGATTTAGGAAGCATAGAAGGGAATATTGAACCCAGCAATATCCGTTACACCATTAAAGGTATTGGGAATATGTATGGCGCTATGTTTAGCAATCTGCTTAAACAACACAAATCAAACAATGTAAAACCAGGGATATTTTCTTACCACCAGC
This sequence comes from Chitinophaga pinensis, assembly GCA_945888525.1. GTDB lineage: Bacteria > Bacteroidota > Bacteroidia > NS11-12g > UBA955 > JABMMZ01. Next base: position 6,886 of record CAMDAF010000053.1, read on the forward strand.
CCTGCGATATTGTTGTCCCCATTGACAGTGGTCGCGTGTTTGCTGGCCTTTCTTGGTGTATGGCCAACGGCTATGGTTGTTACGGCATTGCGAACACAGCAAAACTTTATGGCAGCAGAACCTTTAGCCAATGGAACAGCAATTTTAACTACGGATACAACATCCACAATGAATTTACCAGCACCAATTTCCCCTATAGTTTTTTAATTGGCAAAGGCAGTTGTAGCGATCAAATAAACAACCCTTGTCATGCCTACGACAACTTCACTTTAAGATCCGATAA
>CAMDAF010000054.1 GCA_945888525.1 Chitinophaga pinensis
AACAGCAATTTTAACTACGGATACAACATCCACAATGAATTTACCAGCACCAATTTCCCCTATAGTTTTTTAATTGGCAAAGGCAGTTGTAGCGATCAAATAAACAACCCTTGTCATGCCTACGACAACTTCACTTTAAGATCCGATAATCTGGCCAATTTCTTTGCACCTTTGGTTAGCACCTCTCCGATCTGCGACACCACTTTTTTCCCTTCAAGCTTATCTAAGACCTTATCAAAAAGCAAAATCAATCTGTATCCGAATCCGGCACAAACATCTATAACAATTGAGCACTTCAGTGCGAGTCCAATTAGCCTGACAATATACAACAGCATGGGGCAAATCGTCTTCAACAAGATCCATTTAACGGAAAAGAAAACAACCCTAGAGATCCGCTTTTTACCTGCAGGAATTTATAGTGTGTTTATTAAAGATTCGAATGGAGTTGTGCAGGTAATGCGGTTGGTGAGGGAGTGATAGCCTAAGCAAGAACTTAGCGCAGCGTTCTCACGAACTTAACGGAACGCAGTGGAGTGATTTCACGACAGAAAGGAGTACACCGTTGGGAGTAGGGCTAAGTTATTCGCTTCACTCATGAGAACACTATCGCTAAGTTGAGCCGAAATTAAGATAGTCTGCATAATAATGAAGTATTTTTGATTGCGCCCAATCGGAGCGACAGCCCGGGTGTTACACCGAGTTAATTATGAAACTTTATGCAGGGCGGAGTGGCAACAAGCCCCTGCAAAAGATTGTTGTAATAAGAAATTTACAGAAACACCCGGCTAAAGCAAAGAGTGGGTTTGAGCCCAAATAAGACAAAACGAATAGGTCAAATATTTTATAATTCAGCACCTACGGAGTGGTTATTGGGTTATTAGTTATTAGTTAATAGTTAATAGTTATTAACCGAAATATTGAAGCATTTCCGACCCACTAGACCCTAAACGCTACCCCCTAGCCCCTTCTCCTTCTCCTTCTCCCTACTGATTATCCCTCCACTCGTACACCCAACCGCTTTGGATCATCTCCAAGTGGCCTTCTGTGCACTCTTCGCGGGTACCTTTAAAATTGGGTATTTCAAGTACCCATTCTAAAAGTTCAGTGAAACGTATACGGTAGATTTTTGATTCGCCGAAATCGTCGCCAAATCTTTCGTACAATGCCATAGAGATGTCCTCATGGTCTTTCCAGTGTATTGGTAATTCGAAACTCATAGCTTTTAAAATTAATGGCCAATAATTAATGACTGATCAGGAACAGTTACCACCAAGTCTTGGTCCTGCAACAACACACATTGGCAAGCCAAACGTGAATTAAATTTAGGACTGCGGGCACGGTCAACAAAGTCTTCTTCTTTGTCGCTTATTTCCGCCAAGGCATCTGCACCTTGCTCAACATAAATGTGGCAAGTACTGCAAGCACATACAGCGCCGCAATTGTGGTGTAAATTTACATTACTGTCTAAGGCCACATCAAGTATCATTTCTCCTTTAGAAATTTCAACTGTAACAGGCGATTTATCTTTTTCTTCAAAATTGAAGGTTATTGTTGGCATAATTAAGGGGGCAAATTTAGATGAATTCTAAATAACTTCTTTAGGCTTCATCAATTTTAGCAATACATATATAATGAACGCCAATATACCGGCAAGAAATGGGTATATACAGTAGCTGCGAATACCTAGCGAATAAAACTCATCAAGCATCCAAGAGGCATTGGCCAAGATCCAAAAAGCAATAGAAACATTGGGAAGAAACCGGTCTTTGTCGCCAAAGGTTACATACAACATCAAAAGTGCAACCAAAACCGTAGGTATTGCCATTACAAGCCCCAAACTGCGGTAACTCATCAACCAACACAAGTCCTTTAACAACCAAAGTGGAATGTGTATGGTTTCTAAAAAAAATACCATACGAGAATTCCTCAGTAGTTTGTCTCTAACCATTACTTGTAAATAGCAGCTTTTCTTTCAACCACAGACTCATCGTCCAGATACTCGTCGTAAGTGCAATGCTTATCAATCATACCGTTTGGTCCGATCTCGATGATTCTATTGGCTACAGTGTTCAAAAACTCATGGTCATGAGAATAGAACAATAAGATGCCTTTGTAATCGATAAAACTGTTGTTCAAAGACTGAATACTTTCCAAGTCCAAGTGGTTGGTAGGCTCATCAGCAATTATACAGTTAGGACTTTCAAGCATCGATTTACTCATCATACATCTCACCTTTTCTCCACCACTCAATACTTTCGCTTTCTTTAAACTCTCTTCACCACTAAACAACATTTTGCCTAAGAAACCACGAATAAAGGTTTCGTCTTTTTCTTTAGAAAATTGTCTTAACCAGTCAACCAAACTCAAATCAATCCCTTCGAAAAATGGTGAGTTATCATTGGGAATATAGGTGCGCTTAATGGTTACACCCCATTCAGCAGTTCCTGTTTTTGGTGTTTCGTTGCCATTGATGCACTCGAACAATTTGGTAATTGCTAAAGCATTTTTAGATAAGAATGCTACTTTTTCACCTTTGCTAACCGTGAAGTTGACGTTGCTAAATAAATTCTTTCCATCGTTCAAGCAGCTAAGATTTTCGACCGTTAAGACCTGATCGCCAGCCTCGCGCTCTTGAATAAAGAATATCCCAGGATACTTTCTGGTTGATGGTTTAATTTCTTCAATGTTCAATTTATCAATCATCTTACGACGACTGGTTGCTTGTTTACTCTTAGCCACGTTCGCAGAGAACCGTTGGATAAAGTCCATTAATTCTTTTTTCTTCTCTTCAGATTTTTTGTTTTGGTCTGAGCGTTGTTTCAAAGCCAACTGACTGCTTTGATACCAGAATGTATAGTTACCAGAGTAAGTGGTAATTTTATTAAAGTCAATATCGGCAACGTGGGTGCAAACTGAGTCTAAAAAGTGTCTATCGTGTGAAACCACCAAAACAGTATTTTCGAAATTGGCTAAGAAATTTTCCAACCAAGCGATGGTCTCAACATCCAAGTCGTTGGTAGGCTCGTCCATTAGCAAAATATCAGGATTGCCAAATAAAGCTTGCGCCAATAAGACACGCACTTTTTGGTTGTTGTTCAATTCATGCAATGGTCTGAAGTGAATGTCTTCGCCAATGCCCAAACCACTCAACAAAGAAGCCGCATCACTATCTGCGTTCCAACCTTCCATTTCGGCAAATTTTTCCTCTAATTCTGAGGCGCGAATTCCATCTTCATCGCTGAAATCTTCTTTGGCATAGATGATTTCTTTTTCTTTCATAATGGCATAAAGTTCTTTATTGCCCATTATCACTGTCTCCAATACTTGAAACTCGTCAAACTCAAAGTGGTTTTGCTTTAAAACACTCATACGTTTTCCTTTTTCAATTTCAACTCTACCGGTTGTAGGATCAATTTCTCCGGATAGGATTTTGATGAAAGTAGATTTACCAGCCCCGTTTGCGCCAATAACGCCATAGCAATTGCCAGGAATAAACTTGACATTTACCTCATCGAACAGAACCCTTTTCCCATAACGCAGGGAGATATTTGAAACATTAATCATAAATTATTTTGGGTGCGCAAAGATAACACAAATTGCGCGCATTTTAAAGACTTGCCTGAAACTCAAATATCTATTAAAAAAACTTCAGAAAACACTATGTTTGTGGTTTATACCCCATTCAGATATGAAGAAACTATTTATGTTGGTTTGTTTGCTGAGCGCATTCTCTCAAATTAAAGCACAAGAAGACTCGTTTTCCATGGAAAGCTTGCAACTATTAATGCGATCTGACAGCATCCTTAATACCTTTCACTACAAAACCGGGAAAATCATTATTGGCAACAATTTAGCCACTGTTAATGTCCCTCAAGGTTGCTTGTATCTAGGACCAGAAGAATCAAAAGTATTGATGGAAGAAATTTATGGCAATCCGCCATCTGCTCTTACTTTGGGTATGCTTTTGTCGGACACGCCTAACATGATTACTGGCATGCGCTGGTTGGTAGATATTAACTACAACAACGAAGGCCATGTAGAAGACGACGATGCCAAGGACATTAATTACGACGATCTTTTAAAACAATTAAAAGAAGAAGCAGAAGCATCAAGCAAAGAACGTGTCGAACAAGGCTTCGAAAAAGTAAGCATGTTGGGTTGGGCTTCTACGCCATTTTACGACGAGAAAAACAAAAAACTACATTGGGCCAAAGAGCTTGCATTCGGCACCGATGAAGAGCATACCCTTAACTACAATATCCGTGTTTTAGGTAGAGAAGGTTTCATAGAAATGAACATCATAACCGGCATGTCTATGTTGCCAGAAGTTAAAAAAGACATCAATATAATATTGGCATCTACAAACTTCAACAATGGCCAAACATACGCTGACTTCAATGAAGACACCGACAAATTAGCTGAATACGGCATCGGTGGCTTGATCGTTGGTGGTATTTTAGCCAAAACAGGCATACTGGCTAAAATCGGAATTTTCTTATTGAAAATCATCAAACCTTTAATTTTCGGAATCATTGCTTTATTCGCTTTCCTCGGTAAAAAATTCTTTGGCCGCAAAAAAGAGGAAGAAGAAACCGCTGCGATTGAGGAAGCGCCCGAAGCGGAGAACACTGATGAAAGCAAGTCAGCTGAATAATTAAACTCAGCTTACACTAAAAAAAGCAACTTAAAATTTAAGTTGCTTTTTAATTATATATTCATGCTATTAAGCCGACAAAGGCACATCGGCACCCAAACTGGTATCAGCCCATGCGTCAAAATCGACGGCATAATCTTCTAACTTCTTGCGAGCACCATTTAAAGCGCCTGCGCCCAGCATCAAGTAAAGAGGGGGTTTGGTCGCTTCATAAGCTTTAATCATCGCTTGCGCGGCTGCTACAGGATCACCCGGTTGCTTGCCACTTCTGCTCCGAATTGCCTCAGCATTGGCGCCTGCACTTGGCGCATAATCTTCAATTTGCACAGGCGTTTCAAAAGCTGAACGTCCTGCCCAATCGGTTCTAAATCCACTTGGACATACAACCGTTACTTTAATATTCAAATGTGCAGTTTCTTTTGCCAAGGCTTCAGAATAACCTGCAACGGCAAATTTGGTCGCATTGTAAAAAGACACCGCAGGGAATCCTACCAAACCGCCAATAGAAGACACATTCATTATGTGTCCAGATTTTTGTTTGCGCATTTGTGGCAAAATCAAACTGGTTAATTCCGTTAATCCGAAAAAATTAACCTCAAACATCATACGTACGATTTGCATATCCGCTTCTTCTGCTGAAGAGAAATAGCCTATACCAGCATTGTTAACCAAAACATCTATTCGTCCAAATGCAGCGATAGCATCCGAAGCTGCACTTACAATTTGTGCATGGTTTTCCAAATCCAAAATCAAACCTTTGGCTTGCCCAGGGTATTGAGCTAACACAGCATCAAGATCACTCATTTTCCTTGCTGTCATCACCGCTTTGTACCCGCGTTCTAAAACCGCAATGGCCAATGCTTTTCCAAAACCTGTTGAACATCCACTGATGAACCACACTTGTTCTTCTCTATTCATAAATTTATTTTTATCGTGTTTTTTGATCTGTCAATAAAACAAAAGGATAATATAAGAAACACTTATATCCCCTATATTTTATATCATATACAGTGCTATGCTTGTGTTATTTTCTCAGAAGTTTTCGCAACTTCAGTTGCTGTAATGGCTTTATAGCCGCCATCAACTTCTTTAAAATTGTGTATGCCTCTTGCCTTTAAAATTGAAGCCGCTATCATGCTTCTATATCCGCCTTGACAGTGCAACAAAAATGGTTCTTTTCCAACACTGCTAAACCACTCGTTGATATAAGCCAATGGCTTGCTGTGTGCATGCAAAACATGTTCTGTATCGTATTCAGTTTCTTTACGCACATCAACAACTTCAATCTTTTCAGCATTGTAAATATTAGCAAATTCATCTGCATCAATTCTATCAACCGTATCAATTTCTTTATCAGCTAGTATCCAAGTTTGAATTCCGCCTTTTAAATAACCCAATACTTTATCAAATCCTACGCGCGACAAACGGGTAATGGTTTCTTCTTCATCTCCTTCATTGCACACCAAAACCAAAGGTTGATTTACATCCATAACAACAGCACCAACCCATGGAGCGAAGTCGCCTTTTAAACCGATGTTTACCGAACGTGGTATAAAGCCTTTGGCAAAATCAGCTGCAGAACGCACATCCAATACCAATGCATTTTCATTGCTAACCAAAGCCTCAAGACTCTCAGCAGTTAAAGCTTGCATGCCATTGGTAAGCACTTCATCAAAACTTGTATAGCCTTTCTTGTTCATGGCCACATTCATTCCAAAATACCCTGGAGGAGGTGTTAAACCATCGGTTACCGCAGCAATAAATGCTTCTCTACTCGGCTGATTCAAGGCATAATTCATTTTCTTTTGGTTGCCAAAAACATCCAAAGTTTCCTTCATCATGTTTTTACCACAGGCACTGCCAGCGCCATGCGCCGGGTAAACAGTTACATCATCTGCCAATGGCATAATTTGGGTCATCAAACTGTCGTATAACATGCCGGCCAAATCTTCTTGGGTCATGTCCGCAGATTTTTGAGCAAGATCCGGACGCCCAACATCACCTAAGAACAGAGTATCACCGCTAAACAAGGCTTGGTCTTTTCCGGTTTCATCTTTCAACAAATAGCAAGTACTCTCGAGGGTATGGCCAGGCGTATGCAAAACCTTTATCGTACAATCACCCAAATTAAACAGCTCATGGTCTTTGGCCATATGGGCTTCGAACTCAGGATTTGAATTAGGCCCGTAAATAATTGGTGCACCCGTTTTACGGCTAAGGTCTAAATGCCCCGATACAAAATCAGCATGAAAATGGGTTTCAAAAATATATTTAATTTTTGCCCCACGAGAACTTGCCAAATCGATGTATGGTTGAACTTCACGAAGTGGATCAATTATCGCTGCCTCGCCATTGCTTTCAATATAGTAGGCCCCTTGGGCTAAACATCC
>CAMDAF010000055.1 GCA_945888525.1 Chitinophaga pinensis
TTGCCACTTGCAATGACATCATAGGCCAATAAAGTTTCAATGTTATTAACTTGCACAATATTCATGTTGTCGGTAATGTCTAATACTTTAAATCCTGCCAATTGGTCGCACAAATACAAATATTTTCCTGCAACAGCCATGCCTTTAGGATTGCCCATTTGGTATGCTTTTAAAAGGGTAGGGTTGCTGATGTCGCTGATGTCAATAACTTCCAATTGGTCTAATCCCCTGTTGCAAGAGTTACCTGAACTTAGTGTCACGTAGGCAATATTGCCTTTAACCACCACCGGATCGCAACTCACCACGTGGGTGTAAGTGCTGATGTAATTGGGTACACTAGGTTTGCTTAAACCGTAAATTAACATGCCATTTTGAGTGCCGAAAAACAAATACTGGCCATTGCTGAAAATGGTTTCAACACCTGTGTTTTGCAAATCTACACTACTCAATAATATGGTATTGCTGGTGTTTGAAACATCGTACACTTTTAAAATGCTGCCTTCTACCTTATACATGTAATTTCCTTGTATGGCGAATTTGGCCATTGATCCACCTTGCCCGTTATTGCTGCTTTCGCCACTGGATATTGCGCTGCTGTCTTTGTCGCAAGCATAAAAAAATGTGCTTAACAAAATACTTGCGAATAGAATTTTAAATATTTTTTTCATGTTGTTTATTGATAACATTTGGGTTTTTTAAGGGTGTCTTGAATCCATGCAACCACGATGCCTCGGCTTGGGTCTATGCATTCGAAATAGGTTTTGAAGCTGCGGCTTCGCCCAAAAAATCCAGCGAAGTTTGCTGCACCAGGTAAAGGTGGTGTTATAACTGAGCCACGGATATGTTGTAACACTTTCACATTCGGTAAATTGGCAATATTTATGGCCACTATGCCAAGGTAGGTGTCGGCATACAGTATGCTGTCTTTTACCGCCACATCGTAGTTGTAGGGAATGTTGATAAAACAAAAAGGAATGGGAGCACTGGGATCAGTGTTGTCGAAAACATGCACCCCTTCGGCCGGTTCACCAACAAATAAATATTTTTTGTACAAATAAATTTTACCCGAGGTTTTAACCGGTTTAGGCGCGGTTGAATAAATCAGTGTGTTGATGTTGACACTTGAATCGAAATAAACAGGTCTGTAACCCCAAATCTTATCAGGTACGCGTTTGAAATCGTCGCGGTTTATGCATGAAATTCCGAAAACCAAGAGGACAAAACCGATATAAAGGGCCGTTTTATTCAAAATTTCATCAAAAATAATCGTTTTTCTTGAAGAAAGTGAAAAAAAAGATGTTATCTTTTTGTGTACTCGCTTAATTTTGCAGACTAGAAAAACATGTTAACCTTACAAGCAATCCGCAACAACACCCAGGAAATTATCGACCGTTTGGCCAAAAGAGGCCACGACCGCAGTGCTGATATCAATGAAGTGCTTCGCCTCGACGAGCAAAAGCGTGCCTTGCAAACCTCGCTAGAACAAAAACTTGCGGCAAGCAACAATACCGCCAAAGAGATTGGCGATTTGTTTAAGGCCGGTAAGAAAGATGAAGCCGATGCGCGTAAAGAAGAGTCGGGTGTTCTTAAGGAGCAAATAAAAACCTTGGAAACCGAGCTTGCTGATTTGGAAGAGCAACTCAAACAGAAAATGTATGAGATTCCGAATGCACCAAGCCAGCAAGTGAAGTACGGAAAAACACCTGAAGAAAACGAAACCGTTTTTGAATGGGGTACTGAACCAATGATTCCGGCCGACGCTAAACCGCATTGGGATTTAACCACCCAATACAAATTGGTTGACTTTGAATTGGGTAATAAAATTACTGGAGCTGGTTTTCCAGTCTACACCGGTAAAGGGGCACGCTTGCAAAGGGCTTTAATTAATTTCTTTTTGGATGAAGCTTTAAAAGCGGGTTACTATGAAGTGCAACCGCCAATTTTTGTAAACGAAGCCAGTGGATATGGTACTGGTCAATTGCCCGACAAAGAAGGTCAAATGTACCATTCAACCATTGATAATTTATATGCTATTCCAACGGCGGAAGTTCCAATTACCAATATGTACCGCGATGTTATTTTGCGTGAAGATGAATTGCCAATTAAAAATGTGGGTTATACGCCTTGCTTTAGAAGAGAAGCGGGTAGCTATGGTTCACACGTTCGTGGATTAAACCGTTTACACCAGTTTGACAAAGTAGAGATTGTGCAAATATCAAAACCAGAAAATAGCTATGAAGCTTTAGAAGGTATGTTGGAACACGTAAAAGGCTTGATGCAAAAGTTGGGATTGAAATTCAGAATCTTGCGCCTTTGTGGTGGCGATATGGGGTTTGCCTCTGCTTTAACCTACGACTTTGAGGCATGGAGTGGCGCGCAACAAAAATGGCTGGAAGTAAGCTCGACCTCTAACTTCGAAACTTTCCAAGCCAACCGTTTGAAATGCCGTTACAAAACCAAAGATGGCAAAAACGAATTGGTGCATACCTTAAATGGATCTGCTTTGGCCTTGCCAAGAATCGTTGCTTGTTTGTTGGAAAACAACCAAGACGAAACTGGCATTAAAATGCCAGAATGCTTGCATCCTTATTTGGGATTCGACAGGATATAAAGCATGCACAAACTCTTGTTCATAGCATTGTTTGGATTCATTGCAAGGCCAGTACTAGGGCAGTTTAACTGCATAGATACAGGAAGAATCAATCCAATGTATATGTGCAACGACCAATATTACAACCCCGTTTGTGGTTGTAATGGGGTTACCTACCGCAATGTTTGCGCATCCTATAATGTGTTTGGTGTCAATACCGTTAGAAGTGGCGTATGCGATGGGATTGATATGGATTTTTATCCCAATCCTGTGGGTCCATTCAGTTTGTTTACCATCAACTTGTCATTCCCCGAATTCGTATATGGAAATGCCGATGTTAAGGTGGTCAATATGTACGGAAAAACGGTTGAGCAACGCATTCTTAATAACTTTAACCGCACAAGTCTAGAATTTGATCCAAGTGCCTGGATGACCGGTGTGTATTTAATTGTGGTGCGCAGCAGTTTGAATGCTTCTGTGGTGCGCAAGTTTGCCAAATATTAAATTAGAAAAATATAGATATAAAAAAAATCGACCCGATGAGGTCGATTTTTTTTAGAATATTTTTTTTAGAATTACTTCTTGATACCATCTAAAGAGATGGTGAAGATTAAAGCGGTGTATGGCTCAATAGCCATTTCGCCACTGTAGGTGCGTTGACCTTCAGAGCCGTAAGCCAAGTTCCAAGGAATGATTGCTTCTGCAGTTGAGCCTTCTTCCATCATGCTTAGAGCTTCTAAGAAACCTCTGATTGCACCCGCATTAAGGGCAGTTTTGAATGACTCTTTGCCTTCATTAGAATCGAATACTTTGCCATCTACAAACTTTCCAGTATAATGAACCAATACTGTATCAGTGATGTTTGGTTTTACGCCATTACCAGCTTTGATTTGTTTGAACAACAAACCTGAAGCAGTTGTGGTGTAACCATTGCTTTTTTGTTTTGCAATATACTCAGCACCTTTGGCGCGGTTAGCCCCAAATTGAGCTTCAATGGTGTAATCGTTTAATACTTTTCCAATGGTCGTGCGGTCTAAAGCCAAAGCGCTATCTCCGTTTTTAAGACCTTCTTCTAAAGCTGTTTTGAAAATTTCCCAATCAATGTCTTTGATTTTGAAATTGTGTAACATGCTTCCGCTGTATGCACCAAATGCATAAGAGAAAGAATCTTTAGCTGTTTTCATCGCTGGCTTTTTGCCAGTTTTGCTGTCGTTGCATGCTGCCAATAAAAAGACTGCACATGCGATAAGGGTTAATTTTTTCATGGTTGAATCGGGCGCAAAAATACACTATAATTTTGTGAAACTAAAATGCGGTGTTTTGCTTTTTTGTTAAGTTATGTTCTTGAATTTTGTAAGGATTATTTTGATTTAATGACTTGGTCTAGCTTTAGAATAAAGACCAAAGTCAAATATGGGTCCATGGTTGATTCGCCGGTATATGGGTTGCGCATGCCGTCTTTTCCGTAGGCCAAATCGTATGGAATGATAATTTCTGCTTCAGCGCCTTCATCCATAAGCAATAAGGCTTCAAGGAAACCAGCAATTGCACCTCCACTCAAAGCGGTTTTGAAAGGCTGCCCGCTGCCAATGTTAGAATCAAATGTTTTTCCATAGGTGTGTTTGCCTAAATAGTACACCATAGCGGTGTCGAATATGCCACCTTTGACGCCATTGCCTGCCTTGGTTATTTTGTACAACAAGCCTGAAGGTGTTTGGTTGAATCCGCCTTCTGCTTTGCGTTTGTTGATATAGGCAATACCATCGGCCTTGTTTTTGCCATACTGGGCTTCTGTGATGTAGGTGTTTAATATTTTACCCGCTTGTTCTTTGTTAAACAACATGCCTGAATCTCCTTTTTTTAACGACTGTGCAAAAGCCATTTGAAAGATCTTCCAACTTACAGTGTCAATTTTAAAGCCGTTTAACATAGAACCAGAATAAGAACCAAAGGCGTACGAAAAACTGTCTAAGGGTGTTTTCAATGCGAGGGTTTCGACCACTGTTCCCTTTTTGTTTTTAGGTTTTTTGCTAAATGTAGAAGCAGATGCAATACAAGCAAGTGCTAGAATAAATACGTATTTCATAAAGTTTTCGAATTTACATTCAGTTTTTGACACCATAAAACAAAATCTTTAAAGGGCATAAAAAAACCCTTCAATTGCTTGAAGGGTTCTTGTGTTTTTGTGTTTAAGGTTTATTTGTAGCAGTCAACAAAGGCTTTCCACTGACGTTCAGTTAAAATTTCTTTCATTGCTCTGATGAATTTGTCGTAGCAAGCGTTTAAGCGTTTTGCAAAGGTGGTTTTA
>CAMDAF010000056.1 GCA_945888525.1 Chitinophaga pinensis
GGTGGGGATTTTGTGTAAACACTAGAATTTTCATCTTCCCATTTAAAGCAAATCCCCGTATATTTGAAACCTTTTAAGCATCACCGAACATTCATGAAACAATTCCTTTTAATATTATTGCTAACGCCTTTTATTGTTTTCTCGCAGCAAAAACCAAAAGCACCTGCGGCCGCCAAAAAGCCAGCCACCAGCGCTGCAACAAAGAAGCCAGCAACAAGCACGGCTAAAAAACCAGCAAGTGCATCGGCCGCAAAACCTGCTACAACTGCAGCGAAAAAACCAAATCCTCAGGTTGTTAAATTAACTGAGCAAGCTTATGCCTTCTATAGAGATTCAAAAGATGCAGAATGTGAAAAAGTAATTAAGCAAATTTTGGTTTTGGATCCCAAAAATAGAGATGCTCATTTAATGAGGGCCAATATTGCTATGTTTAACAACAATTTTGAAGAGATGTGGAAGAATTTGGATAAAATGTATAAGTTCTATCCAACAGAACCTGAAGTTTATGCAAAGTTTGCAGTTACCCATTTAAACTATATGTTTTTAAGTGACAGTATAAAAAGAGTTTTATGCCGAAAAAGTATAAAAATTGCCAGTAGAAATGCAGATGGTTACGCCAATTTAGGCATGGTGGCAATGGCTGGCGGGTATTACCAAGATGCCATAAATTGTTTTGATATCAGTTTTAACAAAACGTGGAAAGATACTTTAAATAGGGTTTACTTAAATCTGTTTTACGCAAGATGTTTGTATGGTGTTGGTGACACCATCGGTGCAATTAGCCGTCTTGATGAGATTATTCCAAGAATTACAGGAAATGATAAATACACGTCGATATTTTTAAGGGCTAAATACAAATTGGATTTAAAGCAAACGGATGTTCAGCAAGATATAGATACCTTAAATTCCTATGCACCCGAGCAAGCAGATGTTTGGATTTTAAATGCGAAGTATTTGAATTTAACGGGTCGTTCCGATTCCGCTTGTCTTTTGGCCAAAAAAGTGCGATTATCCGAGGGTGGAGAGGCATTTGATTTGTCGGAATTTTGTAAAGATATGGGCAAATCGTTAGACCTATTGAAATACAGAAAGCTTACCTATTCACTAGGAGATGCCGATTTCATAGTTAATTTAAATCAATTTAATTATGGGGGAGGCATTCAGTTTAATTGGGAAAGAGGCAAGAGTTTTAACCCTAGCGGTATTGAAAAAGGCAAAATCACCATAGCTACAAAAGCCTTAGATTCAGCATTGTTACAAACTTTAGAATTTAATGCAGATGCAGATGTGAGCTTGCTAGAAAACAATTCAACTTTATGGCTAAGCAAAGCGCAATACAAGACCTTGAAAGAAAATTCAACATGTAAATTGGGTTTTGGTTCAGGGCCATTAAACGCTTACAGGGTAATCGGGCACGAACAGGTTGAAGTTTTTAATGCGTCAAATAAAGAGGTATTAATTGATTGTGTGGTGATTACGGATGGTGTCAATAAGATTTGTTATTTAGACGATTCAGAGAATCCTCTAATTGTAAAAATAGAATCAGAGACCTTCAATTTAATTCTTACGAAATTTCAATAAATTTCATCGAACAAGACAACATTTAAGCATCTTTTTTGTTATATTCGTAAGTGCGAATGAACAATTTTAGTGAGTTGAAATATCGATTCAATTATGCAAGCCCAACTCTGCAATTAATATTTATTAATGCAGGTGTTTTTATATTTGCATCGCTCTTTAATTTAATCCTTTTTTTGTTTTTGGGTGTTAAAAAGTTTTTATCACCATCTTTGTCTTTGCCCTCTGCTTGGTCTGATATTTTTATCAAACCATGGACCATTTTAACTTATCAGTTCAGCCATTTCGGAGTTTTTCATTTTGCATTTAATATGTTGATTCTTTATTTCGCTGGAAACATATTTTCTGATTTCTTTAAAAAGAAAGACGCTTTCAAAGTGTATGTTTGGGGGGGGATAGTTGCAGCTTTGCTTTTTGTATTGGCATCCAACTATATTCCGGTTTTTAAAGGCAATTCATATACCCTAATTGGAGCTAGTGGTTCAGTAATGGCCATTTTGTTTGCAGCTACGGTTTATGCACCCAACATAAAGGTCTATTTATTTGGTGTGTTTCAAGTGAAATTAAAATGGATTGCTCTTGCTTATATTTTAATGGACTTGATTTCTATTTCAGAATCCAATGCGGGTGGACATATCGCCCATATTGGAGGTGCAATATTCGGTTGTTGTTTTGCCCTTTTCAGGCAGGGTAAATTGCAGGTTCAAATCCCAATGTCAAAGTCTGAATCAAAATACAATTCAAGAAAGCTAAAGGTAGAGCATACCCGCGGCAATTCAGGACCAATAAAATCGAGTCAAACTTCTAAAAAGCGCAATCCGAGCCAAGAAGAAGTTGATGCCATACTGGATAAGATATCAAAGTCAGGATACGACCGATTGAGCAGTGAAGAGAAAGATATATTGTTTAAAGCCAGTCAGGAATAATAAGATTTGATAAAATTTTTTAGACGCTTCTTTTTTGCATTTAATATCATAGCCGCCATCTTTTTGATTGGCGCTTACCTCTCTGTGCTAATCAGTCCGGCAGAAGCTTGGATGTTTTCTTTGCTCGGTTTGGCTTATCCGTTGATCTTAATTGTCAATGTGCTTTTTGCGCTTTTTTGGTTGTTTCAATTGAAAGTTCAAGCCCTCTTAAGTATATCTGTAATTGCCATTGGCTCAAGCTTTTTTAACCAATCGTTTCAATTTCGCAAAGACGTTCAAAATGCTGAATCAGATATAAAATTGGTGTCATATAATGCCGGCTTGTTTGGTTATTTTCAATCACAATGGAATATGAAGGAGTTGGCAAATCAGGTTGTTGATTTAGAACCAAATATTCTATGCGTTCAAGAATTTTTGAACTTAAAAAACGGAGATAGGTCCACAATGGACAGCATGAAGAATCTTTGCGGATTCAAGTACGCCTATTTTCAATCTTTAAAAGATGGCCGTAAAAAAGGCGATTATGGCATGGCCATATTTAGTCAATATGAAATTTTAGAAACGGCCTTGGTTCACTTTGATGGGCTAACGGGCAACATGTGTTTCTATGCCGATTTGAAAATGGATTCTGGCGTGCAAAGGGTTTACAATGTGCATTTGCAATCGTTTAAGTTTAAGAAACAAGATTATAAATTCGTGAAACAGCTTCCAGAAGACAACGACGAAAAAATCAAACAATCTAAAGGGCTATTAAAGCGCATGAAAAGCGCTTATTTGAAACGTTCTGAGCAAGTTGAAAAAATACGCGAACACATGCAAGAAAGCAAGGTTCCATATTTTGTGATGGGTGATTTTAATGATCCTCCTGTTTCGTATTCTTATTCCAAGCTGAGCAAGGGTTTAAAAGATGCTTTCGTTGAAAATGGGTTTGGTATGGGTAGGACCTACATAGGCATGATGCCTAATTTTAGAATAGATTACATCCTATATCCAAAGGCCTTTGAAGGATCGTTTTACAAGACCATAAAGCTTTCTAGCGACCATAGTTTGGTGGCCTCAGGATTAAAATATAAAAAAGAGTAAATTTATATTTAATTTCGCCCCCTGGTAAAAAAGTAGATTATGCATTTTGATTTTGAAAAACCGATTCAAGAACTGATTGATCAGCTTGAAAAAGCCAAAGAAACCCACTCCAAAGGGAAGGTTGCTATGGACGATACAATTAAAACTTTAGAAGCTAAAATTGAACAGACTAAAAAGGACATCTATGGCCATTTAAGCGGATGGCAAAAAGTTCAAATTTCAAGACACCCTGAACGCCCTTATGCATTGGACTATATCTATGGAATGGCTCCTGATTTCATGGAGCTCCATGGCGATAGAAATGTAAAAGACGACAAGGCTATGATTGGCGGATTTGGCAGTATTGATGGCCAATCGTATTTGTTTATTGGTCAACAAAAAGGCAGAAACACCAAAGACAGACAATACCGTAATTTTGGTATGCCCAATCCAGAGGGCTATAGAAAAGCTTTGCGCTTAATGAAATTGGCAGAAAAGTTTAACCGCCCTATCATTACATTAATAGATACCCCAGGGGCTTCGCCCGGCCTAGAAGCTGAAGAAAGAGGTCAAGGTGAAGCCATTGCTAAGAATCTTATGGAAATGGCCGTACTGAAAGTGCCGGTAATTTGCATCATAATAGGAGAGGGTGCCAGCGGTGGGGCATTAGGAATTGGTGTTGGCGATAAAGTACTTATGATGGAAAATACATGGTACTCTGTTATTTCTCCAGAAAGCTGTTCATCCATTTTATGGAGAACTTGGGAGTTTAAAGAAAAAGCAGCCGATGCATTAAAATTAACCGCAAACGACATGTTGCAAAATGGTTTGATCGATGGTATCATCGAAGAACCACTTGGTGGGGCGCACAATGACATTGAAAAATCCATTGCATCCGTTAAAAAAGAAATCAAAAAGATTTATAAATCATTAAAAGACAAACCATCTGAAGAATTGATTATGGAAAGAATCGATAAATTCAGCAAAATGGGTGTTGTTAGAGAACTAGAAGCTTAACCTTAGTTTACACTATTTTAAAAATCTTATGTCATTCAAATGTCATAAGATTTTTTTTATGCAATTTTCCCAAGGCGTCTCGTTATAGTTTCTTATGAGAATTAATATTGCAGAACCTTGTCACGAGAATTGGGAAGGCATGGGTTCGAACCCCAATGGTAAACATTGTTCTAAATGCGATAAGACGGTGTATGATTTTTCAAGATTTACCGATTCTGAAATAATTG
>CAMDAF010000057.1 GCA_945888525.1 Chitinophaga pinensis
TGAACTTTTCTCACGAGCTTGCGAGTATACCAACAACATGTTTCACTTAGTTTAGTTCCAGTCAATAACACTAGTCCCTATACCCTAGTCCCTATACCCTGTATTAACCCGCAATTTATTTAATAATGAAAATAGCGAAACATCACCAAAAACTGTACCCTAAACCCTATCCCCTAGACCCTAGCGATTACCCTCTCTTCGCCTTAAAAAAATTCTGCATCAAGGCGCGGGCTTCGTCTTCGAGCATGCCGGTGATCATTTCGGTTTTGGAATTGAAGTCTTCGGATATAAATTTGCTAAAACCTGTTTTGGGTTCAGAGGCACCAATAACAATTTTTCCAAAGCGCGCATTCTTAATTGCACCTGCGCACATCACGCAAGGTTCGATTGTTACATACAAGGTGCATTCGTCTAAATATTTGCTGCCGAGATGAGCCGATGCGGCGGTAATTGCCAACATTTCGGCGTGGGCCGTAATGTCTTTGAGGCGTTCTGTTTGGTTGTATCCCTTGCCAATTATTTTATTGTTGCAAGTAACAACGGCGCCAATTGGAACCTCGTCTTCTTCAAATGCCATTTGTGCTTGGTCGAGCGCTTTGCTCATAAACAATTTGTCGTAATCGAGTACATCCATGCTGCAAACTTAAGCATGCCCGGTCACAAGTGCAATATTAAACGTATACGGCTGCTTCTATTCATTATTAGGGGGGGGGTGCTGTTTATAAATCTAGCATTAAATGCCGTAAATAATTTATATTTTCGCGTATTCAATGAATTCTAAAGATAAAAACGCTTATTTACAACTGCATATTGCGGTTTTTATATTTGGATTTACAGCCATATTAGGCGCCTTGATAAGCGCCGATCATTTTACCTTGGTTTGGCACCGCATGTGGCTTGCTGCCTTGGGGTTTTTCTTAGTGCCAGGATTTGTTAAGGCGCTGCGCAGCACGGATAAAATGCAATTGCTCAAACTTGCGGGAATCGGTGTAATGGTTGCTATTCATTGGTTGACTTTTTATGGCTCCATCAAAATTGGCAAAAGTGCCTCACTTACTTTGGGTTGTTTTGGACTAACCAGCACTTTTACTTCTGTTCTCGAGCCGATAATCTACCGCAAGCGCTTTGTGCTTATGGATGTGCTCTTGGGTTTGTTGGCTTTAGTAGGCATTTGCATCATTGCCTTCTACACCCCTGAGGAAACGGAAGGGTCTGGCAACTATGCTTTGGCCATTGCAGTTGGGGTTTTTTCAACTTTTATGGCGGCCTTGTTTTCGACCATCAACTCCACCTTTGCGCGCAAAGTTGATACCAAAGTGATGTCGTTTGCAGAGCTCAGCGGAGGATTTATTTTTCTGTGTATTTTGCTTTTGTTTCAGGTGCATGTTGACGAGGTCTTGCCGGTTAATTCGTTTAATATATTGCCACATACACTTGACCCCAAACTCATCGACTCGAAATATGCCGATATCTTTTGGATAGCCCTATTGGCCTTAGTCTGCACCAATGTGGCTTTTGTTATGAACCTAAACGCCATGAAGCGCGTATCTGCCTTTACGGCCAACTTGGCCATCAATTTAGAACCAGTTTATGGAATTATATTGGCGGCTCTTATTTTAAAGGAACACGAATATTTAACCCCTCAATTTTACTTAGGTGCGGGAATCATATTACTCAGTGTCATTATCCATTCAATAATCAAATCGCGTGCAAAATCAAATTAACGAAATCATTGCGCAAAGGCGCAGCATATATCCGAAAGAATTTACGGGTGAAAAAATCGATAAACAGGTCTTAGAAACCTTGTTGCGCAATGCCAATTTTGCCCCCAACCACAAAAGCAATTACCCATGGCGGTTTGTGGTGATTGCTGATGCAAGTCTTGAATCATGGGTGGATAAAGCAGCGGAGATTTACCAAAATGAAACGGCGAGTGAATCGTTTAATCAAGCCAAATTTGACAAAATTAAACACTATACCCAGCAGGTTTCCAATGCCATTGCCATTGTGATGGAAAGGGAACCTGATACCAAAAGCATTGAAAGGGAAGATATATGTGCAGTGGCTGCAGGCGTGCAAAATATGTATTTGTCTTTAAGTCAGTTTGAGCATGTTGGAGGCTATTGGAGCACCGGTATGGGTACGTATTCAAAAGCGATGTTTGAATTTTTGAAGCTCAATGAAAATCAGACCTTGTTGGGGTTCTTTGTTTTGGGTGTAGTAGAAAATAAAAGAACCGAAGGCCACAAAAAAGACTTTAATACGTTTGTAAGCTATTTGTAGATGATATTTAATTCAATTCCATTTATCGTTTTCGCACTATTGTTTTTTGCTGCCTGGCCTCGGGTTCAGAAAAACAACAATGCAAAGTGGTTGTGGATTTGTACCATGTCGTTTGTTTTCTACGCTTGGTGGGACTGGCGGTTTATGTTTCTATTATTGGGTACTGGGAGTGTCGATTATATGTGCGGGCAACAAATTTACCGTTCAGAAAAGCGCAAGAAATTTTGGTTAACTGTGTCCATGGTGACCAATATCGCCTCGCTTTGTTTTTTCAAATACAGTGTTTGGTTGGTGCATGAATTCAACGATTGGATGAATGATATTGGCTTTACAACTTGCTTTGCCGATACCATTCCTGAGTATTCTTTGGTTTTGCCAATAGGGATTAGTTTTTACACGTTTAATTCCATGAGTTATGCCATCGATTTGTACAGAGGCAAAGCAGAGCCTGCAAAGAATGTATTGCATTTCATGGCCTTTATTTCTTTCTTTCCGCATCTAGTGGCAGGTCCTATAATAAGGGCTAAAGAAGTTTTGGTTCAATTGAATAAATCGCATCAACTAAACAAGCTTCAAATTGTCAATGCTTGCAAAACTATATTGTGGGGATTCTTTTTGAAAATGGTATTGGCTGACAATATTGCCATCATGGTGAACGCTCAGTTTGACGTTATTCATACCAGCACCGATTCATTAACTTGGTGGTATTGTATGATTGGTTTTGCCTTTCAAATTTATTTCGATTTTAATGGATACAGCAGCATCGCACGCGGTTTAGCAAAATTATGTGGCATACATTTCAGATTGAATTTTAACCATCCATATTTATCGGGCAGTTTTAGTGAATTCTGGCGCCGTTGGCATATTTCATTGTCGAGTTTTTTTAAAGATTATGTCTACATTTCTTTAGGGGGCAACCGCAAAGGAAAGTGGCGTTCTGAATGGAACCGATGGATTACCATGCTGCTTTCAGGCTTGTGGCATGGAGCGAATTTTACTTTTATTATTTGGGGTACTTTGCACGCATTCTTTTTGTCGATTGAGAATTTATACAGACGGTATTTCGCCTCAAGAATCCCTGCTTTAACGTTTAAAAAGTATCCCATAATTGTTTTCATCGGGGTACTGGTAGCTTGGGTGTTTTTTAGGGCAAGCAGTTTAGATGATGCCTTGTTTGTTGTGCGCAATATGTTTGCGTTTAACCACAAAGCAAAATGGATGGAGCTCATAAGCAACAGTGCCAGTGTTTGGATATTAATTGGGGTTTTTGTTGAGTTGTACCCATTGTATAAGAAATTTATTAATCCTTTAAAGCATTGGATAATACAAGGTTTGTTTTGGGCATTGGTCGCATGCATGTTGGTGTTTTTTAGAGGAGAAGAACAAGGGTTTATTTATTTTCAATTTTAATGGGACAATTAAGGAGAAATATAAGCGCCACGAGACAAACACTAGCTTTCTTTATAGGATTGCCAGTTTTATTTTTGCCGGTATATTTTGCACTTTTAAAATTAAACACCAGCAACAACATGTTGAAGGAAAGTTTTTGGGCGCATAAAGTAACAGCGGATTCTATTTACGATTTTGTAGCGCTTGGTGATTCAAGGGTATATAGAGGAATAGATCCAGAAGAAATTGAAGCGCATTATTTCAAATTAAAAGGCTCAAAAATTCAAGCCTTTAATTTTAGTTTTAGCAGTGCCGGACTTGGCCCTAGTCTTCTTAACAGGGCAAAAAGTTTATTGAAAGCCAATGGCAAGCGGATGCTCTTAATTGGCATTTCTCCTAATTCGTTTATTGAAAGTTCGCAAGAAAATGGGCATTTAAAAAAGATCGAATCACAAGGTGCAAAAGACTTGTGGATTAAAAAATATTTTTACCCTGAACTATCGGTCTTTAAGCGTTATGCCATTTCAGATTTTTTAAAATACAAGCACAAGGAATTCTATTTAGAAAAATTCAATTTGA
>CAMDAF010000058.1 GCA_945888525.1 Chitinophaga pinensis
AACACAACGACAAATAGACAATGAAAAAAACAATATTCATACTTGTACTTTTAGGACTGACAATTTTCGGTGGATTCTACTTAAAACGTAAATTTTATGACCCAAAACACCGACTTGAAAATGCAAGAACAGAAGTAAAAAAACTTGCAGACCAAGACGAAATAAAAAATGGCGACCTTATTTTCCAGACTTCACTTTCACCACAAAGCAACGCCATTCAACTTGCGACTAAATCAAAATATTCACATTGTGGACTTATCTACAAAGACGGCAATAACTTTTATGTTTTCGAAGCTGTTCAACCTGTAAAGCGAACACCACTTGACAAATGGATTGCTCGGGGACAAGATGGAAAATATGTAATCAAGCGACTTAAAAACGCTGACCAAGTTTTAACTCCAGCGACATTAACAAAAATGAAACAAGTGGGCGACCAGTTCAAAGGCAAAAATTACGACTTGACTTTTGAGTGGTCAGACAACAAAATTTATTGCTCTGAACTTATTTGGAAAATATACCAACGTGCGACAGGAATTGAAATTGGCAAACTTGAAAAACTTAGCGACTTCGACCTAACAAATGAAGCTGTTAAGAAAAAAATGAAGGAACGTTATGGCGACAAAATTCCGACCAATGAAATTGTGATTTCACCAGCGTCAATATTTGACAGCGAACTTTTGACAACGGTAAAATCAAACTAATGACAACAGCGCAAGGCAGAATAACACCCTATAACAGCGTTTAAACAATATTGCCTTGCCGCAGATCCGCCCCTACTGCCTGGCACAACAGGGCCGAAGAAGGCGGCGCGAAGAACTGACGTGGGGCATTTAAGGCATTGATTGTGAAGCCGAAAAAAAGAGTTCCTTTAACGACTTAAAGATTAGGATAATAGGAAGTATAAAAAAAATCCTACTATCTTTGAAAAATCAGCTTTACAAGATATTATTGTAGAGAAAAACGCCTGACTTAACTTAGACTATTTGAAATGTAAAAAAATGAGAATAACAATAATAAGCATTGGAACATTGTTGTCAATTATTTGTGCTTTCGTATTTGCTGGTATTTTAGGCGCTATTTTATTTGCTTCTATTCTAACTTTTTCAATTTATTTAGTCAGAAAAAACAAAGAAAAGGAATTCCCATTGGTCAATATATTTCTATTTATCATAACTTTATCTGCATTAAGTTATGGTTTAATGACTGTCGGTGGATTGTTGGGCGCAGACCAAAAAATAGTTTCTAAACTCAAACTTATTGAAAAAGATTTAGCTGATAAAAATTATGAAGCAAATTGGATTATTATTTCTCAAAAAAGATACGAAATTTTAAATTCTAAGCTAAGTAAAAGCGCGAAAAAGTCAAACCATTTGAAAGGGATAGCTATAGATATTTATATTTTTGACATAAATGGAGACGGCAGATTTAACGATGTGGATATCGCTATTCTTGAAAATTCAAATAACAATGTTGAAAGAGAGCATCCTGAATTGATTGGCGGATTTGGTGATTATTTCATAAAAGGTGCAGGATACTTCACAAAACACATGATACATTTAGATACAAGAGGAAAGAAAGTAAGGTATAAAAAGTAAACAACAATCTAAATAAATGTGGGGCTTCGGCCAAAAGCCATTTAAATCTCAAAAAAATATGTCAAGCGGATTTGTAAACCCAATAACAATAAAAGAAGCAATTGATAAAATTGTTGACAGAACCTATTTATTACCTGCAATTCAAAGAAAGTTTGTTTGGAGTAGCGACCAAATTGAAATTCTGTTTGACAGTTTAATGAGAGGATACCCCATAAACTCATTTATGTTTTGGGAGGTCAAAGAAGACAGCGTAAAGAATCAATTTAAGTTTTATCAGTTCCTAACTGAATACCGACAGTTTTTCAAAGAAGACAATCCAGATATTGACACCAAAGGATACAAAGATTTTTTAGCCGTAATTGACGGTCAACAAAGACTAACAAGTTTATACATTGGCCTAAAAGGTTCCTATGCTTATAAATTGCCAAGAAAATGGTGGTTTAACAACGAAGAAAATTTACCAACACGACACCTTTACTTGAATTTGTCGCAGGCACTGCCAGAGGATAACGAAAGGCAAATGATTTATGATTTTCAGTTTCTAACAAAGCAAGAATTCGAAAGAAAATCCGAAGACCCAAATTCAATTTGGTATAAAATCAATGACATTCTAAACTTTAAGACGCAAGGCGATATTGACAATTACATAGACAGCAAAGGTTGGCTACACAAAGATTTTACAAAAAAAACAATCAGAAAATTATTTGAGGTCATTTTTAAAGAACCTTTGATAAATTATTATCTTGAAAAAACACAGGAAATTGACACGGTATTAGATATTTTCATAAGAACCAATAGCGGCGGTGAACCATTAAGTTTTTCTGATTTATTAATGTCAATAACCACTGCACATTGGAAATCAGATGCAAGAAAAGAAATACCAAATGTAGTAAATAAAGTTTTTGAAATTGGGAATCCTGGTTTTCTAATCAACAAAGATTTTGTTTTAAAAACTTGCCTCGTGCTGTTTAATGATAACATCAAGTTTCAAGTAAAAAACTTTGACCAAAGCAATGTTATCATTTTTGAAAAAAACTGGGACAGAATTAATAAGAGTATAACAGAAGCATTCACTTTACTTGCAAATCTTGGTTTTAACAATCAAAATTTAAGAGCAAAGAATGCGGTCATTCCAATCATCTATTACATCTATCATCGAGGAATTGAAAACGACATTAATAGTCCAATCAAATATAAGGACGACAAACAACTAATTAGAAAATGGCTTTGTGCATCATTACTTAAAGGTGTATTTGGTAGCCAATCTGACACGGTTTTAGGTGGTTTAAGAAAAGCAATAAAAGCAGAGTTAGCGGACACCTCAAAACAAGCTTCTTTTCCCTTAGATAGAATCAAAGATGAATTTAAAGCCAATCCAGCCAAAAACCTTTCATTTGACGATGAACTAATCGAAGGTCTACTTACAACTCAAAAAGATGCGCCAGACTGTTTTGCAATTCTATCTTTAATTTACTCTCATCTAAACTTTGGCAATCAAGAATACCACAAAGACCATTTGCACCCTGCAAGTTACTTTTCTGCAATTAAAAGAACAGACTTCCAAACTGATGATGATTTCAACTTTTACAAAGACCCGACAAACTGGAATGGAATTGGAAATCTTCAATTGCTTAATGGAACATTAAATCAATCTAAACTTGCATCACCCCTAAAAGATTGGGTTGCGACAAACAACATTGACAAAATAAATCAACTAATTCCCAACGAAAGTCTTGATATAGTTGACTTCAAAAACTTCATCCGGAAACGAAAAGAACTTTTAAAGACACAGCTTAAAAACATGGTAATATGACGTCCATAAAAGAAATTCGAACACATAACGGCAGTTTATAAAATAGGCGGCATTAAATCAAAAACAATAAAAGCAAAAGAATTGAAAGATGGAGAATCTGGTAGTTCAGAAAGCTTTAATGAAGCCGATTTTTACAAAATATTAGGCCGTATAAATAAGCAGACCATAACAATGGAAAACATTATGTCCTCAGATTGGACCGTTTGCGAAGCGTGTCAAGGACTCGGTAAAAAAAACCGCTTGATTAAAAACAATGCAAAAAAGCCTTACCATTCTTTGCCAAATACAGGTAAAGAAACTGAAGCCACTGCGCCTAAGTTTCATTTGGAAAACTGTTTGAACTGTGCAGGCAAAGGACTAATTCCGTCGGCAAACCCTCCTGATGTTGACAATAAGCAATTTCCTCATGTTGCCATCATTGGCGCTGGCATAGGTGGTGTTGCGCTTGCTGTAGCTTGTTTGCACAGGGGCATTCCGTTTACTTTATATGAACGCGACGATAGTTTTGACGCACGCTCGCAAGGCTATGGCTTAACCCTACAACAAGCCAGTAA
>CAMDAF010000059.1 GCA_945888525.1 Chitinophaga pinensis
ACACTCTAGGTGAATTGGTTAAGACCATCACTGTTGACAGCAACACAACAAACGTTGACATGTCTGAATTCGCTTCAGGTGTGTATGTTGTAAAAGTGATCGCTGAAAATCAAATCGCTACTAAGAAAATTACAATTGCTAAGTAATTAGTAATCTAAATAATTTCACTAAAAAACCCTCGATTATAAATCGAGGGTTTTTTTATGCCTAAATTTTAAGGCGCAAAGATTAAAAACAGCGAATCCTTAGCACGCTAATAAAATGAACTATATGGTTAGAAGCCGAATACTTCTCTAGCGTTGCGTGTTGTTACATCCGCAACTGTCTCAACACTTATTCCAAAAACATCAGATAATTTTTCAGCGATAAAAGGGATGTAAGAACTTTCATTTCTTTTGCCTCGATAAGGAACCGGAGGCAAATAAGGTGAATCGGTTTCTAATACGATGTCTTCAATTCGAAAACCTTTTAATATTTCAGGGAGACTTGAATTTTTATAGGTAATAACACCTCCAATGCCGAGTTTAAATCCAAGTTTCAAAATTTCTGTCGCTTCTTCGGCTGAACCGCTAAAACAATGAAAGACGCCTTTGGGTTTTTGCTTCATTGTCTTCAATGCTGCAATAGCTTCATATGTTGCGCTGCGTGTATGAATGGATACACCAAGCCTTAAATCAACTGCCCAAGTGCATTGTTGAATGAAGGCAAGCGTTTGCTCTTCTGAATAGGTTTTATCCCAGTGCAAATCAATCCCAATCTCACCAACACCGAAATATTTGAAATCTGAAAATAATTCAGCCTCAATAATTTGCAATTGTTCTTTATAATTGGCGGCTACAGAACACGGATGCAATCCCATCATAGGCAAACAATGTTGAGGCGACAGAGCGGCAAATTCCTTTAAGGCGACGATACTCTCTAAATCAATATTGGGCAATAACATTGTCTTGACTCTTGCATCTAATGCACGGTTGATGGTGCCCTGACGATCAGAATCAAATTCCTCTGAAAACAAATGAGAATGTGTGTCTACAAATTCCATCTTACCACGATAATTTTTCTTTATTGATAAAAGCTGCTATACCCTTTTTACAGTCATCGGTACCTCGTGCTTGCGCATTAACTTTGGCTGCCATATCTAGCTGTTCATCTATTGAAAAACCCTTAATGTCATTTAATAAGCCTTTAGTCAATCGAATGGAATCTGCTGATACAGTTTTTACCAATTTATTAGCAAAATCTAAAACCTCATTTGTGATCAAGTCTCTTTCAACTATCTTGTTAACTAAACGCATTTCTTTGGCTTCTAAGGCCGTATACACATCTCCTGTCAGCAACATTTGCTTTGCAAGATTTTCGCCTATCTTAGGGCTTAGAAAAACCGAAACTATCGCAGGTATAAATCCAATCTTTACCTCTGTATAGGCAAATTGAGCCTCTGGCGTCGCAAAACAAAAGTCGCACAAACCTGCTAAACCACAGCCCCCAGCAAATGCAGGACCTTCAACTTGTGAAATGGTAATCTTTGGAAACTCATAAAGCGCTTTAAACATTTGCATGAGCGACTGAGAATCCAACAAATTATCTTCGTATGAGTTGCTTTGAAGTTTTTGCAAATAGGCCAAATCTGCGCCAGCGCAAAAAGCTTCCCTATTGGCTTTTATTATTAATACTTTACAATCATCATTGTCTTTCAACGAAGTCAAATGGCCTAAAAGTTCCTTTGCCATTTCGTCATTCAAGGCGTTGCGCTTCTCTGGACGGTTCAAAGTCAAAGTAGCTACACGATTTTCAATTGTCAATAAAACCATACTGCAAAGATGCTTAAAAAAGACAAGAAAAAAGGCGCATCGTTATGATGCGCCTTTCAAAATATTTTAGCTTCGTTTAGTCGTCTGAAGGCTTGGCTCCCTTTTTTTCTTTAGGCTTCATAAATAGGAACTTACCCTTAACTAATGCAGCGATTTTCTTTAAAGTTGTACTCATGCCACCCATTACAGGCTCTTCAATTGTACTGTCAACTGTTACTTTCACATTTTCCAATACAACATCACCAATTTGCAGGGATGCAATGATCAATACATTGCTTGGAAGTTTAGTTCCATTTTTTAATCTGATGGTTTCGCCTTCAGTGTCAAAATCTTTCTTTGTGATGGCACCACTTTCCAACAATTGAATCACCATGTCTTCACTAATCAAGATTTTACGGCTTTTAACATCAAACTTCCAATTAACATTTTCCTTATCATTTACCATGGTAGGAACATACATATTGTTGTTTTCTGATATCAAAGCAACGCGTTTATAATCAAGCAAAGAAACACCTGTGTCGACTGCAGCAGTGGAAGCTCCAGCGGCTGTGGTTGCTGTAGTTCCAGCACCTTTGGTTGCATTGCTTTCAATAGGACCACCTTTCAATGCCTCCGTATTTATATTCTTGAAAGTCATTTCACTTTCCTCGGTATTCAATGAACCATTTAATGCTATTAAAGCATCTACCCCAAACACAAATGGATTGTTACCAGCCATAATTTTAACCACTATATCGGTAAATGTATTTGATCTATCTTTTGGTCCAAAACGTAAAGTACTTAATTTAGCTGTGGTGTTTGGCTTTAATTTACCTGACATTATTTCAGCAATTGTGGTTCCAACTAAATGCTCAGGTTTTACAACACCTTTAGCTATCAAGGCTTTTAACTCTGTTAAACTTATGCTAATATCTTTACCAGGACTAACCAATGAAGGACCAGAACTTTCAATTCCATTGGCAGCAGTTGCAACCAAGAAATTAGCGTCCTTCTTAGTCATTTTAACAATGATTGGTTTGGAATTTACATTATTGGCATCAGGACCACCAACAACTTTAACATTAGGGTCAAAGTTTACGTCTAAGGTCTTAATTGTGGTTCTTCTGTTTTCTTGATGCTGAGATTCTAAACACGGAACTTTTACAGCGCCCTCACATTTACAATCGTTAACCAATTGAGATTCACCATAACCTTTTGCTAACAACCTTCTTGCATCAATGCCTTTTCTTACTAAGTAAGCAACAGCACTATCTGCTCTTCTTTGTGACAAGTCAATGTTGTAATCGTAAGATGAACGACAGTCGGTATGAGAACCTAACTCCATGCGAAGTTTTGGATATTTAAGCAGCAATGGAAGAATTTTTTCATCCAAGATTGCTGCAGCATCTTTTCTAATTTCTGCTCTGTCCAAATCATAGTAAATTGGAACAGTCATAATGATAATTTGAGACTTTAAGCAAAAATCTTGCTTCAATGTTGTCGATATCTTAATACCTTTAGTCGTTCTTTGAACTGGCATAGCATCAAAATAATACAACTCTCTGTTGTCGCAGTTTATCTCATAATTGGTTTTCTCTTTCAACCTGATTTTACCGTAGTAGCCTTTGTCGTTGGTTTTAACAACAATTTTACTAGTATCTTTATCGTTGGTGATGGTAATTACAGAATTTTTTAAAGGCTTAGACAAATTGTGGGTTTTATCGTCAGGCTCAGGCAGACATTCATAAACATAGCCTTCAATTTCAATAACCAAAGGAGATATATTGAATTCCCAAATATCAAAATTGCCTTTTCCTCCATTTCTGTTAGAGGTAAAGAAACCGTGGGTAGGGCTTGTGTTGTCGAAGGTCATACCAAAATCATCTCCTCCACTATTTAAAGGTGCGCGAAGGTTTTCTGGAATAGTCCATTCGGTTCCGCTTCCTTCAACAGTAAATACATCTAAACCGCCCATACCAAGATG
>CAMDAF010000060.1 GCA_945888525.1 Chitinophaga pinensis
CCTGCATTGATCCACAGCATGCAAATTGAAGAATTAGTAATTGCCTTAGAAACCACAGAGCACAACAAATTAAACGCTGTGTTTAATATGGTTGAAAATGAAAATGTGTTCATCAAAATCATACCAGACATGTATTCCATATTTACCCGAATGGTGAAAATGAACAATATTTTAGGTGCCGTATTGATTGAAGTTGACTTTGAAGTGATGCCAGAATGGCAAAAAAACGCCAAGCGTGTGTTTGATATTTTGTTTTCTATTTTGGTTTTGATCCTAAGTTTCCCCTTCATGCTCATCATTGCTTTGATGATTAAATTCAGCAGCAAAGGCCCAATATTCTACAAACAAGAGCGCATTGGATTAAAAGGCAAACCGTTCGACATCATTAAATTTAGAAGCATGCGCACCGATGCGGAAGCCGCGGGGCCACAATTATCCAAGGAAGATGATCCAAGAATCACCAAGGTTGGTAAAATACTGCGCAAAACCCGTTTGGATGAATTCCCTCAATTTTGGAATGTATTAAAAGGCGAAATGAGTGTGGTAGGTCCACGCCCTGAGCGTGCCTTCTTTATAGAAAAAATCATAGAAAAAGCCCCTTACTACAGACGTTTGCAAAAAGTAAGACCAGGTATTACCAGTTGGGGACAAGTGAAATACGGTTATGCCGAAAACCTTGACCAAATGATAGAGCGTCTGTATTACGATATCTTATACATCGAAAACAACAGCTTGGCCCTCGATTTTAAAATCATGGCCTACACCATCTTAATTATGGTGCAAGGAAGAGGAAAATAGTTTTTCTTAAATTGCTTTTTTGAAGTGATTAGAATCACCAAAGTACTCCTTTTATCGATAAAATTCTTAGCCGACAAAAGCAAGTAATGTGTATATTTGCCAAGCAATAAAACGATGCGTAAATTATTAGAAAAATTCGAAAATAAGCAACCTGAGATTGTCTTTGAATGGAAAGACAGCGAGACAGAAGCTGAAGGTTGGGTGGTTATCAATTCACTTAGAAATGGTGCTGCCGGTGGTGGAACAAGAATGCGTAAAGGATTAGACAAACGCGAAGTTGAAAGCTTGGCCAAAACCATGGAAGTTAAATTTTCAGTTTGTGGACCTCCAATTGGCGGTGCAAAATCAGGCATTAATTTTGACCCCGCTGACCCACGCAAAAAAGGTGTTCTTGAGCGCTGGTACAAAGCCGTATACCCTATTTTGAAAAACTATTATGGCACGGGTGGAGACCTAAACGTGGATGAAATTCACGAGGTAATTCCAATGACTGCTGCCAACGGTTTATTACACCCTCAAGAAGGAATTGTTAATGGACATTTGAATTATAGTGCTGAAGAAAAATTAAAAAGCATAAGCCGTTTACAAACTGGGGTTTTGTTGCCAATCGTTGACGAGCGTTTTACACCAGATGTAGCAAAAGCCTACACCATTGCCGATATGGTTACTGGTTGGGGTGTTGCCGAAGCTGTAAGACACTATTATGAATTATGGGGCGGAAATATGAATGGCAAATTTGCCGTTATTCAAGGTTGGGGAAATGTTGCAGCTGCTGCAGCTTTCTATTTAGCCAAACACGGTGTTTTAATCAATGGCATTATTGACCGCGATGGTGGTTTGATCAATGAAAAAGGATTTACCTTCGAAGAAATCAGAGAACTTTTCTTGAACAGAAAAGGAAATACCTTGAACCATCCTGATATGCTAAGCGCTGAAGAAGTAAATGCCAAAATATGGGATTTGCCAATGGAAATTTTTATCCCAGGAGCAGCATCGAGATTAATTACCCAAAACCAAGCAGAGCGCATGGTGGCTGCTGGTGTTGAAGTAATAAGCTGCGGAGCAAACGTGCCATTTGCCGACAAAGAAATTTTTATGGGACCAATTTCAGAATACATGGACAACAACACGGCCGTAATTCCTGACTTTATTGCCAATTGCGGTATGGCAAGAGTATTTGCTTACCTAATGAAACAAGGTTCTGAAGTTAACGACTTGGCCATTTTAAAAGATGTTTCTGATATTATCAGACAAGCCTTAATTCGCGTGCACCAATTCAACCCTAAAACCACTGGCATCAGTGCAAAAGGATTGGAATTAAGCTTAACCGACTTGGTTAGCAGTGCGGCTGTTGCAAGCAGATAAGCAACAAAAAAAGACTTAAAAAAGCCTGGGTATTAACTCAGGCTTTTTTTATTAAGCCACGTTTTTCAATTTTTATGTGTCTTATATCCAAGGATATAAAATTACTTTTTTTACAAACCCATTTAAAATTAGTTAATTTTGTTACTCAAACAGAATTTATCAAAAAATACCGTGTTTGTATTTGCAAGAACAAATAGCCTAGTCAAAACAACAAGTCTTCTCATACTTGTTCTAATGGGTATGCACAATGTTTTTGCGCAAAACAGCATGATTGGTGATGGATTTGGCGGTAGACTATGGTACAAGCCCTACAATTATACGGTGGGTTCCTATTCAGCTTATACCGTTTGTGGAGACTCTGATCAATTGTATGGATGGGGAGCCAACCACCACGGAGAATTAGGAGATGGCACAAAGGTCAGTACCAACTTTCCGGTTAAGGCTGTAGGCATGACCAATGTGCGTTACTATTCAACAGGCTATAACATGGGCGCTATCAAATATGATAGTACTGGATGGGTTTGGGGTGCTCCAATAAGCAATTTTCCTAGAAAGATTTTAGACAGTGTGAAATTCCTAGATGCAAGTTCACAAACCATTTCATTTGTAAAATATGACGGAACTGTTTGGTCTGTTGGAAGAAATGCTGTTGGCACTTTCGGAAACGACTCAATAAATTCAGGTGTTGTTAACTCTCCGCGCAAAGCGCTTAATATAAACACAGCAGTTCGTGTAGCACTTACCCGCAACAATTTGGCTATTCTACTTTCCAATGGAGATGTTTGGGTTACAGGGTCCAACACTTCTGGCGGTTTAGGTACTGGAGCAAATCCATCTGTTATTGAAAAAGTTCCAGTAAAAATTACACGACTAAAAAAGATTGTAGATATAAAAGGCACAGCAATAAACTTTGTTGCCCTAGATTCATTTGGAAATGTTTTCACATGGGGTGCAGCTACTGCAATAGGCACAGGAATGAGCAAACAAGACACGCCTGTTTTAGTAAGTACAATAAGCAATATTGTAGCCATTTCTGCGTGCGATGATGGAAATAATATTTTGGCCTTAGATGCAAACCATATTGCTTATGGTTGGGGGCCAAATGGAGGCGGTAACCTGGGCATTGGAAACAACATGAATCAATCATACAGCCCAGTCCAAATCACAACGGATGCCGCAGATATCATGGCAGGTGAAACTTTTACCTATTTAGTAAAGTTGGATGGCAGTTTATGGGCAGCAGGCAGAAGCGCAGGCGGATCTATTTGGATGAATTTAAAAGACAGCAACCGAATGACACTTACTAAAATTGATCCAACTATTGCACCGCTTAACTTATGTGAACTCCCTCCCTTTGCTGGAAATTATTTTAAAATTAAAACCATACTATGTGTCTATGACAGTATAAAATTTGAGGCAGCTAAAAACGATAGTTTTACTAATTTCCATTGGAATTTTGGAGACGATACCACCCTAGTTTACGGCATGCTAGCAACCCATAAATTTCAAAACACAGGTGATTATAC
>CAMDAF010000061.1 GCA_945888525.1 Chitinophaga pinensis
AAGCGCTCATTGAGTGGTTTAGAATTATAGCCAACAATGAAAAGCCAGGAAAAAATGAGATTTCAAACCTTGAGCCTAATATTTCATTTTTTCTTTTAAACAAATACAGCGAAAACCAAAACAAATTTAAAATAAAACTAGATGCTGAAAGTAGGCCACCTTTTGCGAAAAACCATGAAGAATCGTCCTTCATATTCAATGCTGACAAAGATGAGCTCAATCGAATCATCACTGAATTGGAAAATGAACTAGAAAAATTCCCGGTGAGAGAATGAAAATTGAGATCCAAATTAAACATGTTTAAAATACATAAAACATTGCGAAATATTACACATACAACAAAAATATGAACAGAGTACAAGCCATACTAACGCTAGACATGGAGAACATTCCTAGCAACTTTCAAGAAATCTTAAAACACGAACAAGAAATAGTTGCCAATTGGAAAGCCGAAGGCATTTTGGAACACTTGTTTTTAAGGCAAGAGCGCAATGGTGCCATCTTAATTTTCAAGGGACTGGATGAAGAACAAGTAAAAGAAAAAATGAAGGAATTGCCTTTTTACAAATTGCAAAAAAGCATAGAATACCTGAATTTGATTCTGCAGTTTTAAATAGGAATCTTTTAGTCTCAAAATGAAAGAAAAGATCAAGTTTTATTTATTGCCACTCAAAAGAAAACAAATGCGCCGTTAACTTTTATAAGAAAAATGGCTTTGTGGTCTTCGATCAACACATCTTCATATTTGGTCCAGAAGATCAAACTGACTTGATGATGAAATTGGATTTAAGACAGTAAAAGTTAATTCACTCTGAGTTCATCGGCCATAAAACTGCCAAAAAAACAAGCAATTACTCCCCCGTATAAGTCGATGGACTGATGAGTCTCAAACGCGACTTAACATCTTCCGGCACATTCAATTGCTCTACGAAAGCTTTGATCTCAGCTTCACCGATATGCGTATTGGTTCTGGTTAAATCTTTCAATGCCTCGTATGGATTTGGATAGCCTATGCTTCTTAAAATGGTTTGTATGGCCTCAGCAACCACCGCCCAATTGTTATCCAAATCGCGGGCTATAGCATCTTGGTTTAATATCAATTTGCCCAAGCCTTTTTCTAAGCTAGAAAACGCAATTAAACAATGTGAAAATGGAACGCCAATATTACGCAATACGGTTGAATCGGTTAAGTCTCTTTGAAGTCTAGAAATTGGCAATTTAGCCGACAAATGTTCAAAGATCGCATTCGCTATACCTAAGTTTCCTTCTGCGTTCTCAAAGTCAATTGGGTTGACTTTATGTGGCATGGCACTGCTGCCAATTTCTCCAGCTTTTAATTTCTGTTTGAAATAATCCATTGATATGTACTGCCAAATGTCACGGCTCAAATCAATCAAAATGGTATCTATGCGTTTGAACACATCAAACATCGCGGCAAGGTTGTCGTAGTGCTCTATTTGTGTGGTTGGATAGCTTCTGTTAAGTTTTAAAATATTCTCAACAAAGCTATTTCCGAAATCTTGCCAATTCTTATCTGGGAAAGCGATGTAATGTGCATTGAAGTTGCCTGTTGCGCCGCCAAATTTCGCAGAGAAAGGTATCATCAACAACTGCTCGTATTGCACTTTTAAACGCGACACGAAAACCATGATTTCTTTGCCCAATTTCGTCGGACTCGCAGCCTGACCGTGGGTTCTAGCCAACATAGGCACTTCATTGTAAGCGCTTGCCATTTTATCTAAAACAGCAATGATGTTTTGCAAACTTGGCAACACAACCTCTTGTAATGCTTCTTTTAAACTTAATGGAATTGCGGTGTTGTTGATGTCTTGTGACGTTAAACCGAAATGCACCCATTCTTTTTCGTGGCTTAAATTCAATTTGTCCAATTCAGCCTTTAAGAAATACTCAACCGCTTTTACGTCGTGGTTGGTGGTTTTCTCAGTCTCCTTAATGGTCAATGCCATAGCCTCGGTGAAATTTTGATAAATGCCACGCAAAGCTGAAACTTGTTCGTTGCTGAATGGGGTATCAAAACCTTTCAGGCCTATAGAATTTAAATAAATTAAATACTCAACTTCTACTTGAACACGGTATTTAATCAATCCGAATTCTGAGAAATATTTGGCTAAACTTTCCGTTTTAGAGCGGTAACGACCGTCTACAGGACTTATGGCAGTGAGTTCATTCAATAACATCCCTGCAAAAATACATTTGATTTTCGAAGAATGTAGCCACAATTTATCATCATTTAAAACAAAGCAGCAAAAAACAGAATTTAAAAAAGGCTTTCATAAATATTTTTTAAATAAATTTAATCCTTTTGAATCAATTTATCTTGGCTCGAATTCAAGGTTACACGCTTTCATCCCCTTATTTTGTCGTTTATCGAATTTGGAAGAACAACTATGGCAGAGGTCTTTATTTTGCAAGTTCATTAGCGCAATCAGACATGAAAGAATTTTTAAAATACACATTTGCAACCATCGTTGGACTCTTCATCACCTTCATATTTCTTGGGGTGTTATTGTTTTTTACCGTTATGGGACTTATCAGTTCCAGCAGTAAAAAAACAGTAAGTGTCAAAGACAATTCAATTTTAGAGTTGCGTGTAGATTACGATGTTCCTGAAAGAACGGATGCCGACCTTTTAAGTCTGTTTAAACCTGATGGCGAAATTCAATTCTTAGGTCTTGATAAAATTCTTGAAGCAATTAAAACAGCAAAAGGTGATTCTAAAATCAAAGGCATTTATCTAAAAACAAATGTGAATGGAACTGGATACGCCAGCATACTAGAAATCAGAAATGCATTAGCAGATTTTAAAAAGTCTGGCAAATTTGTTTACACCATGGCGCCTTACTACGATGAGAAAAATTACTACCTAGCCAGTGTTGCTGATTCTATCTTTTTAGAAAAATCTGGCAGTGTTTTGTTCAACGGACTTACCGCCAATGTGATGTTCTTTAAAGGTGCACTTGATAAACTTGGTGTTGATATGCAATTTGTAAAAGTAGGCGCTTACAAAGGTGCCATCGAAGCTTTCTCCCGCACAGAAATAAGTCCTGAAAACCGTAGCCAAATTACCGACTACCTCAACGATTTGTATTCAACTTTATTGACCAGCATTGGCGAGAGTAGACATTTAGACACAGCAGTGATCAGCAAAGCTTTTAACGACTTCAGCATACAAACACCAGCACAAGCCGTAAGTTTTGGATTGATAGACCGTATCGCCTACAACGACGATATTTTAAATAGCATGAAAAAACGCATCAAGGTAAAAGCCAAAGATGAATTAAACATGGTTAAAGCAGGCGTTTATTCTAAACAAGACCAAGAAGCCGACGACAGCAAAGATAAAATTGCGGTGGTTTACGCAGTGGGTGAAATCATGGATGGCGAAGGCAATCAAAATTCCATCGGTTCTATCACCATGGCAAAAGCCAT
>CAMDAF010000062.1 GCA_945888525.1 Chitinophaga pinensis
AACATGGTTAAAGCAGGCGTTTATTCTAAACAAGACCAAGAAGCCGACGACAGCAAAGATAAAATTGCGGTGGTTTACGCAGTGGGTGAAATCATGGATGGCGAAGGCAATCAAAATTCCATCGGTTCTATCACCATGGCAAAAGCCATTGCGAAAGCCAGAGAAGATAAAAACGTCAAAGCAATTGTACTGCGCGTTAACTCTCCAGGCGGAAGTTCTATGGCCAGCGATGTTATTGCACGTGAAATTGCTTTGTGCAAAGGCATCAAACCAGTGGTGGTTTCTATGAGCGATGTGGCTGCCAGTGGTGGATATTACATCAGTGCATTTGCCGATTCTATTATTGCACTTCCTAATACCATAACAGGTTCTATTGGTGTGTTTGGTTTATTCCCTAACATGCACGAACTATTGGTGAACAAAATGGGCTTGAGTTTTGAAACGGTTAAAACCGGTCAGTATTCTGATTTCGGGCGCGTAGACCAAGCACTTACCGAAGTTGACCGCATGTACCTTCAAAACATGGTGAACCGTATTTACGAAGACTTTACCAATGTGGTTGAAAAAGGCAGAAACCTTGACAGCGCATCGGTTGAAGCGGTTGCCCAAGGCCACGTATGGACGGCGAAACAAGCTCTTAAACATAAATTGATTGACTCTTATGGTGGCATAAACGAAGCGATTAAAATTGCAGCGTATATGGCTAAACTAAAAACGTATAGCGTTGCTGAATACCCTAAAATCGAAGATCCATTAACCCAATTTTTTCAAAATACGTCTTCAAGCATGATGGATAAAAAAATGGCGTCTGACCTAGGCATATTCTACACCTACTACAAATCGCTACAAGCTGGATTATCTGTTCAAGGATTCCAAATGCGCTTGCCTTTCCAAATCAGCATTCAATAAACTTACATCGATTCTTATTACCTTTCATGAATAAAACTTTCCTGCTGTTAAGCCTAACAGCTTGCTTACAATTGTCGGCCCAATCGCATGCGAAAAACTGGCATTTACAATACAACAGCAAAGACACCAATTATGGCATTGGCCTTATTGATGGTCTCAACAAATTCCAAATCCCTACAAGTGCAAGTGGCATTCCATTAGAAGCCAAACCTATAGTTGTAGCGGTTATTGATGACGGTGTAGACATTAAGCACCCCGATTTGCAAAACAACTTTTGGGTTAACACCAAAGAAATTCCTGGCAATGCAGTAGACGACGACCACAATGGCTATATAGATGACATCAATGGTTGGGACTTCCTTGGCAATTTGGCCAATGACATCGAATTCGACAATTTCGAATCTACCCGCTTGCTTCGCGATGCCAGAGAAAAATTCAAAAGCAAAGATCTTTCAAAATTAAGCAAGGCTGAAAAAGCTGAATACAAACAGTATTTGAAAATGGAGAAGCAGTATCAAAAAGATTATGCTGCGGCTCAAGAGGATTACGACATCATGAAATTTTTAGAAAAAATGAGCAATGCACTATTAAGCGAATTGGACAGTTCTAATATTTCATATCAAAACCTTTTAAAGTTTGACCCAAAAAGTGTCGATGCTAAAATGGGTTATTCGATGGTGGTGAGCTTTTGCAAAGAAGGCATGAGCCCTAAAGAAGTTTTCAAAGGCATTCGCGAAGATTACGAAAGAGCGTTTGACAAATTATACTACCATTTAAATATTGATTTCGATTCCAGAAAACAAATTGGCGACAATTATGAAGATGCAAAATCTTTGGGCTATGGCAACCAAAATGTAATGGGTCCAGATTCAAAACATGGCAGCCATGTTTCGGGAATAATTGCGGCGACCAGAGACAACCGCTTGGGCATTGACGGCATTGCGCCAAAAGTAAAAATCATGTGTTTGCGTGTGGTGCCTAATGGCGACGAACGCGACAAAGATGTGGCTCATGCCATTTGTTATGCAGTTGACAATGGGGCTAAAATCATCAATATGAGTTTTGGCAAAAGCGTTAGCTACAATGCAGCAATTGTAAGAGACGCCATTCACTATGCAGAAAGCAAAAATGTATTAATGGTGCACGCTGCGGGCAATGAGCATTCAAACAACGACGATCAAAAATTTTACCCTTCAGCCCAGTACCAAAAAGATTCTTTTTGCAAGACATGGATTGAAGTGGGTGCCTCGGATAGAAACCAAGCACCGGCAGACTTTAGCAACTATGGCAAGGCTACAGTTGATGTATTTGCGCCAGGTGT
This sequence comes from Chitinophaga pinensis, assembly GCA_945888525.1. Classification (GTDB taxonomy): domain Bacteria; phylum Bacteroidota; class Bacteroidia; order NS11-12g; family UBA955; genus JABMMZ01. Next base: position 2,231 of record CAMDAF010000062.1, read on the forward strand.
ACAAATTTACAGCACGGTGAGCAACAGCGCTTACGATGCTTACGATGGCACCAGCATGGCGTCTCCAGTTGTGGCAGGAATTGCAGCCTTAATTTGGTCATACTACCCAAATCTTACCGCAGTTCAAGTGAAGCAAATTATTGAAAGCTCGGTGGTAAAACCAGAAACTAAATTCATTAAACCAGGCAAGAAGAGAAAGAAAACAACGTATAAAAAACTTTGTAAAACGGCTGGCATAGTGAATGTAGAAAACGCACTCAAACTGGCAGCAAGTTTTAAGTAATTTTTTTTCAAGTAAATATCAAAGCGGAAATTTATTCCTTAAGTTTGCAATACCATGGCGCGTTTAAAAAAGAAAATTCTTACTTCAAATAGAAAAAGGCTATCGGCCAAATCGCATCTGCCTTCTGAGAGCATGGTATACGTTGGTGAAGAACGTTCAGAAAAAATGGTGGTCAAGATCATTGACTACGATGACAACAAACTCGAAGAATTAAATGTAGATGATATTAATACCTGTAAAATCTATTCTGAGAAAGACAGCATTACCTGGATTTCAGTTACAGGCATTCATGAAGCCAGTAAAGTTGAAGAAATTTGCAATCTATTCAACGTGCATCCTCTTGTTCAAGAAGACATTTTAAACACCCAACAAAGAACAAAAATTGAGGAATTCGAGCATTATCTATTTGTTACCTTTAAAAATATATTTTATTCAGAGCCCAACAAATGTTTTGAGACGGAACAGATCAGCATTATTTTAGGCAAGAACTATTTGATATCCTTTCAAGAAAC
>CAMDAF010000063.1 GCA_945888525.1 Chitinophaga pinensis
ATCCATGCAGGGTTTAAAAACCAGCCCCATCGATGGGAACGGCAACGAACAAGAATACATTAAAGAAGCTTTTGACTTCAATTTCCTTTAAAATTTTAAAAATTTTCCCATATTTGTACTTTAAATTATCATAATACATCAAAGCATCGAATGAGCATTTTGCCGACAATCAGGAGCAGATATGGGCGGAACGGTTGTAGTTACCCTTCTTGAAGTGCTTTGTAGGCCCGCAGCATTATATTCCAATAAGATTCCTGCATTGCTTCGCTTAAAAAGGATTCATCAATCAAGCGCTTTGCCTCAGACTTGTTGTGTTCCAGCCGATAAAAAACACCTTGGATCTGTTTATTATTCAATCCTAGATTGGCTCCAAATCGTTCAAAATTATGGCGGGTAAATTTCCTTTTCTTTCCCTCCATGCTCAGCGCCAATTCTTCTTTGTCTTTTGGATTAGCCAAATTCACATTAAGTAAATCATAAGCTGGAGACAGTGACCATTTGCCATCCTTTTCAATCATTGAAAAGTTTTTCAGGTGCATATCGTTGTTGCCAGTCAAAAAGCAGAACACCGTCAATTCAAAATATTTTAACTGATCCATCAGGGTATCTGCGGAGTACTGCCTCAGCGCCTTGCCTACACGCTCCATCGTGCTCTTGTACTTGTCTACGGCCTCCGTAATTTGAAACATATCGAGCATGTGTATTTTTTCACCCTCCTCGTTTCTGTCAATTCGTTTGGTGATGTAGGCCAATTCACCGGATTGAAGCCGAATCAAACTGGAAGGAACCGTTGCCACACCAAATGCCTCCGCGATCTTCATCGTTAGATGCTCATTTTCTGGCATCTCAGGATAAGTACTAGAAGGCGGTTTGAAGATATAACGTCCACCCAAGGCACCAACTACGGTAAGTCTCGTGGCATTTTGTTGGTTTAACACCTCATCAATCAGTGTAAGAGAAAGTTTGGGCTGTACCCCAGGAACTGCAATGCGATGGCTGACCACTTCTTTGGCCAACTCATTCATTTCATTTAAGGAATATTGAAGAGATGGAGGTGTAGTACTTCCAAAAAATGACAGACTACATTGAGGGTGGTAGTCGAACTGCTCTAAATCTGCCATTTCACCATAGCAGTATACACATCTCTTATTCATTTGCGGTGATTAATGGATTTACGCTTACGGCTCCGATACAGTTTTGGCAACAAGCCAGTAATAACCCCATTCTATCGTTGGGGTTGATTTTGTAGTGGGTTTTTGCGACGTCTAAAAGCCACCCTTCTGGAATAAGCCCTTCAAAAAAGGAAAATAAATGCTTGTCGTGATAGGGGTACTTAATAACGGGCATGGTGAAGGTTAAAAACTGATGGGGATACTCGATTACGTATTGCTCATCATACTTGAAAATGAAATGTCCTTCATCAGTCTCTGTTAGAATACCTGCTTTAATGTCTTGGTAGAATATTTCAGCTTTTCTCATCGTCCTTGTTGTGATTGTTTTTAATGTCTTTGATAGAAACCGGAGCAAGGCAATGACCGAACATGGAAAGCACATGATTTACTTTTTCTAAATTTAAATTCTCCTTGCCCTGTTCCATTTTCCTTATCACCGTGAGCGCAACACCGGATCTTTCTGCAAACTCCAATTGCGTGAGTCCAGCAAGTTTTCGTTTTTCTTTGAGAAAGGTCCCTAGCGGTTTCATTATATGCTTTTGAAGTTATTTAATACAAATATAGTAAAATGTATGTTAATACATATAAAATAGCAATTAAATTTATAATTGTATGTAAAAGCGTATAGTTATATGTTCTCTTAGCTGCTAAAATCCGATGGCATTCTGGTTCTTCGGTCTTTTTTTTTGTGAATTTAACCTATTTATTGGTTTGGATTTTTATTGAACCATTCAATTAAGTGCGCTTGGCTATCTCACGATATAACAATATTACTGCATTTAGAAGTGAAAAAATATATTTTACTGCAATCGAGATTGTTTTACTGCAGCACTTAGTCCTTTGAACCTGGTCTAATCCGGTTTGATATTAAGTGAGTAGATACAATGTGTGAATGAGCAGACATGAATGGAGCGGGGTAGACTTCGTGAAACGCCTTGTTAGGTGGGGCTATTATAGAGTCTAAAAAGCGCTCAACGAAAATCCGTTTATGTGCACAATTGAATGCGTGAAAATTATGCCATTGGTTGATCTTGGAGCTTCTCTGGTTTAAAAACAAGCACAATTTTATACTCAGAGTATAAGAATAGGATTAAAACTAAACTGAAAAATGAAATTTGCGTCTTGGTGCCTAACCGAGATGTATGTATCTCTAATTAACAGGCAGTTTTAAATTTTTCGACAAATATTTATAATGTGTCATAAAATGGATTAAAAATAATATATTTGCATATTATAAGACGCATTACATGAAAACATCACCAGCTATCTTGCCCAAAAACCTCAAAGTACTAAAAGTTCTCGCGGAGCATATTCAGCTTGCTCGTTTGCGTAGAAAGTTCAGTGCGGAGCAAGTTGCAGAGCGCGCAGGTATAAGTAGAAAAACAGTATACAATATCGAACAAGGGATTCCTACCGTTGCCATTGGTAGCTACTTGCAAGTGCTATTTGTGCTAGGTTTAGAGCAAGATCTTTCAATGGTAGCAGCATCTGACCCTTTAGGTAGAAAATTGCAAGATGCAGGAATCTTGATACGTAAACGGGCTCCAAAAAGAGTTATCAATTGAACTCATTTTTAATAATTAATGTTGAAATTACGCATTAATTTCAACATCATTCATTTTTGATGCTATAGTATTCGACACAAATATTTTTAAATGTCGAAAAATTTTAATAATTTCGCCATAAAAATTTATTCATGTCGAATTGATACCTTTAAAATCAATGTACATGTCGAATTATTTTATTAAATTCACCATTAATGACTTATAATAAAAACATACCTTTTAATGATCTACCCGATTTGCCTCCTCTAAATTTTGTAGAGTCTCC